>NZ_KB911513.1:0-399328 GCF_000383535.1 Nocardia sp. 348MFTsu5.1
CCCGAGGGCATCAAGCTCGCCGATACCCTCCTCGATCTCGGGATGAACCTGGACCTGACGTTGCTCACCAGACCGATCCTCGGCGCCCTGACCCGCTTCATGCTCGGCGATGAAGTCGCCAACTGGCTCCACATCCCCACCGAACCTGTCTGGACGCCGCTTCTCGAAACAGCTTGGGGCCCTTACGTCCTGGTCCGCGAAGGACTTCTCGATGCCGGCCTACCCAAAGAGGCGTACTTCCTGTTCGACGAGTTTCTCCGTCAATTTGTGCTCTTCTACATGTCCGAACTCCGCATGCCCATCAACATCAATATCCCAGTGGGCAACAATCCGAACTACGGTCGCTGACCGGGCGCGATCGTGTCGATCGAGGTGTCTGCCAGTGATTGAGGGCAAATACACGACGTGGCGTGGTGGAGTCATCGCGTTGTGTGTTCTCTTTGCCACGCTGGCAACTGCCGTTGCCGCAGCACCTTCTGCAGTGGCCCCTCCGGGAACCGTCCGAATCTCCATGTGCCAGATAGGTCAGTATCAGTCCGACGCGGAGGAGACGTTCAACAACTTGCTCACCATCGGTGGGGCCGCGGCGTCGTCCACGAGGCCGGCGCCGGCCGCCTTCGTGAAGAGATCGACATGTTCGACCGGTTCCACGGTTGGATTACGCAGATCGTGCGTCCGCAAGGCCGGGCCTTCGCTGCCCTACATGACGTACGTCACAAACCGTCTGCATTGCGGCGTCCTCGCACGTACGTTGTCAGACAGCCAACAGTCGACGAGGGGGTCGCGATGAGTTCGAGAGTGGTTGTGCTCGGTGGGGGTTACGCAGGGGTCAGTGCGGCCAAACGTTTGGCGCGCAGTTCAGTCGATCTCGCTGTGACACTTGTGAATCCGCGGTCCGAGTTCGTCGAGAGAATTCGGCTGCACCAGTATGTGGCCGGCAACCACCACGCCGTCACCGATCTGCGGCTGGTGGTTCCGGAATCGACCAAGTTGCTGATCGGCACCGCCGATCGCATCGATCCGGACAACGGCCGGATCCATCTCGCAGACACCACCGTCGAGTACGACCATCTCATCTATGCGGTCGGCAGCCGGGAGTGGACCGGCGGGATCGACGGAGCCGCAGCACACGCGTTCACGCTGGGTACCTTCGAGGAGGCACAGGCCACGCGCACCCGTTTGCGGGACCTCCCGGATCATTCGTCGATTGTTGTCATCGGCGGCGGACTCACCGGCATCGAGACCGCCGCGGAACTGGCCGGAATGGGCACCGGCGCGACCATCCATCTGATCACCGATACACAACTCGCTCCGAGTGTGGGCAACCGCGCGCGTAACTACATCCGCAGACATCTGACCGCCGCGGGGGTCGTCATCACCGAGGGCACGGCCGTCCGGCGAGTCAACCCGGAGGACGTTGTACTGGCAACGGGCACAACGATTGCCAGCGATCTGACGATTATCTCGACAGGCGCGATCCAGCCCGACCTCGCGCGTGTGAGCAACCTCCCCACGAGCCCGACGGGTGCCCTGACCGTCGGACCAAACCTGGTCAGCGAAGGTGCTCCGAACATCGTCGCCGCCGGAGATGCAGCCCTGATATCAGGCATTCCACTCCGGATGAGCTGCCAAGCGGCCACCCCATCGGGAATCCACGCAGCCGAGACAGTTCTCCGCGTAATCGAGGGCAGGGAACCCAAGCGTCTCAAACCGAAGTTCACCGGCCAGGCCATCAGCCTCGGACGCACATCTGGTGTGCTGCAGGGCAGCAACCTCAAAGACCGACCCCGCGGATGGGCGATCCTCACCGGCCCGCCGGCAGCGTACGCAAAAGAAAAGGTCTGCTCGAACACATTGCGCTTCGGGCACTTCGGCAAACTCAGCTACAGCTGGTCATAAGGATCGGCAACAGATCCACAGACGGGAGCAGAACCGTGAACACCATTCTGGTGTGCTCGTCCACCTCCAACGGAAACACCCGGCAGGTCGCCGACGCACTTGCCGAAGTGCTCGACGCGCGCATTCTCAGCCCAGCGCAGGCAACCCCGACCGAGCTGGCACAGGCCGACCGCATTGGCTTCGGTTCCGGAATCTACTGGTTGGCATTCGCTCCTGAACTCATCACCTGTGTCAACAGTCTTCCGGACATGTCGGGGCGTGACGCTTTTGTCTTCGCCACCAGTGGATTTCCGCAGCCACCTTTCCGCCCCTACCTCCGCAACTTCACGAAACTACTGACCGACAAGGGCTTCCGTGCCACCGGCACATTCTCGTGCCGGGGCCTTGACACGATGGGCCCGTTCAAGTTGCTCGGCGGAGTGAACAAGGCCCACCCCACCATCGACGATCTCTCTGCCGCACAAGCATTCGGAAGAAACATGGTCAGCAAGGCCCCCTGACGCTCGGCGCGTACCTATCCGAATTCTCGGCCCAAGAACCCAGCACCATCGACCAGTAACTGTCGAGCGGTCCTGGCCTACAAGCGGGGTAAGCATGAATCTTCCACATGATCGGACTGTGCTTCTGCTCATCGAGTTTCAGAAGCAGTGGACGGATTCCGGGCTGCACAGCCGGTTGATCGCCCGGCAACTGAGGCAACGCAACGCGATCAGCAACACCCTGGAACTCGTCACAGCCGCCCGTGCCGGCGGGGTCCCGGTGATCCACGCCCCCTTGGTGATCGATCCGAAGCAGCTGAACGGAACTTTCGCGAAGCTGACCCGCGGCCGATTCTTCACCGCGGGCAGCACGCGTGCGGAGTTCACCGACGGGGTCCACGCTGCGGGCGATACGGTGGTCCATGGCCGCACGACATTCGATGCGTTCGTCGACAGCGACCTCCAAGAAGTACTATGGGCTGCCGGCGCCGAGACCGTCGTCATGTGCGGATTCATCACCGATCAGTGCGTGGCGAAGACGTTTCGCACCGCACTCGCTCGAGGCTTCGATGCTTTCGTAGTACCCGAATGCACCGCGACCGTGTCGGGATATGTGCAGCGCAGAACCGAACGCGCTCTCGGTTCGCGCGCACTCCCCTTCGAGGATGCGCGGGCCACGCTCGCCGGTTAGATCACGGTCATCGACATGGTTCAGCGTCCGGGAAGTTGGTCATCGAGTATTCGAAGGACACCGTCGAGGGGGTTACGATCCTGACGAAGCGCACGTTCGGTGGAGTCGATGATCGAGAGTTCGTGTTTCACAACGTAAGTGAAGAACCGAACCTCTTCGGTGTCGGCGAAATATGAAGCGAGATTGGACGGTTTCACCGCGAGCCCGGATCGGCTGAGGTAGGCATCGACGCCGAGTCGGGTTTGGGTTTCGAGCCGTTCGAGCGTTCGCCACTGATCACGAGACCGGTCGTCCGAGCTGAGTTTGGCAACGGTGCCATGTCAGCACTGATCTGATTCGTGACGTAGGTGCGCGGCGATGATGTCAGCCAAACCGTGTGGATCAGCGATCCAGGGCGCGTGTCCTCCAGGAGTCTCCTGTATCCGGGCGCCATCACTGGCCGCCACCCATTTCCGCGCCTGGTCGATGCCCAGATAACAATCCTCTGATCCCCAGATGAAAAGCGGTCGGCACACCACCTTGCGCAGTTCCTTTGCGGTCATGACGTTTTCGACTCGCGGTTGGGTGAAGCGATTCATCGCACGGTTGAGCTGAGCAAGACTGGTGGCGTTCCTGCGCGCCGACAACCGCAGTTCGTCGAGCAGGCACGCCGGCATCGCCGCACTCGCGTCGGTTCCCAACCCGGCCCGCAGCACCCACTTGTAGGCAAGTCGAGGCAATGGGAACCGCAGCGATGCGCGACCCACAACCGGAAGGTTCAGCAGAGCCAGCGGCATTCGAACAACAGTGCCGGGCAACGCGATCGCGGGTGTCCCGATCGAGATCACAGTCGTCACGAGTTCTGGGTGGTCGGCGGCGAACCATAAGGCAAACATGGCGCCAAGCGAGTTGC
This sequence comes from Nocardia sp. 348MFTsu5.1, assembly GCF_000383535.1. Classification (NCBI taxonomy): domain Bacteria; kingdom Bacillati; phylum Actinomycetota; class Actinomycetes; order Mycobacteriales; family Nocardiaceae; genus Nocardia; species Nocardia sp. 348MFTsu5.1. The sequence continues at coordinate 3,962 of NZ_KB911513.1, forward strand.
CGATCATCGGAATCGGCGAGTCAACGAGATCAGTCACGACGTCCAACAGCAATGATTGCGCGAACGGTCGGAGCCCGCCTGTGCGATAGTCACCAGCGTCGGAAAGCCCGTGCCCAGGCAATTCAACAGCGTGTAACCGGAATCCGCCGAGCGCGGCCATCAAGGGAGCCCATGCCGCAGCCGTCATTGTGGCGCCGTGAAGCAGGAGCACCGGCGGTCCCTCGCCGGTACTCAGGACACGTACGGAGGCACCCGATCTCACCGTGATCGACCGCTGATCGACCTGCAAACCGTAGAGCCGGCGGATGGCGAGTTCGGCATCAAGTATCCGCGAGTCCAGGTACTCAGATCGATTCCCCATGGCCCCCATTGTCGCAGCACCGACGGGCAAACCGACTTCGTGGCAACTCCCCATCCGGCCGGATGCGCAACGATGAGGCGACATGATGTCAGGGTCTCGAGTGCCTCCATGCCTTGTCGCGTGAAACTGCAAAAAGGGCTGTCTCGCTGACGATCCCGCCGGATACGTTCCAGTAAACCTCAGGAGCGGATCCGCACTTGCGGCGAGCATCGGTGAGCGCGTCAAGAAAGTCTTGCTCGAGTGGAAAGTTCTTCTGCTTCGTGGGGACGCAACTCTCGTGAACCCAGAACCCTCGTACGACTGAAGCAAACGGTGGACCTGGGCCCGCGCCTGGGTCCCCCACCGCCGCTACCGACCAAGGATCCGCGTTTTCCCCGCAAACACAACGGTCAGGCTGCATTTCTGCAACCTGACCGTTTGTACCGCTTTGAGCTGAACTGCTCTCTGTGGGCGAAGGGGGACTTGAACCCCCACGTCCCGAAGGACACTGGCACCTGAAGCCAGCGCGTCTGCCATTCCGCCACTCGCCCGTGGCTGTCCTTGTCGGATCTCTCCGAAAAGGACTACGAGACGTTAACACGACTGACCGCTCGGACAGAAATCCGCTGTTCTGTGGTCCATTTTGGTGGTTCCGGGCCACGCCCCATCCGGAGAAAACCGCCTTGGAGTGTCTCTCGTATCTACACACCTCTACAACGAGAACGTCCCCTCACAGTCCCCGGGATTCCAACCAGATCGTGCGGCACCGATAGCCCCATCAGACCCGCGAGGCGTCGTCGACGTAGCCGCAGAGATCGCCAAAAGTCTCACTGCAAATGTGTCTATCGACGGCGCCACCCGGTCCGGACCCAAGCCACGACGGGTGGCCCGAATACAGCCATTCCAGCCCGGTCAAGGTACATATCACTCCGGTGTCCGTGATCCGTAGGTTCTGGACCACCATCTGAGCTGGGCAAACACCGGTACATCGGCAGGCACCGGAATGTCCCGTTCGGCGAGCCGACATGGGACATCTGTGGCTGACGGTGCAGATGTTCTCCCTGGAGTGCCCATGCGAGTGTTGAGTCGCTATCATCAAAAAGCACGATTGGCACGCCGACACGCTGGCAATTCGGAGGGAGGTCGTCGCTATGGGGATTCTGCAGAGAATCGAACGCAAGCTCGAAGGTGTTGTCGATGACGGCTTCGCTCGGGTGTTCGGTGGGAAAGTCGCACCGCAGGAGGTCGAGAACGCACTCCAGCGGGAGGCCGAGGACAACCTCGAGGACCTCGGCGACGGCGGCAAACTGGCGCCCAACGCCTACACCCTGGTGGTCAGTTCGACCGACCACCAGGAGATGGCTGCGGAATACGAGCTCAATCGCAAGACCTTTTCCAAACATCTCGATAACTTCATTCGAGACAATGGGTGGCAGACGTATGGCGAAGTGGTTGTTGAGTTTGCCCACTCACCCACCCTGCACACGGGTCAGTTCCGGGCTCGGGGTGCAGTCAACCCCGATGCCCGACCGATGCCCGTACCCTCACCCGGTGACCAACCGGTAGGCCCACCCGGGCCGCCCCCGCCCGGTCCACAGGCAGGGCCGCAACCCGCAGGACCACACCGAACCCCACAAGTAGGAGCCGTTCCCATGAGCAAGAACTCCGGATATGACCAGCGCGGAGGTTACGAACAGGGCTCCTATCCGCCTCCTGGCTACGGCCAGCAGCCGTACCAGCCCGGTGACCAGCGCGACCCCGCCCCGCAGGCGTACAGCCAGCAGGATGATTACGACCAGCAGGGGTACGACCAGCGCGGCTACGAGCAGGCTGGCTATGACCAGCAGGGGTACCAACAGGGCGGCTACGCACCCCAGCCCGGCTACCCACCGCAGCAGCCCGGATACGGCCAGGGCTACCAGCAGGGCGGCTACGACCCCGCCGCCTACGCCGGCGAGCAGCAGGGTGCCGCCGCACCGGATCAGCAGGGTTACGACCAGCGCGGCTACGAGCAGGGCGGCTATGACCAGGGCGGCTACGCCGCGGACCAGGGCGCCTACGCACAACCCGGATACGACCAGGGTGGCTACGAGCGCGGCTACGACCAGCAGCCCGCCTACGGCCAGCAGGGCTACGCACAACCCGGTTACGACCAGGGCTACCAACAGGGCGGCTACGACCAGGGCTACGGCGACCAGCAGGCCTATGCCGCGGACCAGGGTGGCTACCCTCCGGCAGACCAGCAGGGTGGTTACGCCGGGCAGGGCTATGCGGCACCAGCCGGTTACGCGCCGAGCTCGATCACCCTTCTGCTCGAAGACGGCAGCAACCGCACCTTTCAATTGCGTAACGGTTCGAATGTGATCGGCCGCGGCCAGGACGCCCAGTTCCGGCTGCCGGACACCGGTGTCTCCCGTCGCCACGTGGAAATTCGCTGGGACGGATCGAGTGCATTGCTCAACGATCTGAACTCCACCAACGGCACCACGGTCAACGATGTCCAGGTCAGCAGCTGGGAACTGGCCGACGGTGACCGGATTCGCGTCGGACATTCGGACATCACCGTTCGCTTCCAGTAGACGAACCCAACCGACGGGCGCGGGGGCTCCGGCCGCTGATCCCGGTATGACCCGACCCACCTTCTTTGCACAAGTGACACATCCGAGTACCTACGGGGAGGCCACTGGGCCATAAGATGCACTGGACTTTGATGGCTGGCCCAGGAGGTGAGAAAACGTGCAAGGCATCGTGCTGCAGCTGACGCGTGTCGGTTTCCTGTTGCTCCTGTGGCTGATGATCTGGGCGGTGCTACGAGTCATCCGAAACGATGTCTATGCGGCAACGGGCCAGCGACCACCTACCCGGTTCGAACGCCGGACCCCCGGCCCGGCCCGGGTCAAGGGCGCCGCCCGGTACCTGGTGGTCACCCACGGCGCGCTGGCCAACACCCGCATCACCCTGGGTACCCAGCCCGTCCTCCTCGGACGGGCCGACGATTCGACCCTTGTACTCACCGACGAATACGCCTCCGAACGTCACGCCCGCCTGATCCGCCGCGGCGACGACTGGTACGTCGAAGACCTCGGATCCACCAACGGCACGTACCTCGATCGGTCGAAAGTCACCACCGCTGTGCGGGTCCCCATCGCAACTCCGGTACGCGTGGGCAAAACCGTGATTGAGTTGCGCCCGTGACACTGGTGTTGCGCTATATCGCGCGGAGCGACCGTGGACTGGTCCGTGCCAACAACGAAGACTCCGTCTACGCCGGTGCACGACTTCTGGCCCTCGCCGACGGAATGGGCGGTCACGCGGCCGGTGAGGTGGCCAGCCAACTCGTCATCCAGGCGCTGCGTCCGCTCGACGACGACGAGCCCGGTGGCGACCTGCTCGCCAAACTCGACACCGCCACGCGCCGTGGCAATCAGGCGATCGCCGATCAGGTCGCCGAAGCCCCCGAACTCGACGGCATGGGGACCACGCTCACCGCGATCCTGTTCGCCGGCTCCCGCCTCGGTCTCTGTCACATCGGCGATTCACGCGGATACCTGTTGCGCGACGGCCAGCTCAACCAGATCACCCGGGACGACACGTTTGTCCAGACGCTCGTCGAAGAAGGCCGGATCACGGCAGAGGAAGCCCACACGCATCCACAGCGCTCCCTGATCATGCGGGCGCTCACCGGCACCGAGGTCGAGCCGACCCTCACCGTGCGCGAAGCCCGCGCCGGAGACCGCTATCTGCTCTGCAGCGACGGCCTGTCCGACGTGGTCAGTGAAGAGACCATCCGCGACACGATGTCGACCGTGGAGAACCACAAGGACTGCGCCGACCGGCTCATCGAACTCGCATTGCGCGGCGGCGGTCCCGACAACGTCACCGTCGTGATCGCCGATGTCGCGGATGTGGACTACGGCGACAGCCAACCGATCCTCGGTGGCGCCGCCGGCGGCGACGACGAGGAGTACGTCCCCGATCCGAGCACGTCGGCCGGACGCGCCGCCGCGCTTCGGCCACCTGCCCAGACCCCGCGCCGTCCGACGATCGGTACACCCGAGCCCGAGCCCCGCCGGGCCCACCCGCGCCGCAAATGGATCGTCGCCGGCATCGCCGTCGCGATCATCGCCCTGGTGATCGGCGGGCTGTTCGTCGGCCGCGCGATCGTCCGGTCCAACTACTACGTGGGCCAATCCGACGGCCAGGTCGTGGTCTACCGCGGTTTGCCGGGATCGGTCCTCGGGATGAGCCTGCACGAGCTGAGCAAGATCACCTGCACCCACGACATGGACAGTGCCGACCCCACCGTCACGCTGGCCGACTACAACAACCGGCCCGCCGACTGCGTTCCACTGGAGGTCGCCGACCTGACCGGGACCGCACCCGCCTCCCTCGACGGGCGCGACCCGGTGTCGCTCGACGACGCCGAGACACAGGTCAACGACCTGATGGACAACCTGCTGCCGCTGTGCCCCGAGGAAACCTCGGCCGCCACCGAGGCGGTGACGCCGCAGCCGGCGACTCCGGCTCCGTCACCGGCGCCGCAGACGGGCGAACCGTCGCCTTCCACAACCGTTGCCCCGCAATCGGGCTCGGCCAGCACAATGCCGCCACTGTCGACGACGCCGGCCCCACCGCCGGGGAACTGTCGGGGCCGCTGATGTCACAGGCCGCCGACAACCCTGGTCGAGCTCCGCTCCGCTCCGCCTCCGTCACCCAGACCCCGCCACCGGGCTCCCGGGCCTACACCGGCCGCAACTTCGAGCTGGCGCTGCTCGGGCTGTCCACGGTCATCGTCTTCGCCGCCCTGATCCTCGTTCAGGTCGCCCAATCCCAAAGTCTCACTTGGGATCTCGCAAAGTACATGGCCGCCTACATGCTGCTCTTCGGGTTCGCGCACCTGGTGGTCCGCCGGTTTGCGCCGTATGCGGATCCGGTGATCCTGCCGCTGGTGGCAACACTCAACGGACTGGGTCTGGTGATCATCCACCGCCTCGACCTCGGCACCGGACAGAACGGTGAGACCGCCAGCCCCATCGACCGCACCCATGACGCCGACCAGCAGGTGCTGTGGGCCGTCCTGGGCATCGTCGCGTTCGTCGCGGTCCTGATCCTGATCCGCGACCACCGCACGTTGTCGCGGTACAGCTACATCCTCGGCCTGGGCGGCCTGATCTTCCTGGCCCTCCCGGCGATCCTCCCGTCGTCGATGTCGGAGATCAACGGCTCGAAGATCTGGATCCGCACACCGCTGTTCAACATCCAGCCCGGTGAGTTCTCGAAGATCCTGATCATCATCTTCACCGCGTCGCTGCTGGTCTCGAAACGCGACCTGTTCACCACCGCCGGCAAGCACTTCCTCGGCATGGACCTGCCCCGGGCCCGCGACCTCGGTCCGCTGCTGGCCGCCTGGGTCATCTCCATCGGCGTCCTGGCCTTCGAGTCGGATCTGGGTACCTCGCTGCTGATCTTCACCACGATGCTCGTGATGCTCTACGTGGCGACCGAACGGGTCAGCTGGCTCATCATCGGCATCAGTCTGTTCGCGCTCGGAGCGATCGTCGCCTACCAGCTGTTCTCGCATCTCCAGGTCCGCGTCAGTGTCTGGCAGGACCCGTTCAGCGACTTCTACGGTCAGGGATATCAAGTCGGCCAGGGTTTGTTCGGCCTGGCGACCGGTGGTGTGTTCGGGACCGGTCTGGGTTCGGGCCGGCCGAACATCGTGCCGTTCGCCAACACCGACTTCATCATCGCGACGATCGGTGAGGAGCTCGGGCTCGCCGGACTCGCCGCGATCCTGTTGCTCTATCTGATCCTGGTCACCCGTGGTCTGCGGACCGGGATCATGGTCCGCGACAGCTTCGGCAAACTTCTGGCCACCGGCCTGTCGTTCACGATCGTGATGCAGGTCTTCGTGGTCGTCGGCGGTGTCACCAAACTGATCCCGCTGACCGGTCTGACCACACCGTTCATGTCCTACGGCGGCTCGTCGCTGCTGGCGAACTACATCCTGGTGGCCTTGCTGCTCCGCGTGTCCAACGCCGCGCGCGAGCCCGACCCGACGAAGAAGAAGTCGACGCCGATCGCTGAAGCACCCACTCAGATGGTGAAGCGCTCATGAACATTCCCATCCGCCGCGTGGTGACAGCGGTCATGGTGATCGTCCTTGCGCTGCTCGTCAACGCCACCTATGTGCAGGTCTTCAAGGCGGACAAGCTCCGGGCCGACCCCCGCAATCAGCGGGTCCTGCTCGACGAGTATTCACGCCAGCGTGGCCAGATCACCGCCGGCAACGACGTCATCGCCCAGTCCATCCCCACCGACGACCGGCTCAAGTACCTGCGTACGTACCCGAACCCGTGGGCACCCGCGTTTGCGCCCGTCACCGGTTTCTACTCGTTCCAGTACGCCAGTTCCGGACTCGAGCAGGCCGAGGACGCGATCCTCAACGGCAACGACGACCGCTTGTTCGGACAACGATTCGCCGACATGTTCTCCGGCCGCGACCCCCGCGGCGGCAACGTCATCACCACCATCAACGCGCACGCACAGCAGGTCGCCTACGAGCAGATGATGTCCGGTTGCAACGGTGGCTGCCGCGGCGCGGTGGTCGCCATCGCACCGAGTACCGGCGCGATCCTGGCGATGGTCTCCACTCCCAGCTACGACCCCAACCTGCTGGCCAGCCACGATTCCACCGTTCGTCAGGACGCCTGGGCCGCCTGGAATCCCACCGACACCACCGGCTTCCAGCCGATGCTCAACCGCGCGCTGAACGAGACCTACCCTCCCGGTTCGACGTTCAAGGTGATCACCGCGGCGGCGGCGCTCGAGCAGGGCGTCGACCCGAACGTCCGGCTGACCGCCGACAACAGCATCGTCCTGCCCCAGACGCAGACGTCGCTGACCAACTACGGCAACCAGACCTGCCCCGACTCGAGCGGTGGCACCGTCACCCTGCACCAGGCGCTGGAGTATTCGTGCAATACGGCGTTCGTCGATCTGTCGACGTCGAAACTGCAGAATCCGATCGAGACGGTCAAGAGTCAGGCCAACGCGTTCGGCGTCGACACCAAACTGCCCGACACCCCGCTTCCCGTCTCCGAGTCGACGATGGGCCCGGTCCCGGACCTCGCCGCGCTCGGCCAGAGCTCGATCGGTCAGCGGGATGTCCGTTTCACACCGATCCAGAATGCGATGATCGCGGCCACCATCGCCAACGGCGGGGTTCGCATGCAGCCCTATCTCGTGGATAAACTCCAAGGTCCAGACCTCAAGACACTGAACACCACACGACCGAATTCGCTCAATGAACCGATCTCCGCGCAGACGGCGGCCACGCTGACCGCGATGATGGTCGATTCAGAGCGCAACACCACCGGCTCCGGTGGACCGGTTTCGATTGCATCGAAGACGGGTACAGCCGAACATTCCGACACCCAGGGGGCCGACGAGACCCCGTTCGCCTGGTACATCGCGTTCGGGCCGTCGGCCAATGCTCAGGTCGCGGTTGCGGTGATCGTCGAAAACGGCGATGGAGGACTACAGGCAACGGGCGGCTCGTCGGCCGCTCCGATCGGGCGCGCAGTCATCAACGCGCTCGTAGGTGAGAGGTGACCGCGTGACTTTGCAAGGTGGTACGACCATCGCCGGCCGTTATCGGCTGATGCGGTTGATCGCGACCGGCGGCATGGGCCAGGTGTGGGAAACCATGGACACCCGGCTGGGCCGTCGTGTCGCCGTGAAGGTGCTCAAGGCAGAGTTCTCCGACGATCCCGAGTTCCTCGAGCGTTTCCGCACCGAGGCCCGCACCACCGCCCAGCTGAACCATCCGGGCATCGCCAACGTCTTCGACTACGGCGAAGCGCAGGACCCCGGCGCCGGCTCCGTCGCCTACCTGGTGATGGAACTGGTCAACGGCGAGCCGCTGAACGCGGTGTTGTCACGGGTCGGCCGGCTGTCCCTGCACAACACACTGGACATGCTCGAGCAGACCGGACGGGCGCTCAAGGCCGCGCACGACGCCGGACTGGTCCACCGTGACGTCAAGCCCGGCAACATCCTGATCACGCCCACCGGACAGGTCAAGATCACCGACTTCGGTATCGCCAAGGCCGTCGATGCCGCCCCCGTCACCCAGACCGGCATGGTCATGGGGACCGCGCAATACATCTCGCCCGAGCAGGCGCTGGGCGAAGACGCGACCGCGGCGTCCGACGTGTACTCGCTCGGTGTTGTCGGCTACGAGGCGATCTCCGGACGACGTCCGTTCCTCGGAGACGGCGCCATCACCGTCGCGATGAAACACATCCGCGAAGAGGCACCGCCGCTGCCCACGGAACTGCCGGACAACGTTCGTGAACTCATCGAGATCACGATGGCCAAGGAGCCCCACCAGCGCTATTCCGATGGTGGCGAGTTCGCGAACGCCGTCGCGGCGGTACGTGCCGGTCGTCGCCCACCGCTGCCCGGCACGGCAACCGTCGGTGCGGCCACCTCGATGATCCCGCCGACGACCAACGCCGTCCGCGCCACACCTCTTACTCCGACACCGGCGTCGCAGGACGGTTGGTCCGGCGGGCAGAAAGCACTGGCCGCAGTGGCGGTGCTGCTGCTCCTCGGAGCGCTGATCACGGTCGGCTTCCTGCTGATGTCGTCCAGCGACAATTCCGACACCCCTTCCCCGAGCTCATCGAAGCCGCCGTCGACCACGACAACCACCACCGAGACGCCAGAGACGACCGAGGAGACCACCACCACCACGACCCGCTCGACAACAACGACCACAACCACCACCACAACAACGACCACGACACCGCCGCCGGTCGAGACCACCACGACCACCACGCGCAACCCGATCTTCACGCTGCCGACCATCCCGCTCCCCGGGCTGCCCGCACGTCAGGAAACCGGGTCCGCGTCCTCTGAATCCGCGTCGACATCCGCGGCCCCCGACTCCGGGACCGGTGGTTGATGGCAGGCCCCCGGCAGGTTTCAGAGCGCTATGAACTGGGCGAGACGCTCGGTTTCGGTGGCATGTCCGAGGTACACCTCGCCCGCGATCTGCTGCTCCACCGCGACGTCGCGATCAAGGTCCTGCGCGCCGACCTCGCGCGCGACCCCACGTTCTATCTCCGCTTCCGGCGCGAGGCCCAGAACGCCGCGGCACTGAACCATCCGACCATCGTGTCGGTGTTCGACACCGGCGAGGCCGAGACACCCGAAGGGCCGTTGCCCTTCATCGTGATGGAGTTCGTCGACGGCGAGACCCTCCGCGACGTGCTGCGTGCCGAAGGTCATGTCAGTCCCCGCCAGGCGATGACCTGGGTCGCTGATGTTGCTGCGGCCCTGCACTTTTCACACCAGAACGGCATCGTCCATCGCGACATGAAGCCGGCCAACGTGATGATCGACAAGTCCGGCGCCGTCAAGGTGATGGACTTCGGTATCGCCCGCGCCATGGCGGATACCGGTAATTCGATGACCCAGACGGCCGCGGTCATCGGCACCGCCCAGTACCTGTCGCCGGAACAGGCGCGCGGCGAGAGTGTCGACGCCCGCAGCGACGTCTACTCGCTCGGTTGCGTGCTGTTCGAGTTGCTCACCGGAGAGCCGCCGTTCACCGGCGACTCGCCAGTGGCGGTGGCGTACCAGCACGTGCGGGAAGATCCGCCCACGCCGTCGTCGGTCCGTCCCGGTGTTCCGGCCGAACTCGACTCCGTGGTGCTCAAGGCCATGAGCAAGAACCCGGCGAACCGCTATCAGTCGGCGGCCGAGATGCGCTCCGATCTGATCAAGGTCCTCGCCGGTGGCAAACCCAGTGCGCCGATGGTGATGAGCGATGAAGATCGTTCCGCCATGATCGACACCGGACCACGAGCACGGGTCAGCCGGATCGGTGCCGCGACCGGTTCGCAACATCGCGGCGAGGATGACGACGACACACCGCCGAAGAGTCGTACCGCACTCAAGTACGCCGCGTTCAGCGCGCTCGCGCTGTTGGCCATCGTGGCGGTCACGCTCCTGCTCGTCCGGCCGTGGGGTTCGGACGAGACGCCGCAGATCTCGATCCCGCGGGTCTCGGACATGTCGGCCGCGGATGCCCGCGCCGAACTCGAGACCTTGGGTTTCCGGGTCAATCAGCTCGAGGAACCCAGCGCCACCGTGGCCGAGGGCAGCCCGACCCGCACCACACCCGGCGAGGGCGTGTCGGCCGACAAGGGTTCCACGGTGACGCTGTACATCTCGGCCGGCCCACAGCGCCAGCAGGTACCCGATGTCAAGGGGCTCACCCTCGACGCGGCGACCACTGAACTCAACAGCCTCGGGTTCGGCAACGTCAGATCGGTCGAGGTCACCTCCACCACCGACCTCAAGGGCAAAGTGGTCGGCACCAATCCGCCGGCCCAGAGCACCCAGCCGGTGACGACCCAGATCACCATCCAGGTCGGAACGGGTCCGCGCCGGGTCACCGTGCCCGACCTGACCGGACAGAAACTGGAACAGGCACGGACCAACCTGACGCAGCTCAAGCTCGAGATCTCTCCGATCGAGGCCGATTCCGACCTACCGGCGGGCACCGTCATCAGCACATCACCGAACGCCGGCGAAGTGGTCGATGAGGGCAGCATCGTCCAGGTCACCGTCAGTCGCGGCAACATGTTCGTGGTGCCCGACCTGCGTGGGAAGACCCCGAGCCAGGCCGAGACCCAGCTGACGACGGCCGGCTGGGAAGGCGGAACCGTCACCACGGTCCCCCGAAATGTCCCACTCGGCAGTCCTGACGACGGCAAGATCCTCGATCAGTCGCCCGCTCCCGGGGAACTCGCACGCAAGGACGGCGCGATCACGATCACCGTCGGACGGGCCAGTCTCCTGCCGTAGGAACGGGTCGTTCGCCCCCTCGCCGCGCCGGATGGTGCGGCGGGGTGGTAGACCCTTGAGGAGCCAGATTTGCCGAACACCGCCACAAATGAAGGGTCACCGCACCGATGACAAGCCTGTTCCGCGCACCTAAAACCGACAGCACCGCCGTCCAGTTGCTGCTTCGTGCCGCCATCGGTGGGACGATGATCGCCCATGGCGTGAAGCACGGCCGCAGCCTCGAGGGCACCGCCGGCTGGTTCGGATCGATCGGCTTCCGCCAGCCGAAACTGCAGGCGCAGGCATCTGCAGTGGTCGAGGTCGGAGCCGGAACCGCAATTGTCGCCGGTGCGGCAACCCCGCTCGCCGCCAGTGCAGTGGTCGCCACGATGGCCGTGGCCGCCCGCTCGGTGCATCAGGAAAACGGCTTCTTCATCACCTCGGAGGGCTGGGAGTACGTCGCCAACCTCGCCGTCGCCGCCGTGGCCCTCGCCGCGATCGGACCCGGTCGCTTCAGCGTCGACCGCGCATTGGGACTCGACAGCAAGCTCAGCCCCAACCAGGGTGCCGCCCTGGCTGCGGGTGTGGGACTGGTGGCAGCCGGCGCACAGCTCGCCACCTTCCACCGGCCGGTGGCCAAGTAGCTCGGACAACCAAACAGGCCGGCGAACCCTCCTCGGGGTCGCCGGCCTGTGTCGTATGTGGTGTGTTCTCAGCGGGTCACGGGTGCCGTCCACAGACCCGCGATGGCGTCGATCAGGTCAGTACCGAAGTCGTCCCAGCTCGTGGCCTCGGCCGTGTCATCGGAGGCGAGTTGGAGCTCGCGTTCGGCGCACATGTGGGTCATCAGAAGCCGGCCCATCGCCCCGCGGGCCATCCGGATGTCGGGTGGTAGATGTGCCACTGCCTGACCGAGGCCCTTCACCATCGGGGATAGCGAGGGCGACACCCGTTCGGTCTCCTGGTAGGCGAGCACTCGCAGGGTCGGATCGGTCGCCACCTGCGCGTTGAACCGGGCGTACCAGCTCGGGGTACCGAGCTCGGCCATGTGCAACGTCGCCGGCCTCACCAGACAGGTGATCCACGCGCGGACATCGGTGGATCCCATGACTTCCGAAAGCACCTTCGCGCGTGACTCTTCGATTCTCAACGAGTGCTTGTTCACGATGGCGAGGATGAGGTCGTTCTTGGTACCGAAGTGGTAGCCGACGGCGGCATTGTTGCCCTGCCCCGCGGCCTCGCTGACCTGACGATTCGAAATCGCGAACACGCCCTGCTCGGCAAAGAGCCGTTCGGCAGCGCTGAGGATGAGCTCCCGCGTCGCAACCGCACGCGTCGATCTTGATCCAGCCGTCGCAGTCATCGACCCAAATCCACCTTTGTTTCAGGACAGGCCACGAGGGGTGGCGGGCCCGGTTCCTGACGCCATTCAACCGCCATTCGCCCGCCCGGTCAATCAGTTGCTTTAGCAACACGCCGCCGCGCCGGCACTTGTGGGAACAATGCCATGAATCACCCTCGGAGTGGGTCAGTTGACTGAATCACGCCTGACATCTACCTTGAGTAAGTCAATTGATTGATTGATGAAGTCGAATACCCGCGCGATGGAGTCTGCCCATGTCAACCGCCGATGATTCCGGCACCGACCGGCAGATCGATGCAAACCCCACTGTCATCGTGGCGGTCCTCGCGTTCTCCGGCGTCGTGGCCGCCCTGATGCACACCGTGATCATCCCGGTCATCCCACAGCTGCCCGGACTGCTGAACGCATCGGCGGCCGACACCGCCTGGGCGATCACCGCCACCCTGCTGGCTGCCGCCGTGTCCGTTCCGATGATGGGCCGCCTGGGGGACATGTTCGGCAAACGCCGCATGCTCCTGGTCTGCTTTGCACTGCTGGTGGCCGGCTCGTTCGTCTGCGCAGTGGCCACGGACGTCCTCACGCTGATCGTCGGCCGGTCACTGCAGGGTTTGTCGGCCGGAGTCATCCCGCTCGGCATCAGCATCATGCGAGATGTGTTGCCGTCGAAGAAACTACCCGGTGCCGTCGCGACGATGAGCAGCTCGCTCGGTGTCGGCGGGGCACTGGGGTTGCCCATTGCCGCCCTGATCGCCGAATACTCCAGCTGGCATGTCCTGTTCTGGACCTCGGGTGCGCTCGGCATCGTGGCCGCCGGGCTGGTGATTCTTGTTGTCCCCGAATCGAATATCCGCACCGGCGGCACGTTCGACTTCGGCGGCGCCCTCTCGCTGTCCGTCACTTTGATCACCTTGCTTCTGGTGATCTCCAAAGGCGGCAGCTGGGGTTGGACGTCTCAGACGACCATGGTCCTGGCGATTGTGTTCGTGTTGGCCTTTGTCCTCTGGGTCTGGTGGGAACTCCGCGTTCCGGGGCCACTCGTCGATCTCCGGGTCAGTGTCCGGCCTCAGGTCCTCTTCACCAATATGGCGTCGATTGTCGTCGGTTTCGCCATGTTCGCGATGAGTCTGGTCTTCCCGCAGGTTCTGCAGTTGCCTGCCGCCACCGGATACGGGCTCGAGAAGTCGATGCTGGTGGCCGGTCTGGCGATGGCGCCCTCCGGCATCATGATGATGATGATCTCACCGGTGTCGGCGTGGATCACCACCACCCGGGGTCCGAAAACAACGTTGATGTGCGGGGCGGTCGGCATGGCCGTCGGCTATGGAGGCGGCGTCCTGTTCATGCATTCGCTCTGGCAGCTGGTGCTGATCTCGATGATCATCGGCGTCGGCGTCGGCCTGGCGTACGGCGCCATGCCCGCCCTGATCATGGGTGCGGTGCCGACCTCGGAGACCGGGGCCGCCAATAGCTTCAATACGTTGATGCGTTCGCTCGGAACATCTTCCGCAAGTGCCATCGCCGGGGTGATCCTGGCCCAGATGACGATGTCGCTGGGTTCAGTCACGGTACCCACCGAAAACGCATTCCGAATCGTCATGGCATCCGGTGCCGGCGCGGCACTCGTCGCCTTCGGGATCGCCTGGTTCATCCCCAAGTTCGGAGCGGCGTCAGCCGACCTCGAGGTGAACGGGACGGACCCGCACAAGAGCGACCTCGACGAGGACTCCATGTCCTCGGCCGGCTGACACCGCTGCGCCCGGAGCCGGGGCAATTCCCGGCAAGGGTCGGGTGTCAAACAATCGACTTCCCGGACTTCTCGGCACCCATACCCGAGAACCCCACTGAGTATCCACCGTCGGCCGGCATCAGGACACCGGTGATGTACGATGACGCATCGCTGGCGAAAAATAGTGCCGCCGAGGCGATTTCGTCCGGCATACCCCAGCGATCCATGGGGATTCCCGGTATCCGAGGTGCTTCGGGTGGCGGCTCCGGGTGCTCCTTTGACATCGCGACCAAGCCGGTCCAAACCGAACCCGGGCACACCGCATTGACCCGGATGTTCTCGTCCACGTAGTCGAGCGCCCCGGTCTTCGTCAGCTGATTGACTCCTGCCTTGGCCGCCCCGTAGACGCCATGGTGTTTGAAGCCGACCATCGCCGTCATCGACGAGATATTGACGATGGACCCGCCCCCGGTTTTGCGCATCGACAGGATGCCGTACTTCATACACAGGAACACGCCCCGCAGATTTACATCATGGACGCGGTCCCAGTCCTCGATGGTCTGCTCATGCAAGGGCATCATCTTGCCGCCGAACCCGGCATTGTTGACCAGCACATCGACCCTGCCGAACCAGTCTTCCGCGGTCGTGATCATGCGCCGGACGTCGTGCTCGTCGCTGATGTCCGCCTTGATTCCGACCGCACCGTCGCCGATCTCCGCGGCCACGTCGATGGCCCGTCCGGTTACGCTCGCGCACACGACGTTTGCCCCCTCCGCAGCGAATCGGTGTGCGATCGACCTGCCGATTCCGGAGCCTGCGCCGGTGACCACGGCAACCTTGCCCTTCAACTGCATGCCAGTTCCTCCTGAGGTCGGCGAGGTTGTCCGATAGAGGCCGGCGCGCACATCACGCGATCGGCTCGGTGCCTGCGAGAGTGGTGCGGTGCATCCGGCGCGGCTCGGTTCGATCGAATGGGCAGGCCCTGTGCAGGAGGCCGAGATTGTCCCAGATGACCATGTCTCCCACCCGCCAGTCGTGCCGCAATACCCGCTCTGGGGAGGTGGCACGCTTCTCCAAATCGGCCAGGAGCGCGCGGCCCTCGTCGAAATCCATTCCCACGATGTGCGATGCACTGTGACCGAAGACCAAAGACCGTCGCCCTGACCGGTGCTCCCACACCAGCGGGTGTTCACGGTTCGGCCACGTCGCCCAGTCCTCGAGCTGCTCCGGTGTCGGGTCCGGATGGCTTCGACGCTGGATGGCCTCGAATGTGTGCAATACCCGTAACTTTGCGAACTTTTCCTTCTCGTCGTCGGTCAGGAGATCGTATGCGGCATACGTACTGCTGAACTCTGTCTCACCGCCGTCGCTGGCGAGAACATGCGCGGTCAAGGCCACCGCTTTCGCAGGTGTTTCGTCCATCGACCCGTCGAAATGCCAATGATCGTTGCTCGAGAAGTAGCGCACATTCGGATTCGACGGATCGAAGCTGATCACCATGACATCGGGGTTCGGGTACGAGGGAAACTGCACCACGTCGCCCAGCTTCCGAATGAACTCGACCTGCACCTCGTCATCGATCGGTAGACCGCGCAGGAGCAGGACACCGAACTCTTCGAGCGCTGACATGAACGCCTCGGGCAATTGTTCATCGTTGCGCAGGCGGTCGATGTCGACGTCGACCAGTTCGGCGCCCACGCCTTCGGTCAGTTTCCGCGTGGTCAGTGTGGCCATCTCGTCTCCCTTGAGCAGTGCGGCAGCAAGGCCGCTCGTCAAAAATGGATCCGCTTGGAATATAAGTCGTCCTATTAATTCTTGCAATCCTTATCAGGATAACGAGGAAAGCGTGTATGCAAGAAGGGACACGATGTCTCCGACAACGAGCCACCACGATCCAAGGAGGTCCGATGACCGACGCGCTGGGCTGGCGACTGAAATTGGGAGTGGTCACCCCCTCGGTGAACACCGTCGTACAACCCGAATACGACGACATGCGGCCACGAGGCGTCACCAACCACATCGGGCGCATCCATATCCCCAACCGGATCACCAATAACGACAACGACTTTGAACTACTGGTCCGCGACATCGACCGCGGTCTCGACGAGGCCGTCGAGCGGGTGTTGACCTGCGAGCCGGACTGCATCGTCCTCGGAGTGTCCATCGAAGCCGTGTACGGCGACCCCGAAGCCGGGGACGGAATCCAGCAACGACTCCGCGCGAAGTTCGGTGACCAGCTCCGGCTTGTCCATGCGGGCGATGCGATTCCGGCCGCGTTGCGTGCCGTCGGAGTCGAGGATGGCCCGATCGCACTGCTCACCCCCTACCAGCCGGTGTCCGAGGGCCATCTGCGGACCTTCGTCGAGAGCTGCGGTTACCAGCTCCAGGACGCGATCCACCTGCGATCGCCGAGTGCAGTCCAGATCGCCCACACCCCAAGGGAAACCGTGCAACAGGGGTTCACCAAGCTCGCCGAGAACCGGCCGCGTGCCATCGTCCAGTTCGGTGCCAACATGTGCGCCGGCCGCATCGCCGCCGAGGCCGAGCAGCAGCTCGGTCTCCCGGTGATCGCGGTCAATACCGCGACCTATTGGCATGCATTGCGCACCAACGAGATCCGAGATCAATTCGAGGGATTCGGACAGCTGCTGGCACAGCACTGACCTCCCACCTTCGTCATTGTTCTGCCAGCAATGGAGCCCTCTATGCCACCCGATTACCCCACGTTGTTCTCACCGATCACCCTCGGACCACGCACTGCGAAAAACCGGGTCTGGATGACGGCACACGCCACGGAGTTCTCCACCGACGGCACCTTTGCGGATGCCAGCGCCGACTACTACGCCGAACGGGCTCGCGGTGGCGTAGCCGTTATCACCATGGAGGCCATGGCAGTTCATCCGACGACCCAACCGCGTCGGGGTGTGATCCTGGCATACGACCCGGCCGTGATCGACAGCTACCGCGCCGTGGCAAATGCCGTCCATCCGCACGGGACTCTCCTGCTCGCACAACTGTGGCATCGGGGAAGGCAGACCGACGGGATCATCAGCCGCCTGCCGACCTGGGCACCGAGTGCTGTGCCCGACACGGTCTACCGCGAGATCCCACACGAGATGACGCACGGCGAGATCGACGAACTGGTAGCGCATTACGTGCGGGCGGCCGAGTATGCGATCGAGGGCGGGGTCGACGGAATCGAGGTCCATGGGCTGGCCCACGGCTATCTGCTCGGCCAATTCCTGTCGCCGGCAACAAATCACCGCACCGACGAGTACGGTGGCTCCTTCGAGAATCGGATGCGCATCGTCCGGCGGATCGTCGACCGCTTACGACAGGTCGTCCCCGCGGACCGGATTCTGGGAATTCGGATCAACAGCAACGACGGTGACGCCGAAAACGGGCTGACCAATGCCGACTGGGTACAGATCGCCGTCGAAGTCGAGAGCTGGGGCGCCGTCGACTACATCTCCACCAGTCAGGGTACTTATCTGGACCGCATGCAGATCTACGGAACCTCAGGTGCCCGGCCCGCCGGATACGAGATCGCCGACACCACCGCGATCACCCGCGCAGTTTCGGTGCCGGTGGTCGCGGTCGGTCGCATCACCACCCCGGAGATGGCCGAAGACATCCTGGCATCGGGCAAAGCGGAGTTCGTCGGCATGGCCCGCCAGCTCATCGCCGACCCGAGGTGGCCGGAGAAGGCCCGGCACGGACGTTCCGACACCATCCGGCCCTGTGTCGGTTCCAATTGGTGCGTTGCCTCGTTCGCACGCGGTCCACTCGCCTGCATCCACAATCCGAAGGTCGGCCGGGAGCGAGCGTTTCACGACGACGACAGCCGGCCGCGCCGGCCGCGGACAGTCGCGGTGGTCGGCGGCGGACCGGCCGGTCTGCGGGCGGCACTGACGGCATCCGAACTCGGGCACGAGGTCACGCTCTTCGAGCAGGAGTCCGTGCTCGGCGGACAAGTGGGCCTGATCGCGATGGCCGACTCGTACAGTGAGTGGTCGGGCGTCACCGACTGGCTCACAACACAACTCGTCGAAAGCAACGTCAAGGTTGCACTGGGGCACCGAGCGACTGCAGATGATCTCATCGGGCAATTCGACGCGGCGGTGATCGCGACCGGATCGACACCGATACGGCACGGCTGGACATCGCGTCATCCCGACCGCTGGGTTGCCGGCACGGCCCTGCCCGGCTCCGACCAGTGGAATGTCTACTCACCGGCGCAGATACTCTCCGGACACGTCGACATCCCTCACCGGGTCCTGATCGTCGACGACACCGGTGACCGGCAAGCATTCGTCACCGCCGAGTATCTGGTCGGCCGTCGCCATCCCGTGCACATCGTTTCCCAATACCCGCAGCTCGGACACGCGTTCGCGGATGCCCACGACCTCCCGTTCGCATTCGGTCAATTGCGCAGGGCGGGAGTGACATTCACCGCCGGCACCGAGGTCACCGAGATCGATGGCGACACCGTGACACTGAAAGATGTTCATACACAAGAACTGTCGACGCTCACCGACATCGATGCCGTCGTGCTCGTTCTCGGCAATACCGCGAACGATTCACTGGCCCGCGAACTCGAGGGCAGCGGCGTCGATGTCCAGCTGATCGGAGACGCGCACGCGCCGCGGCGAATCTTCAACGCCATCTGGGAAGGCGAGCAGGCCGCCCGCAGCCTGTGATCCCACCGCCACGACCCACACCCCACCCCAACCCGCAATCGAGAGGAACGCAACCATGAAGGAGCCCCTGATGTTCGACAACACAGAGTCCCGTACCCCGCGTCAGTCCACGTCGGCCGGAGACGCGAAATGAGCCGGCGGGTTGCCGTCGTCACGGGCGGCGGTTCGGGTATCGGACTGGCGATCGGACGTCGCCTCGCCGCGGACGGCAACTCCGTGGCGTTCTTCGATCGCGACGGCGATTCCGCGAAAGCTGCCGCAGAACAGATAGAGGCCGACGGTGGAACCGCGATCGGCGTCCGGGTCGATGTGACCGATCGCGCCGGAATCCACGCGGGGATCGACGAGGTGAAGACCCGACTCGGCACACCGCAGATCCTCGTCAACAGCGCCGGGAAGACCGTCGCAGGACCCACCCTCGAAGTGACCCCGGACCTGTGGGAGCTGGTGCATGCCATCAATCTCACCGGGACCTTCGACTGCTGCCAGGCCGTCCTCCCACACATGATCGAAGCCGGCTGGGGCCGGATCGTGAACATCTCGTCGTCGAGCACCCACAGCGGTGTGGCACAAATGGCGGCCTACGTGTCGTCGAAGGCAGCCGTGAACGGGCTGACCAAGGTGCTCGCGCTCGAGTTCGCAAAGCACGGGATCACCGTCAACACGATCCCACCGGGGTTCATCGACACCCCGATGATGCGCGACCACGAGAGTCAGGGACTGATATCGGTGACCGACCAGATCGCGCGAACACCCGTGGGCCGGGTCGGAACCGCGGAGGACATCGCCGCGGCGTGCTCCTTCCTGGTCAGCGACGAGGCGAGCTACATCACCGGACAAGTGCTCGGGGTGAACGGCGGACGTAACACCTAGGAAGGCCGGGTCCGCACGGGGTTAATCCTTACAAGGATTGAAATACTTGTATGGTCGTGCCCGATTTCGAATAGGGTCTGATGATGTACCAGATGCGGTCCGTATGACCACCCTCAGAAACGGTCGGGTCCCGCAGCGCCGGATCGCAGAAACCGTCGCCGCAGAGATTCGCGACCAGATCCTGGAGAACGAGGACTACCAGCTGCCCACGCAGGAACAGCTGGTCAGAGACTTCGGTGTCAGTTATCCATCGATCCGGGAGGCCCTGCGGATCCTGGAGACCGAGGGTTTGGTCACGGTCCGCCGCGGCAACGTCGGTGGAGCCGAAGTTCACCGGCCCGACGAGATGTCGGCGGCGTATCACCTCGGGCTCTCCCTGCAGGCAGCGCGAGTCACCCTCACTGACCTATCGGTCGGCCTGCAGATGCTCGAACCGATGTGCGCCGCCGAATGCGCGAAGCGTGAAGACCGTGCAGATGTGGTCGTTCCGGCCCTGGAGAATGCTGTCCACGAGTCGGCAGAACTCCTCTCGAACGGATCGGCGTTCACCCATTCCGCGAGGAGTTTCCACGACCTCATCGTGTCCTTCACACCCAATGCGACCATCCGGTACGTGGTGGGAAGCTATGTCGCGTTGTGGTCCGCGCAAGAGGAGGCCTGGGCCGACCACAGCGCGAGGCACGGGGAGTACCCCTCCGACGTCGAAGCGACAGAGGCCGTCTGCGCTCACCGGCGGATCGTCGAAGAGATCGCGGCCGGGCGAGCCGAGGAAGCCGAGCGCCTGGCCCGGGGACATCTGGCCGCCACCCAGGCGTACGTGCTCGATCGCTTCGGTGACCGGATCGTCAACGCTTCGGCGGCCATGTCACGGCAGGCCATCCAGACGAGCCGGCGCTCACGGATCTGAGCCCCGGTTCGCTGAGGTCGCTCAGCCGAGCGCCGCTGCGACCTGTGCTTCGAGGGTGCTGACCTGACCGTCCGGTACCGCCATCCCGCAGACCGTCAGCCAGTTGGCGAGCATCCGGTGACCACCCTGGGTGAGAACGCTCTCCGGATGGAACTGCACCCCGTGGATCGGGAGTTCTCGGTGGCGCATCGCCATCACGATTCCGGTGTCGGTGCGGGCGGTGACGATGAGCTCGTCGGGAATGGTCTCCGGCAGCACCGTGAGCGAGTGATACCTGGTGGCGGTGAACGGATTCGGCAGACCGGCCAGTACACCTTCATTGTTGTGGTTCACCAGTGAGGTCTTGCCGTGCAGGAGTTCGGGTGCGCGGTCGACGGTGGCGCCGAAGGCTGCGCCGATGGCCTGATGGCCCAGGCAGACACCGAGCAACGGGGTACGGGCAGCGGCAGCGGCACCCACCAGCGGCATGGTCGCGCCGGCACGTTGCGGGGTGCCGGGACCGGGCGAGAGCAAGACGCCGTCGAACTGCGCGACTGCGGCCGCGGGATCATCGAGCCGCGCATCGTCGTTGCGCCAGACCTGGGCATGCACACCGAGCTGTCCGAGATATTGGACAAGGTTGTAGACGAAGCTGTCGTAGTTGTCGACAACCAGGATCTGCACAGGAGCGCCGGAGTTCACGTCGTCAGGCTACCTGGGTCGATTCGGCGAGCTCACGCCACTTTCCGGTAACCACGAAACTGTGGCACCGGCGACGGGTGGGTTAGGTTATAGGGAAACGTTAGAGACCGCGAACCGAGGAAGTCATGCCCAAGTCAAAGGTCCGCAAGAAGACCGACTACACGATCAACCCTGCCAGCCGCACACCGGTGAAGGTGAAGGCCGGTCCGTCCGGCACGCTCTTCGTCTCGGTGATGCTCGGTCTGATGCTCATCGGCCTGGCCTGGTTGATCGTTTTCTACCTTGTCGCCACGCCCGAATCTCTCGGTGCCCCGGGCAAGGCCCTCAACTGGATGTACGAGCTCGGCGCCTGGAACTTCCTGATCGGATTCGGCTTCATGGTCGCCGGCCTCCTGATGACGATGAAGTGGCGTTGACCAGCACCGATTTTGATCCACAGCTGTGGAACAACATGTGTGTAATTCATCCCCATTGTGGATAACCCCTGTGGAGTGATGTGACGCTGAGCTGCTTTTTCAGTGATTCACAGCTGTGGAACAACATGTGTGTAATTCATCCTCAATGTGGATAAGGCCTGTGGATAACTCTGTGAACGCACGCCTGGAATGGGCCTCGCCGACCCCGATGGGCATCCTGATGGTGCTCGGCGGTCTATTCCTCGGCGGTGCCGGACTGCTGTCGAGCACGGATCCGGCGGGGATGTTCCTGATGCTCATCGCCGCGGTGCTGCTGCTGGTGATCGGTGGACTGAGTTTGTGGGTCCGGCCGAAACTGGCCGTCGAAGGTCGGCGGATCCACATCCGCACCCTCTTTCGCGGCACGTGCAGCTACTCCTTCGACGACGTCCGCCGGGCACAGCTGATCACCTATCCCCGGTTCGGGCGCCGGGTACCGCACCTGGAGTTCGATCTGGACGACGAGCGCGGCCACGATGGGGAACGTCTGGTCATCTACGGACGCTGGGATCTGGGCACCAGCCCGCTTGATGTTGCCGATGCGCTGCGGGCGGCCGGCCTGACGGTCGAAGAGCGCAGCTAGACCTACCGGGGCAGGGCCTCGTTCAGAAGGTCAGTGTCATGGCTTTGACGATGCCGATGGCCAGTGCCACCGCGATCAGCACGCCCATCGCCAGGAACCCGACGGCGTTCGCATTGCGTGGATTGCGCGCATCGGCGGGCAGCAACTGCGGGCCGTAGACGATGCCGGCGGCCGCTGCGGCGCCGAATGCGAGACCGCCGAGGTGCGCCCACAGTGAGATGCCCGGGATCGTGAACGAGAGCACGACGTTCAATCCGATGATGCCGTACACACCAGAGGCCGGGATCTTGGCTTTGAGCACCACGATCAGCGTGGCGCCCATCAGACCGAAGATCGCCCCCGAGGCACCGGCGTTGATTGCCAGCGGGTCGCCGAGCAGCATCACCATGGCACTGCCGCCGAGCAGAGATGTCAGGTAGATCCCCAGGAAACGGGCGGTGCCCAAGGTCAGCTCGACGTCGCGACCCAGGATGTACAGCGAGAACATGTTGACCCCGACATGGATCAACGAGAAGTGCAGGAATCCGGCGGTCAACAGGCGCCAGTACTCGCCGGAGGCCATGAACGGACCCCACAGGGCTCCGTCGACGAACACCTCGGACGAACGCACCTCGGTGATGCTGCGCGCCTGGGCCGAGGCGATCAGGAACAGCGCGCTGTTGATCGCGATGAGTGCGTAGGTGGCCCAGGCGGTCTTGGCACCGATGGTGCGGGCCGTCGGAACCTGCCGGCCGAAAGCCCGGACGCAGTCGACGCAATGTTGGCCGACTGCGGCCGGGGTCAGACAATCGGGGCAGGCCGGACGCCCGCACCGGCTACACGCCAGTCCCGTCGGCCGATCGGGGTGCCGCACACATACCTGTGTCGGCGGCGACGGCGATGGGGAGGACGGGGGCTGGAATGTCACAAGAGGTCAGGAAATGGAGATCCGCTCGATGACAACATCCTCGAGCGGCCGATCCCGACGATCGGTGGCGACGGCGCCGATCGCATCGACAACCTTCTTCGACTCTTCGTCCTCGACGACACCGAAGATGGTGTGCTTGCGGTTCAGGTGCGGGGTCGGGCCGACGGTGATGAAGAACTGCGAACCGTTGGTGCCCGGTCCGGCGTTGGCCATCGCCAGCAGGTACGGCTGGTTGAAGGTGAGCTCCGGGTGGAACTCGTCCTCGAACTGGTAGCCGGGGCCACCCGTGCCGGTTCCGGTCGGGTCACCGCCCTGGAGCATGAAGCCGGAGATGATCCGGTGGAAGACGGCGCCGTCGTAGAACGGTCCGCTGTCTCCACCCGACGCGTTGGCCGTCGAGTAGTCCTTGGAGCCGTCTGCCAGGCCGGTGAAGTTCGCAACCGTCTTGGGTGCGTGGTTACCGAACAGGGCGATCTTGATGTCACCGTTATTGGTGTGCAGGGTCGCGGTTGCGGTTTTCAATGCTGTGGTCACGCCCACCATGGTGCCACTTCGTCCTTCCGGCGACGGACGCAACCGCCCAGATCCTCTGACGGATAGGCACTAGGGTGGACCCAATCCCGCTGGTTTCACCCGAGGAGGTTTCATGAGCACACTCGAATCCGATCTGAAAGCAGTACGTGACAGGGCGATCGCACTGACCTCTGGTCAGCGCCTTCGGCTGGGTACACAGCAGAGCCTCGCAGGCCTGTCGAACGTCACCCGGGGATCACTCGGACTCAGTGGTGTCGGCATCCGCAAGACCTTCAACACCGCAGGCAACGCCACCCGCAGCACCGGTGCAGCCGCCTGGTCCGGTGCGAAAAAGATTGGTGGCCAAGCGTATTCGAAGGAAGTCGAACTCGCCGCGGACGCCCGTCGGCTGACCGACGAATACCGTCACCGCGCCGCCGACGCCTTTCCCCTGCAGATCAGCAATCCGACCGTGGTGTCGGGTCTGCAACGCACCGGTCTTGCCGACGCCCTGCCGGAGCAGGTCGCGACGATCAAGCCGTCTCGTCGTCGTCTGAAGATCGCCCTCATCGCGGTCGGTGTCGTCGCCGCGGGTGCCGCCGTCTTCGCGATCTCCCGTCGTCGCCGCCCGGCCCCGCCGTCGGTTGCGGCCGCTCCACCCCGGCTGACCGATGTTCCGGTGGCCGAGGACGAGGCGCCGGTTACCGCGCCCGCATCACCGTCGTCCAACGGCCAGACCGGAAGCTGAAATCGGGCAGACGGGTACCGTGGCATCCGTGAGTGTTGAGAACGGGAACCCAGACCGGCGGCGCAGTGCGCCCGTGCCCGCATGGGAGCAGCGAGGACCTCAGGGTGCCCCTCCCGCCGGCTATCGGCAGCCCCCGCATCCCGGCACGGGGCCTGCCACGCAGGCTGTTCGCCCAGGACCTCCGCCCGGCCATCAGTCGGCCCCGAACCGCCCCGCTCCGCCGGTGGCAGGTTCGGGACCCGCGCAGGGTTCGCCCTATCGGCCGGCGCCGGGACCAGGGCAGACCGGCCCACAGCAGCCTCCGCGGCGGCAGCAACCGCCGCACGCCTCACCGGCCCCACTGAGCGGACCGGCCGCCGGTATCGGTGGCCTCGCCACCGGAGACGGCAACGCCTACTCACAGACGGCCGACCCGGCAGATCGTCGACATGACAATTACGACGACTACTCCGCCACCGACCGCGTCGAGGACCACGAATCCGGAGCAGAGATGACCCCCGCACCCACCTCGCGGGCCAACAAGACCAATACCCTCTCGGTTGTGGCGCTGATCCTGTCGGTGATCGGCGTGACGTTCATCATCGGGATCGTGTGCGGCCATGTTGCGCGGTCACAGATCCGCCGCACGGGTGAGCAGGGCGACGCCTTTGCCATCGCGGCACTGTGGGTGGGCTACCTCTATCTGGCGGCCACCGTGCTCGTCCTGGGCGGTTACTTCTACATCGTTGGTTCCGGCAGCTAGAAAAACGCGCCTAGCGCCTCGTCTCGTACCTCGTCATAACCACCCCGCCGGAAATCGTCCGCGTCTCCACCAGGTTCAGGTTCACCCAACTATCCAGCGCGGTGAAGAACGGCGCGCCGCCGCCCACCAGGACCGGATGGGTCACGATCGTGTACTCGTCGATCAGCCCGGCCCGCATGGCCGCCCCGGCGAGCGTGGCCCCACAAACCCTCATCGGCTCGCCGTCCTGCGCCTTGAGCCGGGTGATCTCCGCGACCGCATCGCCGGTGAACAGGCGGGCGTTCCAGTCGACCTTTTCGATCGTCGAGGAGAACACCACCTTCGGTGTGTCCCGCCAGTTCCGCGCGAACTCGATTTCCGCCGGGGTGGCATCGGGCTGCTGGTCGAAGGTCGGCCAGTGGGAACTCATGGCCTCCCACAGCTTGCGCCCATACAGGAACAGGCCGATCGCCAGCTCCTGATCGAGCCACCACTGAAACAGCTCGTCGCTCGGCTCGCTCCACCCGAGGTCGTCGCCGGGCGCGGCGATGTAGCCATCCAGTGTGAGGTTCATGCCGTAGATCAGTTTTCGCATCGCGCCATGCCTTCCGTCAGCCGTTGTCGCCAATGAAGACCGGTTCACCGCACGAAACTGATCGGTGCGAGATCCGCCCCTCAGGGCAGCGTCCGTCAGAGTTGCGGAATGACCTTGTCGGCGATGAATTCGATGTGCGCCAGATCTGCCATGTCGAGCACCTGCAGGTAGATCCTCGATGCACCGATCGCCGCGTAGGTGCCAATTTTGTCGACGATCTCATCCGGAGATCCGGCGAGTCCGCCCGCCTTGAGATCATCGACCTCCCGGCCGATCTTCGCCGCCCGTCGGGCCACCTCGGCGTCATCGTCACCTGCACACACCACCAGCGCCGCCGAATACACCAAATCGTCCGGTGACCGGCCGCGGTCGGTGCACGCCTCCCGGACCCGCCCGAAGGCCTCCCCCGCCGTTTCCACCGAGACGAACGGGATGTTGAACTCACTGGCGTACTGCGCGGCCAAGGCCGGCGTCCGCTTCTTGCCCTGACCGCCGAGCAGGATCGGCGGAGTCGGGCTCTGAACCGGCTTCGGCAGCCCCGGCGAATCGGTCACCGAGTACTGCTGACCGCTATACGAGAACGTCTCCCCCACCGGCGTGGTCCAGAGGCCGGTGATGATTGCCAGCGACTCCTCCAGCCGATCGAACCGTTGACCCAGCGACGGGAACGGGATCGCGTACGCGTTGTGCTCGGCCTCGAACCAGCCCGCGCCGTAGCCGAACTCCACGCGGCCCCCCGACATCTCGTCGACCTGCGCGACAGTGATCGCCAGCGGGCCCGGGTAACGGAACGTCGCCGACGTGACCAGCGTGCCCAGACGGATCGTCGACGTCTCCCGGGCGATTCCGGCGAGCGTGGTCCAGGCGTCGGTCGGTCCGGGCCGGCCCTCGACATTCATCGCGAGGTAGTGGTCGGACCGGAAGAAGGCACCATATCCGGCTGCCTCTGCGGTCTGGGCCACGGCGAGCTGATCGCTGTACGTGGCACCCTGCTGTGGTTCGACGAAGACACGTAATTCCATGCCTCCCACTCTTGTCGCACCACCGTGGGTTCATCAACTCCAGCCTCGATGCCGACATGTTTCCCGTGAAACAATCACACCGATGTAATTCGGCTCGGATGCACGTCTTCGAGACAAAGAAAGACCACCTCCCCGGCATCGGGAAGGTGGTCACTTTTTTTCTGTGGAGCCTAGGAGATTCGAACTCCTGACATCTGCCTTGCAAAGGCAGCGCTCTACCAACTGAGCTAAGGCCCCGGATCTAACTTTCGGGCAGTCCGTGCCAAATCTCGAAGTTGCGACGAGACTCGGCAAGCAAACCGGCGACCACGAGTGCCAGGGCCGCGGCGGTGATCAAAACGAACTTCATCACGCTCCGTTTCGGGTTCATCCGCGGTACGGACTCATGGTCACAGTGGGCCTAGGAGGACTTGAACCTCCGACCTCTTCGTTATCAGCGAAGCGCTCTAACCGCCTGAGCTATAGGCCCTTGAACCGATTTCAGAGATTACCCGACGTCGGCCCAAGACAACAAAACGGCTGGTCAAACGGCCCTGTTTAGTCGCGATCGGCGAGCGTGACCTCGAGTCCGCCGACGAGATCGGACGACAGGTTGTAGATGAACGAACCAACTGTCGCCAACGCTGTGAACAAAATCACGTTCACGGCCCCGATCAACGCTGCAATCCCGAATACACCGCCCGCGCTGACCTCAAATGACGACTCGGTCGTCGTGTCGCTCGACACCAGGGTCCCGAACGAGCTGTTGACCTGATCCCAGACACCCATGCCGTCGAGGATGAGATACAACACACCGATCGCGATCATCCAGACGAAGAAAGACGCCACGGACAGCACGGCCGAGACCTTGAAGGCCGCCCACGGGTCGATCCGGCGCAGCTGTACCGAAGCGCGCAGCGGCGCACCCGCCACACCGTGCGTCGGAAGGGCTGAGATCGGCTGTATCGGCGCCGGCGTGGCTTCGGGATGGTGGATGGCATCGAGATCCGGCAGCTCTTCCTGAACCAGATCCCGGCGATCGATGTTCCTCGTCGGACCATCGATCAGCTTGGGCGCCGCGGTTCCGGTGATCACCGGACGTTTCACGGTCGAGGGGCCACCCTGCTGACCCGGCGCGCCCGAACCCGAGGACGGACGCCCCGGAGGCGGTCCCGCCGGACCCCGACCTTGCGTCGGGACGCCGGGAGGCGGCTGGTTGACAGCTCCCGGAGGCGGCTGGCCACCGGCCGGAGGCGGCGGTTTGCCAGGCCCTCCCGCAGGACCCGGCGACGGTTGCCGGCCCGGACCGGGCCCCGCGCCGGCACGCTGCCACGGCGGCACCCCGCCGGGACCGGTGCCGGTCGGACGACCCTGTACCGGTGCCGTGGTCGGACCCGTCGTCGGAGACGGAGCCGGTGAGGCCACCGGCTGCGCCTTCGTCACGTCGCCGGACGTCTGCACCTTGTTGGGGCCGGTCTCGGCACCCCGCGCCGGCTGATCCTGCACCGAGACGGCCGGACGGGTGCCGTTGCTGCCGGAAGCAGGCGCTTGCGCGCCCGCTCCGCCCGACGAAGCCGGCCTTTGCACTGGCCCACTGGACCCGGCCGAGTCGCCTGCGGTCTTCGGATCCTTGGGCTCGTTGGGTGTGCTCATGCGTTCCTTTGCCTTCGGCGTCGTCTCGCGGAGCACTTCGCCTGCTCCGACCATTCGGTGCTACTTCTCTCCCGGCCTAGTTCTTGCCGGCAGGCCCGGTCGGCTGCTCGATCGGTTCTTCCGGTTCGTCAGCGTTACGGGCAATAGCCAAGAGCGTAGTTCCTTCGCCCAGGTTCATCAGGCGGACGCCCTTGGTTTGGCGCCCAGCCTTCCGAACCGACTTCGCCGCTGTCCTGATCACACCGGCACCCGACGTGATCGCGTAGAGCTCGCTGTCGTCGTCGACGATCAATGCGCCGACCAGGGCACCGCGACGTTTGTCGTACTGGATGGTCAACACACCCTTGCCGCCGCGACCCTGCACCGGGTAGTCGTCCATCGCGGTGCGCTTCGCGTAGCCACCGGAGGTCGCCACCAGCAGATATGTGCCTTCACGGACCACATTCAGCGACAACAACTGGTCTTCGTCGTTGAAGCGCATCCCCTGGACACCCGAGGTCTGCCGACCCATCGGGCGCAGTGCGTCGTCGGTCGCGGAGAACCTGATCGACTGACCCTTGGTGGACACCAGGAGCAGGTCATCGTCGGCGCTGCACAGCTGTGCACCGACCAGTTCGTCCTCGCCGCGCAGGTTGATCGCGAAGATGCCACCGGAACGGTTGGAGTCGAAGTCGACCAGACGCGACTTCTTGACCAGTCCGTTGACGGTCGCCAGCACCAGGTACGGCGCGTCCTCGTAGCTCTTGATCTGGATGACCTGAGCGATGCGCTCCTCCGGCTGGAAGGCCAGGAGGTTGGCGACGTGCTGTCCGCGCGCGGTCCGGTTGGCCTCGGGCAGTTCGTACGCCTTCGCCCGGTACACCCGGCCCTTGGTGGTGAAGAACAGGATCCAGTCGTGCGTGGAACACACGAAGAAGTGCCGCACGATGTCGTCCTGCTTGAGGCCCGCACCCTGCACGCCCTTGCCGCCGCGCTTCTGGCTGCGGTACAGGTCGGTCTTGGTGCGCTTGGCGTAGCCGGTCTCGGTGATCGTGACGACCACGTCTTCGCGGGCAATCAGGTCCTCGTCGGAGACATCTCCGTCTGCCGCGATGATCCTGGTGCGGCGATCGTCGCTGAACTTGTCGACGATCTCGCGCAGTTCGTCCCGCACGATCGCGCGCTGACGTTCCGGCTTGGCCAGGATGTCCTGCAGGTCGGCGATATACGCCTCGATCTCGTCGAGTTCGTCGATGATCTTCTGACGCTCGAGGGCGGCGAGGCGGCGCAGCTGCATCGCCAGGATCGCGTCGGCCTGGATCTCGTCGACGTCGAGCAGGTCCATCAACCCGGTGCGAGCCAGATCGACGGTCTCCGACCGGCGGATCAAGGCGATCACTTCATCAAGGGCGTCAA
This sequence comes from Nocardia sp. 348MFTsu5.1, assembly GCF_000383535.1. Taxonomy (NCBI): domain Bacteria; kingdom Bacillati; phylum Actinomycetota; class Actinomycetes; order Mycobacteriales; family Nocardiaceae; genus Nocardia; species Nocardia sp. 348MFTsu5.1. Next base: position 33,983 of record NZ_KB911513.1, read on the forward strand.
GGGCTTTGACGAGACCGCGCAGGATATGGGCCCGCTCTTCGGCTTTCCGCAACCGGTAGCGGGTTCGCCGGATGATGACCTCGATCTGGTGCGCCACGTAGTACCGGATCATCTGGTCGAGCCGCAGGGTGCGCGGCACACCGTCGACGATCGAGAGCATGTTGACGCCGAAGCTGGTCTGCAGCTGGCTGTGCTTGTAGAGGTTGTTCAGCACGACCTTGGCCACCGCGTCACGACGCAGGGTGACCACGATGCGCATACCCACACGATCCGAGGACTCGTCGTCAATACGACTGATGCCCTTGAGTTTTCCTTCGTTCACCTGTTCGGCGATCGACAGGATCATGTTGTCCGGGTTCACCTGGTACGGCAGTTCGGTGATGACCAGGGTGGTGGTGCCCTTGTTCTCTTCGATGTCGACCACACCGCGCATCCGGACACTGCCGCGGCCGGTGGTGTAGGCATCCCGGATACCTTGTCCACCGACGATGAGACCGTAGGTCGGGAAGTCGGGTCCCTTGACGAACTCCATGCAGGCCGCCAGCGTGCTCTCTTCGTCGGCCTCGTAGTTGTCGAGGGCCCAGAAGATCGCGTCGGAGACCTCACCCAGGTTGTGCGGCGGCATGTTGGTCGCCATACCGACCGCGATACCGCTGGAACCATTGATCAGCAGGTTGGGGACACGAGCCGGCAGGACCGTCGGTTCCTGGGTCTTGCCGTCGTAGTTCGGAGTGAAATCGACTGTCTCCTCGTCGATGTCACGCAGCATCTCCATCGCCAGCGGCGTCAGACGGGCTTCGGTGTAACGCATGGCGGCCGCGCCGTCATTACCGCGAGATCCGAAGTTGCCCTGGCCGTCGACCAGCGGGTAACGCATCGACCACGGCTGCGCCAGACGCACGAGGGCGTCGTAGATCGCGGTGTCGCCGTGCGGGTGGTAGTTACCCATCGTCTCGGCGACCGGCTTGGCCGACTTCACGTAGCTGCGGTCGGGCCGGAATCCGGCGTCGTTCATCGCATAGAGCAACCGGCGGTGGACGGGCTTGAGGCCGTCGCGGACCTCGGGCAGGGCGCGGCCCACGATGACGCTCATCGCGTAATCGATGTAGCTGCGCTGCATCTCCTGCTGGATGTCTACCGGTTCGATGCGGTCGCCTTCGCCACTGTCGGGCGGCAAGGTGGTGTCGGTCATCGTTTCACTTTCGTTGTATCAGGTTGGGGTGAGGTTGCCGTCTGACGTCAGACGTCCAGGAAGCGAACGTCTTTCGCGTTGCGCGCGATGAAGCTGCGGCGCGCCACCACGTCCTCACCCATCAACACACTGAACAGCTCATCAGCGGCGGCGGCATCGTCGAGTGTCACTTGACGAAGAACACGGACCGAGGGGTCCATCGTGGTCTCCCACAGTTCCTTGGCGTTCATCTCACCAAGACCCTTGTAACGCTGGATACCGTCGTCCTTGTTGATCTTCTTGCCACTCTCGGCACCGGCCTTGAGCAGTCCGTCGCGCTCACGGTCGGAGTAGGCGAACTCCGGCGCGGCACCCTTCTGCCACTTGAGCTTGTACAGCGGCGGCTGCGCCAGGTACACGTGACCGTGCTCGACGAGCGGCCGCATGAAGCGGAACAGCAGTGTCATCAGCAGGGTCGAAATGTGTTGTCCGTCAACGTCGGCGTCGGCCATCAACACGATCTTGTGGTACCGCAGTTTCGCGATGTCGAACTCGTCGTGGATACCGGTACCGAACGCCGTGATGATCGACTGGACCTCGGTGTTCTTGAGAACACGGTCGATCCGGGCCTTCTCGACGTTGATGATCTTTCCGCGGATCGGCAGGATCGCCTGGTACATCGAGTCGCGACCGGACTTGGCACTACCGCCGGCCGAGTCGCCCTCCACGATGTAGACCTCACACTTGCTCGGATCCTTGCTACGGCAGTCGGCGAGCTTGCCGGGCAGACCGCCGATGTCGGTGGCGCTCTTGCGGCGCACCAACTCCCGGGCTTTGCGGGCCGCGAGGCGGGCCTGCGCAGAATCGAGCGCCTTCTTGATGATGATCTTGGCCTCGGCCGGATTCGCCTCGAACCAGTGCGAGAGGTGTTCGTTGCTCACCTTCTGCACAAAGCTCTTGACCTCGGTGTTACCGAGTTTGGTCTTGGTCTGACCCTCGAACTGGGGATCGGTGACCTTCACCGAGATGACGGCGGCCAAACCCTCGCGGATGTCGTCACCCGTCAGCTTGCCGTCTTTCTCTTTCACCAGCTTCTTGTCCAGCGCATAGCGATTGACCGTGGTGGTCAGTGCGGCGCGGAAACCCTCTTCGTGGGTGCCACCCTCATGGGTGTTGATGGTGTTGGCGAACGTGTGCACCGATTCGGCGTAGCCACCGTTCCACTGCATCGCAACCTCGAGCTCGTGGCCGGTGCCCTTGGCGGTGAAGCCGACGATCGAGGTGTGGATCGGCTGCTTGGTCCGATTCAGGTGGGCCACAAAGTCTTCGAGACCGCCGGGGTAGTGATACGTCCGGGTGCGGCTCTTGCCCCTGTGAACCTCGGGCTTCGCCGTCTCGCCATCGACGGCCGAATCACCCAATTCGGTGTTGTCGGCCTCGGCGGCGAGTTCGTCTTCGGACTTGGGGGCCTCGGCATGCTCGAGGGCCTCGCCGTCGCCGGCCTCGATGGACTTCGGGCGCTCATCGGTCAGGGTGATGGTCAGGCCCTTGTTGAGGAAGGCCATCTCCTGCAGACGCCGCGCGATGGTTTCGAAACTGTAGGTGGTGGTCTCGAAGATCGAGTCATCGGCCCAGTACCGGACCAGGGTGCCGGTCTTCTTTGTCGGCGCACCCCTTTTGAGCTCACCCGGAACCGCGTTGGTGTAGGTCTGCTCCCACGAGTAGCCCGCGTGGTCGATTTCGAGCTCCACTGTCTTGGACAGGGCGTTGACCACGGAGATGCCCACGCCGTGCAATCCGCCGGACACCGCATAGGAATCGGAGTCGAACTTGCCGCCGGCGTGCAGCTGGGTCATGACGACCTCGACGGTCGGAATACCCGTCTTGTGCATTCCGGTCGGAATACCGCGGCCGTCGTCGACCACCTGGACGGCGCCGTCGGCGCGCAGCGTGACATCGACGCGGGTGGCATGTCCGGCCATCGCCTCGTCGACCGAGTTGTCGACAACTTCCCAGATCAGGTGGTGGAGACCGCGTTCACCGGTGGAGCCGATATACATACCGGGCCGTTTCCGGACCGCCTCGAGACCCTCGAGGATGCTGATCGAGTCTGCACCGTATTCGCTGTTCCCCTTCTTCTTTGCCGGGGCTTTCTTCGCCGGTACCGGGGTCTGGGCCGGTTCCGGGGCTGCCGGTTGCTGGGGTTCGGTGCTGTCGGCCACGAGTGCGTCCGCTCCTTACATCGCCAATGAATAGCACCACGCAGCACGCACCCGGCAGTCACAATCTCTGCCTGTTCCGGGGGTCCTCCACGCGGCGGTCTGCCCCGGTTCGGGGCAACTCTCTACATACTACTGGGTAAGGCGACAAGGAATAGCCCTGCCGCACCCCTGAGAAGTCCACTGACGGATTTTTTCGACAGAAACCTAGTCGGACCGACAACTCCAGCGTCCGGTGTTCGTTGCGGTGGGTTTCTCGTCCATTCGCCGAGACCCGGCAGCCCGGCCGGGCCTAGCCGTAGGTGTCGCGGGGCCCACGGCCCCGGACGTGACGCTCGCCCTTACGCCAGGACGGACCCGACGGACCCGTGATCCGCAGGCTCGTCACCACATTGTCGCCGGCCACCGCAGCGATCTTCGCGATGATCTGCGACTGGATCAATCGCAGTTGGGTCGCCCACGCCGTGGACTCGGCCGTGACATGTAAAACTCTGTCTTGCAATGCTTTTGGTTGGGCATGGGCGGATATTTCCTCGCCGACGATGCGATCCCAGGCCCCGAATACGGTGCCTTCACTGATCTTGGCGCTCCAGCCGCGACGTCCGGCCAGGCCGCCCACCAGGCGACCGAACGGTTGCGGGTCGTACTGATCGGGCCCGGCACCGGTCCAGCCCCGGCGGACGACTTTGCGAGAACCCGCCGGCCGTGCAGCCGGTGATGCCCGCCCCTGACCCACCGATTTTCCCGCCGCCCGAGCCGCTGCCCGGGCTTCTTCGAGCGCCTTACGGGCCATGTCATAGCCGCTCGACGACGAAGTTTTGTTGCCGGAATCCCCGCTCTGGGGCGTGTCGGCATCGCCTGTCGGCCGATCAGGATCGCTCTCGGTCATCCCTGCACCACCAACTCCGACGTCCGGACACCTTCGGTTTCGATGATATTGACCGCCACCGTGCGACCACCGATCTGTGCCGGGATGTCGTCGGCCACCGCAGCGGTGATCAGTACCTGTTCGGCACCGGCGGCCACCTCCGCCAATTTCTCGCGGCGCAACACGTCGAGTTCAGCAAACACATCGTCGAGCATCAGGACCGGTTCCACCCCGTCGGCACGTGCGAGTTCCACCGACCCCAGCCGCAGCGACAACGCCATCGACCACGATTCTCCGTGACTGGCAAAACCCTTCGCCGGCTCGTTGCCCAGCATCAGCTCGATGTCGTCGCGGTGCGGCCCGACGAGGCAGACACCGCGTTCGATCTCCTTCTTGCGCAACACCGACAGATCGTTGAGCATCAACGCCTCGATGTATTCGACATCGGCCTTCTCACCCTCGGCCGGGATGACGTTCTCCGAGACCGATGAACGGTAGTGCAGTGACGCCGGCCTCGAATGCGGTGCGATGGTCGAATATGCCTGTCGGACATGGGGTTCGAGCTCGGATACGAGATCTATCCGGGCGGCGGTGACCTGCGCGCCGTAGTCGGCGAGCTGCGCATCCCAGACATCGAGGGTGCCGATCACCGAGTCGGCATCACTGCCGCCGCGACGCAGCGCCGCCGAGGCCGTCTTGAGAAGTGCGGCCCGCTGCCGCAGCACGCGGTCGTAATCGGCCTTGGCCGCCGCCCAGCGGGGACCGCGGCCGGCGGTCAGTTCGTCGACAAATCGCCGCCGCTCCCCCGGGTCGCCGCGGACCAACGACAGATCTTCCGGCGCGAACATCACTGTCCGCAGGATCCCCAGGATGTCCCGCGGCCGCCGGCGCGGTGCACCGTTGATCGCGACCTTGTTCGCCTTGGACGCCGAGATCAGCACATCGACGGTGAGTTCGCGACCGTCGTTTTCGACGGTCGCCGACAGCCTCGCCTGCTCGGCACCCGACCTGATCAGGGGTTGATCCGTGCTGACCCGATGCGATCGCAAGCCCGACAGGTAGTACAGCGCTTCGAGCAGATTTGTCTTGCCGAACCCGTTCCGCCCGACAAAAAGCGTTGTGCCTGTTGTCAATTCGATCGACACCTGCTCCCAGGAACGGAAATCATGCAAGGTCAGGTTGCGGACATACACCTGGTCGGATCACTCCCGATCATTCGGTCGACTTCGGTACCACCGAGTGCCCACCGAACTGCTGCCGCAGCGCGGACACGGCCTTGAGTGTCGGCGAGCCACCCTCCTGGCGTGAGGCGAAGCGGGCGAACAGTGCCGCAGAAATGACGTTTGCCGGCACCGAATGCCTGATAGCTTCTTCGACGGTCCAACGCCCTTCGCCGGAATCTGTTGTGTAATCAGAGATTTCGGCGAGACCCGGATCTTCCTGGAGAGCCTTCACCAGCAACTCGAGAAGCCAGGAGCGAACCACGGTTCCGTTGGTCCACGCACGGAGGGTGCCGGTGACATCTTCGATGAGTGGTTCGGCGTCGAGGATCTCGTAGCCCTCGCCGTAGGCGTGCATCAGTCCGTATTCGATGCCGTTGTGGACCATCTTGGCGTAGTGACCGGCACCGACCTGGCCGGCGTGGACAAATCCGTCGGCCCGTTCGCCGGGTGGGCGCAACGCATCGAAGATGGGCATCGCACGCTCGACATCTTCCTTCGCGCCGCCGCACATCAGTCCGTAGCCGTTTTCCAGGCCCCAGACACCACCCGATACACCGCAGTCGATGTACTTGATTCCCTTGGCTGCCAACAGTTCTGCGTTGATGGCATCGTCGGTGTACTTGGAGTTGCCGCCGTCGATGACGAGATCTCCGGCAGACAGGGTGTCGGCGAGCGTGCGGACCGTCGAACGTGTCGGTTCACCCGATGGCACCATCACCCAGACGATCCTGGGCGCATCGAGTGCACCGGCGAGTTCGGTGAGCGAGGCCACGTCGGTGACTTCCGGTCGCGGATCGAAGCCCACGACTTCGATGCCGGCGTTCTTGATGCGGGTGCGCATGAAGCCACCCATCTTTCCCAGTCCCACCAAACCCATCTGCATGATCGCCCTATCCTCTGCCTGTCGGTGCTCGTGAAATTTTCTCGGCTCGCGGACCATCTCGGTCGGATCGACGCTCGTCGTCTCACCGGATTCTGCGCGCCTCCATCATTCTGATCCAGCCCGGAGAAGTACGCGCAGCTTCGGCGTCGGGTGTACCTACATCGGCGATCGGATCAGCCCGGCAGGCGGACCGGCATCAGCAGATAGGTGTATTCGCTGTTCGGCGCGGCGTAGGCACCGTTGCCGTCCGGGGTCGGCTCGGTCTCGTTGCCCGGACGCAGGACCGCGGGCCGCGCCGGCGTGGTGAAACCGAAGTCGACCGACGTCGAATGCAGCGAGGTCAACCCGTCCAGCAGGTACTGGGGGTTGAACGCGATGGTGAGGGGTTCGCCGTAGTACTTCACATCGACCTGCTCTTCGGCGCGGCCGGCATCATCGCCGCCGGCGGTCAGGAGCACCGAATCCTCACCGAACTCCAGCCGCACCTGGGCGCCGCGTTCGGCGACCAGTGCCACACGCTTGATGGCTTCGGTCAACGGTGCGATCTCGATGGATGCGACCGACGTGTGGGTCGCGGGCAGCAGCTGCCGGAACTTCGGGAACTCCGCATCGAGCAGACGCGTGGTGGTGCGACGGCCGGAACCGACGATGCCCAGGAGTCCATCCGCACCGATGCTGCCGCCGGAGCCGAAGGCCAATGCGACGGCCGAGTTCCCGTCGGCACCAGCGGTCTTTGCGGCTTCGGACAACGTCTTGGCCGGGACGAGCACCGCAGAGGTGGTGTCCTGCGCCTCAGGAGTCCAGCTGAGCTCGCGAACTGCCAACCGGAAGCGGTCGGTGGCCGCCAGGACCACGGTGGTGCCGTCGATCTCGAGCCGGATTCCGGTGAGCATCGGCAGGGTGTCGTCGCGGCCGGCTGCGATCGCAACCTGCGTGATGGCCTCGGAGAACACGTCGGCCGGGATCGAACCGGTGTTGTCGGGTACGTCCGGCAACTGGGGGTAGTCCTCGACCGGCATCGTGGGCAGTGAGAACTTCGCGCTGCCACAGACGATGGCAACCCGGGTGCCGTCGAGTTGTACGTCTACCGGTTTGGCGGGCAGGGCCCGGGTGATGTCGGCGAGCAATTTGCCCGAGACCAGGACCTGACCCTCATCGGCAACTTCTGCTGCCACGTTGACCTGAGCTGATACTTCGAAATCGAATCCCGATACCGACAGGCCGGCGTCGGTCACCGTCAGCAGGACGCCGCCGAGTACCGGAACCGGCGGTCGGCTGGGCAGGCTGCGCGCAACCCACGCGACCGAATCTGCAAACTCGTCACGAGTCACCCGAAACTTCATAGTCTCCAGCTTGCCCTTCTTGATTGAACTTCCCGATGCGCAACAGGTTGCCTGCGGTCGCAGAACATCCGGCGAGCGCAGGCGTCAGGGTCTCCACTCTAAAGCGGATCACAAGTATTCGGTGCCGATGGGGGTGGTCAGTGAGATCGAACGATTGATCGCCGGGAGGGCATGTGGACCAACGTTGTGCACACCCCTTCTTTTAAAGAGATTTGTTGATAGAGAAATTCTTAGTAGTAGTAGGCGCTGTGAATTTGTGGACAGGTACCAAATTTGCCAGGTTGGGGCGGCTGACGGGTTGGTAGCGGATTCTTGATGATTCGGTGACCAACGTGACGGGCATGTGAACAGTCCTTGGAGTTTGCGCGAAGGTCCACTGTTTATCCACAGAAAATGGAAGTTATCCACGGAGTTGTACACAGGCTGAGGACGAGTCGTCAGTCGCGATTGGTGTGACCAACGGCTCCGCAAAGACTCGAGTACAGGTCGAGGTTGGGACAATCTGATGGGCTCAAGAGGCCCCTCGGAGAGGCCTGAGTTCCGGGATATGACGCAGCAACGGGCGACCTGATCGGCCGCCCGCTGGGGGTTTGTGAGGGGTGCTGCGTTCAGCGACGTGAGCGCTGTTTGATCCGTGCGGTCAGTTCCTGCACCTGGTCGTACACCCGGCGACGTTCGGCCATTTCCTTACGGATCTTCTTGTCGGCGTACATGACCGTGGTGTGGTCCCGATCGAACGTCTCACCGATCTTCGGCAACGACAGGTCCGTGAGCTCCCGGCACAGGTACATGGCGATCTGACGGGCCTGGGCGATGGACCGGGTCTTGCCGGGACCGCGAAGCTCTTCGATGCTGATGTCGAAGTACTCGGCATTGACGGCGAGGATGGTCGCTGCGGTGATCTCCAGGCTCGCGGAATCGGGCAGCAGGGCCTGCAGCACGACATCGGCCAGACTCGTGTCGAGTTCCGAGTGATTCAGGGATGCGAAGGCCGTCACGCGGATGAGTGCACCCTCGAGTTCGCGGATGTTCCGTTCGATCTTCGAGGCGATCAGCTCGAGCACGTCGTCGGGCACCCGGATCTGATCCATCTGCGCTTTCTTGCGCAAGATGGCGATCCGGGTCTCGAGCTCGGGCGGCTGAACATCGGTGATCAGACCCCACTCGAAGCGGGTCCGAAGTCGGTCCTCGAGTGTCGCGAGTTGTTTCGGGGGGCGATCCGAGGAGACAACGATCTGCTTGTTCGCGTTGTGCAGGGTGTTGAAGGTGTGGAAGAACTCTTCCTGGATACCTTCTTTGCCCTCCAGGAACTGGATGTCGTCGACGAGGAGTACGTCCATGTCGCGGTACCGGCGCTTGAACGCGACCCGGCGGTCATCACGAAGAGAGTTGATGAAGTCGTTGGTGAACTCTTCGGTCGAGACGTACTTCACCCGCATGCCCGGAAAGAGACGTTGAGCGTAGTGGCCGGCGGCATGGAGGAGGTGGGTCTTGCCCAGCCCCGATTCACCCCAGATGAAGAGCGGGTTGTAGGCACGTGCCGGAGCTTCGGCGATTGCGACGGCGGCGGCATGAGCGAAGCGGTTCGAGGCACCGATGACAAAGGTGTCGAACGTGTACTTCGAGTTGAGGCTCGAGTCGCCGCTGGATTCGGACTTCGACGAGGAATCCGCGGAGAAATAACCGGACCACTCCGCGGCACCGGTACGACCGAGATCGCGATCGCGGGAGGCAAACGTTTCGGGAGGTAGCGGCGGTGCCGAACTGAGGTACCGGCCGTCACCCTCGTCGGGGCGTCCGGCACCGACCGGATCCGGTGGAATCGGACCGGCACCGACGTGGCCCGGATCGACCGGAGGTAGTCCGGCCGGGGTCTGCCCGTTGTCGGAGCGCTCGGATTTTGCCGGCGTGGCCGAATAGGGATCGAAGAGTGTGTCGGCGGCAGCGATCGGATCGATCCGGACGCCGAGGTCCACCGAATAGCCCAGATGCCGGCTCAGAGCAGTGACGATCGGTTCACGCAGTCCGCGTTCGATCTGTTCTTGCACGCGCTGGGTGGGAACGGTCAGAAGTGCAAAACCCTCGGCCAGAGTCAGTGGACGGACGAGGGAGAGCCAGGCCTTCTGCTGCTTCGACAGTGGGAGTCGGTTTCCGGTGCTGTCATCGTTGAGCTCGGATACGACTTTGTTCCAGATCACCGTGAACGAATCGTGATCGGAATCGGCTGGCATGGTCGTCCCTCCTGGTGGGTTCGTCACCGATTGTCCACACCGTTATCCACAGGTGTGGAGCAACTACGAAGACAACAGCGAACCCCAGATGGTGATCGCGATTCCGCCCCGGGTGGATAGCTTGGGTGAAGTTAACAGAGAATGGCTGGGCGTCACAACCGAAAACCACATGCCGCAGGTAAAGGCAAGAATCCGGGCCCCATTGGCGTGTCGATGAACGATATCGCAGGTCGCGGGCGGTTCCGCGCTTTCGAGGCGGTTTGACCCGCCCGCTCCCGGTCAGTAGTCTCGAACGGTCGCCAAACGTCGATTCCGGCTGCGGTGAGCAAACCGGTACAAAGGTTGCTCGCCCGTCCGATGCTTCGAGGTAGCGAACAGACCACCGATTAACAAGCTGGGCTCAACTGTGTAAGACGAGCCCATCACCATGAGGAGATTTGGCCGTGGCCAAGGGCAAGCGGACTTTCCAACCAAACAACCGTCGTCGCGCACGTGTGCATGGCTTCCGGCTGCGTATGCGTACCCGCGCCGGACGCGCGATCGTCAATGCTCGTCGCGGCAAGGGACGCTCGAGCCTGACGGCCTGAGTCGACACGGAACCGCAGCCCGCGTAGCAGGCCGCAGACTCGTGTTGGCTCCGCCGCACCGGATCACCCGGCGATCGGACTTTACCCGCACTCTGAAGAATGGGGTGCGGGTTGGTCGGCGTGATGTGGTCGCGCACGTGTACAGGCCGTCGCACCCGGATTTTGTCACCACCGGCGGACCACGAATCGGATTGATCGTGGGTAAGTCGGTGGGCAATTCCGTGACCCGTCATGCGGTGTCACGCCGGCTGCGTGCGGCCTCGCGGTCGTTGCTGGCCCAGTGCGAACCGAACACGATGGTGGTTCTGCGGGCTCTACCCGGAAGTGCCACCTGTTCGGAACCGGAGTTGGAGCAGCAGCTCATCGGTGCAGTCAGCAAGGCGCAACGCCGCATCGAATCGACGGCGTGATGAGTATGGTTGCGGATGGTCGTCACGCGGTGACGATGTGGCCGCGCCGCGGCGTCATCTTCTTGATCGAGCTGTACCGTGCGTGGGTCTCCCCCATGCGACTACCGACCTGCCGTTTTGAACCGAGCTGCAGTACCTACGCAGTCGAGGCACTGACCGAATTCGGATTCGTCCGGGGTGGTCTGCTGTCCGTCGTGCGACTTGCGAAATGTGGACCCTGGCACAAACCGGGCTACGACCCGATCCCGGAACGCCCTCGGCGGCCCGAAGCCGAGCCCGATGATGATGCGACATCGGGCAACCAACGGGATCTGGACCGATCTTCCTCGGCTGCAAAGTCGAATCGTGTTGTAACAGTGAGGAACTGACGACGTGCTTGATTTCATTTACTGGCCGGTTTCGGCGATCATGTGGGTATGGCACTGGCTGTTCGCCCTGGTCACGCCCGATACCCCGGGTTGGGATGGTGTTGCCTGGGGGCTGTCCGTCGTCTTCCTGGTCTTCACCCTGCGCGCCATCCTGTACAAGCCGTTCGTGAAGCAGATCCGCACCACGCGGAAGATGCAAGAGATCCAGCCGCAGATGCAGGCGATCCGCAAGAAGTACGGCAAAGACCGGGTCAAGATGACCGAGGAGATGCAGAAGCTCCAGAAGGAGCACGGGTTCAATCCCCTGCTCGGCTGCCTCCCGATGCTGGCGCAGATCCCGGTGTTCATCGGTCTGTTCCACGTGTTGCGCTCGTTCAACCGGATGGGTACAGGTTTCGGTCAGCTCGGTATGACGGCCGAAGAGACCCGTAACACCGCCAACTACATCTTCAGCCCCGAGCTCGTCCAGAACTTCCTCGATGCGCGTTTGTTCGGTGTCCCGCTGTCGGCTGCCATCAACCAGCCCGAAACCGAGTGGGTGGCTTTCAGCGCCGACGGCACCATCGACTTCACCCGCGCGAACATCATCATGCTGGTGATCCCACTGGTGATCATCTCCTCGATCGCGACGCATATGAACGCGCGTGCCTCGGTCGCTCGCCAGAGCGAGGCAGCACTGGAGAATCCGCAGACGCGGATCATGAACAAGCTCGCGCTCTACGTCTTCCCTCTGGGCATCCTGGTGTCCGGCGCGTTCTTCCCCGTCGCGATCCTCCTGTACTGGGTCTCGAACAACCTCTGGACCTACGGCCAGCAGCACATCGTGTTCGGACGTATCGCCCAGGAAGAAGAAGACGAGAAGGCTGCCAAGCTGGAGAAGCGTTCACAGAACGCACCCAAGCCCGGCGCCAAGCCTGCCGTGTCCGCCAAGCCGAAGCCCGGTGCCAAGCCGGTCGCCAAGGGCAAGGCTGCCGACACGACCAAAGCAGCGTCCATTGATCTGTCAAAAGGTGAATCAGACGCGGACAGTGATGCGACGACAACGGACGACGCCGTAACGGACGATCAGACCGCGTCCAAGGATTCTCCGGCTCCGGCGAAGACACCGGACAAGACCAGACCCGCCGGCTCCCCCGCTTCGAACAATGCGAAGAAGCCTGCCGGCAGCCGCCCGAGCGGTACCCCACAAAGACGTAAGAGAAGGCGCTGACACGATGCGCGGTCAGTTCCCCGGAAGAGTGCAAAGCGAGGTAGTGCGATGAGTGCAGAGACCAAAGAAGTCGCTGTCGAGGAAGTAACCGAAGATACCGCTGCGGTGGCTGCGGAGGATACGGCTGTCGAGGACTCGGCAGCAGACGAGCCGAAGCTGTCCGATGAGGAGCGTTTGGTAGAGGAAGGCGAGATCGCCGGCGACTACCTGGAGCAGTTGCTCGATGTTCTGGACTTCGACGGAGACATCGATCTTGATGTCGACGGTGACCGTGCGATCGTCAGTATCGATGGTGGTTCGGATCTGGTGAAGCTGGTCGGTAAGAACGGTGAGGTTCTCGATGCCTTGCAGGAGCTGACCCGCCTCGCGGTCCAGCGCACCACGGGCGACCGCAGCCGGCTGATGCTGGACGTCGCGCGGTGGCGTGCCGATCGGCGTGAGCGGTTGGCGAAGCTGGGCTCCGAGGTCGCCGAGCGTGTCCTCGAAAGCGGCGAGCGCGAGACCCTCGACCCGATGTCCCCCTTCGAGCGCAAGATCGTCCACGACGCTGTTGCCGGTGTCGACGGTGTGTACTCCGAGAGCGAAGGCACCGAGCCCAACCGCCGTGTTGTTGTGCTCAAATCCTGATCTCCAGTTTTTGACGTGAATGGGCCCCGGCGTTTTCGCCGGGGCCCATTGCGTTGTCGGTGCATAGTTACATCCATGTAGTTTGCTCGCCCGCGTTCTGGTGCCGGCATCAGAATGTGGTGATGTTTCACGTGAAACGGAGGATTTCGGTGTCTACAGAGTTTGAGGGTCCCGACGGTGAGAAGACGTTGGCAGCCGCGCAAGCGGTGTTCGGGGACCGGTTCGGATTGGCGGAGCGCTACTGGTCGAGTCTGGCGGGGGCCGGAGTCGAGCGCGGCCTCATCGGACCACGGGAAGTTGATCGGCTCTGGATCCGTCACGTGTTGAATTGCGCCGTGATCGGAGACCTCATGCCCGACGGCGAGAATGTCGTTGATGTCGGCAGTGGCGCCGGCCTTCCGGGCCTCGCGGTGGCCATCGCGAAGCCGACGGTGCGGATGACATTGGTCGAACCACTCCTGCGCCGTGCAACATTTCTCGAGGAGGTTGTCGCGGAACTGGAACTCGACGTGCGTGTGGTCCGGGGCCGGGCCGAGGAGAAGGCAGTCAAGAAGATCGTCGGCGGCGCCGATGTCGTCACGTCCCGAGCGGTGGCCCCGCTGGACCGGTTGGCCAAGTGGTGCGTTCCCCTGCTCCGCCCCGGTGGCCGACTCGTCGCGGTCAAGGGATCGTCCGCGGAGGAGGAGATTGCACAGCATCTCGGAACTCTCGGGCGAATCGGGCTGTCCAACGTTCACGTGGAAACCACCGGTGCTGGGATACTCGAGACACCCACAACAGTTGTCGTCGCCACGCGAATTGGTGGTCGTCGGTGACAGAGCGCAGAATGTTCGGTAGGCGTAGCCGAAGGAGCGAAAGCGTGTCCAATGAACCGCATGTTTCACGTGAAACAGTTTCACGTGAAACCACCGGGTATGAGGCCAGACCACAACCCCACTACGACACCCCGATCGCCGCGGCGGCGGAACGTGCCAGCCAGGTGCTGACACCGGGAGGACCGGGTTCCCTCCCCCGACCCCCGCACACACGGATCATCACGATTGCCAACCAGAAGGGTGGCGTTGGCAAGACCACGACGGCCGTCAATCTCGCGGCAGCGTTGGCGGTGCACCAACTCCGGGTTCTGGTGATTGATCTCGATCCCCAGGGAAACGCCAGTACCGCTCTCGGCGTCGATCACCGTTCCGGCATCCCGTCGGTGTACGAGCTGCTCATCGGTGAGGTGGCTTTCGCCGACACGATCGTCCAGAGCACCAGCTACGAGAATCTCTTCTGTGTCCCGGCCACCCTGGATCTTGCCGGTGCCGAGATCGAGCTGGTGTCGATGGTGGCGCGAGAGAATCGTCTCCGGAACGCACTCGATCGCGCGACGCTGGATCAGTACGACTTCGACTTCGTTCTCATCGACTGCCCGCCGTCACTCGGACTGCTGACGATCAACGCGATGGTCGCCGCCCAAGAAGTGCTGATCCCGATCCAGTGCGAGTACTACGCCCTCGAGGGTGTGAGCCAGTTGCTCTCGAATATCAGCCTGGTGCAGGCCCACCTGAACCCGGCGCTGCACGTGTCGACCGTCGTCCTGACGATGTACGACGGACGCACGAAGCTCGCGGATCAAGTCGCTGCGAGCGTCCGGGAGCACTTCGGTGACAGAGTGCTCAACGCGGTCATTCCGCGCAGCGTGAAGGTCTCGGAGGCCCCCGGATACGGCAGCACGATCATCGAGTACGACCCGGGTTCACGTGGAGCAATGAGTTACCTGGACGCCGGACGCGAACTGGCGTTGCGATCTGCACAGGAAGTGGAGGGCCGACGGTGAGTGACGACAAGAACACCTCGAAGGCGCCGGGCGCATCCAGGCCGGCCAAGGCCGCACCGCGCAAAGGCGGTCTCGGACGGGGGCTTGCCGCCCTGATCCCCACCGGTCCCGTTGACGGACCGAGGATGGGTTCGGCTGCCACCGACGTGATGTTCGGCAACGGACGTGCTACGGCAGTTACCCCCGGGAACGTCGCTGACAGTGGAGCCGCCAACGAGCAGGGAGCCGGCAACGGAATCCCCGGCGGTTCCGACTCCGTCAGTTCCGATTCGACCGGTCCCGAAACCGCCAGCGCACCGGTCCCCACGCCCGCATCCATCACGGATCCGGCCGGAATCGACGACGTGGGCGCGGTCTACCAGGAGATCGAACCGGCGCGCATCCAGCCCAATCCGCAGCAGCCGAGAACCGCGTTCGACGAAGAAGCTCTGGCCGAACTCGTCCACTCGATCCGCGAGTTCGGACTCATGCAGCCGATCGTCGTGCGTCGGCTGGCCGAGCCCGAAGACGGCGTCGACTACCAACTCGTCATGGGCGAGCGCCGCTGGCGGGCCGGTCAGGAAGCCGGTCTGGAGAAGATCCCGGCGATCATCCGGGAGACCGCCGACACCGACATGCTGCGCGACGCACTGCTGGAGAACATCCATCGAGTGCAGCTGAATCCGTTGGAAGAGGCGGCCGCCTACCAACAGCTGCTCGAAGAATTCGGTGTCACCCACGATGAACTGGCCACCCGGTTGGGGCGTTCACGCCCGGTGATCACCAACATGATCCGGCTCCTGCGGCTCCCGATTCCGGTCCAGCGACGGGTTGCCGCGGGTGTGCTGTCGGCCGGACATGCGCGCGCACTGCTGTCGCTCGACGCCGGCGCGGATGCGCAAGAAGTCTTGGCCGCGCGGATTGTGGCCGAAGGTATGTCGGTGCGGGCGACCGAAGAAGCCGTCACCTTGGCCAACCGGGATGACGGCAAGACCGCTCCCCCGCCGCAAAAACGGAAACCGATGCAGATGCCCGGCCTTCAAGACGTGGCCGAGCGACTCTCGGACAAGCTCGATACGCGGGTGACCGTGGCGATGGGCAAGCGCAAGGGCAAGATAACGGTCGAATTCGGGTCGGTGGGCGACCTCGAGCGACTGGTGGAGATCATCGCGCAAAAGTAGGAATTTCACCGCGAAATCCCAGGTACGGATGGGTGCGGGTGAAACGTCACTGTGACAACAGTCGGAAAAAGAGGTCGCAATATGGCCCAAAGATGGTTTCACACAACAGAATTGGCGTTCACCCTCGCTCGTCGAGGACGACGTTCCGTCATCGCCTATGCTGAGATGTGTTCTTCGCAGTATTTGGTCCAATGAGGTGTGTTCAGGAGGCGGCGGGTCCGTGTCGGTAACGATAACGCCGCTCACCATGGACGGGTTCGAGTCACTACCCGTACACGGTCGGCGCTGTGTGTTCTGGGAGATGGAACCAAACGTCATTCCCGACACCCTGGGCGGAGAACCGTTCGAGAGCGAGTTCGACAAAGAAGTCTGGGTCTCGATGATGCTGCTCGAGTGGGGCACCTGCGGACAGGTTGCGATGAATCGGAAGACCGGCAAGGTTGTCGGTGCGGCGTTCTACGGCCCCCCGCGCAGCGTCCCCCGTTCCGCGCTCTTCCCCACGTCGCCGGTCTCGGCTGACGCTGTCATCCTGTCATCGATGTGGGTGGACCCCGGTCACGACAATGCGGCGGAGGATCTGGCGCGGGCCGTCATCGTCGACCTCACCCGGCGCGGCGTCCGCGCGATCGAGGCGTTCGGGATCGTCCGATCCGAGCGCGCCGATCTGAGTGAGGAACAGGGCACCGGCGAGATCCAGGGCGACGAGACCATTTGTCCGCACTGCATGATCGACGCGGAGTTCCTCAAGGAATCAGGGTTCGACGTGGTGTCGGCACATCACCGCTTCCCTCGTCTGCGGCTCGAGCTCGACGACGATCTCGGATGGAAGGCCGGCGTCGAGAGTGCCCTCGAGAAGTTGGTCGTGATGGCTGCCATCGACGTGGCCGGTCGCGAACGTACTGCGGTGACCGTAGGACGCCACCAAACGTTCGTGCCCTGACAAGCAAGCCTGTCAGGGCACGAGGGTGAGTCTGGGACCAGCCAGGTCAGGTGTAGCGGGGAATCTGCTCCGACGCGAGTAGTGCGGCAAACGTGTAGGTGCCGGTGGGCTGATCATCCTGTCCGAGTAGGTACAGGCGCTTGACCGCAACGAGTATGGCCTCGGCGATCGTGTCCCGGACCGCGGGATTGCTCAGCTCGGTGGCGTCGTGAAGATTGCTGATGTAGCCGATGTCCAATTGAACCGCGGGCATCCGGCTGCGCCGCAAGATATCCCAGGTGCGCGCGTGCGAACGACAGTCGCGCAGTTCGGTTCTCGCGACGATCTCGCGCTGGATGAAGCCCGAGAGGGAACGTCCGATCATCGACGTCGACCCGTGCGGGGTTCCGAAGTGGAAGCAGGCCACACCGCTGGCGCTGCTGTTCGGGTAGTGAGCACATCGCAGCGCGATGAGTAAGTCGCCGCCAATGGAATTCGCGGTCTCGGCACGTTCTATGTCGGACGGATTTTGATCCTCGGCGCGGGAGAGGAATGTTTCCATTCCGGCCGCGATCATCCGGCCCTCGAGACGGCGTGCGAGATCCCACAGGATTTCGGCTTCGATGGCCGACTCCCGGGGATCGGCGCCGGGGTGGTCACCACCGGAACCGGGATCGATCACAATGCGCTTGCCGGACAGTTGTGGTCCGAGACGGCGGACGTGCTCCTCTTCGCGAATCGCGTGTGGAGAACCTCCGGTGACCCGGGTTCCGAGCAATTCCAGGGAACGCAGGGTTGCCGGCCCGCAGATGCCGTCGGCGCTCAGTCCGAACTCGCTCTGGTAGTTGCACAGTGCGGTGTAGGTGTCGCCGCCGAAATGGCCGTCGACGAGGCCGGTGTAGTACCCGAGATTCTGCAATCGCGACTGCAGCGTCGCGACGTCGTCGCCGTGCATCGGGGCCGACAGTTGGTAGAACAGCACACGTGCACCGAGGCGGAATGACGCCTCGTGGAGCGCACCGAAAGTGGCGGGGCCGACGATGCCGTCGACGAGAAGTCCACGTTGCTGCTGGAAGGCACGAACGGCCTGGTCGGTCTCGGCATCGAAGACGGCTTCGGGCAGTGCCCAGCCGTTGGCATCGACGGCACGACCCAACTGGGGCACCACGTCTGCAAGCAGACCCTGATTTGTCAGGATTGCCCGTATTTCGGCGACAGCGGAACCGTGATCCCCCAACCGGAACAACGGCATCACAGTGGCCTTCCCTCTAGCGAATACGTGGATCTCGATGAGTCGGGACTCCCCCAACTCGCTAGCAAGTGTCTCAGCTATCCCCCGACAGAGCCAATACGGCCAGGCATCAGTACGGGACCTTTGAGGTCACACTACTGATGACTGGCCGCGATTGCCCGAGGGCGATCTTACTTGCCGAGTACCCCGTCGAGCTCGCGCAGCAGGGCAGCCTTGCCCTTGGCGCCGACGATGGTCTTGGTGGGCTTGCCGTCTTCGAAGAGGATCATGGTCGGGATCGACATGATCTGAAAGTCCCTGGCCACGTTGGGGTTCTGGTCAACGTCGAGCTTGGCGACGGTGATCTTTCCGGAGTTCTCGCCGGCGATCTCTTCGAGAACCGGTGCGACCATCTTGCACGGTCCGCACCAGGTGGCCCAGAAGTCGACGAGGACCGGTTTGTCCGCCCCGAGAACCTGTTCCTTGAACGTGGCATCAGTGACGGCCACGGTGTTTGCTCCCATTGTGTTCTCCTTTTCACACGTGCGTTGAGGTCCGTCCATCTGAACGGGTGATGCGGTGGTCGGTGGTTCAGGCCTGTGCCCCGACAGCGTGGGTACCGACAGCGTCGGCCCCGACTGCCTCGGGGACCTCGTGGGTGGAGGAATCGGCCTGGTCGGCGAGCCAGCGCTCGGCGTCGATCGCTGCCGCGCAGCCCGAACCGGCGGCGGTGACGGCCTGCTGGTACGTGTGGTCGACGAGATCGCCGGCCGCGAACACACCGGGCACCGAGGTGTAGGTTGTGCGGCCGTCGACGACGACATATCCGTCGGTGTCGAGATTGACCTGACCCTTGATCAGTTCGCTGCGCGGATCGTGCCCGATCGCGACGAACATGCCGGTGGCGTCGAGCTGGGAGGTCTCACCGGTGACGGTGTCGACCAGCTCGAGGCCGGCGACCGAGGTCTCGCCGAGAACCCGGCCGATCGTGGTGTTTGTGACAAAACGGATCTTGTCGTTGGCCCGGGCCCGTTCCAGCATGATCTTCGACGCGCGGAACTCATCGCGGCGGTGGACCACGGTGACACTGCGCGCGAACTTGGTGAGGAAGGTGGCTTCCTCCATGGCGGAGTCACCGCCACCGATCACGACGATGTCCTGGTCGCGGAAGAAGAAGCCGTCACACGTGGCACAGGCCGAGACGCCGCGGCCGAGCAGTTCCTGCTCACCGGGGACGTCGAGGTAGCGGGCAGCTGCACCCATGGCGAGGATGACGGCCTTGGCACGGTAGGTCTCGCCTCCGGCCTCGACCTCTTTGATCTCACCGGTCAGACGCACGGCGTCGACGTCTTCCATGCGCAGGTCCGCACCGAAGCGAATCGCCTGCTCACGCATCTCTTCCATGAGCTCGGGGCCCTGGATGCCCTTCTGGAAGCCCGGGAAATTCTCGACCTCAGTGGTTGTCATCAGTGCACCGCCGAACTGGGTGCCCTCGAAAACAACCGGTGATAGATCTGCACGCGCCGCGTAAACGGCTGCCGTGTAGCCCGCCGGACCTGATCCGATGATGATCACGTCGTGAACGGTGTCGGTACCTGCTGAGGTCATCGATGCTCTACTTTCCTGACTGGGTGACAGCTTCAATAACGTCAGCCTAAGGGCTTCTGTTCCCGGTTCTCTGTCAACGCACGAGCCTGAGAAGGCTCACAGGTTTCTCCTGCACCATGGAGTGTATGTATCGGCCGTCCCCCTCACGTACGTCGCGCGCACAGTTGTCGCTGTCGTCGCTGTTGTGGGCGGTATCGCTGGTGGCCGCCTTCATCGCCGTCTTTGTGGTGGCAGTACACACCGAGGTCGGTCAAGGTGCCGATCAGCGGGCCTTCTTGTCCCTGCGTGGAACCGGCGCGACCGCGGATCTCCCCCACGTCGTCGGGCTGGGGTCCGTCACCGACCTGAGGCTGTGGCTGGTGTCGGTCGTGGCGATCATCGGATTGGGACTGATGGCGCGTCGGCGGCTGAGTATTCTTGTGCTGCTTGCACTTCCGGTGGTCGGTATCGTGCTCACGCAGTTCTTGCGCGATGAACTGCTGACCCGCCCGGACTTCGATGGGCTGGGCTGGGTGACCAATACATTCCCGAGCGGGCACGCAGTGGCCGCTGCCGGGTGTGTGGCCGCGATCGTTCGGGCTGCGCCGCGCTCTGTCGCGCCGGTCGCGGCAGTTGCCGGGGTCGGGTGGCTGACGCTGGTGTCGCAGGATCTGATGGTCTGGGGATGGCACCGCCCGAGCGACCTCATCGGATCGGTATTACTGGCGGCCGCACTCATGCACCTGGTGCCGCCGTCTCGCGGACGAGGCAGTGTCGAGAATTACAGTCGGTTCCTCGTCGGGGTGGTCACAGCGGTGGTGGCAGCCGTCGGCCCCCTGGTATGGGCCGTGACAACCGGCCACCTGGCCGTGGCGCCGGTGGGTCTGGCCGCCGCTGTGGCCATTGCCTCACTTGTCGCCGATCGTGGTCCGGCTGATGGTCGCGGGGTTGCCCGTGGTGCAGTCGGTGCCGACCACCAGCGCATCGAACGTCCCTATCGTTCCGGTGGACAGCAGAATCACTACGGCAGGGCGACCGGCGTTGTTGATTGAGCCCGATCCCAGAATGGTGGTCGCCGGCGGGATCTGATTGGCCTGCAGACATCGATCCTGGGCCACGGGATCGACAAATGCTCCACCCTCGGTGTTGCCGAGAACGCTCAGTAGCGTGGCGGTGGGCAGATCGCTGTCGGGCAGGACATTGCCGGGCAGGGTGGCGATCGGGCTGGTCCGGGTGGCCATCGGCGTCGATTCCGTGTCGGGAGAATCGCCGGTGAATGCAAACGTGGTGGCCACGGCGATCCCCGCCACCGCGGCGGCTGCTGCCACCGACGACACGACGGCGCCGCGATGACGGGACAACCAGGTGACCTGCTGATCGGTGGTGCTGCCGGGGGCGAGTGTTCGCAGGGTCTGATCGATTCGCTCCTGGGCAAACGGTGGCAGCGGGAGCGATGAGTCGGGTAGTTCGGCCAGTTGCGCGGTGGTGGCCTCGAGCGCCATCCAGATGGCGCCGGCATCGGGATCGGCGAGCACCAGGGGTAACAGCTGCTCCGAGAACTCGTCCGGGTACACACCGGCATGCAGATCAGCGATCACGTCCACGGAATACGGTGGTTCGGGCAACTCACCGGGTGAGTGCACTCGGTCGCCGATTCCGAACATCGTGCGGATCCCTTCCCTCGTCATCTCGATCGCTGGGTCATCAATACCAAGTAGGACGCCCTCGTGGGCCGGTCGGTTCCATCGAGATCGGAGAATCTGTGGAGATTGTTCTCAGACGATGCCCGCGGCCTCTGCGGGCTGCCGATACGCGGCGGCGAGCGAGTCGACCGTGGCATGGGCGTTGAGCCCGCTGGGGTTGGGGACCACCCAGACCGGGACACCCGCAATGGTGCGGTCTTGAAGTCCCACCGCTGCCTTCCGTTCTCCGAATGCCGTCCGATATGCGGTGATTCCGGCAACCGCAATCATCTTCGGCGATACAGCGCGGACGGTCTCTATCAATTCTTCGCCGCCGATCCGCAATTCTTCGGCAGTCAGTTCGTCCGCGCGGGCCGTGGCTCTGCGCACCAGATTGGTGATGCCGATACCGTTGTCTGTCAACAACTTCCGGTCCGCATCGGTGAACCCTGCCGAGGCATCGATCACGCGGTCGACGATTCCGGCGCGCGCCAGCGCCGGATAGAAGCGATTGCCCGGGCGAGCGAAATGCGCACCCGTGGCAGCTGTCCACAACCCCGGATTGATCCCGACGAACAGCAATCGGCAACCCGGACCGACCAGGTCGGGGATGACGGCGTCGCGGTACGACTCGAGTTCTGCGCGCGTGAAACCCATCGCATCAGTAGACCGCAGTCGATGGGGACGCAGCGTCGGCGGGTTGACGGAGCAGGTGGATCGCGGCCAGTGCGGTGAGCACCATGACCACCGCACCCACCAACGACGCGACGGCAACACCGTTCACAAAGGCGGCACGAGCGGCGTCCACCAGGGCGTCGCCCGTGTTCGCCGGCAACCCCCGGGCAATTGCCAGGGCACCACCCAGACTCTCGCGCGCCGAGTCGTCCGAGGCGCCCGAATACTGGAATGTGTTGTGGTACACCATGTTGACGACGCTCCCCAGGATGGCGATGCCGAGCGCGCCACCGAGTTCGGTGGTCGTCTCCAACAGGCCCGCGACGGCACCGGCGCGTTCGGCCGGGGTGACTCCGACGACGTAGTCGTAAACCATGGCACTGGTGGCGACCAGCCCGCCGGCCAGGAACGTTGCACCGACCAGGACGGACACCAGCGAGTCTGTAGTTGTGAATGCGGCCAGGATCACAAATCCGCCGCCGGCCACCAGCAGGCCCCCGACCATCACCGGTGGCCGGCCGATTCGGGAGGCCAGGACCGCGGCCAGTGGCGCGACAAGGGCGATCGCGATCGAGGGAAGCAAACTCCAGACTGCCGCGGACAGTGGTGATCGTCCGAGGACAGACTGCAGATACTGGGTCATCATGATCGCGTTGCCGAGGATGCCGAACATGGCGATGAGGTTGATCCAGATGGTGGTGGAGAACCGGCGATCGGCAAAGAGCGTGAGGTCGACCAAGGGCTCGGCCAGGTGGTGTTGGCGACGGACGAACATCAGGCCGGCCGCTACTCCGAGAACCAGATAGGCGACGTGCGCAGGAGACCAGCCGTCGGCGGCGATCGCCTTGACGCCTTCGATGACGGGCAGGATGGTGATCAGCACCAGAAGCGAACTCAGCGCATCGATACGGCGCTTCCGGTCGCCGGTGTCGCCCGGGAGCAGGATCGGGGCCACGATCACCAAGAGCACCATCACCGGGATGTTGATCAAGAACACAGATCCCCACCAAAAATGTTCCAGCAGAATGCCACTGATGATCGGGCCGACCGCCACTCCCCCGGTCATCACAGCAGTCCAGGTGGCCACGGCCTTGGCCCGCTGGGTCTCGTCGGTGAAGATGTGCCGCACCAATGCCAGCGTCGAGGGCATCAGCGTGGCACCGGAGACGGCGAGGAGCGCCCGGGCCCCGATGAGCATCTCGGCGCTGGTCGCGTAGGCGGCAAGCACTGAGGCGACGCTGAATCCGGCGGCCCCGATGAGCAGCAGGCGGCGATGTCCGATCCGGTCGGCCACAGCGCCCATTGCCAGGAGCAGTCCGGCGAGGACGAATCCGTAGATGTCGAAGATCCACAACTGCTGGGCAGGAGAGGGATCGAGGTCTGCGGAGATGAACGGTACGGCAAAAAACAATACGGAGACGTCCATCGAGACGATGAGCATCGGCAGGCACAGTGCGGCGAGGCTGAACCATGGAGATCGTGTGCTGGGCATGGAAGCACTCCAAACTGTGTATGACACATACTGTATATGGTGCAGACGAATGGTAACCAGTTAACTGTGTATGTGGCAAGCAGTTAGTAGGATTGCCCCATGACCACCGACGATCGACCCATGCCGCGGTATCTGCAGTTGCTGTGGGGTCGTGAGGAGGGCGGCCGTCGGGGGCCCAAACCGACGCTGTCCATCGCCGACATCGGGGCTGCAGCGGTTGCGCTGGCCGACGAGCGCGGCTGGGAGTCGGTGTCGATGAAGGCGGTCGCCGAATCGCTGGGACTCACCACGATGTCGCTGTACCGATACGTCGATTCCCGTGACGAGTTGCAGCAGGTCATGCTCGACGTGGCATACGGTCCGGCCGATCCGCTCTTGACCGCCACCGGAGCCTGGCGCACCCGACTCGATCAGTGGGCGCGCGCGATCGCAGCGGCGCTGGTGGCCAGACCGTGGGTGGTGATGGCGCCCATGCACACCGCGCCGGTCACGCCAAATCTGTTGACCTGGACAGAATCTGGGTTGCAGTGCTTCGAGAATGTGCCGATGACCGGTCAGCAGAAGCTGTCCGCGCTGTTGCTGGTGGACGGATTTGTGCGCAACCATGTTCGGCAATCGGTGCAGTTGGGGGCCGTCACCGAACGTGGTACGACGACCGACGACGGGGCTTACGAAGCATCCATTCTCAAACTTGCTGTTCCCGAGCGCTATCCGCGTCTGATCGACGCAGTTGCGGACACGCCGAACACCAACGGTGACTTCTACAACGAAGAGCTCACCTTCGGCCTCGAGGTGATCTTCGCCGGCCTTCAGGCGCGGATTAATGCCTCATGAGTTGGTTTCTTCTGCGGGTGCGCGCAGATGGCCAAGGCTCACAGCAAGTTTCGCGCGGCCCCGCGCACACCGGCTCTTGATGGTCCCCACCGGTACGCCCAGGAGTGCCGCGGCCTCGGCCACCGAGTAACCCTCGACGTCGACAGCCACGATCGCGGCACGTTGATCCGCCGGCAGGGTGTCGAGGGCTCGTCCGATCGACAGGGTGAGGTCGACGTCACCGTGCTGGTCGCGTGGATCGGCGATCTCGGTGATGTCGAATTCGGGTAGCGGTACGGTCGGGCGCGCCTTGTTGCGCCGGATCCGGTCGAGGCAGGTGTTGACCACGATGCGGTGCATCCACGAGCTGACCTTGGAGTCGGCCCGGAACCGGTCGGCCATGCGATGTGCTTTGAGCAGCGCATCCTGCAGCGCGTCTGCCGCATCCTCGTCGGATTGCGAGGTCCGGCGCGCAACGGCCCACAAATGACCCTGCAGTCGCGTGATCAGTATTCCGAACGCATCCCTGTCCCCCTCCACATGAGCCGCCAGCAATTCTTCGTCAGTCCGCGCGTCATCCCCACAGACCTCCCCCCACTCGGCCATGGATGGAGACTAGTGGAGGCGGTCGCCCGGTGCTATCACAGCCGCGAAATCCGCGCACGCAAAACACCTGCGGTATGTGCCGGTGAGGTTTGCGTTCGTCGTCATGAGGAGACACTGAAAGCGGAATGTGTCCGTGAAACGTTGTGATCGGTGTGACGAAGGACGAATAGTGGTAAATGAACAGGATTCAACTGAACCTGCTTTCGAGCAGTTGGTGGGTCAGTTGGACTATCCGATGTTTGTCGTGACGACGCGTGCGTCGGATCGGCTGTCCGGATGTCTGGTCGGCTTTGCGAGCCAGGCCAGCATCAATCCGTCCCGGTTCTTTGTCGGTTTGTCCAAGAAGAACCACACGTTCGGGGTGGCCCAGGACGCGGAGTATCTCGCCGTACACGTCCTCGCTCGCGAACACGTCGACCTCGCGCGCTTTTTTGGTTCGGAGACCGGTGACGAAATCGACAAGTTCCAGCAATGCCAGTGGCACGAAGGACCGCACGGGTTGCCGATTCTCGATGATGCTGCCGCCTGGTTCGTGGGACGAATAGTCCGCAGGATCGACGCCGGCGACCATCTCGGAGTTCTGATGGAACCATTTGATGGAGCGACAACACCTGCAGCCGCCGAGGAATTGGTGAGTTTCTCTGACGTGAAAGATCTCGAGCCGGGACACGACGCATGAACAACTCAAAGGTGCAGTTGTTGCCGTCGGGCCCCGTGGATATCGCAGCGCTCGCCGCCGACTGGTACGGGGATCCGCCCGTGGGCGTCCGGGCAAACATGGTGACGAGCCTCGACGGGCAGGCGGCGTTTGACGGGCGGGTAGGTCAGATCTCGGGTGCCACCGACCAAGCGCTGCTGAAGGCCTTGAGAATCTTCGCCGACGTGGTGTTGGTCGGGGCCGGCACAGTGCGTGCCGAGAACTACGGGCCGGTGGTGCTCAAAGAGGCATACCAGCGGGTACGCGAGCAGCGTGGGGCGATGACCCCACCCCAGATCGCGGTGGTCACCACTACCGGTGGCCTGCCCGAGACCTCACGACTGAGAGGCGCCACTCCCCGGCCCATCATCATCACAACCACCCGCGCACGTGCCAGGGCCGCGGACTGCGGCGCCGACGTCATCGCGGTCGGCGACGAGACGGTCGACCTCACCGAGGCGGTCGCCGCGTTGAAAGACCGTGGGATGAAACATATTCTGTGTGAGGGCGGTCCGACGCTGCTGGACGCACTGGCCGTTGACGATCTGGTCGACGAGTTGTGTTTGACGGTGGCACCGAAGTTCGCCGGGCTCCAAGAACATGGACAACGCATGCGTCCGGCGAACCCCCTCGCCTCGCCGCGCGGTCTGACACTCGCGCATGCCCTTTCGCACGACGACTTCCTGTTCTTGCGATATGTACGTGAATCGGGCATTCGGTTGCGGCCAGGAGAGGAACTACACTGATGACATCCCGGGTATCTCTCGGCTATGCCGTCCCCGGAAGGAATGTCATCACTTCATCCCCAGCGCCGCACGATATCTACCTCGTTCCGCCCGAGCCGGCGGTGCCGGAGGCGGTCGTGCACCAGTCAGCGGTGTCGACTGCCCGGTTGCGGGAGCGGCCCGATGTCATGGGGTTCGAGGGCCGATACGCGCTCGCGATCTCGTCGACCACCCCGCACGAGGCGATGGTCGAGGATCTGCTGTTCATCCGCGGAGTCCTCGACGTGGCCGGGATCCGGTATCTCCTGGTTCGCGGCAACGACGAACGCCCTGTCATCGCGATCGACTGGACCGACCGCGCCGCCTTGAAGACTGCGCTTTCCGGGGCGTGCGCGAGCGAACCGTTCTACTCGAAAACCGTTGACGCCAAACGGAGTAAGGCCGTCTTCGTAGGGGACGGACTCCTGTCGCAATCACCCAAGGCCAGGATCTTCCGGCTCTATCGGCCACGGGTCGAGCCGATCAGCGGTTTGCATTACGGTGCCTCGACCGCGGTTCAGATCGAACTGTGGTCCTTTACCGACGACGAGATCATCCTGCCGATCGAGAACTCGCTGACGCGCCGGAACATTCGCCCGGAGGAGGCGATTCGCGGCACGGTCGAGCGGTTCGGCCTGACCTGGCCCACGATCGAGAACATGTTTGCCGGACATGCCTCCGACATCAACTTCGACATCGACATCGTCTTCTCCTGGGTCGACGGGTCCTCGGCCGAATTCCAGGCACAGCGCGCGAAGCGTATGCAGAATTATGTTGTCGGAGAAGGGGATGCGTCAGCTGCGCGATTCCGGCAGATCGATGAGTTGAAGTACGCGCTGCGGTCGGTGCACATGTACGCACCCTGGATCCGCCGGATCTTCGTGGCCACCGATTCCCCGCGACCGGCGTGGCTCGCCGACGATGATCGGGTGACCTTTGTTCCGAGCGAGGAATTCTTCGTCGACACATCGGTTTTGCCGACACACAACTCCCAGGCGGTCGAAAGCCAGCTGCACCACATCCCGGGACTGTCCGAACACTTTCTGTATTCGAACGACGACATGTTCTTCGGCCGTCCGGTCGGACCCCAGGCATTCTTCTCGCCCGGTGGCGTCAGCATGTTCATCGAGGCGACCACCCGGATCGGTCTGGGATACAGCAACACCGACCGCAGCGGCTTCGAGAACGCCGCCAGGGTCAATCGCCGGCTGCTGCAGGATCGGTTCGGGCTCATGACAACCCGGCACCTCGAGCATGCGGCGACACCGCTCCGCAAGAGCGTCATGCAGGAGATGGAAGACGAGTTCGCCGATGAGTTCGCGGGGACCGCCGCCAGCGTGTTCCGCGCCAGCGACAACATCTCGGTGACCAACTCGCTGTACCACTACTACGCGCTGATGACCGGTCGCGCGGTGGTTCAGAAGGACGCCAAGGTGAAGTACATCGACACCACCGCCGTCGCCGGACTCAAGGTGATGGAGAAGATGCTGCCGCGGCGAGATGTCGACTTCTTCTGCCTCAACGACGGAAGCACTCCCGAGGTGGATCTCGAGTTGCGCACCCAGACGGTGACCCGGTTCCTCGACCGCTACTTCCCGGTTGTCGCTCCGTGGGAGACGTCGGCGGAACCTGCTCCTCCGGCCTAGTGCCTCACCGGGTTCGACGGCGCCGGTGCGGGGATCGCGACACCGGCCTCGGCCAGGCGCCGAGCCGCCTCTGTCGGTGAAACATATTCGCCGACAGTCGGATACGTGCCGATGGGGACCACCGAGTGCAGCACGGTGGAGTCGTAGACGTGGACGAGGTTGTAGGCCTGTCCCCCGTCGTGTCCGCGCATCGCTCCGGCCGGCATGTTGAGGTCCTGGTTGTAACAGGTGGCGGCTGCGACCGAGACCGGAATTCCGGCGAATGTCCCGGTGGTCGAAAAGTGCAGGTGTCCGGCGATGATGGCCCGGACATCACTGCCCTGCAACACAGCGGCGAGCCGTTTCTGGTCGCGCAACTCGACGACAACGGCGAGGTCGAGAACGCACGGCACCGGTGGATGATGCATCGCCAGAATGGTTCCGTGTTCGGCAGGCGTTTCCAAAAGCTCTGTGAGCCAGTCGAGTTGGGCATCGGTGACTTCACCGTGGTGCGACCCGGGGACAGTCGAATCGAGGGTGATGATGCGCAGTCCACCGACATCGTGCACGCTGTCGACGGTCCCGGTGTCCGGTTCGGCATCGAGCAGTCCCACCCGGAATGCGGCGCGGTCGTCGTGATTGCCCATCGCCCAGATGACCACGGCGCCGAGTTGCTCGGCAACGGGCTCGACCATGCGGCGCAAGGCCGCATATGCGCTCGGGTCACCCTTGTCGGTCAGGTCCCCGGTGAAGACCAGGGCATCGAGGGGGTCCCCGGATCCGCTGAGTTCGGCCAGGATCTGGCGCAGGCGCGCTGCGGCGTCGACACCGCCGTACAGATCACCGCCACCATCGATCAGATGGGTGTCGCTGAGGTGCACCAGAGCGTGCGTGGGCCTGGAATACTCGGCCGCTCGAGCCATCATCGACTGACTCGCTTCCGATCGTCACTGCGCTGCTGCGGTGTTCGGGCGGCTGCCCGGGGCTGATACCGCAGCCAACACACACTAGCCAAGCACACCGGGAATTCCGAACACCGACACCTGTGGGGACATTCGATGAACACCTGCGGACGAACACGGTGACCGCTGGTGGCAATGTGGTGTTCGCAGGGAAGGGATGGTCCGGATGGAATCGGTACGACGTCGTCGCCAGGCAGCGCGCATGATCCTGATCGACGAGAGCGGCCGTACCCTGCTGTTCCGTGGGGTCGATCCGTCGAACGCCACCGGACCGACCTGGTGGTTCACACCCGGCGGTGGTCGCGAAGGCGAGGAGACCGATGAGGAGACCGCCCGCCGCGAGGTGTTCGAGGAAACCGGCCACCTGGTCGAGGTGATGTCCGGACCGGTGCTCCACCGCGAGTTCGACGTCGTGTTCGCCGGCGAACCCATCCACCAGGTGGAGGTCTATTTCGTGGCATTCGTTCCGGTATTCGAGCCGCATTCGGTGGGCTGGACCGAACTCGAGCGGCACACGATCCTCGACCACCGCTGGTGGTCCCCCGCCGACATCGAGGCGAGTACCGAACTGATCTTCCCGACGAATCTCGCCGAGGTGGTCCGCCGCCACGTCGGAGCAGATCAGCGGTAGCCCGGCCCTTCGCCGGACTCCGCCCAGACGCCGGAACTCCCCCGCCGGAACGACACCAGCAGATGGGTGTCGACGATCCCGACAGCTTCCATCAATGCATACATGGTCGTCGGTCCGACAAAACGAAAACCTTTTGCCCGCAATGCCTTCGACATCGCCACCGATTCCGGGGACGTGGTCGGAACCTCGGCCATCGACTGTGGCCGTGGCGTCGAGGACGGTTTGAACGACCACAGGAAGTCGACCAAACCGCCTTCGGCGCGCAGGTTTTGGGTTGCCCGCGCGTTGCCGATGGTCGCTTCGATCTTGCCGCGGTGCCGGATGATCCGGGCGTCGGTGAGCATCTCGGCAATCTCGGCGTCCCCGTAGCCGGCGACCGTGTCGACATCGAAGTCGGCGAAGACCTCCCGGAACGCCGGACGTTTGCGGAGAATCGTCGCCCACGACAGTCCGGCCTGAAACCCTTCGAGCGCAAGACGTTCGAAGTGCGCGTTCTCGCCGGATACCGGCATGCCCCATTCGACGTCGTAGTAGTCGCGCATCAAGCCCGCCGCGGCGGCCCACGCGGGACGGATCAATCCGTCCTCGCAGCGGACCGCACCCACGGGAAGATCGTCGGGCATCGAGGGTTGCTAGCCCGTCATCGACACTTGGCTGACGGCGCCCTGGTAGCGCCCGCTGTCATTGCGCGGCAGGGACGTCAGCCACACCATGACGTACTTCGCCGGCCCGGCACCACTGATCGGGATCCTGGTCGTCTCACCCTGCAGCGTGGCCGAGCCGACCAGTTTGGTGCTCTCGAACGTCGTCTGGACGGAGTCGGCGGTGCGGATCTCGAGCTGCATGCCCGGCGTCGGCGACCGGACGATCACCTCGGTGATCGTCGCAGTCCGGTCAAGCGTGAACATCAGGCCGAGGCCGGGTTTGAGATTGCCGAACTCGGGTCCGCCGCGATACTCGTCGGTCTTCCAGGGCGGGGGCGCCCCGGTGAGCACGTTGTTCAGGTTGGCCCGGCTGTCGGGTTCCTGATCGGAGTAGTCGAGCATCGTCACCGCGGTCAGGCCCACCGGTGCCGCGGGAGCTGCGGGACCGGTCTGGCCCGGCTCTCCGGAGGCGCCTGCGGAGGTGGAGAAGATCGAGTCGATGTCCGGGGTCTCGTCCTGGCCACCGAAGGCGTTGGTCGCCCAGACGACCAACGCGATGACCAGGAACAGGATGAACAGTCCCACTCCGGCCAGGATCGCCATGGTGCGCACCGAGCGCGGCTTCTTGGTGTCGCCGTCATCCCGGCCGCCACCGAGCGTCCTCGGCGTCGCCCGCGGCGATGAACTCACCGGTTTGCCGTCGGTGCCGACCTGCGCGATCAGGTCGGTCTTCTGATCGAGAACCGTTGCCTGGTCGAGTACATGCTGGATGGTGGCCGCGGTGCGGATCCCGCTGTTGCCCTCCAGGGCACGGGCGGCGACCGCAGAGATCTCGAACGGGATGTCGGGGCGATCGATCCGCGGCTCGCGGGGCAGGCCCTGGTTGTCGGGTGCTGCCGGCGGCAGGCCGCCGACCGGTTCGGTGGATTTGCGGCTGGTCGCCAGATCGGTACCGGTCCGCGCGTCCAGTGGCCAGCGGGCCAGCAGCAGTGCGTAGAGAACGGCACCGAGACCACGAACGTCGGACGACTTGTCAGAGTCGGCCAGGGTGCCCGGGAACGCCACGAAGGCATTGCCCTCCTGGCTGATCCGGATGCGCTCGGGATGATCGATGGACAGTGCGCCACCGTTCCGGTGCGCCGACTCGGCGGCGGCCGCCAGGGCGCGAACCGCGCGGGCAGCACCGACCGGCGACGGATTCGACTTCGCGACGTCGGCCAGCGACGAACTCGGGATCCATTCGGCGACAACAATTCCGCCCGACGATCCGCGGACCACGTCCAGGACCCGGGCGATGCCGGGCGAATTGATCCGGCCGAGGCGCAGCGTCCGCGACAACACGGCCTGTGGGCCTTCGTCGCGGGGATCGATCCGGACACCGGGTTCCGGTAGCGGCGCGACCTGCTCGGCGTCGACAAACGTCAGTGCCACATCGCGGTCGAGATTGATGTCGCGGGCCTGCCAGAACTGCAGCCCGCGAGCTCCGCCGTGATTCTGCAGGAGCCGGTACCGGCCACCGGCGACGGCGGCTCCCGGAACCAGCCGGGGACCACGGCGAACCCGCGGACGCGGGGGGGCGGGCGGCGGGGCGGCGGCCGGTGCTTCGGGTGCGGCCGCCGAAGCCGCCGCGGCTGCAGCAAGATTCATCTTCGCGGTCTCGTCGGTACCGGGAGTCCCGGCGGGTGGACGTGGCGGCGTGGGCGCCTCGACCGACTTGTTGTCGGCATCCTGTTTACCCAAAGCACCCACTCCTTTCCTTCGATACCGCAGGTCTTGAGGCTGACGGAAGTTGGTTCCGGCAGCGCCGCCGCTTGTGACCGCATACGCGTGCCAGCTCGATGTACCCCGGTCGAAGCGTCGGATGACTTCGACTTGACCAGAATACGGAACAGATTCCTCGCCGGAGATCCGCGGGAACTGAACCGTCATGGTGGCCGCACCCTCGGTCTCGGGTTCGGGTGCCGGTGCGATGGCGGGAATGAAGCGTCCCAGCAGTCGTCGCACCACGACCACCACGGCCAGCACGTCGGGAACGCGCAGCAGTGTCAGCACGATGTAGATCAGCGAGATGGTGACGATACCGACCAGCGCGAGGTAGGCGACCGACCCGACCTTGCCGTAGTCGGTGGCGAGATGATGCAGGCCGGAGATCTCGGACAGCGCCCACACCAGTGCACTACAACCGACCGAGACCACGATGGTCCAGGACACGGTCCGGCCGACGTTGGTCATTCGGGCGCCACCGAGGCGGCTGCGCAGCAGATAGTGGCCGACCACGGCACCGACCAGATAGCCCAGACCGTTCGACAGCGCGAGCCAGCGGATGACGTAGTCGGGGTCGTCGAACAGCACCGGACCGAGATACGACGCGGCGACCTTGACCGCGGTGATCCCGACAACCATGTACGTAGGGGTCCAGGCGTCCTCGCGGGCGTAGAACACGCGCAACTGCACGAGGGTCATCGCGTACGGGATCATCGTGAACGCGCCCCACGTCAGGACGCTGCCCAACTGCGAGGCGGTCTCGGCGCTGAACTTGCCGAAGTTGAAGATGGCCACACCGATGGCAGGGCCGAAGAACGTCATGAACGCGATCACCGGGACCAGCGAGACCATCGTCAGACGCGTGGCGAGGGACAGGTCGTCGATCACCGCGTGGGTGTCGTCGGCCGCGGCGTTGCGGGACAGTCGCGGCATGATCGCGGTCAGGATGGTCACGCCGAGCACGCCGTACGGCAACTGCAGCAGTTGCCACTGCGTGGCGTAGACGCTGACGCCATCCGCGCTCGCCGCCGAGGCGATGCGGTAGGTGACGATGAGCCCGACCTGCAGCACGGCGACATAGAGAACGATGGCCAGCGCCATGTTGCCGAACTTGCGCAGACGGGCATCGAGACCCCACTGCAACCGCAGTTTCACTCCGCTGTGCCGGATCGCCGGCACCAGGATCAGGGTCTGTGCGACCACACCGAGGGTGGTGCCGACACCGAGGACCAGGAGCTTGGTCTGGCCCATCTCGACCGGGTTGAGCGAGATTTCACCAGGTGTGGAGTAGTACACGATCAGCGTCGCGATCTGCACGATGTTGTTCAGCACCGGCGCCCAGGCACCCGGTTTGAACAGGCCCTTCATGTTCAGGATCGCGATGAACAGCGCGGACAGACCGTAGAACAGGATGGCCGGCAACAGCATGTATGCCAGGGCCGTGGCCAGGTCTTTGTTGACCTTGCCGTCACCGAGATTCAGCGTCGTCAGCAGCGGGGCGGCGACCAGCGCGATGAACGTCGCGATCCCGAGTATCAGGACCGTCAGGGTGAAGATCCGGTTGATGAACCCGGCTCCCCCGTCCGGGTCCTCGCGTTCGGCGCGGACGAGCACCGGGATGACGATTGCGGTCAGTACCGCACCCAGGACAACCTCGGCCACCATGTTCGGCAGCACATAGGCGGCCTGGAACGACGACGCGACCGCCGCGCCGAGCATGGCCAGCACCAGGACGGTGCGGACGAATCCGGTGATGCGTGAGACGAGGGTGGCGAGCGCGATGGAACCACTGGTCCGCATGACGCTGTCGTCGGACGGCTGGCCCGGTGTACCGGCATCTGGTTCGTCGGGTTCGAGTTCGACCGCGATCGAGGTGGGAGCGGAGGGGTTCACCTGCCTGCGTCCGGCTGCCGGATCACCGGCCGGCGGCCGCGGCGGGTACGTGGGTCGTGCCTGCGGTCCGGGTCGTGCCTGCTGCTGCGGTACCGGCCGTCCCTGCGGTGCCGGTCGTACCTGGGGTGCGGGCCGGAACCCTTCGGGGGGCCCGGGCGATGGCCGGGGACCCGGTCTCGGGCCCGGCACCGGACCGGGCGGTGGCCGGCGCCGCGGTGGCGGGGGTGGTGGCTGATCGGTCATCGCTTGGTGTCCCCGTCACGCTGATGACCGCGCTCGGTGTGAGCCCAGGGTCCGATGCCCCCGCTGTGCAGGGCGCGGCTGTCGGCCATCAAACGCTCGTGTTCGTCGGGTTCGGGCCGGTCGAAGTCAGCGGGGTCCGGTTCACCGCGGAATCGGTGCCAGAGCCGTCGGCCGGCAAGGAGTACGAGTAGTACCCCGGCACAGATGGTGATGATGAAAAGCGGTTGTCCATATGCGTTGGAATGTACTGACAGCTCGATCGGGCTGCCCAGGGGGACACCGCTGGATGTGACCAAACCGATCTGAACGGTCATCGACTTGGAGAGGTCGGCACGGGTGGGTATCTGGAGCTGCCGGGTTCCCTGCGCCGGTATCTCGATGACCCCGAGATTGCCGACCGTCATGCCGGTGGGGGCGCTGATGAAGAGCCGGACGCGCATCGCAACCGGGAGGTCGTTGCGGATGACCAGCAGCAACGGGCTCCGCTCCGAGGCCAGGGTGAAGCGGCCTCCGGGATCGAGGATGGAGACACCGTCTCTGATCCCGGCAGTGGTGACCGAGACGGCCGTGGTCCGCATCGAAGCGGATTTCGCGGCGGCCGGCTGGTCCTGTGGTGCGACCGACGCCATCGCGCGAAGCAGATCTTCCCGGAGCGGGGCCATGTAGGCCTGGGGCGTGATCGGGACGTCGGAACGCGCAACCATCGATTCCTGGAGGTCCCAGGTCTGCGTGGTGCTGGTGGTCACCGCGGCGACGGTCTGCAGGGACGGCCCGGTGATCTGGGTGGCCGGTGGCGCGATCAGTGCCGCCCCGGACGGTGCGGACGCGGTGGCGGTGAGATCGGAGCCGATGCTCTCGAGCGGCCGCGGGACGGCCAGATTGGCTGCGAGCAGCTGGGTCACCGTGGACAACACGGCCTTCGCGTCGTCGGCGGTGGCCGACCATGCCGGCGGCGGCATGAGGACCTCGCCACGTCCGATGCGGTTGGCGATCGGGTCGTCGTCCGGGGTCGGTACGGGATTGATGTTGCCCGGCGCCAGGGTGGACGGGGACAGCGCGGAGAACATCATCGCGCCGAGCGCCGTCTGCCGCCGGCCGGCGTCACTGCCCCGCAACCAGCCGTCGCGCTGGTCGGTGGGTGTGACCTGCGCCGACCGCGGGTCGGTCCCCATCGCGGCCAACGCACTGGCCAGCGCGGGATCGAAGGTCTGGACGGCGAGGTCGCTGCCGAGCGGGTATTCGCCGTTGGTGGAGGTCGGTGTCATGGTCGAGACCGCCGACGCGGAGATGATCGTGCCGACAGATCCGGTGCGACGAACCACATCGGCGGCCTTGGCGTCGAGGACACCGGACGTGGCGATGGTCAGTCCACGCACACTTTGGACCTTGAGGATGGTGTCCACGATGTCGGCAGGCGCGGCCAGCGCGGCTTCGGAGAGTCCGGCGTCGTCCACGTGGGCGAGTGCGTCGATGTCCACGTGGGCAAACGGGGTCGCGACCACACACATCGTCGATGCGAGCGTCTGCAGCCGGGTCAGCCACGCATCGGCCACCGCGGATCCGGTGCCCTCGACCGCAGGTCCGGTCGGATTTCTGGGTGTGTCTGTGACCAGGTACGGACCGGTCATCGCCTGCACACTGACCAGCAGGTCGGGATCGACGGCGAGGCAGATGCTCTGGGTCAGTGGTGTGTTGGCCTGTTGTTCCTGGGTCTGTTCCATCGCGGTCAGCAGGGTGTCGAGTCGCCCGCCGGGCTCCAGGGATTGCCGCAATCCGTTGTCCAACAGCCGGACCGTCTCGTCGCCACCGCCGGTCACGCCGGGTGCGAGCGAGGCGGGTGCGGCGATCGGCCACAGCAGGGTCAGGCCCATTGGCGCCGACACGTCCGGTGCGACGGATCCATCGGGTGCCACCGGCATCGCCCGGGGCAGGGCCGCCTGCAGGTCGGCCGAGCTCTGCGTGGCGGCGCGGAGGGCGTCCTCGGGCAGACCCATGACCGGGAGCAGGGTGCGGGCATCGTCGAGTCTGGCGGGATCGCCGTATTCGGGCGTGCCGTTGACGTTGATCAGGATGGGATAGACACCGGGCTTGTCGATATCGAGACCGGGTTTGTCGGAGTTGTCCTGCGACAAGGCGATCCGCAAGGTGAAGGGCACCGATGCCCCTGGGGCAAGCGCTTTGGCCACGTCGACGAAGTCGCCGACGATCTCGAAACTGTTCGGATCGGCCGACAACGAGTCGCCGAGTCCGGCGCTGGTGGTGATCACGTCACCGCGCTGCAGCCGCATGGCGATGTTGCTGACCGGCCGGTCACCGACGTTGTTCAGGTGGCCACGCGCGGTGACGGTGCCGCTGCTGGTGGTCGACACCATCGACGGATCGATCGAATCGAGAGAGATCTGCAGGAACTGATCGGACGTCGAATCGTCGTCGGGTGCCGCGGTCGCGGCCGGGGCCAGCGGTACCGCAACCAGGAGTGCGACGCCCAGGACAATCAGGAGTCGCCGGAGCGCCGGGAACCGCTGCAGGCGGCCGATACCCGGAGCCCGCATCGAACCGCCCTTCACGTGGCTTCTGATGGGCCGGAGTCGCCGGTAGGGCTGTTCGCGGCCGCTCCCCCACTTCTACCTGCCGAACCCTCGCTCCCGCGACCTGAACCGCGCCGGCCGCGACGCCGGCGGCGACGGGCTTTCGGGGTGGGAGCCGGGGGTTCGTTGCGTTTCTGGTTGCGCGCGGCGGCGGCCTTCTCATAGGCGTTGGGTTCGGTGCGGGCACCCAATGCCTCCGATTCGGCCATCCGATCGGGATCTGCGGTGAGTTCGGCGATGACGTCGTCGGCCACGCGTGCCAGACGGCGCTCGTCGGAGTACGTCAGGCGCCGGGGCAGATCGGCAAGCGGCACCCAGGCCACCTCGGCGACCTCGTAGTCGGCGTCGGACAGTTCTCCCCCGGTGAACCGCATCAGATAGTGGTGCACCGTCTTGTGGATGCGTTTGCCCTCGCTGACAAACCAGTAGTCGATCTTGCCCAGGGGCGCGACGACGTTGCCTTTGATGCCGGTTTCCTCGGCGACCTCACGGATGGCGGTCTGCTCGGCGGTCTCACCGGTTTCGATATGACCCTTGGGCAGCGACCACATCATGCGGCCACGACGGTCCACCCGGCCGATCAATGCGGCGCATCGCTCGTCGCCGGGACCATCGAGCCCGGACACCATCAAGCCCCCGGCGGAGGTCTCCCGGACGGTTCGCAACCGCTGCTTCGCGAGATTCGGCGGCACCTTCGCGGGCATCCTCGATTTACCCACGTCGGAGGGCTTGACCTGCGCAGTCCGGCCTTCGGTGGCAGTGGTGCCGGCGACACCACTCGATTCACTGCGGGCGGCGTCGACCGAGTTGTCGGCGGGCCGTGACGGCTTGCGTCGACGGCCGCGACGCGCGCGACGCGAGGATGCTCCGGTGGGCGATTTGTCGGGTGCCGGGGCGTCGTTCGACGCCGGCGACTCGGACACCGCAGCGGATGGCCTGGGATCGGTGGTCTGACCTGCGCCGCCCCCGCGGCGATTGCCGCGCCGACGCCGAGGACGCCGGGTGACGTCCCTACTCGGCTCTGTGGGTTCGGCTGACACCCAATAGATGCTAGTCGTCGGTAACCGGCTGTTTCCGCCAGCGTGGCCGATCAGGCACCGAACGCACACCCTGTGGTGGCCCATGAAGTCCTGGACCTGCCGTGCTGGGCTAGTCTGGCCACCCGTGACAACTCCCCCGTCTGCCGCTGATTCCCCTGCCGCCGATTCCGCGGGCGCAGGCGAACGACGCATGCGCCTGTTGGCCGCGGCCGCGGTCTCGCTGCGGGAGCACTCTGATGTCCTCAATCCGCTCGGCGCGAAGTTTGCCGCCGCCGGGTTCGGGCTCTACCTGGTCGGTGGCTCGGTCCGGGATGCCGTGCTCGGCCGACTGACCAACGATCTCGATTTCACCACCGATGCCCGTCCGCAGGACGTCCAGGAACTGCTGCGCGGCTGGGCCGAGGCGATCTGGGACACCGGCATCGACTTCGGCACGATCAGTGCGGTCAAGTCGGGGCAGCAGATCGAGATCACGACGTTCCGGGCCGACAGTTACGACCGGGTCGGACGGAACCCCGAGGTCCGGTTCGGGGAGTCGCTCGAAGACGATCTGATCCGCCGCGACTTCTCCATGAACGCGATGGCCGTCAAGATCGGCGCGGACGGCAGCCAGGAGTTCATCGATCCGCTCGGCGGGCTCGAGTCACTGCTCGCCGGGGTGATCGACACCCCGGCCGCCCCCGAGGACTCCTTCAACGACGATCCCCTGCGCATGCTGCGGGGTGTCCGGTTCGTCTCGCAGCTGGGCTTCTCACTCAGTCCGCGGGTTTTCGAGGCCACCGTGGCGATGGCAGAGCAGATCGACCGGATCACCGTCGAACGCGTCGCCGTCGAACTCGACAAACTCATCCTCGGTGAGCACGCGGTCGACGGCATCGACATGCTGTGTGAAACGGGGCTGGCGCAGCGGGTGATCCCGGAGATCCCGGCGATGAAACTCGCGATCGACGAGCATCATCAGCACAAAGACGTCTACACCCACTCGTTGACGGTGCTGAAGCAGGCGATGGACCTCGAGGACGGTGACCCCGACCTGGTGTTGCGCTGGGCGGCGATCCTTCACGACATCGGCAAGCCCGACACCCGCCGGCACGAAGACAACGGTGGCGTCAGCTTCCACCACCACGAGGTGGTCGGGGCGAAGATGGTCCGCAAACGGCTGCGCGCATTGAAGTATCCGAAGGCGGTCATCGAAGACATCGCGAATCTGGTGTTCCTGCATCTGCGATTCCACGGCTACGGCGACAACCAGTGGACCGATTCCGCCGTCCGCAGGTACGTCAACGATGCCGGTGACCTACTCCCCCGCCTCCACAGACTGGTCCGCGCCGACTGCACCACCCGCAACAAGCGCCGGGCCCGCCGGCTACAGCAGAACTACGACAACCTCGAAGAGCGGATCGCGCGGATCGCGCAGGACGAGGATCTGGCCCGCGTCCGCCCCGCCATCGACGGCAACGCCATCATGGAATTGCTGGGACTCCCGCCGGGACCCCAGGTCGGTCAGGCCTGGCGCTACCTCAAGGAACTCCGGCTCGATCGAGGCCCGATGTCCCATGAGGAAGCCGAGGCGGCATTGCGCGAGTGGTGGGCCGAGCAGCAGGGCTGACGGCTACTCCCCCACCCGTTTTCGCATGGCCCACCGGATATTGCGGGTGGACGGTGCGAAAACGGGTGGACGAGCGCCGGCAGTGATGGCTCAGGTGATCGAGATCAGGTCGGAGATGTCGTCGGACGGTAGCGTGCCGTCGACCACGGCGGTGACGGTTGCGTTGTTCAAATTGATTGCGCCACCGTGGTTGTCGAGGAATGCGGTGTCGGCCGCGTCGCGACCGGTCGAGATGCGGACCAGGGTCTGCCGGGGTGCCAGGCAGGTGGCATCGACCACTCGCCACTGTCCGTCGACAACCGCTTCGGCCACCGCGTGGAAGTCCATCGGGTCACACCCGGGTGCGTAGACGGCGACCAGTCGGGCCGGCACGTTGAGGGCTCGAAGGGCCGCGACCACCAGATGCGCGTAGTCGCGGCACACACCGGCACCGGCGAGCAGGGTGTCGGAGGCGCCGTCGGTCGGGCCACTGGCTCCGGGGGTGTAGTCGAGGTGGTTGCCGACCCAGGCCGCAACCAATTCGAGTAGCGCCGCGGGTTTGGCGGAAGGATCGAATTGCTTTGCCGCCCAGCCGAAGAACTTGTCGGCCTCGGCGTACCGGCTGGGGCGCAGATACAGCGACTGGTCGTAGTCGGTGGCCGTCGCGGGTGCGGTGTTGCCGAGGATGGTGGCCTCGTATGCCACCTGCAGATTGCCGACGCCGGCGTGCAGCAGATGAATCCGGTTGCCCTCCGGTCCGCTGACCTCCTTGGCCTCCACGGGTTGTCCGTCGAGTACGAAGGACAGTGTCTCGGTCACCTCGGCGTCGGGATGCGGTGCGACGGCGATCTGGAACTCGAGATCCGTCTCCTCGGTGATCTCGACATCGAGATGGGCTGATACGTCGCGTTTTTGCAAACCTGCTCCTGAAGCATTCAGTGAAATCATGGATCGACAGGAGAATTCTCTACTCGCCCCCCGACGCTGCCGATACCAGGAACGATACCGCACCGGGCCGGACTTCGATGGTTGCCGGCAGTTCGCCGATCCGATCGCCGTCGGCGTAGATCGGTGTTGGCCGGGTACTGCTGAGTTCGATGCGCCGGCCGCGGACCTGATCCACTTCCTTTCGGTGAATGTGCTTGCCGCTGTAGATGGTTGGGAACATTCCCATCAACTTCAGGCGCGACCCGTGGTGGACCAGGATGACATCGAGGTGACCGTCGTCGATCAGGGCGGACGGAGTGATCTGCATCCCACCGCCGTAGGTTGCGGTGTTCCCGACCGATGCCAGCACGAGGTCGTGCTCGAGTTTCCGGCCGTCCACGGTGATCTCATACGGGAAGGGCTTCATCCGAGCGAGCTCGATCACCGCCGCAATCGGGTATCGCAGTTGACCTTTCGGCCACGGCAGGGTGTTGGCGCGTTCGGTGACGAGGGCGTCGAGGCCGGTCGCGGCCACGGTGCCGAACGCGTGGATGCTGCCGTCGGCCAGCGTGATGGTGGCGGTGTCGCAGACCCGGCGGGCACCGGCGGCGATGATCGCGGCGGCGGCCGCCTGATCGTGGATCGGTATGCCCAGCGCCCGGGCGGTGTCGTTGCCGGTGCCGGCGGGCATCAGTCCGATGGGCAGGGCGCCCGCGCCGGACTCATATGCGGCCTGCAGGGCCAGACGAATTGTGCCGTCGCCGCCGACCACCACCACGGCGTCATGATCGGATGTCTGTGCGGTGCGGACGAGTTCCAGGGCTTCATCGGCACTCGAACCGAGCAATGGGGTGACCTGCAGTCCGGCAGCGGTCAGTGCCTCGACCGCCGCGTTGGACGTCTGGCCGGCCAGACCGTGACGTGCGGACGGATTGATGAGTGCGGCAACCCGGTGGATGGTCATGGAATGAGTTTGCCCGGATTGAGGATGCCGGTGGGATCAAGTGCGGATTTCACCGCACGCAACACCTGGGCACCGACGTCCCCGATCTCATCGGACAACCACGGCCGATGGTCGGATCCCACTGCGTGGTGATGGGTTATCGTGCCGCCGGAGTCCACAATCGCCTGGCTCACAGTAGTTTTCACGCCATTCCATTCGGCGATCGGGTCATCGCCGCAGCGGTAGGCAACCGTGAAATACAGCGAGGCGCCGGTGGGGTAGGTGTGGGAGATGTGGCAGAGGACCAGTGCGGGGGAGCCGGATCGGCCGATGGACTCGGTGAGGGAGTTCGTGACCGTCGCCTTGAGACTGGCCAGGTTCGACCAGGTGGTGGCGGTCTCCAGGGTCTCGCAGCCGACGCCGATCGTGAGGAGCGCATCTCGCAGGTAGGGGGCGTTGAAGCGGCCGTGCTCCCAGGCCTGCGCCCGGCCGTCGCCGAGCGACGTCCCGCCCGCCGCTGCCAACAGCGCGCCGGTCAACTCCTTGCGCGCCCGGGCCACCGCCTCGGTTCCCTCGAACGTGGTGATGGCCAGGCACCCACCCGACACGGTCTCGGTGTCGGCGCCGATCTTGTCCGGGCTGGTCAGGTTCACGCCGGTTTCGGCCTCGTCGGACAGTCTCATCACCGTCGGCCCACCACCGGACTGTGCCACTGCGCGCAAAGCTGCTGCACCGGAGTCGAAGTCGGCGAAATGCCAGGCGTCGTACAGGGTTACCGGCGCGATCCGGTGCAC
This sequence comes from Nocardia sp. 348MFTsu5.1, assembly GCF_000383535.1. NCBI lineage: Bacteria > Bacillati > Actinomycetota > Actinomycetes > Mycobacteriales > Nocardiaceae > Nocardia > Nocardia sp. 348MFTsu5.1. The sequence continues at coordinate 76,210 of NZ_KB911513.1, forward strand.
CCGCAGGGACACGGAGGTGATCACGCCGAGAGTTCCTTCGGAACCGAGGAACATCTGGCGCAGATCGGGTCCGGCAGCGGTTTTCGGGGCGCCGCCCAGAGCGAGAATCCCGGTGGGCGTGACCACCCGAAGTCCGGTGACCATGTCGTCGAATCGCCCATAGCCGGCGGAGGCCTGTCCGGACGATCTGGTGGCCGCGAAGCCGCCGATGGTGGCGAACTGGAAACTCTGCGGATAGTGTCCCAGCGAGAATCCGTGTGCGGCCAAAAGCTTTTCGGCCTCTGGACCGGTGACCCCGGCACCCAGAACGGCTTCGCCGGAGATGGTGTCGATCGACAAGAGCTGATCAAATCGTCGCAGGTCGAGGCTGATCACGGCGCGCATCTCGCCGGCCTCGGGATCGACTCCGCCGACCACACCGGTGCCGCCGCCGAAGGGCACCACCGCGATCCGGGAGTCGGCACACCACTGAAGGAGATCGGAGATCTCCTGTTCGGTCGCGGGTTCGACCACACAATCGGGTGCATCCTGAGTGCGGTTCTTGCGGCGCAGGAGGTCGAGGGTCGACTTGCCGCCCGACCGCGTCAGGCGATCACCGTCGGCGGTCGACACGGCGGCGACGATCCCGCGTAGGGCGTCGAGGTCGGCGTCGGTGAGCCGAACCGGGGAGAGTTCGATCTCGGTGGCTGCCGGAGCCGGAATGGGGTCACCGGTGACACCGAGGACCTGGGCGAGCAGCGCCCTGATCGGTTCGGACAGCTCGGTGGCCGCCTCGGGCGAGCCCCATCCGTCCCAGCGCATTGGTGGAAGTGGCAGAGAATGCTGTGGAAATCCGACCGTCATGAGTTACAGTTTTACACAACATGTCAATCCGTAACGAAGAATTGGACCACGTTGTGAAAGCCGGCGTCGGCGACCCCGACCCGGTGGCCTCTGCGATGGGCGCCAACATCACCGATCGTGTCCTCGACGCGACACGCACGGTGTTGATCCGTGCCGCGGGTCGCAAGATCACCCTGGCCGAGGTGGCACGTGAAGCCGGGGTCAGTCGGCCGACCGTCTATCGGCGCTGGCCGGACGTCCGGACGCTGACCGCCGACCTCGTCACCCGGGAACTGATCGGCACGATTGCCGACATCCCGGAACGCGGTCCGACGCTGGATGACAAGGTTGATCGCCTCGTTGCGGTCGCCGATGCGATCCGTGGGAACAACCTCCTCGAAATGCTCTGGCGTGAACCGTCGAGCGCTCTTGCCCCATATGTTTTCGTTCGACTGGGCCGTAGCCAGCAAGCTGCTCTGACGATCTTGCGGCGGGCCATCGCCGACGGTCAATACCGCGGCGATGTGCGCCGGGGAGCGCCCGATCAGATGGCCGCGATGGTGCTGATGATCTGCCAGGCGGCGGTCCAGTCCCACGCGATCCTCGAGCCCATCCTGGCCGATCAGTGGACGGTGGAACTGCGGCACGCGGTGCACTCGTACCTGCGGGTGCAGTCATGACCGCCGAGCAGATCCCGGCCGGAGCGCTGAGCCCCACGTCGCGCCGCGCCGGTCTGAATGAATTACGTTCGCGCACAGAGCCATTGGATCTCCTCGTGATCGGCGGGGGAGTCACCGGCGCCGGAGTTGCGCTCGATGCCGCGAGCCGCGGCCTCTCGGTGGCGCTGGTGGAGGCCCGCGACCTCGCGTTCGGTACCAGTCGGTGGAGCAGCAAGCTGATCCACGGTGGTCTGCGTTATCTGGCGAGTCTCGATGTGGGCATCGCGAAGGAGTCGGCTCTCGAACGTCACCGGATCATGACGCGAATAGCACCTCATCTGGTTCATGCACTGCCACAGGTCATCCCGGTCTTCACAGACAGTCCCAGGAAGGCGACGACCGCTGCACGGCTGGGGATGCTGGCCGGGGATATGTTGCGGCACAACGCCAAGACTCCACCGGAGGTCCTGGCCCGGTCGCGGAGGGTGTCGGCGACGGAAGCAGAGGCGCTGTGTCCCGGGATCCGTACCGACGGGCTACGGGGTGCGGTGGTGGCCCATGACGGACAGCTCATCGACGACGCCAGGTTTGTTGTCGCGCTGGCCCGGACAGCTGCCGTCCATGGCGCGATCATCAGCACTTACACGCGGGCCACGGACGTGACCGGCGAAGGGGCGACCCTGACAGATGTCCTGACCGGTGCCACATTCGGTGTCCGGGCGCATGCCGTCATCAACGCGACCGGTGTCTGGGCCGGAGAGGTCGACCGGACCGTGAAGCTGCGTCCGAGCCGGGGAACACACCTGGTGGTCGACTCCCAGTCGCTGGGCAACCCGACCGGTGCACTCACGGTTCCCTTGGGCGACAGCATCAGCCGGTATGTGTTCGCGTTGCCGCAACAGCTCGGCCGCACCTACATCGGACTGACCGACGAGGATGCGCCGGGCCCGATCCCGGACGAGCCGCAGCCGTCCGACGGTGAGATCACCCTGCTGCTCGACACCATCAACAAGGCGCTGGCCCGTCCGCTGACCCGAGACGACATCCAAGGGGTGTTCGCCGGGCTGCGTCCGCTGGTGGAGGAGGTCGGTCCAGGCGTATCGGTGAGTACGGCGGATCTGTCCCGCAAACACCTTGTGGCAGTGGGGGACAGCGGTCTGATCACGGTGGTGGGAGGCAAGCTCACCACCTATCGGGAGATGGCCGAGCAGGCGGTCGACGAGGCCGTCACCCGGTCGGGTCTGCGGGCCGGGCCGTGCCACACCAGTGAATTGCCCCTGATCGGCGCCACCGGATCGCCGGACACCTCGGGATTGCCGGATTCCCTGGTCGCCCGGTTCGGCGCGGAGGCCCCGCATGTCATGGACGTTGCGCAGGTGCCGGACGCGGCCGCGCAGATCGCGCCCGGTATCGACGTCACCCGGGCCGAGATCGAGTTCGCGATCACGCACGAAGGCGCCTGCACGGTCGATGACATCCTGGCCCGTCGAACACGAATTGCTCTGGTGCACAAGGATGCCGACCTCGCCAGGGATGCCGTCACCGTGATTGCCCGGAGTGTGGATCCGGCCGGGGTCTAGTAACCCATCCGACGGAGCTCGCCGGCGAGCAGGTCCAGGTGCGACCGTTGGACATCCAGGTGCGGGCTGATCCGCAGGACCGATTGCTCCGTGTTGAGCGGCGCTCGCCAGGAATCCGCGCAGGTGACCAGGATCCCGATCGACCGCAGTTTGTCGCGGGCGGCCAGGACATCCGACGGACCCCATCCCGGAGGTGGCGCCAGTGTGACGATGGCCGAGGGTTCGTCGATCGGTTCGAGAACTTCCCAGCTGCCGATACCGTGCAGGCGTTCCCTGGCGAAGCGGCCGATGGCGGCGAGTTCGCGGCTGACCCGTTCGGGGCCGAAACTCTGCAGTTCCTGGATCGCCACACCGAGTCCGAGGCGCCCGGCCACAAAGGCTTCGGAACTCTCGATCTCCACCGGGCGTACCGAATCAGAGCGCACCGCAAGGAATCCGACACCGCGTGGACCGGCCAGCCACTTGCGGCTGGTGCCGTAGACGACGTCGGCACCGGATGCGCAGTCGCGCTGGCCGAACGACTGCGCGACGTCGACAACCACCGGCACTCCGGCGGCCCGGGCGAGATCGACAACCTTGTTGACCGGCTGGACCACACCGCTGTGTGAGCCGATATGGCAGATGTGGATGAAGTCGGGCTGGTCGAACTGGAGCATGTTCTCGAGTGCGTCGGTGTCGACGTGGCCGTACACATCGCCGGAGGGGATGGTGTGGACGGCGTAACCGCGGCGTTCGAATTCGTCGAGGTTGGGCCCGAACTCGTTCTTCGCCACCCAGACCGTGGCGGAGATGGGGAGGTTCCAGTAGGTGAGCAGCGCCCGCAGTGAGGCCTTTGCCGACTCACGGAAGGCGAGTTCATGCGCCTGGTGTCCGACCAGTGCGGCGATGTCGCGGCGACAGCGGTCGAGGGATTCCGACATCTGTTCCTGTGCGACGTAGGCGCCACGCTCGGATTCACGCCACAGATGCGCGGTGATCGTCTCGATGACCTTGCTGGAGGAGCGTGATGCCGACGCCGAATCGAGATGGATGCTCATCGGCTCGGTCCGACCGCGATGCCACAGATCACCGAGCTCGCTGACATACATCCGTAGATCCTCCTCGACGCCGGGCAGGGTGTGCATCACACGCTACCGCCTACGGCCGGCCCGGAACCGGCGCACCGGTCCAGTCCGTCCTAGTACGCATGGACCCGGTCATCGAGTACGTCTTTGGTGTTGGTGACGGATCGCCGATCACGTGGTGCTCGCCCGCCGACGCGGTGCTCGGCGGGGGTGTGGCCGACGCGGTCCGGCTCGACTTCGACGGTGACGGCAGGCTCGACGACGTGTTGTGGGATAGGGACGGCGATGGTCGCGCAGATCTCAGTGGTCTCGATCTCGACGACGACGGTGTACCGGATAAGTGGTTCTCCGACAACGGTTCTGGTGTGTGGGGGCAGTCAGAACCGGCTCCATCGGCCGCTACCCCGCAGATACCGGGCCCCGAGATCCCGACTCCACAGATCGAAACCCCGGCGCCGGCCGACGTGCACGTCACCTGGACCTCGCTCGACGGTACGTCCCAGACGTCAACGGCCACCGAGGATGCGGAGGGGTCGCGCACGTTGATCGATTTCACCGGTGACGGGGATACGAGGGATCTCCTCTACGACCGTGACTCGGACGGCCAGGGCGAGATCGTGGTGGTGCGGACGGGTGGTCGGGTCTACTTCGACACCGATGGCGATCAACGTTTTGATCAGGTACTCGTCGACCGCGATCTCGACGGGACCGCAGACGAGGTGATGTCGCCAGGGGAACCGGGTTTCGGCCTGTGAGAGGTCAGAAGAGCACCTGTTATTGCTGGCTCGGCAGCCTCAGGCGGCCCGGTTGTCATGCCGAAGGCGACGGTCTTCGATGGCGCGGGCGGTCCGGTAGGTCCGTCCGGTGCGCCAGGCCGAGAACGAGGCCGTCAGCGCGAGCAGCAACGACCCGAACACGCAGAACGCGAGGGCCAGAAATCCCAGGCACAGACTCACCGGACTGGACTCGGCGATGTGGATACCGGCGATCCAGATCAACGCTGTGACAAAGACTTTCCAGATCGCCCAGAGCACACCGCAGAGTCCGCCGAACCCGACGAGGTAACGCAGCGGCCCGAGCTCGGATCGGACGACCGTCCACCCGAGATAACCGGCAGGGAATCCGATCCAGAAGGCAAACACCGCCTGGTACACCACCACCTGGTACATATGCCCGTAGTCGGCGAGGAAGTCCGACGACGGCGTGAGTTCGCTGTGGACCAGCGACAGATTGATCACCGCGATGGAGGCGGCGGCGGCCACCACGAGAAGCATGATCCGCTGGTTGAGGTCGGGACCGCTGCGGCCGCCGTGGTCCGATTCGTTGTCGCCGAAGCGGATCGCCATGAGAGTTGCGACCAGGGCGCACCCGGCGATCACCGCCGAGGTGGCGCCCCAGATTCGTTCGGAGGTGTTCATCGCCTGGCGAACGCCGTCTTCAGGGACCAAGGTCGAGTAGTTCTCGCCGGTCAGGCAATAGAAAACAATGCACACACCGAAGGCGGCCGTCGCTGTCTGGCGGTACCAGCCCCCTCGGACCGCCAGCATCATCCCCAGGGCGACCCCCACCCAGGCGAGGGCGCCGAGCGCCTGACTCATGCGACTATGCCAACAGCTCCGAACGCGGCAGTCAATGCGCGATTGTTCCGGGGTTCGCTGCCCCGTCCCTCGGCCAGCGTGCCGACAGTCGTGGCAAAAGCCTCGGCCTGCGACTCGCGACGCGCGTTCTGATCGCAACCCTCGTGGCCGGCGAGCAGATGCCAGGCCTCATGGGCAGCAATGTGCATCCGGTGCGCGTCAGAGACGTTGGCAGGCGACACGATGATCGCGGTTCCGTCGCCGGTCCGCAGTGCGGCCCCGGTGATCTCGCCCGAGTCGAAGGACTCCGAGGTGATGCACCGAACCTCGCATCCGAGTTGTTCGCCCAGCCGGGACTCGAAATCGTCCCAGGACCAGCCGCTCATCGGCGTGATGGCCGCGGCGAGGCGGAACATCTTCTGCCGGGTCATCATTGTCCGACGCTTTTCTCGGCTTCGAGAACCCGGCTCACCTCTCGTAGTAGCGAGGCGAGCTCGGCCCGCCCGGTCGATGACAGCTGATCGGCACGGAGGCCGGCTACTTGAAGCCCCGTTTCCTCGATAGCAGCCTGCACCTCTTCGCCGAGAGTGCGGGGGCTGGAAGAGAAGTGCTCCTTGGAGACTCCGAAGAATGAACAGATGGCGTCGCGAACAGCGCCGTCAACCTTCATCACGCGGCCCTTACGGATCCGCCAGACGAACTGCCGATCGATGTTGCGACCTGTTTCGGCCGTCACCCAGTCGGCAATTTCTGCGTTGGCAGTGCGCGACCCACCTGGCCAGCGAGAAGCACAGAGCCGATTGAGTTCAATGGCGAACTCAGATACCTCGTCACGATTGCGCATTCGCCAATAGTGCCAGGTGGTCACCCTTTTTGTCGCCTTGGTCACACGATTTCGACGATATTTTCGGCGACCACTGCAGCGGTGACTGTGCTCCGGTGTCAGTGCCGGGGGACTGAAATGCATCCTGAGCTGCGTCGATACCGTGTCCGAGCGGGATTCCCGGGTGTGTGCCCGCCCGCTGTGAATCTTGACCAGTTGTCCGTCTCAGTCGTTCAGATCTGGCGTTGACCTCCGCAGATACCCCATTCATGGGGTAGCGAGCGGCTCAGAATTCCTTGGGCGGACCGGCTTTGATGCGCTCGAGTTGGTAGGCGATCGGATCGTCGGGTGTCGAAGTCCAGTCGGAGTCGAGCCACCACGTGATCCCCGCGTCTTCGAGTGCGCGGGCTTTTTCGCGTTCTCCGGCGGGGTCCGACAGATCGGCGGTGCCCTCGTAGACGACGTCGTACTTTCCCGTGTATCCGAGTTCTTCGCGGAGTTCCCGGATCTCGCCGGCCACGCCGACCCAGCGTTCGATTGGCTGCGGTTCCGGGCCGGCCACACCGGTGAAGTTGGGTATCAATCCGTCGCATCGCGCGGCCCGCGACATCGATTTGCGAGAACCCTCCAGTCCCACACACCAGGTGGTGATCCGGGGCTGCTGGACCGGCGGGGCGGGCAACTCGAAATCGGTGGGCTGCACCTGGTAGTGCTTGCCGTCGTAGGCGTAGGGCTGGCCACCCCATAGTCCGAACATCACGTCGAGGCCCTCGTCGACGAGTTCGGCGCGCACCTTGCGGCCCTGATCGGCCTCGAACGCCAGCCAACCGGGATGCAGAGCCCCCAAACCGACGCTGAGGATCACCCGGCCACCACTGAGCCGATCGAGTGTGGAGGTCGTGGATGCCAGGTCCCACGGTTTCCGCCGGGCCAGAGGTGTGAGCATGGTGCCCAGGCGGATGTGGCTGGTACGGACGGCCGCGGCGGTCAGAGAGATCCATGGATCGACGCCCCAGAGTGCCTCCCATCCGAACACCGCGTCCCAGCCCGCCTCTTCGGCGGCGACAGCCATGTCGGCAAAATCCGCGCTGTCGCCCTTGGCGAACACGAGTCCGTACTGCACGCGCTGCCTCCTGTGATCGGGGGAGTAAGTGAGCGGGTCAGGCAGTTTTCGCCAGCGGCGCGGGAGGCCCGGGAGGCGCGGGGATGGGTCGACGGTGGATCAGGGTGACGGACACGATGGCCAGTGCGTAGAGCACCGAACCGGCGGCAACGAGGATCGCGGACTTGCCGTTGGTGGGGATGACGATCGCGGCGACGGTCACCGCTGCGACAAAAGCGACGTTGAACAGGGCGTCCTGGAATGAGAAGGCCTGTCCGCGACGGGCGTCGTCAACGTCCATCTGCATGGCCGCGTCGCCGCAGAGCTTGCACACCTGGCCGATCAGACCCAGGAACACCGCGGCGATGCAGATGACCACGCCGTTGAAGCTCAGCAGCGTCAGCTGCGCGACCGTTCCGATGGCCAGGGCCGCCACCACAGCGCGCAGGCGGCCGAACCAGGCCACCGCGAAGGGGGTGATCACCGCGGCGCACAGCATGCCGACCGCGGTCAGTCCGGCAACCAGACCGAAGCCGGTCAGGCCGCCGCCGAGCGCGGATTGTTTGGTCATGACCAGCAGCAGGAGGGTGTTCATGCCGAACACGATCCGGTGTGCACCCACCCCGGACAGCGCCGAGGCGGCGGGAGGCGAGCTCCAGACTGCACGGGCGCCGTGGCCCAGACCCACCGCGATCGCTCGCAGGGCGGTGCCCTCGGGATGCTTGGGCGTCGGATGGCCGACGAAGTCGGGGTGATCGGGGCCGAGCTGTAGGGGTTCGAAGTGGCGTGCGATCGCCGCGGTGATCAGTGCCACCACGACTGCACCGAGCAGTGTCAGTGCGCTCCCGGTGTTGTCGGATCCGAAGATCCCGCGCAAACCGAGGGCGGTTCCGGCACCGAGGGCCAGGATCACGGAGCCGATGGTGGTGAAGAACGAGTTCATGCCGATCAGCAGTTCGCGAGGCACCACGTGCGGCAGGGATGCGGAGAGCCCGGACGCGACAAACCGGCTCGCGCCGGTCACCGCCAGCGCGGCGATCAACACCCCGTTGTCGCCGGAACCCGTGGCGACGACGATCGAGACCATCGCGACGAGGAAGGCCCGGAGCACGTTGGCCCAGACAAGGACCATGCGTCGATCCCAGTGGTCGAGCAGTGCACCGGCAAACGGACCGACCAGCGAGTAGGGGAGAAGCAGGACCGCCATCCCGGCGGCGATCGCCATCGGGTCGGCGTGCCGTTCGGGGTTGAAGAGGATGGCACCGCCCAGTGCGGCCTGAAAGAGTCCGTCGGTGAACTGGCTTCCGAGCCGGACGGTGAGGAGCCGGGACAGGCCCGGTGATTCGCGAAACGACCGCGTGAAATCGCGCATCGGCAACCGGTGGTGGCTGGTGCGGACATGCGGCGCTGTGGCCGCGACGGGCTGTTCGACGTTCACCATGTCCAGCCTACAAATTATTCCGGGCCCGGGTACAGGGCGAGTTCAGGATCAGGTATTCGAAGGTGTTCGCCACCGACCGCCGGAGCTCCGGCGTGGCATCATGTTCGGGTGTCATCGATTCCCGAGCCGATCTCTGCCGGCAGTTTGTTGATGGCGTCCACCGACCTGGTCGAGCCCACATTCCGTCGCTCGGTGATCTATGTCATCGAGCACAACGACGCGGGCAGCCTCGGTCTGGTCCTGAACCGGATGAGTCAGACGGCGGTGCACAACCTGTTGCCGGAATGGACCGACACCGTCGCCCGGCCCAAGGCGATCTACATCGGCGGTCCGGTGAAGCAGGACTCCGCGCTCTGTCTCGGTGTGATCAAACCCGGCGCCGACGTCGACAACATTCCGGCGTTGCGGTCGGTCGAGGGTTCGGTGGTTCTGGTCGATCTCGATGCCGACGCCGAAGAACTCGGGGAGTCGTTGGTCGGTGTCCGGATCTTCGCCGGATATGCCGGGTGGGGTATCGGGCAGCTCGGTGATGAATTGATGTCGGGAAGCTGGATCGTGGCGCCGTCGTTGCCGGCCGATGTGTTGGCGCCCGCCGAGGTCGACCTCTGGTCGCAGGTCTTGCGGCGTCAGCCCTGGCCTCTGCCGATGTTGTCGACCCATCCGATCGAACTCGAACGCAACTGAGCCCCGCCCCACTCCAGATGGACCTGCCACGCGCGTGGCATCTCGACACCGCATGGATATAGCTCTACCCAGGTACGCGATCGGTGAAACAGGTATTCAGCCGAGGCACAACAGATTTGCGGGTCCGTCGATCAACCTGATTGGCATCCGCGGATCGGGGTACTACGACCTCAGGTCAAGGAGTGGCCCTTCTCCGTACCACTGTCTAGTACGAACGCGAGAGCGCATCATGACTTCTTCGAGTGGCATCTCCATCCCAAATCACCCAGATCAGATGACAACGACCGGTCGTCCGCCCACGTCCGGCAACGATTCGACCGCCGACGTCGCCAAGCAGCAAGCCGGCGAGGTCGCGGCCGGCGCCACCGACGCCGGGAAGCATGTGGCATCGGTGGCCGGCGATCAGGCGCAGCAGGTTGCCGGTGAGGCCAAGAATCAGGCGCAAGATCTGTTGCACCAGACCCGCGACGAGTTGACCACCCAGGCGGCCGAGCAGCAAAAGCGTGTCGCCGGCGGTCTGCGAGCACTGTCCGATGAATTCGGCTCGATGGCCAGGAACTCCGAGAACCCCGGCATGGCAACAGATCTCACCCGTCAGGCCGGACAGCATGCCCAAACGGTCGCATCCTGGCTCGAAGACCGCGAGCCGGGCCAGATCATCGACGAGGTCACCCGCTTCGCCCGTCGCAAACCAGGCACCTTCCTCGCGCTCGCCGCCGGAGCCGGGCTACTCGCGGGTCGTCTCGGACGTGGGCTGACCGCGGCCAACACCGCTGACGACTCTACGAACTCTGGTTCGTCGCCGCAGGTGACCCGGTTCGAAGACGCTCCCACCGGTCCTATTCCGCCGTTGGACGTCCCGGCCACCGGCTATGGCACACCACCTACGGGATACGCACCCGGTCAGCACGTTGCCGCGCCGCCACAAAGTGCCGGCATGCCCGAGTCGCCCTACGTTGTTCCGCCTGCGTCCGCCCCGCAGCCGGGTTACGCACAGCCGGGCAACCAGCAGCCGGGTTACCAGCAGCCGGGTTACCCGCAGCCGGGCGTGAACCCATGAGCGGCCCGTTGCACGCCAACCCCACCGAAGGCACCGATCCCCCGTCGATCGGCGATCTGCTGGCAAACGTCAGCGAAGACCTATCCGTGCTCGTTCGGCAAGAGTTGGCGTTGGCGAAAGCCGAAGCGACCCGGACTGCGAGCCGGGTGGGCAAGGGATCCGGAATGCTCGCCGGTGCCGCCGTGGCCGGCTACTTCGTGCTGCTGTTCGCTTCTATCGCCCTCTGGTGGAGCCTCGGCAACGCCATTGGCAGGGGCTGGTCCGCCCTCGTCGTACTGGTGATCTGGGCCGTTATCGGTGCAATCCTGGCCGTCCTCGGACGCTCGGAGTTGCGCAAGGCCAAAGGATTACCGCAGACCACCGCGACCGTCAAGAACATACCCGGCGCGTTGGCGCCCCACCCTCAGGAGAGATGATGACCACCAGTTCAGATCCCGACCAGATTCGCGCCGACATCGAACGAACTCGGGCCGCATTGAGTTCAAACGTGAACACCCTTGCCTACGAAGCCAATCCGGCGACGATGGCCAAGCGCAGGGTCGGCCGCGTCACCGGTTCGCTCGGCAGTGTCCGCGATCGGGTCATGGGCTCGGCCCAGGACAGCGCGCAGAGTGCCTCGGGCGCCAAGGATTCGGCGGTGTCGTCGGTGACCGGCGCGGCGCAGTCTGCTTCCGACGCCGTCCAATCCGCACCCGGTACGGTCAAGGCGCAGACCCAGGGCAATCCGTTGGCGGCCGGCCTGATCGCCTTCGGCGCAGGACTATTGGTGTCCTCACTCATCCCGGCGAGTGACCGCGAAGCCCAGGCGGCGGCGGCGCTGCAAGAGAAGGCACAGCCACTCACCGACGAGCTCACCAACGTGGCCAAACAAACTGCGGAGCATCTGCAGGGGCCGGCTCAGGAAGCAGTTGCGGCGGTGAAGGATACGGCCATCGATGCCGCCGGAACCATCAAGGACGAAGGCACCTCTGCGGCCCAGGACGTTCAGGGTCACGCGAAGGACGCAACCAACAGGGTTGCCGACCAGCAACGGTAAGGGCAACAGACGTCCACACCCCGCCCGCCTCGAGGCGAGCGGGGTGTAGGCGCCGAATCTCTACTTGATGATGGCGTCGATCGTCTTCTTCAGTGCCGAAGGCTGCGCCGGCGAGTGTGGGGCCTTCGCCCTCAACTCGAGCATGTCCTCGCCGATGCGCTGAAGTTCCTTACGTCCCAACGCCTTCCGCACCTCCGGAAACCACTCGGACTCTTCCTCTTCGATGTGATGCTCCACATTTTCGATGAGGACCGTGGTCTTCGCGTCGAATCGTTCGTCGGAAGGAGCCATCGCGACGAGTTCCATCACGAGCAGATCAGCCACGTGATGCTCCTCGTAGGACTCCAAGATGTCATCCTCGACGTCCGGGACAGCCTTGCGGACCGCCGGATACATGCCCTCGTTCTCGATGTAGGTGTGCACGGTCAGCGCTTCGACGATCTTGGCGACGATGTCTGCCTTCGTTTTCGTCGCGTCCGGACCGGCATCGCGGAAGGCGTTGAACAACTTCTTGATTTCCTTGTGGTCATTTTTCAGCATGACAATTGCATCTGTCGACATCAAAGCCTCCGCAGGTGGGGGGATGAACGGGTGAACGCAGTTGGATGACGCGACCATGACATGACCGTCTCGCACCGACCAGCAGGGTCGCGAACGCAGAATGCCCTGCTGAAGACCACTTCAAACCGCTCGCTGCCACGGTTTGACCCGGTGCGCTCGCGGGTAGTCCCACGTCATGGCCCGCACCAAGGATGAGCAGCTCACGACAGACAAACCGGACCCGGACGATCCACGTAAGCCGGAGTCGCCGACGGACCTGACCAAGCCGTCCTTTCTCTACGTCGGGCGCAAGGTGGCGCGGGAGTTCTCCCGCGACCAATGCACCGACCTCGCCGCTGCCCTCACGTATTACGCTGTCCTGTCACTGTTTCCGGCAATGCTGGTGCTGGTCTCCCTGCTCGGCATCTTCGGGCAGGGTCAGAAGACCGTGGATTCGGTATTGCAGATGGTCGATGACCTCGGCCCGGCCTCGGCGGTCGACACGCTACGGGGACCGGTGGAGCAATTGGTCAATTCTTCGTCTGCCGGCTTCGCTTTGGTCATCGGTCTCGTTGGTGCGGTGTGGTCGGCCTCCGGGTATGTGGGCGCATTCGGTCGGGCGATGAACCGGATGTACGAGGTCGAGGAAGGTCGGCCGATCTGGAAACTTCGGCCACTGATGCTGCTGGTGACGGTCATCGCTCTGCTGATGGCCGCCGCGGTGGCCCTGATGCTGGCGGTCAGTGGACCCATCGCGCGTTCCATCGGCGAGGCCATCGGTCTCGGTGATACCGCCCTCACCGTCTGGAACATCGCCCGCTGGCCACTGGTTCTGCTCTTCGTCGTGTTGACGGTGGCGATCCTGTACTACGCGACCCCGAACGTCCAGCAGCCGAAGTTCCGCTGGATCAGCATCGGCGCCACGGTGGCGATCGTCACCTGGATCATCGCTTCTGTCCTGTTCGCCCTGTATGTGGCCAACTTCAGCAGCTACAACAAAACCTACGGCGCCCTGGCCGGAGCGATCGTGTTCCTGCTCTGGCTGTGGATCACCAACCTCGCCCTGCTGTTCGGCGCCGAAGTGGACGCCGAACTCGAACGGGGCCGGCAGCTGCAGGCAGGTATTCCGGCGGAGAAGTCGTTGCAACTGCCGCCGCGCGACACGAAGGTGTCGGACAAGAATGCCGAAACGGATGCGAAGTATGTCGAGCGCGGCAAACGATTGCGAGAGACGCGCGGCAAGGACTGATCGAATTTTGGTCGCGGCCGGGGGCCGCGTGGGGCTAGATGAAGTCTTGGCGGCTGTAGCGGGAGGCCAGCCAGGTGCAGATCATCAGCTGGACCTGGTGGAAGATCATCAGGGGCAGCACGATCAGACCGACTTCGTGACTGTCGAAGAGGACTGCGGCCATCGGCAGGCCCGTGGTCAGTGACTTCTTGGTGCCGCAGAATTGGATGGCGATGGAGTCGGCCCGGTCGAATCCGAGGCGTTTGGATCCGGTACCGGTCAGCCAGAGCATGAACGCAACCATCGCCGTGGCCAGGACCACCAGGATCACCACCTGCCACCAGACGACCTGCCCCCAGATGCCCTGGCGGACGCCTTCGCTGAATGCGGCGTAGACAACCAGGACGATGATGGCGCGATCGTAGAACTTGGTGAGGGCCCGGTGCGCGGCGATCCGGCTGCCGATCAGCGGCTGCAGCAACTGTCCGGCGATGAACGGCACCAACAGCTGCAGGACGATCGTGAGCACGGATGACGCCGAGAACGTGACATCTCCGGAGGTGTTCATCAGGAGCACCACGAGCATCGGCGTCAGAAACACGCCGAGCAGGTTCGAGGCCGAGGCGCTGACGATGGCTCCGGCGACGTTTCCGTGCGCGATCGACGTGAAGTTGATCGACGACTGGACCGTGGACGGCACCAGGCACAGGAACAGGACACCGGCGGCCAGTTCGTCGCCGACCAGGTGCGGAAGGATCGGCCAGAGCGCCAGTCCGAGCAACGGGAACACCACGAAGGTGAACACCAGGATCGTCAGGTGAAGGCGCCAGTGGGTGAGGCCGGTGAGCGCATCATGCGGGTGCAGGCGGGTGCCGTAGAGGAAGAACAGCAGGCCGATCCCGATCTTGACGACCCAGTCGAGGACGTCGTCGGCCGAGCCGCGGGCCGGGAACACGGTGGCCACGACCACTGCGCCGATGATGGCCACCATGAAGCCATCGATATTGAAGCGCTGAAGGTAGGCCAGCGGCGAGCGCGCCACGCCTCAGTTGGCCGGAGCTGCGCCGCCGCCGGCGCTGTCGGTGGAGCACACGCTCTGCAGTGAACAGCTGGTGCAGCCACCGCTGACGCCGCAATCCGACGCGGGCTCGGGCATTGCCGCGGCGGCCCGGACACCGAGGGAACCGATGACACCGGCCAGACCGACGCCGACCGCGATCGCGGCGACGGCGATGATCAAACCGGCGAAGCCGCCGAGAAGGATCGCGAGCACGGCGCCCATCACCAGGACGACTGCTGCGCAGATCAGGCCGGGTCCGGCGACGCGGTTGGCCAGCTCGAACTTCTCGTCGCTGCGCATGGTCTCGGCGGAACGTACGCCGATCCAGCGATTGCGGGGGAGGCGCTTGAAGATGCCCAGGACCCCGGAAACTCCGAAGACCAGCGCCAGCGCCAGCGCGATGGCGGCGAGGATGATTGCTGCGACGGTCACCCCCATACAATACGAGGCCAGGGGAAATCAATGGTCACCCAGGCCTGCCTGCAGCTCGGATTGGGCAGGCTTTACGCTGGTCAGGTGACTGGCCCGACGAATTCAGCCCCCGACGAATCCCCGCAGCATCGCTACACGGCAGAGCTGGCCGGGCAGATCGAGGCGCGCTGGCAGCAGAATTGGACGCAGCGGCGCACCTTCGAGGCGCCCAACCCGGTGGGTGACCTGGCCGGCGATCTGTCGTCGTTCGACGGTCCCGACGCCAAGCTTTTCGTCCAGGACATGTTCCCGTACCCCTCGGGCGCCGGACTCCACGTCGGCCACCCGCTCGGATTCATCGCCACCGACGTCTACGCGCGATTCCACCGGATGAACGGTCGCAACGTCCTGCACACGATGGGCTTCGATTCCTTCGGTCTGCCGGCCGAGCAATACGCGGTGCAGACCGGAACCCATCCGCGGACGACCACCGAGGCCAACATCGAGCGGTACCTCGAACAGATCCGCCGCCTGGGTCTGGGTCACGACGAGCGTCGCCGGGTGGCGACCACCGACGTCGACTTTTACCACTGGACGCAGTGGATCTTCCTGCAGATCTACAACGCCTGGTTCGACGCGGACTCCGGGAAGGCCCGGCGGATCCCCGAGTTGATTGCCGAATTCGATTCCGGAGCACGGACTCTCGCCGACGGCCGGGACTGGTCGGACCTGGACGAGGCCGCGAAGGCTGGTGTGATCGACGAGTACCGGCTGGTCTATCAGAGCGATTCGCTGGTCAACTGGTGCCCCGGGCTGGGCACCGTGCTGGCCAACGAAGAGGTCACCGCCGACGGTCGTAGCGATCGCGGCAATTTCCCGGTGTTCCGGAAACACCTGCGCCAGTGGATGATGCGCATCACCGCGTACAGCGACCGCCTGCTCGACGATCTGGACCTGCTGGACTGGCCCGAAAAGGTCAAGACCATGCAGCGCAACTGGATCGGCCGCTCCCGCGGTGCCCAGGTGTCCTTCACGGTCCCATCTGGTCGAGCTCCGGCTTCGCCTTCGTCTCCTGCGCGGGACTGTAAAATTGAGGTCTTCACCACCCGCCCCGACACCCTGTTCGGTGCGACGTACATGGTGCTGGCCCCCGAACACGAGCTCGTTGACCAGCTGACCACCGCGGAGTGGCCCGCCGATGTCAACGGACTGTGGACCGGCGGTGCATCGACCCCGATCGAAGCTGTTGCGGCCTACCGCAAGACGATCGCGGCGAAGTCGGATCTCGAACGGCAGGAGAACAAGGAGAAGACGGGTGTCTTCACCGGCAGCTACGCCGTCAATCCGCTCAATGGCGCGCCGGTCCCGGTGTTCATCGCCGACTATGTGCTGATCGGCTACGGAACCGGCGCCA
Source organism: Nocardia sp. 348MFTsu5.1 (assembly GCF_000383535.1). Lineage (NCBI taxonomy): Bacteria > Bacillati > Actinomycetota > Actinomycetes > Mycobacteriales > Nocardiaceae > Nocardia > Nocardia sp. 348MFTsu5.1. Next base: position 92,711 of record NZ_KB911513.1, read on the forward strand.
TCATGGCGGTCCCGGCCCACGACGGCCGCGACTACGAGTTCGCCACTGCTTTCGAGTTGCCGATCATCGAGGTCATCGGCTCGGATCAGGGTGTGGCCGAAGAGGCTTTCACCGGCGACGGACCGCTGGTCAACTCCGGCTTCCTCGACGGAATGCGGGTCGACGAGGCCAAGTCGGCCACCATCGAGCGCCTCGAGGCCGATGGCACCGGAAGCGGCACCATCCAGTACAAGCTGCGTGACTGGCTCTTTGCGCGGCAGCGGTACTGGGGCGAGCCGTTCCCCATCGTCTACGACGCCTCGGGTGCGCCGCATCCGATTCCGGATTCGATGCTGCCCGTGGAACTCCCGGACGTCATCGACTACGCGCCGGTGTCGTTCGACCCGGACGATCCGAACAGCGAACCGTCCCCGCCGCTGGCGAAGGCTACCGACTGGGTGAGTGTCGAACTCGACCTCGGCGATGGCCTGAAGGACTACACCCGCGACACCAATGTGATGCCGCAGTGGGCGGGTAGCTCCTGGTACCAGCTGCGCTACATCGACCCGACCAACTCGGATGAGTTGTGCGCCAAGGAGAACGAGGCGTACTGGATGGGTCCGCGGACCGATCTGCACGGTGAGAACGATCCCGGCGGGCTCGATCTCTACGTCGGCGGTGTCGAGCATGCGGTGCTGCACCTGCTGTACTCGCGCTTCTGGCACAAGGTGCTGTTCGACCTCGGACACGTGAGCTCGGCCGAACCGTACCGCCGTCTATACAACCAGGGCATGATCCAGGCGTACGCGTACACCGATGCGCGCGGCGTCTACGTGCCGGCCGAAGAGGTCACCGAAGAAGGCGGCAAGTTCTTCTACGACGGCCAAGAGGTCAACCGCGAATACGGAAAGATGGGCAAGTCCCTCAAGAACTCCGTTGCGCCGGATGACATCTGCCGCGACTACGGTGCGGATACCCTGCGTGTCTACGAGATGTCGATGGGACCGCTGGACACCTCACGCGCCTGGGCGACCAAGGACGTCGTCGGCGCACAGCGATTCCTGCAGCGCGCCTGGCGTCTGGTCGTCGACGAGATGACCGGGACGACCCGCGTGGTCGACGTCGACCTGACCGATGACACCAATCGCCTGTTGCACAAGACGATTGACGGTGTGCGCGAAGACTATTCGAACCTGCGCGACAACACCGCCGTGGCCAAGCTCATCGAGCTGACCAACCACCTGACCAAGCAGTATCCCGAGGGTGCGCCGCGCGACGCGGTCACGCCGCTGGTTCTCATGCTGGCTCCGGTGGCGCCGCACGCGGCCGAGGAACTGTGGGAACGGTTGGGCAACACCGCATCTCTGGCGCACGGGCCGTTCCCCGTGGCGCAGGAGCAGTGGCTGGTCCACGACACCATCGAGATCCCGATCCAGGTGAAGGGCAAGGTCCGGAGCCGGATGACGGTGGCGGCCGACGCCGATGAGGCGACCCTGCGCGCGACCGCACTGGCGGACGAGAAGATCATCCCGCTGCTCGACGGTGAACCTCGCAAGGTCATCGTGGTCCCGGGCCGAATGGTGAACATCATCCCTTGACCCAGCGCCCCCGGGACTTCCCGGGGGGGCTCGGGTTGGGCGTCGGCTCAGAGAAGTGCGCGTTGACGTTGCGCGAGTTGTTCGAGCGAATGCAGTACTGACGCGGCCACGATGCCGCTGGTACGCGGATTCTCGGGGGTGGGCCGGTTTTCGAAGGTGAACCGGTACTGCCCGAACGATGCGCCGGCGTCGATACTGTGCCTGTTGAAGGACGCATCCGGGTCGCTGCGGATCACGACCTCGACGGCGTCGAAGTCGTTGATGGCCATCGCGATTGCGGCGGCCACATTGATCGAGCTGGGGTAGAGCTCGCAGGCTTTGCGGACTGATCCGCGGAACACCTCCCGCGGTGCCGTGGACGCGAGCAACTCCTGTTGTTCGTCGTTGCTCATCCAGTCCCGCAGCAGCGCGCGGGGTGGTTTGGTGGTGGTGAGCGTGACCTGGTCGAACCGCTCGAATCGTGCTGCGGCTTCGAGGAAGTCCAAGGCGCCGATCGCGCCGGTCGGGCGGACGATTCGTCCTGGGCCGGCTGCATTCAATTGCGCCCGCAGCTCTGGATCGGCGTACGCGCCGATTGAGCAGAGGACAAGGTCGACGCCGCTTTCTACGATGGTGCGTGCACACTGACGCACGAATCCGGCTCCGGCGCATTCGACCATGATCTGCGATGCGCTCAAGGCTTCCTCGAAGCCAAGGCGTTGCAGCCCGGCGGGTGCTGATGTCAGTGGCTTCTGATCGACGACGCCGATCAGGTCGACGCTCTGAACGGCTCCGGCGAGCAATCGGTCGGCGAGCACCCTGCCTATCGCACCGTAACCGACTATGGATACTGCTATGGGCGGGGCTGTGGTTGTCGAGTTCGACGAATTGTGTTGCACAAGATCCTCGTTCATGTTCATGACCTCAACGCGTGGTCCCTTGGCGCGGACGTTGTGGTGGCCACATCGCCGGAATCATCTGCCGCAGTGCGCATCCTGCCGAGGACGACCATCAACACCAGGGCCGCGGACACCGGTACGCAGGAGAGCAGCACGATGGTGCTGGTAGAGGTTCCGAGTCCGATGAGCGCTCCGCCGACGATCGGGCCGATGACCGAGCCCAATCGGCCCATCGACGATGCCCAGCCGACACCGGTTGCGACGGTGCGATGAGGGTAGATCGATACAGCGACCGCGGCTTGTCCGATCATGCCCGCTTGCAGGCCGAGGCCGACACCGCCGAACACGATCAGCAGCAATGCTTTGTCCGGTCCGAGAAACGCGGAGATCACCAGGAACACGATCGCGGCCGTTGTGGTGCAGGCGAGAACGGAGGTCAGTCGAAACTTGAGAACCCCGACGATGAGGATGCCGGCGCCGATGATGCTGCCGACACCCAATGCAGCGGAGCCGAGCGGTGCAAGTCCGGTGCTGAATCCGTAACTGGTGAGCAGCGTCGGGAGCCACGAGGAGAAGATGTAGAACACCGAGAACACCAGGAAGGCGAATCCCCACAGAACGAGCGTGCGGGCCCGGACCTCGGGATCGAACAACCGCGCGACCGAGGCACTGTGCTTCGCATCGGCGGGCGTGACCTGACCGATTGCGCCGCGCTCGTCGGGCAGCCCGAACCACAGGAACGGGAACAGCGAGGCAGAGGCTATTGCGCCGGCGATGAACACGGACGGCCACCCGAAGTGGGACACGAGTTGGCTGCCCGCCAGTCCGGCGATGAGGGCGCCGAGCGAGATTCCCATGGTCACGAACACGGCAATGGACTGACGCAGTCGAGCCGGATTGAGGGCGGTTGCCTGCGCAACGGCTGCGGGCATGACCGCACCCAGCCCGAGGCCGGTCATGAACCGCAGGGCAGAGAGTTCGATGATCGATCCGGACCAGGCTGTCAGTAGCGAACCGACCGTGAACACGCCGACCGCGACCAGAATGACGTGGCGGCACCCGTGGCGTGCGGTGAGGCGTCCGACGGCGATGTAGCCGAGGGCGACACCGAGACTGGTGAGTGCGAGGGCGGGTGTGAAGTGCGACGGAGCCTCTCCCCAGTCGCGGGACATCGCGGGCACCGACAGCCCGAGCGCGATGGTGTCGTAGCCGTCGAGCACGACAGCGATGAAGGCCAGCGTCAGCACAGTCCAGTTCGGGCGGGTGATCGCTGCAGTTGTTTTTCCTGGTGAAGTTGGTCCGCTCATGATGGCGTCCTAAGGGTCGGTCGGCGACGAGCGCCGGGTGCTGTTGTCAATTGTCCGCTAGCGGACGGTGGGGATGAAACCTTGAGCTTCGATCTCGACGGTGAGACCGGGTTCGACAAGTGCGCAGACCTCCAGCAATGTCGAGCAGGGGAGGTTGCCGGTGAAGACTTCGCCCCGGGCACGCCCGACGGCAGCTTTGTCGGCGACGTCGGTGACGTAGATCCGTAGGGTGACGATGTCGTCGACGCCGGCGCCGCAGGCCTCGCAGAGAGCTGCGACGCGGCGAAACGCCTCCTTGGCCTGCTCATACGTGTCGGATCCACCGATCGGTCCCGACGGTGTGCCCGCGTGCATGCCGGAGAGAAAGAACTGGTTCCCGATGACTCGGGCGTTGCTGAACATTCCGGCCCGAGGCGGCTCGGGCACGTCAGAGTGCGTCACGCGGGTCATGAGCTGGACACTGTCCGCCGGGCGTCGGATTCGCGGGCGAGACGTTCGCGTACCTCGGTGAAGTCGTAGGTCGGGTAGAAGTCGGTGCGAAACGTTCCCCACGCCCGTCGTTCGAGTTCGACGTTGACCGCCGGTAGCCGATGGGCGGGTAGGCGCAGGGTGACGATCTGCCCGATTCCCATGGCGACGACCCAGGACACGACCTCGCAACCTTCCGGGGGAAACCCGTGCCACCAGTCGTTGTCGTCGAGCCGGGTCTGCAGCTGTTCGAGATTTTGGCTCTGGTCGTGCCGCAGGAAGATGGTCAGCATCATCGTCTCGGTGGTGGGCGCGGTCATCGGCCGGCTTCCGCCAGCGTCTGAGCCTGGGCTTTCGCATCGGCCCGGTACAGCCGGCGGATCCGCGAGACACCGAGATCGTGTTGGTACAGGTGTTCCTCGTGATCGGCGTCCGCCGCGAGTACCTCGAGGACGGCACGGTCCTGTTCGAGTACTTCCCAGTGTTTTGCCTCGAGCATGGTTCGGTACAGGAACCGCCACGATTCACGCTGCCATCCGGCGACCCGTCGGGTACGCCAGTGGAAGATCGCGGAGTTCTGCCGATCGATCGGGGTGCTCATACCGACGATGCCGAACACTCCGCCCGGACCTGCACCGGGGCCGTACGGGATTTCCAGGTCGACGTAGTCCATCGACCCGCGGACGAACTCGACCCAGTCGAAATTGACGCCGCGCTGGTCGGTCTTCTCGAAGAAGAAGCCGCGATCGGTCTCCCGGATACGGAAACGCGCGGTGACGTCGCCGCCGAACATCGAGTGGGAGTTGCGGTGCAGGAAGGCTCCGTGCATCGGGTCGAGGACGTTGTCCATGTAGAAGCGCCAGGGCCCGGCCCACTCGGCGTAATTCGGGAACGAGGACACCTCTGGATCGGCCAGTCGATCAGGCAGTGCAAACGGGGTGGTGACGGAGTCCGCGGTCAGTGGGACGAACGCGAAGATGGTGTCGGCGGCTTCGACCACGTCCAGCGATACAGTCGCTCGCCGTCCCTCCAGCGCGCACCCCGGCATGCCCGGGACGGAGACCACAGTTCCGGTTCCGTCGACCTGGACCCCGTGATACATGCACGCGATGCGGTCGCCGAGGTGCTGTCCGACCGACAGCGGTGCGCTGCGGTGCGGGCAACGGTCCTCGAGCATGCGCACGTTGCCTTCGGCGTCGCGGAACAGAACCCAGTCCACGTCAAGGCGGCGCACGGGGACCATGTCACCTGCCTGAACCATGTGGGAGGGCAGGATCGGGTACCAGCGATCTCGGATGCCGGTGGCAGCGATGTCGTCGGCGTCGAGGTGACGCCGGGTGCCGACGGCATAGGTCGGGCCGGACCGGCGGGCGGTCGGTCGTGCCGGCGTGCCGCTGGTGACGGTGGTGGTTTCGGTGGTCATGTCACTTCCCCAATCTGCGCATCTCGGCGCGAAAACTCTCGGCGGTCCAGGGCCCGCCATCTGGTCCGTGTAGGCCCAGGTTGTTCAGGCCTTCGACCACGCCGTCCAAGGTGTCGACCCCGCCGGCGTAGACCTCGCTGAGTGAGCCGGCGAGTTTGCGCTCGTACGGTGTGATCGGTTCCGGGTGGGATTGGTGTGTTTCGAGATAGGGCTCGCGGGCTGTGCGAGTGGTCATCGGACTTCTCCTTCGACGAGGGGGGTGGGTGGGGTGAGAACGGTCCCCGAGCGGAGGGCCAACCCTTCGGCGATGGTGACGAAGGAGGACGTCCACTCGTGGAATGACTCGCGGCTGCCGGTGTGCACCGGGTTGGTCGAACCGTCGACGACGACGAAAACCGCGTTGTCGATGTCTCCGGCGAGGCGTTGCGCAACGCCCAGATCGGTATCGGATTCCGGGGCGGATGCGATGACGAGTGTCGGTACCGTCACCGAGTTCAGTAGCCGCTCGCCGGTGTCGCTGTCGACATCGAAGACCGGGTCGGCGAGCACGAGGCTCACGACGGTGGCCGGATGATCGACGGCGAGTTCGATGGCGGCGCGGGCATCGGCGCCTGATGCGAATACGTGCGTCGGGTTGGCGGCTTCGACGGCCATGCGGGCGTCGTCGTCCCACCAGCGCTTCGGTGCGAGTGCGTTCATCGGCCGGCGTCCGTCGGCACGTGGACGGGCGGAACGAATGCCCCCGGTGTGGGCGTAATGGCGGAGACGTCGACTTCGATCATGGACGGTCCCTGCCGCTCGACCGCCTCGGTCAGCGCTGCGCCGAACAGATCAGCGCTCTGAATCAGGCGGTGGGGAATCCCCATCGACTCCGCGAGTAGATCGAACCGCGGGGTGTGCAGGTCGACCCCGGATCGCCGGAACCCGTTCTTCTCCTGCATGTTCCGAAGGACCCCGTACCCACCGTCGTTGAACACGACCACGATGCAGTGCGCATTCGAGCCTGCCAGTGAGGCCAGCTCGCCGAGGTGGACAGCCAAACCGCCGTCACCGACCATGACCAGCGTGGGCACATCCGAGCGGCCATGTGCCGCACCGATCCCCATCGCGAGACCCTGACCGATTCCGCCGCCAAGCGGAAAGATGTTGGTGGCGCGGTCGAGGATCGGCAGAAGTCGGTTACCCCATTGACTGGACGGGATGGTGACGTCCCGGGCGATCGGTGAGCGCTCCGGCAGGATCGCGCGCATCGCGGTGCAGATGTCTGCGTAACCGCCGATGTACTCGGTCAGATCTGCGCGCACGCTCTCGCGCATCTCGGTCACCCGCGCCGCCCAGTCGGCGGCGACGTCGACGACACCGACCTGCTCTGCCAAAGCGGCCACCGTTGCCCTGGCGTCCCCGACGATCCCGACCACGGCGGGGTAGACCCGGCCGATCGTCGAAGGTTCGATGTCGATCTGAATCATCTTGTCCGGCAACGACAGGCTGTACGTCGCAGTCTCGTTGGAGCGAAAGTGGGTGCCGATCGCGATGAGGAGGTCGGCATCGGCGATGAGGGCGCGCGCCGGTGGTGTCGTGGCGAAGTTGCCGACGACCAGTGGGTCGCTCTCGGGCACGATGCCACGTCCGGAATTGCTGGTGAGGATCCCGGCTCCGAGCCGATGTGCGAGCTCGGTCAACTCTTCGCCCGCAACTGCGGCGCCGCCGCCCAGCCAGATCAACGGGGTCTTCGCCTGTCGGACCAACTCGGCCGCCCGTGCTATCGCGTCGGTGTCGAGTTCGGGCAGCGATCCATCGCTGGTCTCGAACGGGCGCTGGTTCTCCGGTGACGCGAGATATTGCAGGTCGGTGGGCCATTCGATGCTCGCCGGACCGTTCGGTGCCGACCGGATCCGTGCAATTGCGTTCTCGAGTTCGAACTGAACGCTTTTCACGTCGGTGATCGAGGCGCTGTATGCCGACACCGCATCGAGCAGTTGGGGCTGTTTCGGGAATTCGTGGATGACACCGCGACTGGGCGCCGGGCGGCCGGGTGAGAGGTGCTCGCTCTCGATCTGACCGGTGATGTGCAAGACGCGACTGCCCGCGGTCAGTGCTTCGACCATCGAACCGGCTGCGTTGCCGGCTCCGGTCCCGGTGCTCGTCAGTGCGATCCCGATACCCCCGGTGGTGCGGGCGTAGGCGTCCGCGGCGTTGACGGCGGCAGCTTCGTGGCGCATTTCGACGAAATCGAGGTCACGGTCGACGGCCTCGACGAGCGGCAGGTTGTGGATACTGATGACGCCGAACGCGGTTGTCACACCGTGTCGTTTCATGACGTCGACCAGCACGTCACCACCGGTGCGGCGGGTGCCTGCTTCTGGTTGCATGTCTTCTCCTGAGTTGGTGGCGTGGAAGTCTGTTTGGGTTCGGCGGTCAGATGTAGCGGTGGACACCGCCGCCGACGTCGAGCGCGGCACCGGTGATGTAGCTGCTGCGTGGGGACAGGAGCGTGGTGATCGGAAAGGCCAGTTCTTCGGCTGTGCCGAAGCGGCCCAATGCAATACCGCGGTCAGCGGCGATCTCGGCGCTCCACTGGGCGAAGTCGAGGGCGGAGTTGCTGTCTGCATAACGGCGCTGCCACTGTCCGGTGTCGACCAGACCGAGCAGGACCGAGTTGACCCGAATGTTGTCCACTGCCAGATCATTTGCGAGCGAACGGGACAGGTTCAGCAAGCCGGCCCTCGCTGCGGCCGTGACGGCCAGCCGTGATTCGGGCTGACGCGACAGGATTGCGTTCACGACGACGATCGATCCGGCATCCGAGGATGCCAGGACTTTGCGGGCCGAACGGACGACGTTGAGTGCGCCGAAGATCTTGAGGTCGAACTCCTCCCGGATCTCATCGTCGGTCGTCTCCTCGACGGTGCTCATCAGTGAGCGGCCGGCATTGCAGACCACACCGTCGAGCCCGCCGAGGCGGTCGACGGCCCGGCCGACGAAGTCTTCGACCGACTGCTTCGAAGTGACGTCGCACGATGCGGTCACCACGTCGGTCTGCTCGGCGAGAGGTGCTGTCACCGCACGCAACCGGTCCTGATCCCGGGCGCACAGGGCCAGTCGTGCACCCTCGGCGGCGAGCATCGTCGCCGTCGCGAGTCCGATACCCGAGCTGGCACCCGTGATCAGTATTCGTCGGTCTTTGAGATGCAGATCCATGAACTAACTCCTGAGAATGCGCTGTCAGCGGAAGATGAATCCGCCGTCGACGACGATGGTCTGTCCGGTGACGAAGGCTGCGTCGTCGGACAGGAGGAAACGGACGACGCCGGCGACGTCCTCGGGGGTTTGCTCCCGGTTCAGTGACCGGCCTTCGGCATAGGTCCGGTAGCGGGCATCGGGTACGGATTCGGTGGCCTCCACCCGAATAAGCCCGGGGGCAACAGCATTCACCCGGACTCCGTGTTCACCGGCGTCGCGAGCCATCGATCGCGTCATGCCGATGACGGCGGCTTTGGAGCTCACGTAATGCACGAGCCGCGGCGATCCGTACATCGCGACGTCGGAGGCGATGTTGACGATCGATCCCTTTGCATCCGAGATCGCCGGCCACAGGTATTTCGTCATGGCCCACGTCCCGCGGATGTTGACGGAGGTGACCCGGTCGAACTCTGCCTCGTCGAGGTCGAAGAACGTTTTGCCGCCGACACCGTCGGCGATCGCCGCGTTGTTGACGAGGCCGACGACGCGGTCACCGTCGGTGTGCAACCCGGACACGAGCGCCCGGATCGAACTGCTGTCGCCGATGTCGGTGACCACGGCGTGGGCGTCGTAACCTCTTCGCCGCAGTCCTTCGGCCGACGCGTGTGCAGTGTCGGGATCGCGTTCGGCGATGACGACCCGCTTACCGTCGCTGCACAGGCGCTGCGCGATGCTCAGGCCCAAACCGCGCCCGCCTCCGGTGACGACAACAGTGCCGCCCGTCATGACAGGCCTTCCAGGAGTTGTAAGACGTGAGCGGCCACGATCGCCGGCTGTTCCTGGATCGCGACGTGCCCGGCACCCGCGACCTCGTACAGCCGGGCCCCTGGAATCGACTCCGCGAGCAGTCGGGATTCTTCGACGCCGGTGATCACATCGTCCTCTCCGACGACAACTGCGGTGGGGCAGCTGATCTGACCCAGCAGTGGTCCGAGATCGGCCGATGCCATGAACTCCGCGGCCGCCGAGAATCCGCGGTCGCGCACCGACGCCATGGACACGCGCACCGATTCCGCGATCGCGGGGTCCGCGCCGGGGGCGACCAGGCGGGCCGCTCGCTCGTCGGCGAGCGCGGCGGGTCCGCGCAGTTTCATGTCGGCGGCCCGGGTCCGCATGGCGTCGGCTTTGGCCGGCGACGTCCCACTGCCGCGGGTGCTGTCGGCGAGCACGAGACCTGCCACGAGGTCGGGTCGGCGAAGCGCTGCGGCGGCGGCGATGACGCCGCCCCATGAGGTCCCCAGCAGCACCACCGGACGTCCGGGCGACACTGCCTCGGCAACCGTCAGGACATCGGCGACGAAGTCGTGGTGGTGCACGCTCGTCGGATCTGCGGACTCGCCGTACCCAGCGGCGTCGAGGCACCAGGCGTGGATGCCGAGATCGGCGAGAATGCCCGCGAGGGGCGCGCACGAGTCTGCCGAGCCGCCGATGCCGTGCAGAAGAAGAACCGCTGGCGGCGTTGCGTTTTCGCTGTCCGGGTGGTACCTGACGACACGCAGTCCGTCGACGAACAGGGTCCGGGTCAACGTTGTCCGCGTCACCCTTGTCCCCGTCATGAGACACCCACGGTTTCGGGCATCGGGATGAAGTAGTCGGGGTGGTCGGCCACGAAGAGTGGCTGCGCACCGAGGTCGGGGATGCCGGCCATCGCCGTTCGGACGGAGGTGGTGGGTGCACCGGCCGTGCCCCATTGATCGGACAGTTCGGGGGTGCGTCGCCAGGTGCGGCACAACCAGGAGTCCTCGTCGATCTGCGCCACCTCGGAGGTGTACTCGCAGACCAGTCCGGCCGGATCGGTGAAGTAGGAGAAGGTGTTGTCACCCGGTCCGTGGCGACCCGGCCCCCACTGCGGTGAGATGCCGTGTGCGCGGAGGCTTCCGATGCCGCGCATGAAGTGGTCAATCGACGGCATCTCATAGGCGACGTGGTTCAGCGAAGCCCATGGCGCCTGATTGAGCGCGATGACGTGATGGTCAGAGTTGCAGCGCAGGAACGTCATCTGACGTTCCGACCAGTCGGAGATCTTCATGCCGAGGACCTGCGTGTAGAACGCGGCGGTGCGTTCGATGTCGGTGGTGTTGAGCACGACGTGGGCGATCTTGCGGGGAATCGCGCGTCGTCCCGCCGGTTCCTGTGCCGGCACCGCGTAGGTGTCGGCGGACAACTCGACGATGCGACCCTCGGGGTCCACGAGCCGCAATCCGTAGCCACCGCCGGCGTGGTCGAGAGGACCGGGTTCGCGGAGAACCGGGACTCCGATGCGATGCAGGGCACGTGCGGCGTCGTCCACCTCGCGGGGTGTCCCGACGGCGAAGCTGATGCGGCCCAACGCATTATGGTCACCGCGCCGCAGATCGAGCACGTGGTGGTCGGTTCCGGTGGCGCGAAGCCAGAAGCGGTCGCCGTCCTCTTCTACGGTCGTCAGGCCCCATACCTCGTGGTAGAAGTCGCGGGCAGCGCTCGGATCCGGCACGGTCAGTGCCACGGATCGGAGGCTGCGCAGAGCACAGACGGGTCGATCGGTGAGCACAGGCCGGCGGTGTACCGGCAGGTGATCGGCGGTCATGGTGGGACTCCTTAGAGATCGAGAACGAGTTCGGCTGAGCGGCAACGGGATACGCACGGGAACATGATCTTGTTGTCGGCATGTTCGGATTCACCGAGAAGAAAGTCACGATGGTCGACATCGCCCTTGATCACGCCGACCTCGCACGTTCCGCAGATCCCTTCGGTGCAGGAGCTGGGGACGTCGAGGCCGCCGTCGAGGAGCGCATCGAGCACCGACTGTTCCGGGGCCACCGGGAGCCGCCGGCCGCTGTGTTCGAGTACCACGTCGAAGGCCGTGTCGCCGGCCTCGGAGACCAGGACCTCCGGGGCGGCGAACCGCTCGGTACGTAGCGACGCCTGGGCCGGTACCGCGTTCGCAACAGCGTCGAGCAGGGGGGCCGGACCACAGCAGTAGACGACTACGCCGGCACCGAGTTCGCCGAGCATCGCAGGCAGGTCCGGGAGCCCGCCCTGTTCGTCGTCGGCGTGGATCGCCGCTTCCCCCGCCGATCGACTGACCTCGTCGGCGAATGCCATCGACGAGCGGGACCGGCCGGCGTAGAGCATGCGCCAGGGGCGGCCGGTCCTCTCGAGGCGCCGCATCATTGCCACGATGGGCGTGATGCCGACACCACCGGCGATCAGGACGTGTTCGTCGGCACCGGTGTCCAACGCGAATGCGCTGCGGGGCCCGGCCACCTCGATTTCCGTTCCGACGGATAGCTTGTCGTGCACGTGAACGCTTCCGCCCCGGGATTGTTCAGCACGCAGGACAGCGACGGTCCATCCGTTCGTGTCCTCGGGATCCGAGCACAACGAGTATTCGCGGACCAGTCCTCCAGGGAGGTGGAGAGCCACATGAGCACCCGGCTCCCACGTCGGCAGTGGTGCTCCGGTCGGGTCGACCAGGGTGACACTGGTGACGCCCTCGGCCTCGTAGCTCTTCTGCTGCACGCGGAGTCGTCTGGTGGTGTTCTCGTGCATCGCTGTTCCTTCCGTGTCTGCCGTCCGGGTGACCCAATTGGGGTCAGCGCGTGACGCCGTACATCTCCGAGCTGGGCGGGTAGGTGGGTAGCTGGGGCTTGGGTGCACCGATGACCACGCAGAAGAGCGCGTCGGTCTCGCCCACGTTGGCGAGACTGCGGGGCACGCCGGCGGGGACTCGGATGAGGTCGCGGTAGCCCAGGCGCCGGACGGCGGTCTTGGTGCCGTCCTCGACGTCGTGGACGGCGACTTCGAGTTCGCCCTCCAGAACGTAGAAGACCTCTTCGACGTCGTGGTGGGTGTGTTCGGGTCCTACGGCGCCTGCGGGGAGGCGCATGTTGGAGAAGGTGAAGTGCTCGGACGGAAGGGAGCGGGAGTCACCCTCGTGGTTGCCGGTTGCGCCGGAGCCGATGTAGCGGATCTGGGCGCGCTTGAAGCGGTCGCCGCCCTTGGCGGCCTGGAAACCGAGGGTGTCCCAGTCCTCGTAGCGGGTTTCCTTGCTGGCGATGCACGAGTCGATCAGGTTCTCGAGGTCGGCGTGGGTCTTTTCGGGAGCGGTCATGTTGGGTCCTTTCGGGAGAACGGGATGGTTTACGCCGTGGTGCAGGGAGTACTGAAATACTCAGGGGCGGTGGGCGATGGCTTCGATTTCGACGGTCGCCCCGTACGGCAGGGCAGCGACCTCGACGAACGAGCGTGCCGGCCGCGGCGCATCGAAGATGCGCTCGTAGTGCTTGTTGGCCGCATCGCGGGTGGCGACGTCGGTGACGAAGTAGGTGGTCTTCACGACATCGGTCAGCGCCATGTCAATCGTGGCGAGGCGTTCGGTCAGCCGGGCGATGGCGGCGTCGAGAGCTGGTTCGACTCCTTCGACGGCGTGGCCGTCAACATCGACCGACAAAGCGCCGGAGACGAATCCGAAGCCGGCGACCGCGTATGCGGGACTGTAGGGGTGCGCCGGACTCGTGGTGGTAACGGTGTTTGCCATGGCGGGTGTCCTTTCGAGAGGGGTTGGATGTGTCAATTCCGGTGACCCCAGGAGAGGGGGGCCTCGGAAAGATCGAGGTAGATGCTTTTCTGATTGCTGTACTGCCGCACCGCATCTCGACCCTTCTCGGTGCCGAGTCCGCTGTCGCGCAGACCGGTGAACGGGGTCGAGATGGAGAACTGCTTGTACGTGTTGACCCACACGGTGCCGGCCGAGATGGTGTTGGCGATGCGCGTCGCCCGCCGGTAGTCCTCGGTCCAGATACCGCAGGCGAGACCGTAGACACTGTCATTGGCCTGCTCGATCAGATCGCGTTCGTCGTCGAACGGGAGAACGACCGCCACGGGACCGAAGACCTCTTCTTGACAGATCACCGCGGCGTTGGTGACACCTGTCAGAACAGTGGGAGGGTAGTAGGCGCCGACGGCGAGGTCTCCCTCCGTGGGGACGGCGCCTCCGCACAGCAGTGTTGCACCGGCGGCGACGGCGTCATCGACCATCCGTGCCACCGAATCACGGTGCGCCGCAGCGATCATCGGTGCGACGTCCGTGCGGGCGTCCGTTCCGGCGCCAAGGCGCAGGCGTTGTGCACGCTCGGCGAGCTCGGCGGTGAACTTGTCGAAGATGCTGCGCTGTACGAAGACTCGCGATCCTGCGATACAGCTCTGACCGCTGGAGGAGAAGATGCCGTACAGGACACCCTGCAGGGCGCGTTCGATGTCGGCATCGGCGAAGACGATGGTGGGGGACTTGCCGCCGAGTTCGAGGGTGATCGGCATGAGTTTGTCGGCGGCCAGGTGGGCGAGGTGGCGACCGGTGTTGGTGCCTCCGGTGAAGGTGACCTTGGCGATGTCGGGGTGCCGGACCAGGGCTTCACCCACGGTGCGGCCGGGGCCAGGGAGTACGGACAACAGGCCGGCCGGTAGCCCTGCCTCCTCGCACAGGCGGGCCAGCAGCAGTGTCACCCACGGCGCCCACACGGGCGGCTTGGAGACGACGGCATTGCCGGCAGCCAGTGCGGGAGCGATCTTTTGGGCGTCGGAGGCGATCGGGGAGTTCCAGGGTGTGATGGCACCGATGACACCCATCGGCTCGTGAGTCGACATCGTCATCCACGGCCCACGCGGTGTGGTCAGCGCGCCGTCCATGGTCTCCACGGCCGCCGCCATGTAACGAAATGTGTTGGCAGCGCTCATCGTAAGTGCCCGCGTCTCCGTCAGCGTCTTGCCGGTGTCGAGGGTCTGCAGTGCTGCGATGCGGTCCCGGTTGTGCTCGACGGCGTTGCCGATGCGGTGAAGTACCGCGGCGCGCTCATGCACGTACATCGAGGACCATCCGCTGCGGTGAGCGGTGTCGAGGCCGGCCTGCACCGCGACGTCGACATCGTCGGCGGTTGCGCCGTGGAGGGTGGCGAACACCTCTCCGGTGGAGGGATCGACCGTGTCGATCCCATCACCCGAGCCGCGACGCCAGATGCCGCCGACATAGATCTCGTCGACCAGATCGGTGGCGGATGCGCCTCCGGGCGCCGTTCTCAGGACCGTTGGAGCGGGTTGTGCAGCGAGTGTCATCGGGTATCCGTTCGACAGGAGACTTTTCAGTGCGCTTCGCAAATATCTTTGCGCTAAGACATTTGTAATCTCTTAGCGCTAAGACGTCAATGTCAAACTTGCCCGTTCGAGCTGCTGTTACGTGCCTTTTACGTCTACGAAATGGAAGAGACGCAGGTCACAGTGGGTGTGTGCCGCGTCACGAAGAACCGAAAATATTTTGCGTCAGGCGGAGGTGACAGCTCGCGCAGCGCTCGCGGAGTCGGTTCCGGGGACTGTGCGTGCGGAACTTTCGAGGCGTCCGAGGAGGGCGGCCAAGGTCTGGATGTCGTCTTCACTCATGTCGCCGAGCATTGCGTTCAGCTTGCGAAAATGTTCGTCCGCGACGGCATCGACGAGTGCGCTGCCCTCCGGAGTGAGCTGTACATAGACCAGACGTGCATCGCCGGCATCGCGCGAGCGCGTCACCAACCCCGCTTCTTCGAGCCGTTTGACCCGCAAGCTGAGTCCGCCGGTGGTGACCAATGTCTGCTCGGCCAGTTCACCTGAGGTCAAGCGGTGATCGGGTACCGCGCGGCGCAGGCAGGCCAAGACGTCGAAACCGGAGTCGGTGATGTTGTGCTTCTCGAATGTTTCGGCGATGCGATTCTTGTAGACCAGGAAGCTGCGATGCAGCCGTCCGAAGACCTTCAAACCCGAGACGTCGAGTTCCGGGCGAGCAACAGCCCAGTGCGACACGATGACATCGACTCCGTCCATGCTGCCAAACTACGTCACGGCCGAGTTCATTGAGGGGCAGCACCCATCCAGGCGACGTACGAAGCAGGTGGGCGCAACACTCCTCCGCGGCTACGTAAATACGTAAGTTGTCACGGTATTGCCCAAGAATTGAGCTCCTGCCATAGTTCCGTGTACCGCCCGTCACAGCGAGCGCAAGGGAAGGGACACACCGGTATGACGGATCTGAGATTGGTTCCCCCGGGATCGGATGATCCGCATGCCTTTGACGGACTGCGCGACGAGGTCCGCCGGTTCATCGCCGATCAGCGGGCCGACGGACGCATCGGCCGCGAGGTCGATTGCTGGCTCACCGGCTGGGACGAGGATTTCTCCCGTGCACTGGCCGCCCGCGGTTGGCTGGGGATGACCGTGCCCGAAGAGTATGGCGGGCACGGCCGCAGTCACCTCGAAAGGTTTGTTGTCACCGAGGAATTGCTCGCGGCGGGCGCGCCCGTTGGCGCGCACTGGATCGCCGACCGGCAGATCGTGCCGTCGCTCCTCAAGTACGGCACCGAGATTCAGAAGCGCAAATACCTGCCCGCCATCGCGCAGGGCGAGTGCTACTTCGGAATCGGTATGAGCGAGCCCGATTCCGGCTCCGACCTGGCGAGTGTCCGGACCAGGGCGACCGCGGTCGACGGTGGCTGGACGATCACCGGAACCAAGGTGTGGACGTCCGGCGCGCACCTCGCCCACGCCTTCATCTGCCTGACCCGCACCGAGGCTGTCGACCCCGCACACCGTCATGCCGGTCTGAGTCAGTTCATCGTCGACCTGCGCTCGCCCGGTGTCGACATCCGCCCCATCATCGGGATGAACGGCAGACATCATTTCAATGAGGTGATTCTCGACGACGTCTTCGTTCCGGACGAGATGGTGTTCGGCACCATCGGCGACGGCTGGAACCAGGTCACGTCCGAGCTCAGTTTCGAACGCAGTGGCCCGGAACGATTTCTGTCGACGTTCACGCTGCTCGCCGAAGTGGCGGAGCACACCGCCGCGGGCACTCTGCCCGCCCACCCGGACCTGGGCAGATTCGTCGGGCGGATCGCGGGCCTGCACCAGATGTCGACAGCGGTTGCCGGCGCACTGGAGCGTTCGGAGCCCGCCGATACCGCCGCAGCCGTGGTCAAGGTTCTGGGCACTGCCACCGAAGGTGACATCGCCGACTTCGCAGATCTTCTCGGCGGTGATCTGATCAACGCCGACTTTGGCGCAATGGTCGACGACGCGGTGTCCCAGCGCCCCGGGTTCACCCTGCGCGGCGGAACCAGCGAAGTTCTGCGCGGTGTGATCGCGCGGGGATTGGGGATGCGCTGATGGATGCGACCACCGGCGTCGACCGCGAACTGGTCGACATGATGGACGCGGTGTTCGCTGCCCACCGCGAGCAGAGTTCCCCGGAAACCGCTGTTGCAGAATGGGATACCGGGTTGTGGAGCCGGCTGGGGGAATTGGGCCTGGTACGGCTGACCGGCAGCGAAGACGCGGGTGGAAGTGGAGCGGGCTGGCGCGAGGCCGCCGCGCTCATCCACGCGGCCGCGTACAACGGCGTCCGGATCCCCTTGGCCGAACACGATCTGCTGGCGGGATGGCTCCTCGACACAGCCGGACTGCCGGTCGGCGATGCCCGACGCACCCTCTGCCGCCTCGATGAGTCGGGAGTTGCGGCCGGGGTGCCGTGGGCGTCTGCCGCCGACAACGTTGTCGTCGTGTGGTGCGCCGCCGATACCTACCGCGTCGCCGATGTCGCGGCCGGTGAACTGAGCATCAGCTCGGGTTCCAACATCGCGGGCGAGCCGCGCGACACGGTCAGATTCGACACGAGCGGACTCGAGGGCACTCTCGTTCCCGACGCCGTCGTCGACCAGTTGACGCTACGCAGTGCGCTGATCCGCGGGCTGCAGGTCTGTGCCGCACTCGACCGCATCCTCGAGATGTCGATCGCTCACACTGTCGAACGGGTCCAGTTCGGCCGTTCGCTGGCCAAGTTTCAGGCCGTGCAGAATCTCGTCGCCGACATCGCCGCCGAGACCTCCCTCGCCCGCGCTGCCGTCGAGGCAGCCCTGGGCGAGGTGATCCGAACCGATTGGACGGGGGGCAATCTCGAGTTCCTGGTGGCCGCGGCCCGATCCTGCGCCGGCCATGCCGCATCAGTGGTGGTCCGCAACGCCCATCAGGTCCACGGCGCCATCGGCACCACCCGTGAACACCGGCTGCACGAGTTCACCCAGGCTGCGCTGGCCTGGCGTTCGGAGTACGGCTCCGTCCACCATTGGGACACCCGGCTTGCCGAAGCCGCTGCCGCCGCCGGCCGCGACAACCTCTGGGCACTGATCACCAAATAACCCCCCGCACACCCGGTTGTGGTGGGTTCTGGTGAGCAAAAGGCCAGTTCGCGCTCACCGAAACCCACCAGGATCGGGCGTCAGGAGCGCTTCAGCCGCAGGCGGCTGTAGATGAACAGCACCAGGACGACGGCCATCGCGCCCAGGATCGCGTAGCTGACACCGAGGGTGGACATGTCGTGTTGCCAGAGTGGTTCGTCCTCGGTGGCCGAACCCGGTGTCGTCCACTGCACTTCGACGGTTGACGCTGCTGCGCCGTAGCCCCATCGGGACGGGATCAGCCAGGCGATCTGTTCCAGACCGGACCGGCCGTGCAGTGCAAACAGGCCGCCACAGAACACGAGCTGGATCATCACCACCACGACCAGTGGTGGCATCGTCTGCTCCGGCGTGCGAACACTCGCCGAGATGGCCAGGCCGATGAGCGCGCCGAGGCAGGTCAACAGCGCAAGGTCGATGCCGAGTTCGACTGTGGCAGGCAGATATACGCCCTTGCCCGGTGTGCCGCGGCCCGCGTAGCAGATCAGGAGCATGACCACCGACTGTATGGTCGCGAAGAGCGCGAAGACGATGACCTTGGCTGCCAGGTAGGCGCCGGGGCGTAGTCCCACGGCCCGTTCACGTTCGAAGATCGATCGCTCGCCCACCAGGTCGCGGACTGTCAGTGCCGAACCCATGAAGGTCGCACCGATGACCAGGATCACCAGGATCTGAAGGGTTTCCGTGGTTGCGGGTGCATTCAGCCCGAATCCGGCCGAACCGGGGATCACCAGGGTCAAGGCCCCCAGGACGACCGGCAGGAGCAGCAGGAACGCCAGATAGCCGCGGTCGGCCAGGATCAGCCGGAACTGCCGTCGGGCGATGGTGCTCACCTGGCGCAGTGAACTCGCCTGCCGGGGACGCGGGCGTCCGGCGCCGGGTTGCGGCGGTGCCGGCGGTGGCCGCCGCCGCACGGTGGCGCGGTATCGATTCGACGCCTCGATCGGCTCCGCTGCGACGTAGGCGAAGATCTCGGGCCAATCGGAGGTTCCCATGGCGGATTCGACGGATCGGGGCGGACCGCAGAACGCGGTCCTCCCACCGGGTGCCAGCAACAGCACCTGATCGCACATGGCGAGGTGGGCCACCGAGTGGGTGACGACGATGACCACACGACCGGCATCGGCCAGGCGACGGAGGGTCAGCATCACCTGCCGGTCGAGTGCGGGGTCCAGTCCGGATGTCGGCTCATCGAGGATGAGCAGCGCGGGGCCGGTCAGCAGCTCCATGGCCACGGACGCCCGTTTACGTTGTCCGCCGGACAGTTTGTCGATGCGGGTCGCGGTGTGTTCCGACAACTGCAACTCGGCGAGCACGCCGTCGATCACCAGATCCCGGTCGGCCCGCGACATGTCCGGCGGTAGCCGCAGTTGGGCGGCATAGCGCAGGGCCTGGCGCAGGGTCAGCCTGCTGTGCAGGACGTCGTCCTGCGGGACCATACCGATACGGGTTCGCAGAGCTTCATACTCTTCGTGGACTCCGTGCCCCTCGAACGTCACCGTGCCGACCGACGGATGGTGCGAACCCGAAACAATCTTGGACACAGTCGATTTGCCGGCACCCGATGGACCGATGATGGCGGTCAGGGTTCCGGGTGCGGCGGTGAAGTCGATGTCGTCGAGGAGTTGTTTGCCGTCGATCGTCAGACTCACCGAGCTCACGTGCACGCCACCGGAGACCACCGACTTGGCCTGGCCGCGGACCAGTCGACCCTCGGCGACCACGAAGTCGCTGTTGCCGATGGTGACGACATCGCCGTCGGACAGGGACTGCCGGGTGATCCGGCGACCGTTGACATACGTTCCGTTGACACTGCGCAGGTCCTCGATCACCAGACCTGTTGGGCTGCTGATCATCTGGGCATGATGGCGAGATGCCAGCACATCGCTGACCACGACGTGGTTGTCCGGGGTGCGACCGATCCGGACCGCCGAACCGCTGGCGATGTCGACTGCCTGCCGCTGTGGTGCCGGCTGATTCCCGGCGGTCCGGTACACGGCCGACATGTTTTGCCGCAGCGCCTGCATGTGTGGCCGGTCGTCGACCCCGACCGGCTTCTGCAGGGACGGGACCGATGGCGTCGCAGGCTGTGCGACGCGGATACGCAATACCGGGCCCGCGTCGGGACCACCGAGACGGACGTCCTGGGTGCCCCGCAGGTTCACCGCCTGCACCCGCTGACCGCCGGCATACATCCCATTGGTGCTCCCGGCGTCGGCGATCGACCACCCGCCGTTCCAGCTCAGCACCGCGTGCCGACGCGAGATCAGCGGATGGTCGATCGTGATGTCGTTCTCCGGCACCCGGCCGATCTGGATTCGGGTGGTGCCCGGCACCGCCGGTGCCTGGATCCCGTCGACCCAAATCTGCAGCTCAGAGGGGTTCGATGTGGTCATTGTTCGGTGAACCTGCCGTCAGTAGGGGTGGACGCTACCGGTCAGAACCCTACTCGGGGCTGTTGATGGTGACAGGTTCTTGCCACTTCGAGGTGACGATGTTGACCTCACCACCGGAGACCTCCACGGTGATCTGCACCAGGTTGTACGGGGCTTCGGCGGTGACCCAGAGAGTGATCGGCAGCTCGGCTCCGGTCTTGTCGACCTCGGGCAGGATCGGCTTGAGTTCGGTGCTCGCGATGGTGCCCTCGATCTTGATCGCCTCGACACCGTTGATCGTTTCAGTGCCCACGACGGTCGGATTCTGGACCTTGGAGATCACATTGGCCAGGCCCTTGTCCTTGTCGAGGATGATGGCCGGGTCGTAGATCCGGTTGGCCGGACCGAGGTTGGTGTAGCTGTCGGCGCCATCGCCCTTGGTGTAGAGGTTGCCCTCGGTGACGATGAAGTCCGACTGGGTCAGGTTGTTGTTGATCCGGAACTCGCCGTCGCCCTGGGCGCCGACAGCCGGCTGATTGGTGACGTCACCGTTGATCGTCTGGATCGGAAGACTCTCGATCGAGTCATCCACCACCAGTGCGATGTGCACGGAGTTCATCATCCGGGTCGTCTGGGCACTCTGCTCGATCACCGCGGCGGGATCGGTGGCCACCACCGATGGCTGAGTCGACCGAGAGGTTTCCAGCACCGGTGGAACCGACTGGGACACAGTCGAATCCGCATCGTTCGAGCCTCCACCGCCACATGCGGTCAGCAGGACTCCGGAAAGCGACAACGCGACCGCGGCCGCGATCAGGTTGGATTTCGAGCGCGTGATTCTCGGGTTGCGACGTGGTTGTTTTGACATGCTCTGGGACGCTATAGCGCCTGGCAGCCCGGCAATAGTCGTTCAATTGACCGTAATCAGTTTCCTCGTCCGGGAACATCGGCGGCTTCCGCGTACTCCTATAGCCAAACCACACCCGCTGCCGTCACCTGATTCCGGCAGCCGACAACGGAGGAATCGGATGACCGAAACGCAGATCGACGAGGTGACCAAGGTCGACGATGTCGATCAGGGTCCGGCAGAGGATCACGACCTCGGCCGCGCACCGGGACCCGACGGCGGACCCCGGCTGGCCAATGTCTGGATCTACAAGGGCCGCGCTTACGACCTGACCGACTGGATCTCGAAGCATCCCGGCGGCGAGTTCTTCATCGGGCGGACAAAGAACCGCGACATCACCTCGATCATCGGTTCGTACCACAAGAATCCGGAGCGAGTCGAAAAGATGCTGGAGAAGTACGCACTCGATCGTGATGCCGAGGTCGAGGACATCCACCCGAAGGCCAACGCGCCCGACTTCCTGTTCAAGGAGGGCTTCGACAGCTGGCGTGACACCCCGCATTTCCGGTTCGACGACAAGAACGACCTGCTGCACCGGATCAAGCGCCGGCTGCGCGAACCGGAACTCGCGGCCCGCATCAAGCGCATGGACACCATTTTCAACATCGTGGTCATCTCGTTGGTGCTGGCGTACTTCGCGGTCCAGGGCCTGCGACTGTACAACACCAGCTGGATGCCGCTGCCGGCCTTCGTGGTCGCAATGGTTGTGCTGCGCAGCGGAATTGCCGGCTACGGCCACTATGCGATACACCGGGCACAGAAGGGCGCCAACAAGGCGCTGGTCAGTGCCTTCGACATCAACTACGTCGCCCTCTCGTTCGTCACCGCGGATGGCCATGCACTGCTGCACCATCCACACACGCAGAGTGAAGTGGACATCAAGAAGAATGTCTTCACCTTCATGATGGATCTGCCCAGGGCTTTCCGGATACCGATCCACACCCTCCACAAGTTCGGACACGCCACCACCGGCATGGTGATCCGGCTGCTCGAGATCTGCAAGCTCACACGGCAGGTCGGTGTCTCGGACATGTACGGGTCGCTGCGGGGTGGACTGCCGCACTTCTTCGGCGCCTTCGGACTACGTGCCCTGCTGATCTCCGAACTCGCGATCTTCATCGCGATGGGGGACTTCTGGGCCTGGCTGGCACAGTTTGTGGCCGTCCTGTGGTTCAGCACGTTCCTGGTGGTGGCCAGCCATGACTTCGATGTCGACACCCACGACCTGCCCGAGGTCGAGACCGACGACTGGGCCGTGGATCAGCTGGAGAAGGCGTACGACCTCAAGGTCATCGGCAACCGGTACGCCGACTGCTTCCTGTCCGCCGGCCTCAGCTCGCATCGCGTCCACCACGTTCTTCCGTTCCAGCGCAGTGGTTTTGCCAACATCGCCACCGAAGACGTGGTGCGCGAAGAAGCCGCGGCGTTCGGTGTCGAATGGTTGCCGGCCAAGAGCTTTGTGACCGATCGACTGCCGAAACAATGCCGCGTCTACCTGGGTTCCCGTTCGCGGCCGGCCCAGGAACACGGATGGGGCTTCTTCCGAGAGCACTTCTCACCCGCAGCACTGAAGACCTGCGCCGACTACACCATCAAGGGCTTCACCGGAATCGGCACAGTCTGACCAATCTCAGATCGAAACACATTCTCCACCAAACATTTCAAGCAATCCCCGAAAGGACCACGCTCATGTCTGTCATCCCCGAACGCCCCATCACCGCATCGCATCCCACGTTCGTGGGCCGGCGCCCGCACACCCGGTCGATCCTCCCGCCGGCTCCGCCCACCACAGTTGCCGTCATCGAAGGTATCGCCACCGGCGCACCGGAGCAGGTCTTCTCCCAGACCGACGCCGCCGACGAGGTGGCCGCGCTGTTCACCGATCCGATTCAGCAGGCCCGCATCCGCCGGGTCTACGAGAAGACACGAATCAACGAGCGCCATTTGGCAATCGACCCCACCGACCCTGAGTTCCGCGACTTCAGCGAGCGGCGTGGCACCATCCGGGACCGCATGAATCTCTACTTCGAGCATGCCGCTCCGCTCGCGGTCGACGTGGCCCGCCGGGCGTTGGGCAGTGTGCCCGGCGAAGTCGAGGTCGGTCTCCTGGTGTTTGTCACCAGCACCGGGTTCATCGCACCGGGCGTCGATGTGGCGGTCATCAAGGAACTCGGATTGCCCCGCACAACCAACCGCGTGGTCGTCAACTTCATGGGCTGCGCCGCCGCGATGAACGGCATCCGAATCGCCAGCGATTTCGCCCGCGCCAACCCGGACAAGAAGGCGTTGGTGATCGCCCTGGAGGTGTCATCGGTCAATGCCGTGTTCTCCGGCGACATCAACGAGGTCATCACCCACAGCCTTTTCGGTGACGGGTGCGGCGCTGTGGTGGTGGGTGCCAGCGAGGTGCGCCAGCCGATCCCCGCCGGCCACATCGTCATCCGGGACACATTCAGCCACCTCCTCGATGATGCCGAAGACGGAATCGTGCTGGGCGTCAACGACAACGGGATCACCTGTGAACTCGCCGAGGACCTTCCCCAGTACATCTATCGGGGGGTCGATCCGGTCATCAGCCGGGTGCTGGGTGAGCATGGGCTGGGCAAGTCCGACATCGACCTGTGGGCCATCCACCCGGGCGGTCCGAAGATCATCAACGAGTCGGCACATTCGCTCGGCCTCGACCCGGAGCGGGCCGACGCCAGCTGGGACATCCTGGCGCGCTACGGGAACATGCTCAGCGTCTCGCTGATCTTCGTCCTCGAGCAGATGGCGCAGCGCACCGACACCGACGAGAGGGTCACCACCGGCGTTGCCTTCTCCTTCGCCCCGGGAGTCACCCTCGAGGGACTCCTCTTCGACATCGTTCGTCGCTGAGCGGCTCCGAGTCAACCAACCCAAAGGTCAATCATCATGCAGCTCATCCGATTTCTGATCTCGGTGTCGTGGAAAGGTATCGCCTTCGCGGTGATCGCCGGCCTGATCGGCGGCGCGGCCAACGCGTACCTGGTCACCCAGATCAACAGCATCATCTCTCCGCAGCCCCACCCCGACAGCACAATCACCCGGTTCGCCGTCACCGCGGCGGTGGTCCTGGTCACCGGTCTCCTCTCCCAGATTCTGTTGATCCACTTGGCGCAGAACGCGATCTACCGACTGCGTGCGAAGCTCAGCACCGGTGTGGTCTCGGCTCCACTGGAACACCTCGAACGTCTGGGCATGCACCGGTTGATGGCCACCCTCACAGAGGACGTGCGGGCTCTGTCGCAGGCCGTCTCGGCGATACCGAGCATCTGCATCGACGCCGCGACGATCGTCGGCTGCCTGGCCTACCTAGCGATGGTGTCCGGTCCGATCTTTGCGATCACGGTGGGCTCCACTCTGGCCGCAATCCTCTGTGTCGAAACGGTTTTGCGACGGGTGCGATCGATCTACCACCACGCCCGTGAGCGGGAGGACGACCTGCTCCGGTCCTTCCAGTCGGTCACGTTCGGTATCAAGGAACTCAAGCTGCACCGTGGTCGCCGCCGCGACTTCATGGACCGGCACCTGCTCGGTACGGCGGAGGATCTGCGCGGCAAGAACGTCTCCGCCGGCACCAAGTTCTCGATGGCGCAGGGTTTCGGGCAGCTGTGCCAGCTGGGTACGATGGCCTTCATCCTGTTCGGATTGGCTGTGCTGCTGAAGATTCCGCGTGATGACATGATCGGCTACGTCCTCATCACCACGTTCTTGTCGATGCCGATGCAGAACATGATGCACCTGATCCCGGACATCCTCCGCGGAGATGTGGCGCTGGCGAAGATTCAGGACATGAACCTGTCCATGGAATCGGGACAGGACGAATCAAACCTCCCGTACATCGAGCGCCCCACCGCCTCCCACGCCCGGGTCGAGCTGCGTGGCCTCGGGTACGCGTACCGCGGTGAGCAGATGAGTGGTCCGCCGGCACCACCGTCGGCCGGTCCGCCCAAGTCGGCCGGCCGGCCGGCCGGACCTCCTCCCGGTGGTCCCGGTGAGGGTTCAGGTTTCCATCTCGGACCGATCGATCTGGTGCTCGACCCCGGGCAGGTGACCTTCGTCGTGGGCGGCAACGGAAGTGGCAAGTCGACTCTGGCCAAACTGATCACGGGTTTGTACGCACCCCATCACGGACAGGTGGTGCTCAACGGCGAACCCATCGATTACAGCAATGTCGAGTGGTATCGCCAGAACGTTTCGGCCGTCTTCACCGACTTCCACCTGTTCGAGGACTACCTCGGATTCGACGGGCCAGGGATCGACGACCAGGTGCGGGGCTACCTGCATCAGTTGCAGATCGCGCACAAGGTGACGGTTCAGGACGGGAAGTTGTCGACGACAGCACTGTCGCAGGGACAACGCAAGCGTCTGACCCTGGTGACAGCGTTGCTCGAGGATCGTCCGATCTATGTCTTCGACGAGTGGGCGGCCGATCAGGAACCGCAGTTCCGGGAGTATTTCTACCGCCGAATCCTGAGCGACCTCAAGGAAGCCGGCAAGACAGTTGTGGTGATCACGCACGACGATCGCTACTTCGATCTCGCCGACCAGCTGGTCAAGCTCGACTTCGGTCAGCTGGAGTCAGCGGAGTCCGCCGGTAGGGAACCGGTGGGTGCGCTCCAAGCAACTGTGTAGAAATTGCCGGACCTGCCGGACGCGATGAGTTTCGCGTCCGGCATCGGTCCGTTTCTGCATGAAACGTAAGTTCTCGGACGTGTGGCCGATAGTGCATGCCGAGCGCGCCAAGCTCATCGATGATCTGGGGGACCTACCCGTTGGTGCTTGGTCGACAGCCTCGCTGTGTCCGGGGTGGGATGTACACGATGTTCTGGCCCACCTGATCGACTCGGCCACGACGACGAGGTTCGGCTTCGTCCGGCGGATGATCCGGGCACGCTTCGACTTCGACCGGGACAACGCCACCGGGCTCGCGCGGCGAAAGTGTGAGGACCCCCGCGACACGCTCGAGGCCATGCGCGCCGTCATCGGATCGACCAGCACGCCGCCCGCCAATCCGGTCACACGTCTGGTCGAATGCTTCGTCCACGGCGAGGACATCCGCCGGCCACTTGGCATCGGTTCGGACTACCCCGTCGAGTTCGTCGTCGATGCTCTGCGATATCAGGCAACGACCGCGGTCGGCTTCGGTGGTGGGCGTGAGCGGGTTGCGGGGCTGCGCATGACCGCGACCGACGCAGAGTTCGTGCACGCCCCCGATGCCGGGGATGACGTCCGCGGTCGCGCAATCGATCTACTGCTGGCGGTGTCGGGCAGACCGGTTCCGGCGGGTGCGTTGGCCGGATCCGGGGCAGCGAGGTTGAACGGCTCGTGAGCGATGAGCCCGGCGGAGAGATAAAGAGATCGACTCCTCGCTCAGGCCGGGTTCTCGTGTGTCACGGCCTTGTAGCCGCGTGCGCCGGCGCGGTCGATCGCCGCGCGGACCAGACCGAAGATCAATCCCTGCAGGGCGGCGGCGGCCAGCACCTCGGTGTTGCTCTTGTTCAGATCCTTCGGGTCCGGGACGTCCCGGTCATTTCCCAACCGTTTCCAGACCTGCCCGAAGGCAGCGGAAGCAGCCAGTCCACCCAGCACCCCGGTTGCCAGCGACAACGGCTTGTACATGGCTTTGGATGTGAGACTCATGTGCTTCCCTTCTCGAACGCGGATCAGACGCCCAGAGAGTACCGATCTGCGGCGATGTCGAAACCTCTGCTGGATCAGGGAGCCGAGCGGGCCTGCGCGATGCCGCGGGTGACCCAGGTCTGCAGCTGACGCCTGGTCTTGACCCCCTCGGCGTCGACCCGAATCCAGCCCCGGGTCTCGTTGCCACGCATCACCATCGGTGAGACGTGCTTTCGGGAAAGCAGGATCTCTTGTTCGTCGCGGGCGACCCGCACCATCAGGCCGCCCTGACCGCTCGCCGCGACCGCCATGTGGCCGTCTACGAGGAACGCCAGCCCGCCGAACATGCGCTTCTCGGACACGCCGGGTTCGGGCCCGACCAATTCGCGGATCCGGCCGGCGAGATGCTCGTCGTACGCCATGGTCCTATTGTCCGACAGCAGGAGGTCCCTTTGGTCCCCGATGAGCTATTTGCGGTGCCCATGATCGTCCCCGCCAATGGTCACCGAGGGCGTACTCCCCTTGAGTTGGCTGAGGCGGACGATCGTAACCGCGATCAGATGGTCATGGCCTCGCGCACACCGGCTTCGGCGTCGACGCCGCCCGCTCCGGATGAGGTGATGTGACCGCCTTCGAGGATGTAGTACCGATCGGCGGCTTCGAGGGCGAAGCCGATCTGCTGTTCCACCAGGAGGACTCCCATGTCACCGCGCTGGGTGAGTGAGGTGATGGTGTTCTCGATCTCGGCGACCACCGACGGCTGAATACCTTCGGTGGGTTCGTCGAGGATGAGCATCTTCGGTTCGGTGATCAGCGCCCGCGCGATGGCCAGCTGCTGGCGCTGACCGCCGGACAGCAGCCCGGCACGACGGGTCAGCAATTCCTTCAGTGCCGGGAACAGATCCAATGCCTCGTCCACGAGTTCCTTGCCACGCTTGCGACCGTCGGCGACCACCTGGAGGTTCTCTGCCGTGGTCAGGTAGCCGAAACTCTGCTGACCTTGTGGGACGTAGGCCAGCCCCCGGGCCACCCGCGCGCTCGGGCGCATCGAGGTGATGTCGGTGCCATCGAACTTGACGGTCCCCTTGGTGACCTTCAGCAGACCCACGGCGGCGCGCAGCAGGGTGGTCTTGCCCGCCCCGTTGTGCCCCATAACGGCGGCCACACCGTCGGTGGGTACTTCGATGCTGGCCCCGTGGATGACTTCGGTGCGGCCGTAACCGGTTCGGACGTCGATCAATTCGAGCATCAGGAAGCCCCTTCGGATTCTGCGGCGGCGGCAACTTCTTCGATCTCGGTGCCGCCCGCTGCGGTTCCGAGATAGACCTCCTGCACCTGCGGATTGGCCTGTACGTCGGCGACGGAGCCCTCGGCGATGACCTTGCCGCGGGCGAGCACGGTCACCGAGGTGGCGAACGAGCGCATGAACTCCATATCGTGTTCGACGACCACCACCGTTCGCTGTCCGCCGATGCGCCGCAACAGTTGTCCGGTCTCCTCGCGTTCCTCGTGACTCATGCCGGCGACCGGTTCATCGAGAAGCAGCACAGAAGCGTTCTGCACCAGCAACATCCCGATCTCGAGCCACTGCTTTTGACCATGGGCCAGGATTCCGGCGGGGGAGTCGCGCAGGTCCTGCAATCCGATGGTCTCCAGAGCCTCTTCGATCTCGGGCAGGATGCCGGACCGGCGACGCAGCAGTGTCATCGGACCGCGCCCGGCGCCGGCGGCGATGTCGAGGTTCTGAAGCACGGTGAGTTCTTCGAAGACGCTGGCGGTCTGGAAGGTTCGGCCCACACCCAACCGGGCGATGCGATGTACCTTCTTGCCGACCAGCTCGACACCGGACTTCTGGATGGACCCGGTGGCCGGCACCAGACCGGTGATGGCGTCGATGACGGTGGTCTTTCCGGCGCCGTTGGGGCCGATGAGGAATCGTAGATCACCTTGCAACAGAGTCAGATCCACGCCGCTGACGGCCTTGAACCCGTCGAAGCTGACGGTCAGGTCACGGACCTCGAGATACTCACTAGACATACCGGCGTTGCCACCGATGACGGGTTCCTTGTCCACAACCGGTGCTTGTTCCGCGCTCATGAGGTTGCTCCCACTGGTGTGACGTCGGCCTTGTCCGGGTCGGGATCAGATTCGGGCGGGCCGGATTCGGTTCTTTTGCGCCGCCACTTCGTCAGCGCGCCGAGGCCGGCCAGACCGGCGGGGAAGAATCCGACGACAACGATGAAGAGCAGGCCCTGGGCGTATACCCAGCCCGAGGGGAAGTTCTCCGACAGGTTGGTCTGGGCCCATGCGACACCGATGGCACCGAGTACCGGACCGAGCAGGGTGGTGCGGCCACCGATGGCGACACCGATCAGGAACGCGATCGACGGGACGATACCCACATCCGCAGGCGAGATGATTCCGACGATCGGAACAAACAAGGCACCGGCGATGCTCGCGAACAGTGCGGCGACGGTGTACGCGACGAGCTTGATGTTGGCGGGGTCGTAGCCGAGGAAGCGGACGCGCTCTTCCTGGTCGCGGACGGCGACCAGCAGTTCGCCGTATCGGCTGTACATCAGCTGGCGCGTCAACGCGACGATGATGAGCAGCGTGGCTGCGGCGATGAAGAACAGGAGTCGCTTGTTGGCCGGGTCGTTCAGCGCCAGTCCGAAGAAGCTGCGGAACCGGTTGAGCCCGTTGCTTCCTCCGGTGCTCTGCTGGCCGATGAGCAGGATGGCGAAGGCGGCAGCGAGTGCCTGCGACAGGATGGCGAAGTAGGCGCCCTTTACGCGGCGTTTGAAGATTCCGAGGCCGAGGATCAATGCGACGCCGGCGGGGATGAAGAGGATGCCCAGGATGGTGACCACCGGCGAGGCGAACGGTTTCCAGTAGGCGGGCAATTCGGATATGCCGGCGATCTTCATGAAGTCGGGAACGGTGTCGCCGCGGAGTTCGGCGTCGGCGATCTTGAGGTGCATGGCCATGATGTAGGCGCCCAGACCGAAGAAGACGCCCTGTCCCAGGACCAGCATTCCGCCACGGCCCCAGGCCAATCCGATGCCGACGGCCACCATGCCGAAGCACAGGAACTTTCCCAGGAGGTTGAGCCGGAAATCGCTGAGCACGGCCGGGGCAACCGCAAAGAGGATGACCGCGGCGAGTGCGAAGCCGGAGTAGACCTGCCAGCGTGAAGATAAGAATTGTTTCATACCAGGCTCCTCGTCTTGACGGTGAACAGGCCCTGCGGCCGGATCTGCAGGAAGATCACGATGAGGATGAACACGATCACCTTGGCCACCGACGCGGTGGTGTTGTATTCGATGAACGAATTGAGCAGCCCGAGCGCTATGGCTGCGATGACGGCCCCCTTGATCTGGCCGAGCCCACCGATCACAACCACGAGGAAGGCGTCGATGAGGTAGACGGTGCCGGTGTTGGAGCTCGTGGAGCCGATGAGTGTCAGGGCCACACCCGCGACACCGGCGAGACCGGACCCGATGAAGAAGGTCGTGATATCTGTTCTGCGACTGGAGATTCCACTGGTCTCGGCGAGCTCGCGGTGCTGCACCACCGCCCGGATCCGGCGGCCCATCGGGGTGTACTTCATGGTTGCTGCCAGCACTGCAACACAGACGACGGCGAGGATCATGATGAAGATCCGGCTCTTCGGCACCACAGCGCCGAGGATTTCCACGCCCCCGCTGAGCCAGTCCGGGCCGACCACGTTGACCGCCGGCGCCCCGAAGATGTCGCGGGCCGCCTGTTGCAGGATCAGACCCACACCGAATGTGACGAGCAGGGTGTCCAGTGGACGGTGATACATGCGCCGGATGAGTGTGACTTCGAGGATCACACCCATCAGACCACCGACGAGGAAGCCGACAAAAAGTGAAACTATCAGGGAGGCATTCGTATTGGACACCAAGTGTTCCTGCACCACGTAGGCGGTGTACGAACCGAGCATGATGAACGCACCATGTGCCATGTTGATGACACCCATCTGACCGAATGTCAGCGAGAGTCCCAATGCCGCGAGTAGCAGAATCGACGCCAGACTGAGTCCGGTAAACGTCTGTCCTATCAGCACATCCACGAGTGCGTTTCCTTCCCGATCACTTCTTGCCGGCTTCCGTCATCTACTGTGACCCGATCGTCGCTAGCCGCTCAGACCCTCGGCCCAGGGGTAACCCTCGAGGTACGGATCGGGCTCGATGGGTGCCGGTGACTCCCAGACCGTGTAGATCAGTCCGTCGGAACGGATCTCGCCGATTCGCGCGGTCTTGGTGATGTGGTTGTTCTCACCGTCGATGGTCACCAGTCCCTCGGGTGCTTCGAAGGTGACGCCGCCGGCAGCGTCCTGAATGGCCGGTACATCAAAGGAATTGGCCTTCTCAACAGTGTTCTTCCAGAGGTACACCGCGGTGTACGCGGCCTCCATCGGATCCGAGGTGGGCTTGTCCGCGCCATACTTCGCCTTGTACGCGGCGACAAAGGCGTTGTTCACCGGGGTGTCGAGGGTCTGGTAGTAGTTCCACGCCGTGAGCTGACCGTCGATGTTCTGTACACCGATACCGCCGACTTCTTCCTCGGCGATCGACACCGAGACAACAGGCATGTCCTGCGCGGTCAGGCCGACGTTGTTGTACTCGCGGAAGAATGCGACGTTGGAGTCACCGTTGAGGGTATTGAAGACTGCATCGGCGTCGGCGGAACGAACCTTGTTGACAATGGTCGAGAAGTCGGTCGAACCCAAAGGCGTGTAGTCCTCGCCCTTGATCTCGATACCGTTGGCTTCTGCGTATGCCTTGATGATTCGGTTGGCCGTCTGCGGGAAGACGTAGTCGCTACCGACGAGGTAGAGGGACTTGACGCCCTTCTCCTTCAGGTAGTCCAGGGCCGGAACGATCTGCTGATTGGTGGTGGCACCGGTGTAGAAGATGTTCGGGGACGACTCGAGTCCCTCGTACTGCACCGGATAGTAGAGCAGTGCGTTGTTGTCCTCGAAGACCGGAAGCATCGCCTTGCGGCTCGATGAGGTCCATCCACCGAAAACCGTTGCGACACAGTCGCTGCTGATCAGTTTCTCGGCCTTTTCGGCGAAGATGGTCGGTTCGGATGCGCCGTCTTCTCCGACGACCTCGATCTGTTTGCCCAGGACACCACCGGCGGCGTTGATCTCCTGGACCGCGAGTGCGATCGAATCACGAACGGTGACTTCGGAAATCGCCATGGTTCCCGACAACGAGTTGAGAGAACCGACCTTGATCGTGCTGCCAGAGGTGTCGACACACGAGGTGGCCGAGCTAGTGGACTCTTCACTGGCCGAGCTACCACAGGCACTGAGTGCGAGGGCAACGACTGCGAGTGCGGCAGGTGCAACGAGGGTGGACCGGCGGAACCGGGACCTCTGGGGAACAGCATCGGGTTGCGGCATAGCGGCCTTTCACTTGTGTTGCGCTGCACTGAGAAAAGGGAGGTCGGCAAGCAGCGACGACCCAGAACTGCGTGTATACGATTCCGTGTACGTGCATAAAAATAGGGATGGTTTGTTTCGTCGACGTGATCTGACGTGACGAATCCATTTCCGATTCAAGAGTTTTGCCCGTTTTGGGTGGTGAAGCGAGTGATGTGAGACCGGTCACTCCCGTTCGGGGTGACTAATTGCACTGTGCTGTAGATGATTTGCGAAAGTGGCCATTTGGCAGTCAAGCCGGACTCCCAGACGAAATGCACATTCTTCAGTCAAAAGCTCGCGCTGCACACATGTGCTTATACCTGATTGATGTGCTTCTGTGCCCGGTCAGATCGGGAGGCGGATCTGTTCGATGTGGCGTGCGCCGGTATTCAGTCCAGATCGATGCGTACGGTCAGGAGATTTGTACCGAACGTCTTGACTCCGAAACTGTTGACAGTCGGCAGTGCCTTGAGGCGTGCGGCGGCATCGTCGTCGGGAAGCAGATGAGCGGTTCCGGTGTGCCACTTACCGCGCAGGCGCACCCGGACAGTCGGATCGGCCTGAATGTTCTTGATGTACTGCGACCCGGTCCCGAACTCCGACACGAGCCAGAACTCGTTGCCCACCCGTCTGCCTCCGAGGGCCGTTCGACGCGGTTGCCCGGACTTCCGGCCGGTGGTCTCCAGGAGTGTCTGGAACGGGGACAGTTTGGTTATGGGGTTGCCCACTCGCCTCTGGAGAGTGAGGGTGATGCGGTTACGACGATCAGTCGGCACCACATGGACGATAGACGAAGACCCCACCGACAGTCGAGATGTCGGTGGGGTCTTGGTGTCGATTGTCTTCAGGCCGCGGCGGTCGCGTCCTGCTCCACCGGCTCCAGCGCCTGGGCGATGATGTCGGCGACATCGGTCATCGGATGCACGGTCAGTGCCTCCAGAACCTCGGCGGGAACATCATCCAGATCCGGCTCGTTGCGCTGCGGGATGAACACGGTCTTCATTCCCGATCGCGCCGCGGCGAGCAACTTCTGCTTCACGCCGCCGATTGGCAGGACGCGTCCGTTCAGCGTCACCTCGCCGGTCATCGCGACGTCCGCGCGAACCTTACGCCCGGTTGCCATCGACACCAGGGCGGTGACCATGGTGACACCCGCGGACGGTCCGTCCTTGGGAGTGGCACCGGCCGGGACGTGGACGTGGATGCTGCGCTCCAGGGACTTCGGATCGATGCCGAATTCGACTGCGTGCGAACGCACATAGCTCAGTGCGATCTGCGCGGACTCCTTCATCACGTCTCCGAGCTGTCCGGTGAGGACCAGCCCTTCTCCGTCGGTGGAACCGGCCTCGATGTAGAGCACATCGCCGCCGAGTCCGGTGACCGCGAGCCCGGTTGCGACACCCGGCACCGCCGTGCGCTCTTCCGAGTCCGGCGTGAATCGCGGCTTGCCGAGATAGCCGACCAGATCGGGTTCGTCGACCGTGATCTTGGTGCCGTCGGACGAATCACTCAGTGCTGTAGTGACTTTGCGCATCAGCTTCGCAAGGAATCGCTCGAACTGACGGACGCCTGGCTCCCGGGTGTAGTCCGCGGCGATCTTCCGCAGGGCCGAGTCGGTGACCTCCACTTCGTCACCGGTGATCGCGGCGCGTTCCTGTTGCCGGGGCAGCAGGTAGTTGCGAGCGATGACCACCTTGTCGTCCTCGGTGTAGCCGTCGATGGTGACGAGCTCCATGCGGTCGAGCAGGGCCGACGGGATCTGCTCGATCACGTTGGCGGTCGCCAGGAAGACCACGTCGGACAGGTCAAGGTCCAGGTCGAGGTAGTGGTCGCGGAACGTGTGGTTCTGCGCCGGATCCAGGACCTCGAGCAGTGCCGCGCTGGGGTCGCCGCGATAGTCGGCGCCGACCTTGTCGATCTCATCCAGCAGCACAACGGGATTCATCGATCCCGCCTCGCCGATGGCTCGCACTATGCGTCCGGGCAGGGCCCCGACGTAGGTGCGCCGGTGGCCCCGGATCTCGGCCTCGTCGCGGACGCCACCGAGGGCGACACGAACGAACTTGCGGCCCAGAGCCCGGGCCACGCTCTCGCCCAGCGATGTCTTGCCCACACCGGGAGGCCCGGCCAGGACCATCACGGCACCGGAGCCACGTCCGCCGACGACCTGCAGGCCACGTTCGGCCCGGCGGGCACGCACGGCGAGGTACTCGACGATGCGATCTTTCACGTCGTCCAGACCGTGGTGATCGGCGTCGAGGATCGCGCGGGCGCCCTTGATGTCGGTGGAGTCGGTGGTGGTGACGTTCCACGGCAGGTCGAGGACGGTGTCCAACCAGGTTCGGATCCAACCGGATTCGGGGCTCTGGTCGCTGGCCCGCTCCAGCTTGCCGACCTCTCGCATCGCGGCTTCGCGCACGTTGTCGGGCAGCTCGGCGGATTCGACGCGGGCGCGGTAGTCGTCGCTACCGTCGGGCTCGTCTTCGCCGAGTTCCTTGCGGATCGCGGCGAGTTGCTGGCGCAGCAGGAATTCCTTCTGGGTCTTCTCCATGCCGTCGCGGACGTCACCGGCGATCTTGTCGTTGACCTCGACCTCCGCGAGATGGTCACGGGTCCAGGTGATCAGGGTGCGCAGACGCTCGCCCACATCGGGCGTCTCGAGCATCTCGCGCTTCTGCACATCGGTGAGGTACGAGGCGTACCCGGCAGTGTCGGCGAGTGCCGAGGGGTCGCTCAGTTTGTTCACCGAGTCGATGACCTGCCAGGCCTCACGGCGCTGCAGCATCGCGAGCACCAGTTGTTTGTATTCGGCGGCCAGTTCGCGGACGTCGTCTGTGACGTCGGGTTCGTCGACGGGCTCGACCTCGACCCAGAGCGCGGCGCCCGGTCCGGTGGTGCCGGACCCGATGTGGGCTCGGGATTCGCCCTTGAGCACAGCACCCGATTGGCCGCCGGCCATCCGGCCGAGCTGCACGATCGAGGCGACGACGCCGTAGGCGGGATAGCGGTCGTCCAGGCGTGGAGCGACCAGGAGTTTGCCGGCGTCAGATGCCTTCGCGGCATCGACAGCAGCGCGTGCGGCGTCATCCAGCTCGACCGGGACCACCATGCCAGGCAGCAAAACGGGGTCGGTCAGGAACAGCACCGGCAAACGATTGAGTTCCGTCATGTTTCCTCCAAAGTTAAGTACTCTGGGCTCAACTTCTTTTTTAGGAGCTTTGTTCCCCATGTCGGTCCTGTTCATCGACAGCGAAATCGCCCGTCTGGTTCATATACGAAGGAACCCCTCCGACCTGAGTCGGAGGGGTTTCCTTCTGTGGAGCAAAGGGACTCGAACCCCTGACTCCCGCGCTGCCAGTGGGAAGTCTGTTGTGCGCGTGTTTTTCACTCCTGGGCGTCATGTCTGTCGGTTGTTCGTGCCCTTACGTGCCGACTGTGTGTCTGCCTGTGATCTATGGGTTGGGACTGCTGTATGGAGTACCTCATGATCAAGGCGTGGCGCCTGGTGCCACTCGTCGCTCTCCGTGGCCCTGGGAGCCGCCGGCTGTTCGTTGGATGGCGCTGCACCAAGTTCGGATCCGACCCCACTAGACGCGGCGACGGTGTGCCGGATGATCATCGACCTGGGTGTCGGGGGCGAACTGCACGGAAGACTTACCCCGCCGGGCTCGGTATCGGTGCCGACGAGAAGTTCGAGTGAGAGCTGCCGTCGGTGCCCGGCGCGAGAGCGGCCATGTCCTGGTGCTCTCGAACGGCCCGGTCTACGACTGGACCGTCGCGGCGTATGACGAGGTCGTCACGCTCGTCGACCCGCACCGATACTGATCCGCGAGCGCGCTGGTGTTCGTCGAGATCAACGAGGGGATCTCGGCTGCCGAGGGACATAAGGTCGAACAGTTGTCTCAGTCCTGTAGGCGTTGGTCGGTCGGACTCCCGGCCACCGTGCCGCTGTGTCGCCGAGCTTAGGAACCGACGGTGATGCCTCGTGTGGCGGAGTGGTCGATCGCCGCTGGATCCTGGGTTGTGGCGGATGCTCCGTCTGAGATCACCGCAGCCAGGTTGTCTATGTGTTCGTGGTCGGCGTCGCCCGGGAACATCCACTGGACGTCGCGACGGTCCGTGGCTATGCCGATGGTTGGGCGCACGCCCGCACCGTGATTCGATCGTGGGCGCACGTATTTAATCTCGTCCAGTGGATAGATCGAGCCGAGTTCGCCGCGTCGCAGAAGGGTTCTCGGGGTGGCGGTGACGATCCGGCGGTCAGTTACTGCCACGAAGGTGCTCGAAGTGAGCTTCTCGACCACCGCGCCAGCCTTGCCTGGTGCGAGTGCGTCCCAGGTGGCGTCAACTCGTTTGGCGAGGATTGCTGGTACGACTCCAGTGAGGTTGTGAGGTCCTGCCTCGTAGGGGAATGCGACGCTGCGAAGCGTCTCGCCGTCCTCAAGGAACCACCGAAGGATATGAAGGTACGGCTCAAGATCAAGGCCGTTGGGCGCGCATAGAGTTTCTGGTACGGCAGGCATCTCGACTGCCGGATGGAGCATGTTGGCTAGGGGTTCGATGGCATCGAGGAGCTGCTTGCACGTCAGTCGGGATGCCTTCGCATCTTTGCGCTTCTTCGTGAGCGGAACTGTAGCTCGGTTGGGGAGCTCAGCGATGATCCGTAATTCACGCACGAGCGATTCCGTGAGCAGCCTGATCTCGTGGAGAGAGTCTTCGATCTCGGCGGGTATTTTCTGCGCGATCATGTCGAAGAGCTGCGCCTCGCTCTCGTCGTTAGCGCTTCGGGTTCGGGCGAGCGCAGCACGAATCGCCTGGTACTCAGCGTGTGTCTTCAGCGAACTGAGCAGCGCATGGGTGTCGAAGACGGTTGCCTCGGCGCTGGATTCGAGGTATTGGCGGCGCGCGCGTCCGTCCAGTTTCCCTAGCTCCTGAACGTGTCCGGCCACGTTCTTTCGGTAGAGCTTCACCTGTTTGTGGATCATGGGGCGGCTAGGAGCGATGGGCTCCCAGACAGAGTCCGTTATGGTGTCGAGTTCGCGAGCCTCCTTGATCGCCTCATCGACGGCCTCCGCGAGTCCTTCAAGTTCGGCCCACTGCTCGTTTCGGATGGTCTTGAGTGTCTGTGTGGTGAGCGCGATGTTGGTGCGGACGAGACCCGAAATCTCACCGAGCTGCATCTGGAGTGCGATCATAGCCACGGCCGGGCCGATTGCTGCGATGGCCGCGGCGGCCGTCATCGAAGCCGGGATGAAGCGTGCCTGTCCGATCAGCTTGCCATTTTGGAAGATCGCTCCGAGGTGGGCGCCGTCTTTTGCGGCCAACTGCCCGCCGCCCTTCAGCAGAGACATCGTCGCGTCGTTGACCCGGTAGAGGCCCTGCGCGCTTGCTACAGCCTCCGCAACGTTTCCAGCCATCGCGCCCACGTTGCCGATCGAGCCCAGAGCAGTCGAGAGCTGTGTTCGGTCGAATGATGGCACCAGATCAAGGCTGATGAGTTCAAGGCCTTCGGGGACTTCACCGAACACCACTGCGACACCGGGTGTCACCTCGACGAGGGTCGTGGATGGTGCGATCTCCAGGGCATCCGAGCTGTTCTGCCCCTCTTCATCAGGCCGCATGTCAACGCCGTCGTCTTCGCTGGCAACCTCGTCAGGCGCGTCGTCCATGCGTGCTCTCTCCTTCTCGTCGGCGACCGCCTCGTGCCTCGCTGCGACGCTCACGTCAAGTATGTCAGCTTCCTCTGACAGCGGCTGTGGGGTTGCGCGGCACACTTCCCCGTCATACGACTCGCGTCGTCGGGTCCGCGCGAAGGGTGCTAGCACCTCATGGTCAACGTCCAGGCGGTGACCTCGGATCACAAAGCAGTGGATCAAGGGTGCGTCCTGTGCTGAGCGCAATCAGGAGGCGACAATCAGGGCTGCGTTCGACAAGCTCGATGCGTCGTTGTTGAGGACCTTGACGGCGATGCTGACGATCCTCCGGTTCCCTGACGGCTGGGTGACGGCCGGCAACAGTTGACGAAGGAAGGCGATAACTCGGTTCGCCATCGTCTGACTGACTGCACATTCGAATTAGCGGGGCCGGGCGACGCGCCGGAGATCGGATAAAGTAGCTCGGCGCGTCCCGCTAATCTGCGCTGCATATCGACATCGAAAATCGGCAACGGTTCGGGAATCGGCAGCCTGAACAAACCAGGATCCATGCCCGGGGAAGCAGACGCAGGCCTGGTTCGCCCCGAACGCCGCGGTGTGGATGTGTTTATCGAGCGCACACCGGCGCACTGCAAGTACTGCGCCAGGTCCTTGGCCCATCACGCTGCGGCAAACTCCGGCTCCGCCCGAGCCAGCCCGTTTCTGTCCGACCGCACACAGCGGGCATCGCGAACGAGCAATCGAACGCGGGGAGAGGCCGCAAAGGGGGCGGGGTCTGGCGATGACAAACCAGCCGTCGTCGAAACCGAAACCGAGTCTGTGTATTCCACGGAGCTACACACTGGAACCCGTACTGTGATCAAGGAAAATGGGCCCAAACGAGAAGTGAATTTCCAAGCCGATACCGAGAATTGCAACCTCGAAGGCGCGGCGAACGATATACCTGCACTTCTGAGCCCACCAGACCTGACGGTGCCTGAGAAATCAAGACCAGCGCTGGCCCCCTCGCGGAAGCCGCAGTTTGTCTGATCGCATTGGAACAAGGGTCCCGTCGCCTAGATCCGTCAGACGAGACCCTTGTTCCAACAGTCGATTACCCGGCCGCCGAGATTGATCGGGTTACAGATTCCACTGCGATCATTCCGGTCACGTGGCAATAGCCATTGCGTAGGAGTAGAGCAATCCGCAACCCACTACGGCCATCAGGCCTGCGGCCGATCCGATCGCGACTGCGGGTGGTGTTGGGCCATCGCTCACAACTTCCCTGAAATATGAGCCGGCAACGCCCGCCAGCATCAGGATGGCCGCGAACGTAACTGTCAATAGAAGCACCATCTTCGAACCCTTCGTTGGTAGAGCGAGCCCCCAAAGTCGGGAACTCAGGGCTTAGCCTAGAAGTGGCATTTTCCGCCCAGGCCAGTCTTGATTTCATGATTCATGGCGTCATCCACGAAGAAGTGTTAATAGTATTGTGGCCCAACTGATTACGCGGAGATGATAGGTTGAGTCGACTTGCGAACCGACCCTCAAACACTACGAAAAGATTCTCCGGATGTTCCGGAGATCGGTGCGGGATCTGGTTACATGGCCACCAGCGGGGTCATCAATTGGCCATTGTCATCGAACAAGCTGAAGCAGGCGCCACCGAATTACCCGATCTTCACCCGTCAGACCGAGCAGCAGCCGCCGGGGCAGGATTGCGGTCAGTGTTGCGCGAACGGGCAGATGTTTGTATCCGAATGGGCCGACGCTGAGAGGCCATGAATTCGTCGGCTCTACCGACCTTCGAATCCGCGCTCGGCCAATGATTCGAGGACCGAGACCGATCCTCGAAAGGGATCGTCGGCCCGTGGCCAGTGCGTGATCACATCGGTGAATCCGAGTTCCGCTGCCTGACCGACCATATCGTCGAAGACCCCGATGCTCTCCAGCGAGAATTGTGGTGAGGCGTCGAGGTTCAGATAGCGATCGAACGTTTCTGGATCGCGGTCATTTTCGATCAGTGTCTTGTCGAGTAGTCCGCAATTCGCGGCGATCCCGGTGAACCACTCGTCGAGGGTCTCGACCTTGGTGCCGGTGGTCATCCAGGCGTCGCCGTGTTTCGCGGCGAAGCGAACCGATCGCGGGCCGTTGCCGGCGAGGATGAACGGGACGTTGTCGCGGACGGCGCCACCGACCAGGCGCATGTCCCGGGCCTGGTAGTAGTCACCGTCAGCGGTGACATGGTCCTCACCTAGTAACTGTCCGAGCAGGCCGGTGAACTCCTGAAACCTGTCGACCTTCTCTTTTGCGGTTAACGGCGGCCTTCCCTCGACAACGTCGTCAGGTGTTCCACCCGCCCCGAGCCCCAACAGGATCCGGTCACCGGCGATGTCGAGCAGAGTTTCGATCTCGCGGGAAAACGACACCGGATGTCGAAAGTTGGGTGTTGCGACAAACGTTCCGAGCTTGATCGGTGTCACCGCCGCGGCGGCGGTCATGGTGGGAATGCAGGAGAACCACTGGGAATCGGGAAGTCCACCCCACACCAGGTGATCGAAGAACCACCCGTGGTCGAAACCCATCGCGTCGACGCGTTCCCATTTCGGGCGAGCTTCCCGCCATGGTTGATCCGGAAGAATCGAGATCCCATAGCGCATCTGCTGAGCCTAAACGGAAACGCGCCGAACGCGCCTCACAAATT
Source organism: Nocardia sp. 348MFTsu5.1 (assembly GCF_000383535.1). NCBI lineage: Bacteria > Bacillati > Actinomycetota > Actinomycetes > Mycobacteriales > Nocardiaceae > Nocardia > Nocardia sp. 348MFTsu5.1. The sequence continues at coordinate 133,563 of NZ_KB911513.1, forward strand.
CTGTGTGTTCTCCGGGGTCTGGCGCCGAGTGTTCTGCGGGATGTCGTTCCGGTTGTTCGGCACGCCGTCGTTCCGGTTGTTCTGCGGGATGTCATTCCGGTTGTTCGGCACGCCGTCGTTCCCGATGTTCTGCGGGCTTTCGTGCCGACCATGGTTCTGGTTCTGGTTCGGGTTCTGGTTCGGGTTCAGGTTCTCGTTCTGGTTCCGATTCTGGTTCTTCGGCACATCGGGATCGATCTTGTCAGCCTGTGCGAACTCGGACTGCAGTTCCTCACGCGACGATGCCGCAACCCCATGGCGGTTCTGGGCCTCGGCCGACAGGCGCTTGGCCTCGGCTGCCTTGGCGTCCGCATCGGCCTTCGCGCGACGGGCCCGTGCGGCGGCTTCCTCGGCGATGGCCTCTTCCCGCTGGACATCGTTCACACGGCGAGAGGCGGCTTCCCGGATTTCCCCGGCCTGGACGCGACGCCGGGCTTTCCGCTGGCGCATCAGCGCGAACGCGAGAGCGATCAGAAGAAGTACGACCACAACTGCGATAACAATCCAGACAACGGTGTCCATGATCAGCTCCAATGATTGATGTTGCTGTAGGACTACCCGCCGGGTCGTGGCTGCAAACAAATCGGTTCGGTGCGGCCGGTGTCGTCGCTGTTCACAGGGGCGTCGGAAGCCCGGAATACAGTGCTCCCATGAGTGAAACCGACGCCTTCCCGGACGGCTGCCCGACGTTGGCCCGCGATGGTCAGGTGATCGGCTTCTGCCCGTCCCCGAGTGGATCCCACCTGCTCGTGTGGTGGCGTGCCGACAGCGTGGTCATCGGCGGGTTCGAGACCTACGAGGCGGGTGTCACCGCCGCCTTGCGTGCCATTGCCGGAGACGGCCTCGACCCGGACCCCGATGAGGTCAAGGTCGAGGCAGCGCATCTGGAGAAGGCCTTCACCGCCACCGATTGGATGGGGCTGGGCTTTTAGCCTGGGTCCACCGCCGACCAGAGATAGACGCGCTCGAATGCTACTCGTCTGACGACGAACTGCTGTCACCGCTGGAACCGGTTGGATCAGATCCGCTGTCGTTGGCACCGTTGTCTTCGTTCGGTGCGTTGTCGTCGTTGGCCTTGCTGTCGTCGGTCGCTTCGCCCTCGTCGTTTGACCCACCATCAGTCTCCTCTGTGTCGGTCGAGGGGGTGGAGTCCTGCTCGTCGGTATAGGAGGTCGCCACAAGCGGCGCATCGGAGTCGTCCGCGCGATGCTTTCCGGTGTAGGTGGTGTCGTCGAGCGCGTGCCTGCCGGCAGTCAACGTCGTGTCCGTCTGGTCGGTGACCTCTTCGACGGTGTCGGCGATCTCGTTGGTAATGCCAACCAGGGACGTCGCCGTGTCCTTCACCGCGGCCGATCCCTCGTTCACGATGTCCGTTGCGGCGTCGGCGAGAGCCTGCGAGATCTGGGAGGCCGTTGGCGTCACATACTGGGTGAACAGCGGACTCAGGACCGCTTCCACCTTGCGAAGCGTCCCGACGGGATCGTTGAGTCCGAGTCCGGTCGGGTCGGTGATGCCGAGTGCGTCGAACACCAGTTTCGGGTCGAGCACGATGAGCGATGTCGGAATGTCGATACCGCCGATTCCTCCAAGGAGTCCACCGGTGGACTCGCCGGCACCCGTAGGAGTTGTGCCGAGCTGGAAGCCGGGCAACCCGACGCCGAAGATCGATGGGCTGGTGTACCCAACTCCTTGCGGTCCGAAGTTCACCGACCCGAGCGAGTAGATCACCGGGATCGGGGTGCCACCGACGTTGATCATCGCGATGGTCCACCCCGAGTCGGAGATGAACCCGTCGGGGCCGATGTAGAAGGACTGCAGGATCGACGTCTGTTCGACGCCGAAGCCGGCCCGCGGAATCGAGAAGCTCGACGACCGGCTGCCGAGTATGGACTGGATCGACTGGGGACCGTTGGTGACGATGCCGGGGGAGTACAGGCCACCGACGGTGAACAGATCACCCGGGGACGCGAATCCGCCGGCCATGATCGGGACCGTCGACACCTTGTCCGGCTCACCCTCGGCGCCCGGCACGATCACCTGCGTCACACCGGCCAGCCAGCCCGCCGAACCGTCAAATGGGAGGCTGGATTTGCTGCCGATCTCGCGTTTGATGAGGGAGAAGCCCTGGACATCGACGTTGTCGAGCGTCGCCAGTATGTTAGCGACCTGCGAGTTCGGGTCGTATGTGACGGCGTAAACCGGGTTGCCGTTCACGTCCTTCGTCGGTACCCATTCAGAGCACAGCTTGAACCCACATAGGTAGTACCTGGTCTTGCCCTTCTGCACCTTCAAATAATCCGGCGTGTTGAGGCCGGCGGAGAATTTCTCCTGGATTTCGTCCGAGCTGATCGAGTCGACTGTCAGCTTGTCCTGTGTGATCCAGCTTTGATTGCTGATTCCGGCTACGGGCCAGTTGAACGTGCCATTCCACGAGCTCGAGTTCTTGGTTCCCCCGACGAAGCCAAGGGCCTCATCGATGGACGGAATCCCGGTGAGTTGCCCTGCCTGCTGGGTGACTTTGTCGCCGCCAACCGTCTGGACGACGTTTGCTGCGGTGTTTGCAACGTTGGTCAGAGGATTGATCGTCCCCAGGAGGCCGGCGGCAAGGGCGACTTGTAGATTGGCGGCACCCAATCCGACCAGCGGTTCGAGGAGCTCTCCGCCGAGAAGTAGCTGCGCGGGGAGCGTGCCGACACCGGCGAGTGCAGGAATTCCGGGAACGTGGCCGGTATCGGGAACCGCGAGCAACATCCCGGTGGTCTCCTGGATGATCCCGAGGATGTTGAGTGTTTCCGTGGTCGAGGACGTCGTGGTCGTCACCGCCGGTACCCACCCGGCGGGCAGCACCGAACCCAGCGGGGCAAGCAACGCGACCTGCGTGCGCCCTAGGTTGTCAGTGATCGTGATGATGTTCTCGGTTGTCGCGTAGTTGTTCTGCGCGATCTGTCCGGCGTTCAGCTCGGCGGCCATCGCCGGGGCTGCCACCCCGGTGCCGATCGCCAGTACAGCCCCAAGCGCGGCCACCGTTTTCGTCAGTTTCTTGGAGGAACGCGCATGTTCGCGCGCAGATTGACGACGATCAGCACGATTTGCCTGCGAGGGCTTCACTTTGGTCTCCTTGGATCTCAGCGGGGGTGACTGCTGGATCGTATGGAATGCCCGCGTTCCGAGTTGGCCGAAATGACCGTTTTGTCGCAGAATCGTACGGACGTACTACGGCGCTCGTCGTTCGAAGTTTTGAGGCAGCCTGGACGCGAGCGTCGGCTATGTCTTCTCAGGCCAGAACCGTTGTCGCGCAACAGGACCGCCGGGAGCGGATGGTCGACGCTCAGGAGGCACGAGCCCCAGTGGTTGGCGCGACGGCATCAAGGATGTTACGAGGTCGGGGTGTGTGATCCCGGTTCGGGAGAGCGGGGGTCGCTGCCGCCGACAATGGCCTGCAGCGCTGCGATATGGCCGTCGAATGCTTGTCGGCCCGCCTCGGTGAGGCTGACCCGGACAGTGCGCCTACGCCCGGTGGTGGCCCGTTCGGTGATCAGGTAACCGGCACCCTCCAGCGTCGACAGCTGCTTGGACAACGCCGAATCGGAAAGATTGAGGTGTTCCTTCAAGAATGCGAACTCGGCCCAGTCTGCAGCTGCCAGGGTGGCGACCAACGTCAGACGCGTACTCGGGTGGATGAGTTCGTCGAAACCGTCGGTTGCGCTCACGCACGTGTCCACTTGCGCACGGCCGCGAGGATCTCCGGTCCGCCGATTCCGGTCAGTACGGCGACGATCAGTGCCGACCACAGCGCGGGCATCCCGACATCCTGGGCGTCGAGGATGAGCGCGAACGCGATGGTCAGCGCCACCAGCATCAGCAGGATCCCGACCACCAGCATCGCGTTCTTTGCGCCGGTCACCTCGCGGCTCACCTGGACTCCGGAGGTGCGCCGACGGCCGCTCAGCAGCCGCGAAGCGACGACGGAATGCCCGATGCCGAAGAGGATTGTTGCCGCCATCGATATCCACCACGGACAGAATTCGACGACAACTCCCAACAGGAGCCAGCCGGCGGCCAGGCCCCACCAGTACGTGGCGGGCAAACCGACTTCGTCGCTCATCTGGCGGCGGGCGCGGTCGGCGGACTCCAAGGCACCGCGGGCTTCTTCTGGATCGATGTCGGCCATGATGAAATCTCACTTTCCTGGTTGGAAAGTAGTCTCTACTTTCCTGATGGGAAAGTCAAATCCCCGCTCGACCGTGGTCGGGCGGGGATTTGAGAAATCGACGTCTAGCTGGTGGTTTGCGTCCGCCGTGGGAGCTTCCAGCCCGGCCGCACGTAATGGCACGTGTAGCCGTTCGGAATGCGTTCGAGGTAGTCCTGATGCTCGGGCTCTGCCTCCCAGAAGTCGCCGGCGGGGGTCACCTCGGTGACCACCCTGCCCGGCCACAAACCGGATGCGTCGACGTCCGCGATCGTGTCCTGGGCAACCTGCTTCTGCTCGTCGTCGGTGTAGAAGATCGCCGACCGGTAGCTGGCGCCGACGTCATTGCCCTGCCGGTTCTTGGTCGACGGGTCATGGATCTGGAAGAAGAACTCGAGCAGATCGCGGTAGGTGATCTGTTCCGGGTCGTATTCGATCTCCAGGGCTTCGGCGTGCGTGCCGTGGTTGCGGTACGTCGCATTCGGTACGTCGCCGCCGGTGTATCCGACCCGGGTAGAGACAACACCCGGGCGCTTACGGATCAGATCTTGCACGCCCCAGAAACATCCACCCGCCAGAATCGCCTTGTCGGTCATCTACTTCGCCTCCTCGGTTGAAAACAGCTTCAGGTACTCGCCATAGCCTTCCTTCTCCATGTCTGCGACCTGGATGAAGCGAAGCGAAGCGGAGTTGATGCAGTAGCGCAGACCACCCTCAGCGATGGGTCCGTCGTTGAAGACGTGGCCGAGGTGGCTGTCGCCGTGGGTTGAACGCACCTCGGTGCGGACCATCCCATGCGTGGCGTCGCGCTTCTCGACAACATTGGCCGGTTCGATCGGAGTCGTGAAACTCGGCCAGCCACAACCGCTGTCGAACTTCTGGGTCGACGTGAACAGCGGCTCGCCGGACACGATGTCAACGTAGAGGCCGGCTTCGTGGTTATCCCAGAACTCGTTCCGGAAGGCCGGTTCTGTGGCCGATTCCTGCGTGACGGCAAACTGCGCCGGGTTCAGCCGGGCGATGGCGTCGGGGTCTTTGCGGTACTCATTCGACACGTGGACTCTCCTTCGTAAATTGTCACCACCGGGTGCCCGTGTCGGGCATTCGGCGGGAGTCGTGGAGCTCGGTTGTATAACGACGGACGACGCCGCGGTGTTCCATCGTCCCGACTGGCGAGTGTTCCATCGACCCGGTCTCGATCAGTGCGATTGCAGCCCGAGAATCACGGCGAGCACCGAGAACAAGGTGAGCAGCGCGATCAGCAGCCACACCGGCAGCGGACCGGGCATGTCGCCGCCGTCGCGCAGCGCTGTGGTGGTCTGTCGCCAGCGAACACCGCCAACGATCGCGGTGAATGCCCCGAATGCCACCAGGCCGATGCCGAGTACGTCGCGGGAGGTCTGCGTCGAGTAGTCGGGCAGCACGTGCATCACCGCGAGCCCGGCTGCGATCAGCCCGAGTGCGGTCCGGATCCACGACAACACCGTTCGCTCGGCGGCGAGAGTGAAGCGGGCGTCGACCGCACCAGGAGTGGGCCCTGGGTCCCTCGGTGAACCATCCGGAGTCGGCACGGTTCCATCATCGCGCATCACCCACGGTGTTCCAGGGGCGGATGACGCCGGCGAATCGGTCAGGACCATGCTTGAAATCTGGGGACCGAAAACGCGAAGGGACAGCTGTGCGCTCATGGGTGATCTGGGCGACAGGTGTATTCGCTTATGTGGTGGCGATTCTCGCCCGGACGACACTGGGTGTTTCGGGGCTCGACGCCGCTGAACGATTCTCGGCGCCGCCCGGTGTGCTCTCGACTTTTGTGGTCCTGCAGCTCTCCGTCTATGCACTCTCGCAAGTACCCGCCGGGTTGCTGCTGGATCGCTTCGGGTCGCGCGCGATGCTCGTGACCGGTGGGTTGATCCTGGTCACCGGTCAGATGACGATGGCGCTGACCGAAGAACTGCCGGTCGCCATCGCGGCGCGCGTCCTGGTCGGGATCGGCGACGCGTTCACGTTCATCTCGGTGCTGAGGCTGGTACCGCGGTGGTTCACTCCGCGCCGGGTTCCGCTGGTCACCCAATTGACCGGTATCTGTGGGCAGTTCGGCCAGGTGCTGTCGGCGGTGCCGTTCCTCATGCTGCTCAATGCCCGCGGGTGGACGGCGGCGTACATGTCGGCCGCGGCCCTCGGCATGTTGTCGGTGGTACTGACAGTGGCAGTGGTGCGCAATGCGCCGGCCGGAACAGAAACCGCCGTGCCGCGGACATCGCTGCGCCGCACGTTGGGTGGCGTCAAGACGGTGTGGTCGCGGTCCGGGACCAAATTGGGCCTCTTCACCCACATGGGCACCCAGTTCTCGCTCACGGTGTTCGCGCTGATGTGGGGCATCCCGTACCTGACCACTGCGCAGGGACTTTCCAAAGAGACCGCCGGTGGGATCCTGACGGTGTCCGTCGGCGTGATGATCGTCGCCGGGATCGGGATCGGAGTGTTCACCGGGCGTCATCCGGCGCGACGGTCTGATCTGGTCCTGGTGATCATGGGCAGCAACGTGGTGATCTGGGCGATCGTATTGCTGCTTCCCACACAGGCACCCATGTGGTTGCTGGTGCTCTTGGTGGTCGTCATCTCGGTCGGGGGTCCCGGGTCGGTGATCGGATTCGACTTCGCCCGGACCTCGAACCCGGGTTCGGTCCTGGGTACCGCGCAGGGTCTGGTCAACATGGGCGGATTCCTGGTGTCCATGGTGGTGATGCAGACGATGGGCAGCATCATCGGCGCGATGGGCGGTTACTCCTTCGGCTCGTTCCGCGTCGCCTGGACCGTGCAGTTCGCCGTGTGGTTCATCGCCATCGTGGGCGTCCTGGTCACCCGCGGCGGGGCGCGCCGCGAAGCTCGGGTCCGACCCATCGAAGTCCCGGTACCTGCGGCGGTGTCAGTGCCCGGCGAGGGCAGCGGCGGTGGCAGCAGCGAAGCGGTCCATCGCCATTCCGCGGTCAGTGGCAGCAGCGATCTGCCGCCAACCGAGTGACGGTTCGATCGCCTCGAACTCGAGTAGCTTGGGACCTGCCTCGGCGGTGCCCACCAGATCCACCCGTGCGTAGAGCAGATCCGACGGCACCACGCCGACCGCGTGGGCGGCGGCTTTCATGACGGCATCACCCAACGCCCAGAACGATTCTGGCGGCAACGCCGGTGTGAGCTTCTCGACGAGATAGAGACCGGACTCATCCAGCTCTCCAGATTCACCGGGCTGCGGGAGCATCGGGCCCTTGCTGAACGCGTGCGACCGCTCGCCCGCGAGGTATACGAGCGCGGTCTCCCCGGCGGTGATCAACGGATCGAACGGCTGCACCAGCACCCGGTGGCCGTCGCGGTGCAACAACGCGGAATGGGCAAGCGCGCCGGCGGGTTCGATGAACCGTGCGGCACCGCGACTGCCGCCGGCCACTGCCGGCTTCACCACCACTTCGCCGTCCGGGATCGTCACGTGATCACCGGGCGCAAAGACCGCGGTCGGGACAATCGGGATCCCCGCGCGTTCGAGGTCGAGCATGTATCCCTTGTCGTGGTTCCACTGCACCATGGCCGGCGAATTGATCAGTCGGTGAACACTTTTGGTCCAGTCGATGAACTCGGCCAATCGCTCCGGGTAATCCCAGGTCGCCCGCAGGATGACGGCGTCGGCGTCGTGGATTGTCGGGTCGTCCCATGGCAACCACCTGGCGTCGACACCGGCCCGTGCGAGGGCTTCGACGAGCCCGTCGTCGTCGCCGTCGCTGTTCGGAAGTTGTTGGCAGGAGGCGAGAACCACGCTGGGCCGGCGACTACTCGACTGACGATGTCCACTCACCGGTTCAGGCTAGTACCAGGCCAGGGACACGAAAACCCGATACCGGCACCACGATCGGTGCCGGTATCGGGCTTGGACGAGTTGTCTACTCGCCTATCCGCTGTCGATTACGCGGTGGGCGAGACGGTACCGCCGGTCAGGACGCGGTAGGCGTAGGTGCTCGCGATGAGCGTGAGTGGGATGGTCACCAGCAGCCCGAGGCCGCAAAGGATCGCGCCCACGATGTTCAGGCCGATGCAGGCCAGTGCCAGCAGGAACAGCGGTCCGACGTTCTTCGAGGTCAGCTCGAAGCTCGCCTTGATAGCGGTGATCGCATCCATGTCCCGATCGATCGCGAAGGTGAGTGCGTACCAGGTCAGGAACATGACGATCAGGCCCGGGATGATCAGCAGGATGAAGCCGATCACGGTGGCGATGCCCACGATGATGGCAACGATGAACACCGCGCTCAGGTTCCTGAAATTGAAGAACGCGCTGAAGGTGGGACGCTGTCCGTCGAGTTCGGACAGGGCGCCGTTGGTGAAGGCGGCCTTGAAGAGTGTGCTGACGACAAACGACACCAGGCTGCCGAGCAGGCTCAGGACCAGCGAATCGTTGTTGAAGCTGAAGCCCGAGAACGCAAACTGGACAAACACGCTGACAACAAACCCAAGCAGGCAGATCGCGATCCACGGTCCGGGATTTGCCTTGTACTTGTCCCAGCCGTAGTTGATCGCCGCGCCCACGGACAGTTGCGGCGGTCCGAAGCCGCCGGCCGCGGGGTAACCGCCGCCCTGCGGTGCGTACTGACCGGCCGGTGGTGGTGGCGGGTAACCACCCTGCGGGGGCTGATAGCCACCCTGCTGCGGAGGAGGCTGGTAACCGCCCTGCGGCGGCGGGTATTGACCACCGCCACCCTGCGGCGGCGGGTACTGACCACCCCCACCCTGCGGCGGTGGGTACTGACCACCCTGCGGGGGCTGGTAGCCGCCGGGCGGTGGGTATTGCCCGCCCTGCGGTGGTTCGGGCTGTCCTGGATTCTTTCCGAGGGGAACGTTCGGTTCGTTCCCGGGCGGGGGCGGGTTCTGCGTCATTTTTCGAATCCTTCGACAATCCGTTGGGACTTCGGCAAAAGTGTTCAATTGACCCAATCCCACCGGGTATGGGGTGTCAAGGACATCGGCGCGTGGCTATTCGATCTGTGCCTCAATCGTTCCCGCGGTCACTGCGGATACGAGGACGGAGTGGTCCTTCTCGGTCTGGTCCGCATAGCGGACGGCGAAGCTCGCGAAATCCTTGTCGAGAGCGCCACCCTCACCGAAATACCCTGACAACAAACGCGGGTCGAGTGACCTCGAGTGTGCCCGGGCGAGAAGAGCGCCGGCAAGGCGACCGTAATCGTCGAGCAGGGTTCGCTTCAGGGAGGTCGGGTCGATGTCCCCCTTGAGATTGCGGAACTGCCGGACGATGAAGGGCAGTCCGTCGATGGTGGTCCAGCCGAGCAGGATGTCGGTCTCGGCCTGGACCATTCGGGCACCTCGCACGATTCGTTTGCCCTCGTGTCGCGGAGTTGCGGCCGTCACGAACGGCGCCAGGGCAGACGGGCCGGCCTGTTTCACCTGCAGCACCAGATCCTCCGAGCGATTACCGTGCAGCAGCGCCACGTAGCTGCGCAGTCCGACGCTTCCGGTGCCGACGATGCGAAAGGCGACGTCCGAGACCGCGAACCGGGTGATCAGATTGCGCCTGGACTCGCGCAGCGTGTCGACGTAGGTGCTCAACCCGGTGGTCACCGCGTCGGCAGTGGCCGCGTCGACGTGGGTGAGGATCGGCGGGTCGGTGACGAATCGGTGTCGCCGGATACCGGTGGTGTGGTCTTCGAGGTGTTCGGTCCACTTGGCGACCACCTTCGAACTGGTGTTGCGCCGAGCCTTCTTCGAGGCATCGTTGAAGTTGTCGAGAAGCGCATCGGCCTTGACCCGATCGAGGATGGACGCGTCCGGCAACGCCGACCACGAGCGTAGGAAGGGCGTCTTGGCGAGTTTGTGGACGGTCTTCCGATAGGACTTCACGGCATCGCGGGCGGCCTCGAGGCAGCCTGTCTCCGACACGTTGCCCTCGCGGCCCGCCAGAACCAGACTCGCCGCGAGACGTTTGAGGTCCCACTCCCACGGACCGGGGATCGTCTCGTCGAAATCGTTGATGTCCATGACAATCTGACCATCCGGAGTGCCGTACAGGCCGAAGTTCGCGGCGTGGGCGTCACCGCACAACTGGGCTACCAACCCACTGTTCGGGGTGGCGGCGAGGTCGGCCGCCATCAGACCGGCGCCGCCGCGAAAGAATGCATACGGTGATGCGCTCATCCGTCCGATGCGCAGCGGTGTCAGATCCGGCAGTCTGCCGACGTTGCTCGACTCGATGTAGTCGAGTACGCCGGGCCGGTTGTCGGCGGCGGTCTGGTGATCGTGTGCCGACTGCGGGAGTTGTTCGCGCAGGCGACGGCCGTGTGCGAGGACTTCATCGGCGTCGACGTAGGTACGAAGATCGACAGGTGCGGGATCTGTGGCCACGAACGGGAACCTTTCGCGACCTGGCCGTTCGCGGGCGTCGCGAATCGATCAGGCCACGACAAGTTTAGGCATCGGTGGGTGAGGGAAACCGGCAGACATGACATTCACCGCACCGGGCCTCTCGAACAAGGCCACCAAGAAGCTGATCGGCGTCATGCAGGAACGACTGAGTGCGTTCAATGACCTCCATCTGACCCTCAAACACATTCACTGGAATGTGGTCGGAGCCAACTTCATCGGTGTCCACGAAATGATCGATCCGCAAGTGGAGCTGACGCGCGGGTACGCAGACACCGTCGCCGAGAGAATCGCGACCCTGGGCGGATCTCCGAACGGAACCGCAAAGGCCATCGAACACGATCGGTCGTGGAAGGACTATTCCGTCGGCCGCGACACCGTGCAGGCACATCTCGGTGCGCTTGACCTGGTGTACGTCGGTTTCATCTCCTCCCACCGCGAGGCGATCGCCATCGCCGGTGAGATCGATCCGGTCACCGAGGACATGTTCATCGGTCAGACCGCGGAACTCGAGAAGTTCCACTGGTTTGTCCGGGCGCACCTGGAGAACTCGTCGGGCGAGTTGTCCAATGCCGGCACCAAGACCGAGGCAGCTGCGGCAAAGAAGAGTCGCTGACCCGACGCTTGATCGATCTGTGAATACCCCGTCGACAGAACTTGTCGGCGGGGTATTGTCGCCCTTCGAACTAGAACACGTTCTACACAGTCGAGGGAGACGCCAGATGGCGAGTGTTGAAGAACTGCAGAAAATCGTCGAGTCCTACGTGGATCTGGTCGCGAACGGGACGCCGGAACAGGTCGCAGACCTCTACGCAGACGGCGCCACCGTCGAAGATCCCATCGGCGCCGAGATCCGGAACACCCGCGAGTCGCTGATCGAGTTCTACGGCGTGATCGCGGCGATGGAAAAGGTCACCTCAGAACTGCTGTGGACCAAGATCGCCGGGAACACGGCGGTCTTTGAGTTCACACTGATCACCGAAACCGCCGGGATGTCATTCAAGATCACCCCGGTCGACATCATGGTGTTCGACGACAACGGCAAGATCAAGACGATGCGTGCCGTGTGGCGTCCCGAGGACCTGCAGCAGCTCTAGTTTCGTGCGCAGTCGGCAACTGCGGGTCGCCGGATTCGACTGGAACCTCATCGACGAGGGTTCGGGTCCGGCGATCCTGCTCTGCCACGGCTTTCCGGGGCTCGGGTACAGCTGGCGACGCCAGATCGCGCCGCTGGTGACCGCCGGGTTCCGGGTGATCGCCCCGGACATGCCGGGATACGGGGGCACCGCAGCACCGAGGGACCTCATCGATTACACGTACACCTCCGTCGGCAGGCGTTTGATCGGCTTGCTCGACGCCCTGAATGTGGAACAGGCGATTGTGGTCGGCCACGACTTCGGTGCACCCACGGCGTGGACGCTGGCGCTCGAGCACCCGTCTCGTGTCGCGGGACTGGCACTGCTGTCGATGCCGTACGCGCCGGACCGGATTCCGGTCCGGCCGTCCGAGGCATTCGCCCACATGGCGAAGAAGCACTTCTTCCACTTCGAGTACTTCCTGCAGCCAGGACCCGCTGACGCGGAACTCGATGCGAATCCGAGGGAATTCCTCACCCGCATTCATCACGCGCTGTCGGGGTCGTACCGGTACCTCGACATCTGGCAGCACCCGAGTCATCGCGCCGGTCACCGGCTCGGATACCTCGACGTCCTGCCCGAAGCACCACCCCTGCCGTGGTCGTGGCTGACGGCAGCCGACATGGATGTCTACGAACACGCTTATCGCAAAGCGGGTTTCACCGGTGGGCTGAACTGGTACCGCGCCGCCGACCTCAACTGGGAGCGGCAGGGCGACCGGCCACGGACACTCGACGTGCCCGCGATGTTCCTCTGCGGTGCCAACGACCCGGTGCTGACGATCGCGGGCGCGGGTGCGATCACCCGGATGCGCGAGATGATGCCTCGCCTCTACACAGTCGAAACATATGATGGCGCAGGTCATTTCATCCAAATGGAACGCGCCGACGAGGTCAGCGACGCCCTGGTGGAGTTCGCGACAACGCTCGACCGGTGATGTGTCGGCTGAGTCCGGTCAGCGCCGCCCGGTGGGTTTGAGGATGATCTCGTGCGGATGGGCGTCGACGGGTGTGTGAATGGCCGAGACCACGGCAGCGGCCACGGTCTCCGGCCGAAGATGGCGGGTGCCGTCGTAGTCACCGCCACCTTCCAGCGCATTGAGTTCGGCCTGCATGTCGGTGTCGATCCGGCCCGGGAAGATCGAGGTGACCCGTAGTGCCGGTTCTTCCACGCGGACCGCGTCGGCCAGCGCTCGCAGCCCGAACTTGCTTGCCGCGTAGACACCCCAGCCGGGGTTGACACGTTGGCCCGCACCGGAATTGATGAACACGACATGTCCTCCGGCGTGGCGCAACGCCGGCAGCAACAGCCGGGTGAGTTCGGCTGCCGCGATCAGATTGACCTCCAGGACCCGTCGCCACTCGTCGGCGGGGGACTCTTCGACGGTGCCCCAGCTGATCACCCCGGCATTGTGGACCAGCACGTCGAGCGAACTGATCGCCTCGGTGGCGGCCTCGAGTTCCTCGGGATCGGTCAACTCGACCGGCCATGTGCTCGCGCCGTCGAGCGAGAGCGCCATGTTGTCGAGCTCGGTCGACGGACGACCGCCGAGCAGCAGGTCATGGGTGGGGGCAAGCTGGCGGGCGATGGCTGCACCCAGTCCGCGGCTGGCACCGGTGATCAACGCTGTTGGCATGCGTTCGACCCTAGTGTCCCGAGTCGCCGGAGTCCGGCGGGTCGGGCGACCAGGACGGGCACGAATGGTTGCGGGGCGTCAGAATGTGGAGCGTGGGATATTCCGGCTTCACGAACACACAACTCTCCGCCCGGGCGGCGTACCTTCTGCGCGGCAACGATCTGGGGACGATGACCAGCGCGGCACCGCGCCTGTATCCGCACATGTGGAGCTGGGATGCCGCTTTTGTCACGGTGGGTCTGGCGCCGCTGAGCGTCGAGCGGGCAGTGGTCGAGATGGACACGCTTCTCTCGGCGCAGTGGGGCAACGGGATGATCCCGCACATCGTGTTCGCCAACGGTCGTGACGGTTACTTCCCCGGACCGGCCCGCTGGGAATGCGCCGAACTCGCGTTCAACGCGCCGCGGGCGCCGCATACCTCAGGCATCACGCAGCCGCCCGTGCACGCGATCGCCGTTCAGCGGATCCTCGATCATTCCCGCCGGCAAGGACGCACCACCAGGTCGATGGCGGCGGAGTTCCTGGACCGGCGCTGGGGTGACCTGGTGCGCTGGCACCGATGGCTGGCGCACGCGCGGGACCCGAAGGGCCGGGGCCGGATCACGCTCTATCACGGGTGGGAGTCCGGGATGGACAACTCGCCGCGGTGGGACGCGGCCTACAACAACGTGATCCCGGGTGCCGACCTCCCGTCGTACACGAGGGCGGATCTCTCGCACGGCGCCGATGCGTCCATGCGTCCCACCGACATCGAATACGACCGGTACCTGTGGCTCGTCGAGCAGATGAAACGCGCCAACTACGACGACGCCGTCCTGCCCGACGTGATGAGTTTCGCGATCGAGGACGTGTTCGTCAGCGCAATCTTTGCGGTCGCCTGCGACGTACTGGCAACGATCGGTGAGGACTACTCGAAGCCGCGTGCCGACGTCCGGGACCTGCGGGCCTGGTCTGATCGCTTCCGATCCGGGGTCGCCGCCTCGGCGTCGGAGCGCAACGGCGCAGCGCGGGATTTCGACATCCGCGCGAACCGCTGGATCAACACCGAGACCATCGCGATGTTTGCACCGCTGCTCTGTGGCGGTCTGCCCCGCGACCGGGAACGCGCGCTGCTCCGTCTGTTCGAGGGTCCGCGCTTCTGCGGGCACCCCGACCTGAAATACGCGGTCCCGCCGTCGACGTCCCCGATCTCCGCGGACTTCAAGCCACGTGAGTATTGGCGAGGACCGGTCTGGCCCGTGATGACCTGGCTGTTCTCGTGGGCGTTTGCCCGGCGAGGGTGGACGGAGCGGTCGGCGCAACTGCGCGAAGAAGGCCTGCGGCAGGCCCAGGACGGGTCGTTCGCCGAGTATTACGAACCGTTCACCGGCGCGCCGCTGGGCAGCATGCAGCAGTCGTGGACGGCCGCGGCGGTACTCGACTGGCTCGACTGACCAACACCTCGAAGGCCGCACTATTGGGGTCTGGACAAGGGCACGGGTCTTCGACTTGAGTGATCCGATGGGAACAGAGGGGACACCATCCGAAGCGACTCCATCTGACTTCACGGTGCCCGGCGGCGCCGAGGTGATCACCCTGGAATTGCCGACGGTCACTTTGCAGGCCTTTGCGTGGGGCCCGATCGATGGCCCACTTGCGCTGTGTCTGCACGGTTTCCCGGATACCGCGCACAGTTGGCGGCATCTGGGGCCACAGCTGGCGACAGAGGGATATCGGGTGGTCGCACCCTTCACCCGGGGATATGCGCCGTCGACGGTCGCATCGGACGGCGACTACCACGTGGGCGCGCTGATGTCCGACGCCGTCGACATCCATCGGGTGCTCGAGGCCGACAACCGCGCGGTGGTGATCGGCCACGACTGGGGTGCGCTCACATCCAATGGACTTGCTGCGTATGGGGATTCCCCGTTCGCGGCGGTGGTGTCGATGGCGGTGCCACCGGTCGGGGCATTCACGTCGCTGTCGGACAACACGGCACAGCTGGTCAAACTGCTCGGCCGTCAGCTCTTCATGAGTTGGTACATGGTGTTCGTACAGCTGCCGCGCGTGTCGGAGCGCAGCCTGGGCCGGCTGATCCCGCTGCTGTGGCGTCGCTGGTCACCGGGTTACGACGCACGCCATGATCTGCGTCAGATTTTCGCCGCGCTGCCGGCCGGACGGCATCGCAGCGCGGTGCTCGGGTACTACCGGGCGACCTTGCGCCCGGCGCGCGGCAGTGGCCGCAATCACCGGATGCGGGCCGCGGCGTTCGGTGCGCCGCTGACGCCGCTGCTGTATCTCCACGGCGCCATCGACGGCTGTATGCAGTCCGGGTTCGCCGAACGTGCTGCAAAGGTCCTGCCGCCGGGTAGCGAGTCCCATGTGGTGGCCGATGCCGGACACTTCTTGCACCTCGAACGGCCGGAGGTCGTCGGGGAGTTGATCGTCGGCTATTTGCGCCGGAATTCGTGATGAACGGAGGCCTCTTGACGGATCCGCCAATTCTCTTGACGAATGGATAGATAATTGGTCGCGGCGATCGAGGGCCATAGAATCCCCTGTGATGAGTACGCCAATGAACAAGCCGCGAGCGGAGCGGCGTCCCGACAAGTTCGGGGACCGTCGCCGAGAACTCGCGCAGTCGGCGCTGTTGACACTTGCGCAGCGCGGATATGCGAACACGAGTCTGCGCGACATCGCAAACAATTCGGACTTCACACACGGTGTCCTGCACTACTACTTCGCGGACAAGAACGAACTCATGATCTTTGTGGTCCGTGAGTACAAAGTTGAATGCGTGAAGCGATATGACACTGCCTTGGAACTTGCGAACAGCCCGGCCGACCTGTGCGTCCGTTTTGCCGCGGCGTTGAACGACACGGTCGTCGAAGACGCCGAGATGCACCGGCTCTGGTACGACATGCGGGCGCAGAGCTACTTCGACGAAAGTTTCCGGCCGGCGGTCGGTGAGATCGAAAAGGGTCTCGAAGACATGATCTGGCGGGTCGCCGTCCGCTATTCCGAGTTGGACCATGCGCCCCCGGCGCTGACACCGCCGCAGGCGTACGCGCTGATCGACGGACTGTTCCAGCAGGCGTTGCTCCGTTGGCTCGGCGGTGACACCACCGCCGGGGACTATCTGGCCGCGCAGGTGATCGACGTGATGGAAAAGCTGTTCACCTAGCGGACCAGATCAGGGGTTCGTGGACTCGGTCTCGGCCTCGGGCTGTGGCGCGGCCGGCGGCGCAGGCTTGGCGGGTTTGATCTTCTGCTTCAGCTGGTAGGCCTTGATGACGATCGCCCCGATGATTTTCTGGATACGGGTGGGTTCCTTGGCTTGCTCTGACACGTTCGTACGCTCCGTGGATAGTCGGTAATGGGTGATCGGTCTGGTTGGTGATTCACGCGCCGAATCAGCCCTGGTCAAGATGCCAGGAAATGCTCCCGCCCCGTAGATCCCTCCCCGTCGGATCCCTGGAAACGTAACCTATTGCGGCCCGCGTGGATAGGTTTCGTGACCACTGTTTCCGGAAACTCGACCGCCCCCTGGCCTGACGGCGGTCTCAGGTGCCGATCTGACCGCCGGACTTCCACACCGACACCACTGCCGGACGGGGCTGGCTGTCGCCACCATCGGGCCAATGCGAGTAGGGCCTGTCGGCCGAGTATTCGTCCTCTTCGCCGGGATGCTGAACACACACGATGACCCGGTCGGTTCCGATGATCGGGCCACAGGTCTCGGCTGCGCGTGGCACGGTGAGAAATTGCTTTGTCTCACCGCGGTTCTCACCTTCCAGTGCGACCGCGAACAGACCGTCGTTGTTGCCGAGTGCATTTCCGTCGGTGGATACCCACAGGTTGCCGTGGGGATCGAAGGCTACGTTGTCGGGGCAGGAGATCGGACTGACCTGGGTTTTGTCGAAGCCACCGTAGTAGGTGTCGGCGGCCGCGGGGTCGCCACAGACGAGCAGTAGATCCCACGTGAAGTCGGTGCCCGCGTGGTTGTCGGTGATCTCGATGATCTGGCCGTTCTTGTTCTCGTTGCGCGGGTTCGGTTCATCGGCCGCGGCCTCACCCTCGGTGCCACGGTCGTCGTTGTTGGTCAGTGCGCAGTACACCTTGCCGGTCAGCGGATGTGCCTCGATGTCCTCGGGGCGGTCCATCTTGGTCGGGTTGACCTTGTCGGCGGCCTGCCGGGTGAACACCGCGACCTCTTCGGCGGTCATCCCGTCGACGCGAGATTGGGCGCCGTCGTCAGTGACCGTCAGCAGCGGGAACCACGCGCCGGTACCGGCGAAGGATCCGGAAGACGGGAGCTTTCCGCTGCCGTCGATCTGATCTGGTTCGTTACCGGTCAATTGGGCGACATACAGGGTGCCCGTGGTCAGGATGCTCATGTTGTGCTGCATCGCCGCGGCGCCGGGACCCGGCTGAATCTTCTTGTCGGAAACGAACTTGTAGATGTACTCGAACTTCTGGTCGTCGCCGGTGTAGGCGACCACGGTGCCGTCGTCGGTGACATAGATGTTGGCGCCTTCATGCTTGAGGCGGCCCATCGAGGAGTGTTTTACCGGCGTGGAGGTCGGATCGTGGGGGTTGACCTCCACGATATAGCCGAATCGGTTGCCCTCGTTGGGTTCTGAAGCCAGGTCGAAACGGGTCTCGTATCGGCCCCACTGGTGGTGGTCGTCCTCGTCGTCGAAGCCGTAGCGATCGAGACGTTCCTTGGCGACGGGTTCGGTGACCGATGCGGCGCCGGTGAAGTAGTTGTTGAAGTTCTCCTCACCGGAGACCATCGTGCCCCACGGTGTCAGGCCTCCGGAACAGTTGCCGATCGTGCCGAGAATTGTGGTACCGGCAGGATCTGCGGCAGTCTTCACGAACTCGCTCCCCGCCGCCGGACCGGTGAGGGTGAACGGGCTCATCGCGGTCAGCCGGCGGTTGCGGTCACCGACCACGGGTGTCAGCTTGCCTGAACCGTTTTCGCTGCTCACCTCGACAACCGTGATCCCGTGTGCCGCCATCGAGACCCGGGCCTGCTGCTCGGTGGGTTCCTTTGGTTTGTAGCCCTTGAACATGAACTCTTCGGTTGTGTACTCCTGGTTGACCACCAGATAGAAATTCCCGGCCTGCCCGTCGATGGGGATCAGTCCGGCAAAATCGTTGTTGAATCCGAACTGCTTCTCCTGCGCTTCGGCGGTCTGGTTGTCGAAGTCGAACTCCGGGGCACCGGGCACTACCGGTTCGCCCCACTTGATGACCACCGCCTGCTCGTAGCCGGCCGGAATCAACAGGGCGTCTTCGGTATTCGGTGCAACCGGCTGGAAGTTCATTCCGACGGTTCCGCCGGCCGCGCCGGTGTCACCGGCACCAGAGGTGCTGTTGCCGCCGGCCGACGATCCACTGTCGTCGCCGCAGGCGGCCAGGGCCGAGGTGGCGCCGACCGCAACCACCGCGGCCGCCGAACCCCGCAAGATGGAGCGTCGCGAAATGGCGCCCCGCGCGATGTCACGAAAGTAGGTGTTGGTGCTGGTGTTGGGCGGTTCGTGCCGGCAGGCGTCGCCACACTTGTATCGGCAGGTGATGAACGAACGTGCGGACGCGCCCTGGTGTTTGTCGATGATTGTGAGCGGAATACGCACCGCAGATCCCCCCGGTAGACAGAAGTCGAGCAACCGGTCGAACGTTAGGCGGAACAACCAACCGGCACCCGAACCCGCGATGAATCAGCGGTTAAGTTCTGCACTCCGGGGTCTACCGTTGTGGGCTATGGGATCAGGCGGGTATGACGCGGTGGTGGTCGGCTCGGGTCCGAACGGTTTGTCCGCCGCACTGACCCTGGCCAAGACAGGCCGTAAGGTGCTGGTGCTCGAGTCGCAACCCACGATCGGGGGCGGAACCCGGACGGCTGAATTGACCGAACCGGGCTTTCTTCACGACGTGTGTTCGGTGGTCCACCCGACCGGGATGGCATCGCCGGCATTCAATTCGATGGACCTGTCCCGGCACGGCCTGCAGTGGCTCGTACCCGAGATCGGTCTCTCGCATGTGTTCGGTGACGGCACCGCGTTGCCGCTGTACACCGACCTGGCACGTAGCGCGCAGTTCCTCGGCCGCGACGCCCGGGCGTGGTCGGCAACCCTGGGGTACCTGGCCGCGCATTCTGACGCGCTGATCTCCGACTTCTTCGGGCCGTTTCGGATTCCGCGGCACCCGTTGCCCGCCGCCCGTTTTGGTCCGCAGGCGCTGCTGAGCGCGGATCTGTTCAACCGGATCGCTTTTCGGGATCCGCGGACGCGCACAGTGTTCTCGGCGATCGCCACGCATGTGGTCCGGCCACCTGATGCGATCGCGACGGCAGCTGTGGGTCTGCTGCTCGGGATGCTGATCCACGCCGGCGGCTGGCCACTGGCGCGCGGCGGCAGTCAGTCGATCGCCGATGCGCTCGCCGCCGGACTCCGGGAACTCGGCGGACACGTCGAGACCGATCACCCGGTCTACAAATTCGAGGATCTGCCGGATGCGCCGGTGAAGCTCTTCGACATCGATCCCCGGCAGTTCGCAGCGGTCATGGGCGATCGGCTGCCGGCCCGGTATCGCCGCCGGCTCGGGAGGTTTCGCTTCGGCCCCGGCACGTTCAAGGTCGACTACGCCTTGTCCGAACCCATCCCGTGGGCCGATCCCCACACCGGATCCTCGGTCACCTTCCACATCGCGGAGAGCGACCAACAGATCAGGGAGAACGAGAAAGACGTGCAGGCCGGTCGGATCCCCAAACGTCCGAACCTGATCGGTGGCACACCGTCCGTGTTGGACCCGACAAGAGCGCCGAACGGCAAGCACGTGGCCTGGGCGTACTGCCATGTACCACACGGCAGCGACGTCGACATGACGGAAGTGGTGGAGGCAGAGATCGAGCGGTGCGCACCGGGTTTTCGGGACGTCGTGATCGCTCGGCACACGATGACCGCGAAGCAGTATTCGGTATACAACCCGAATTATGTAGGCGGTGATATCAATTCGGGCATTTCGGATCTGCGGCAGCAGTTCACCAGGCCGGTGGCTGCCCGGGTGCCGTATGCAACGCCGGTACCCGGAGTCTTTTTGTGTTCCGCGTCGACCCCGCCGGGTGGGGGCGTCCATGGAATGTGCGGGAAATACGCGGCGGAAGCCGCGATAGCCCAGGAGAATTCAGGCTGACTCTCAGGCAGACTGGGATTCATGACCACACCCATTCAGATCGCCGTTCAGCTTCAGCCCCAGCACGCCACCTACTCCGACATCCGCGACGCGGTCCTTCGGTCCGAAGACGCCGGCGTCGACATCGCGTTCAACTGGGACCATTTCTTCCCGCTGTACGGCGAACCCGACGGTGCGCACTTCGAGTGCTGGACGATGCTCGGTGCCTGGGCGGAACAGACGTCGAACATCCAGATCGGTGCGCTCGTCACCTGTAACAGCTACCGCAATCCGGAACTGCTCGCGGATATGGCACGCACGGTCGACCACATCTCGGATGGACGGCTCATCCTCGGAATCGGATCAGGCTGGTTTGAACGTGACTACAGCGAGTACGGATACGAGTTCGGCACCGCGGGCGGTCGGCTCGATGCGCTCGGCGAGGCGCTGCCCCGGATCAAAGACCGGTTCGGGAAACTCAACCCGGCCCCCACCCGCGAGATCCCGATCCTGATCGGTGACGGCGGTGAGAAGAAGACCCTGAAGTACGTCGCCCAACATGCGCACTACTGGCATTCGTTTGTCGATGTCGAGACCTACCGTCACAAAGCCCAGGTCCTGGCCGATCATTGCGCAGCGGTCGGCCGCGATCCCAGTGAGATCGTCCGATCCAGCGAGCTGGCCAACAAGGGGACGCTCGACGAAACCATCTCTTTGGCGGACAGTCTGGTCGCCGAGGGCGTGACACTGTTCACCGTTGGGTTGAACGGCCCGGACTACGATCTGTCGCTGGTCACCGAGCTGTGTGCCTGGCGAGATAAGCGCAACGGCGCGTAGCGTCCACGTTTCGGCGAGAATTCACCCACTCGGATGAACTACGGGTGGGTGAATTTCGGCGATAATGGTCGCTGTACGTCCGATCCGTGTTCCATCCAGGCCTGTCGGGGGGCCCGGCGAGTCAGGCAGCGAGGTGAGATGCGATGACCTATTGGTCGACATCGCAGAACCGTCTGCTGCCCGAAGCCGAGTTCGTCGCCGCCATCGGACACGCGATCCAGGCCGTCGCGCCGCCCGGGGCCAACGGGGCGAAGATCCGATTCAGCTTCGCCGGAACCGCCACCCGCTACACGCTCACCTACTTCGGTCAGGTCCCGCCGACCCCGGTCCCGGCGCCGCCGGTTGCATTGGATCTGGCCCGAGATCTGCGGGTCGGGCGCTATCAGGCCGGCCACGACGCGGCGCTGATCCTCGAGATCACGCTGAGTGCGGCACCGCCGGTGGTTCGGTTCGACCACGGGGAGATGGGTCCGATCGACCCTGGGCTGATCTTCGATCCCGACTCCTATCGGGACGATCTGCTCCGATATCCGCGGGCCGCACCGCAGTGGTTGATCGACTATGTCGGTGGAATGCCATTGGCCCAGTTGCTGTCCGGGACGTATTTCCCATTTCCGAACCCGGAATCGGTGCCGTCCCACGCGACCGACGCCGGCGCGGCGGTTGCCATCGCTCTCGACTTCATTCGCGTCCGGCGCATCGACTTCGTCGGACACAATCTGTATTCCCTGACTGCGCAACGCATTCAGGCCGGATGGCGGGTTTTCACCCAGGTGCCCGCCGATCCGTCCCGGGCCGGTGGCCAGATGCGGCTGATCTTCCTCGTCGCCGATGACGGTGTCGTCGAGATACCCACGCCGGCGATGACTCCCGACGCGAATGAGATGGCCTTCACCCAACGGGCTTTCCAGCGCGCTCATCTGGCGAGCCAGATACCGTCGGCCCCCACTCCGGTGCACCACGGCGGCGTTGCGGTCGCCAGTCGAGGCGAACCCGAGTCCACCGCGGATATCCCGGGTGCCCGCGAGGCCCAGACGGCTCGGGACAACCTCTGGCGCAGTGTCGGGAACCTGTACGAGTCGCTACTCTCCCCGACCGACACGGACGGGGTGCTCTGGCCGGGCGGAACGCGGGCCTACCGGGCGGTGCGACGTGAGCGGACCACCCTGATCGCCACCGACGGATTGTCGGCACCGAGCCTGACCGGCGGCGGAAAGATCACCGCATACGGTCCGGTACCCGGGGGTTCGATGCTCGGTGTCGGCGCGGAGTTCTTCCTCGAGTCGATCGATCCCGGACTCCGGCCCGACGAGAGTGCCCGTGAGCATTGGCTTTTCGCGGTGTTGTCGGCGGTTGCGGAACGGACGGCCACCGACGGTTCTGATTTTGTCGGGTCGATCACCGGGGCACCCGACGCCGTCTATGTCGAACTACCCGGTATCACCGGCCCCCGGGAGTGGCTGGTGAACAACACGGCCGGCGTTCTCCTCAGCAACAAGGGCTGGGGTGCGCCGAGCGGATTCGACACTCCGCTAGGGCGCGTCGGGCTGATCACGGTGACCATTCTTCGTGCCAGCGAATCGGTGACCACGTCCGCCTGGCCATCGGCGGCGGGCGAGATCTTCCGTCAGCTGTCCGCCCGCCGGATCGGCCACTACTTCGACCCGGACCGGGCCGCGATCTACTGAGCCCACCGACAGTAGCCAATACCACCCGACCATCCGTCGACCGTGCCGAAAACGCCGCCCACCGTGCCCAAATCGCCGTCGGATCGGCACGCTCGACGGTCGGATCGGCACGCTCGACGGCGCCTCTCCGGATCGGTCAGCTACGACAGGTCCGCGGCGGCGCGCCGGACCGTCACCGGCGTGCCGCATGCCCTGGATGACGCCGATCGTCTCGTAGTGAACGGTTTCGTCCTCAAGCAGTTCGGATCCCTTGATCACCGCGACTTCTCGGTTCTCGCCACCACTTCGACCCGTACCCGGCCGCGATCTATTAGCAGTGTTCGCCGGAACGCAGCGCGGTCTGCAGGGCACTGGTCTGGGCGGCCCGGAAATCCTTGGAGACGCGCGCCCGGGCGACTGCGTCGAAGCCGTGGAAGGCCCCCGGAATCACCGTCAACGTGCAGGGCACCCCGGCTGCCTCCAGCCGCTCGGCATAGGTCCGGCCTTCTTCGAGGAAAAGGTCGAGTGACCCGACGCCGATCCAGGCCGGGGCCAGTCCGCTCAGATCGGCGCGTCGGGCCGGGACCGCGTCTTCTGGCGAGGCATCACCGATGTAGCTCTCCCAGCCGAATCGGTTGCTCTTCGCGTCCCACAGTCGATGGTTCGGATCGGGCGTCACCGAGCGGTCGTCGAGCATCGGATAGACCAGCAACTGCAGGACCGGGGTGACTTCACCGCGGTCGTGGGCAAAGGCCGCGACAGTCGCGGCCAGTCCGCCACCGGCGCTCGCACCACCGACCACGATCCGGTCGGAATCGACCTCGGGTCGTTCGGCAAGCCATCGGAGTGCGGCGTAGCAGTCCTCCGCGGGGATGGGATAGGGGTTCTCGGGGGCCAGCCGGTACTCGACAGATGCGACGGTGGCGCCCACCGCGTCGGCGAAATGCCTGCACGTGGCATCGTCCTGCGCGGCGGTGCCGATCACCATGCCGCCGCCGTGGATCCACAGGATCGCCGGCCCCGGAACAGCGGTCGGTGTGGTCGGCCGGAACAACCGCACACTCACACCGGGAGCAACGTGGTGGACGGTTGCGGTGGAACTGCCGCGGATCCGCTTGGACAGCCTGCGGATCACCGGCACGGTCCGGGGCGTGACCACTCGCTGGGGTATGAACAGCGAGGGCAAGCGCAGGTCAGGGTGGAATACGTGGCGATTACGAATGCGTTTGATCATCACCACGGATGCTAGCCGGGTATCGCCGCCACCTGTCCCGGAATCGGCGTAACCCGGGTGACGGTGCCGGGGGGACGACCTACAGTCGTGTGCATGACCATTGACACCCCTGAGGTCACTGCCGACCTGACAATCGTCGACGTCCCGACACACTGGTACAACCTGGCAGCGGAGTTGCCCGAGCCGATCCCGCCGCATCTGCATCCCGGGACCAAGGAGCCGGTCGGCCCCGACGATCTTGCGCCGCTGTTCCCGGCGGGACTCATCGCGCAGGAGGTGTCCTCGGAGACCTACATCGAGATTCCCGAGCCGGTCCGCGAGATCTACAAGATGTGGCGGCCATCGCCGCTGATCCGTGCGCGTCGCTTCGAGGAGGCGCTGAACACCAGGGCGCGGATCTACGTGAAATACGAGGGTGTCAGCCCGGTCGGCAGCCACAAGACCAACTCGGCAGTGGCACAGGCGTACTACAACTCCGTGGACGGTGTCACCCGTCTGACCACCGAGACCGGCGCCGGGCAGTGGGGTAGCGCACTGGCGTTCGCGGGCGCGCTGTTCGGAATCGACGTCGAGGTGTGGCAGGTGCGCGCCTCGTACGAGTCGAAGCCATACCGCGGCCATCTCATCGAAACCTACGGTGGAACGCTGCATTCGAGCCCCTCGGAGCTGACCGAGGCCGGCCGCGCGATCCTGAAGGCAACCCCCGACACCACCGGCAGCCTCGGCATGGCGGTCAGTGAGGCGGTCGAAGCGGCGGTGAAGGATCCCGGCGCCAGGTACGCGCTCGGTAGCGTCCTCAATCACGTTGTGCTGCATCAGAGTGTCATCGGTCAGGAAGCCGTCGATCAGCTGGCCCTGGTGGAGGCCGGTGGCGCCGACTACGTCTTCGGCTGTGCCGGAGGCGGATCCAACCTCGCCGGCCTGGCGTTCCCATTCATCCGCGAGCTGATCCATGGGCGGTCGAACCCGAAGATCATCGCCGCCGAGCCGTCCGCCTGCCCATCGATCACCCAGGGCGAATACCGTTATGACCACGGCGATGTCGCGGGTCTGACGCCGCTGCTCAAGATGCACACGCTGGGTATGGATTTCGTGCCCGACCCCATCCACGCCGGCGGCCTGCGCTACCACGGGATGTCGCCGGCCTTGAGCCACACCGTCGAACTCGGCTACGTCGACGGCGTTGCGATCGAACAGAAGGACGCGTTCGCTGCCGGTGTCCTCTTCGCTCGCACACAGGGCATCGTTCCGGCCCCGGAATCCACTCACGCGATCGCGGCCGCCGTCGACCGCGTCCGTGATTCGGATACCGAAGAGGTCGTCGTCATCGGCCTCAGCGGCCACGGTCAACTGGACCTGCCGGCCTACAAGGCATACCTCGACGGAGATATGTAACTCCGAAAGTGGTGGGTTCTGGTGAGCGTTCTCGCAGGTCAGGCTCTCCAGAACCCACCACTTTGGGGATCGCGCGGGGCTATCTGGTCGGAACGACCACTGCCCGTCCGCGGATCTCACCGGCGTGGAGTCGTTCATACGCAACGGGTGCGTCGGCCATCGAGAATTCTTCCACCGCGATCTCGATCGCGCCCCGACGGGCCAACTCGACGACCTCGATCAGTTCTGCTCGGGTACCCCAGTTGACCACGCGCACAGACACATCGAACGGGACGGTGAGGTAGCCGACGGGCACCGCACCGGTGCTGACGCCGATCATGACTATCTCGCCGGCAACCGCGACGGACGACTGCGCGAGCGCCGCCGTCGGTTCGGCCCCGACGAAGTCGAAGACCACGTCGGCTCCACGCCCATCGGTGAGTTCCCGAATGCGGGCGGCTGCGTCGGCATCCGACGCGAAGGCATGGTCGGCACCGAGTTCCAGAGCGTGTTCGATGCTCGCCGGATTGATGTCCACGGCGATGATCGAGGCCTGTGTCAGGGCCTTGAGGAGCTGGACACCCACATGACCCAGGCCGCCGACGCCGATCACCAGCGCCGTGGTCCCGGGTATCAACCGCGAGATCGACGGTTTGACCGCGTGGTACGGCGTCAGTCCCGCGTCCGTGAGCGACACACTCGGGATCGGGTCGAGATCGCCCAGCGGAACCAGATGCCGGACGTCGTCGACGATCAGGTATTCCGCCATCGTGCCGGGACGATGGATACCCGGTGCGGAAATGCCTTTGACGCAGTTGTTTTCACTGCCCTGAGCACACGAGTGGCAGACCCCGCAGCCCCACGGTCCGTAGACGAGCACCGCGTCGCCGACCTCGACTCCGGTCGTGCCGGGTCCGAGCTCGGCGACCACTCCCGCGCCCTCGTGTCCGAGGGTCAGCGGCAGCGGCGCGAATACATACTGATCCGCGGGTGTCGACATGATGAACTCGTCGGAGTGACAGGCTCCGGACGCGGTCATCTTCAGCAAGACCTCACCGGCTCCCGGCACCGGCCTGGCGATCTCGACCACCTCCGGGCGGGCTCCGAACTCGCGGTACTGCAAGGCCCTCATCGTCGGCATGGCGTCAGTCCGCTTCCTCGCCGATCCACTTCGCCAGCAGATGGTGGATGTGGCGGATCTTGACCTCCTGGTAGCGGGCCAGCGGCAGAGTCTTCGACTGCGCCGACTTCAAACCCTTGTGCACCTTGGGCATGTTGTAGGCGTCCTGATCGAACACCCGCGCCGAACTACCGAGGACGGTGGCCTCGATCCACGACTGATCCGGCTCGAGCCATTGCGTCTTCGCAGGCTTGGGCCGTTCACCCTTGAACGGGGCGAGCAGATATACGTCCATGATCGAGGTCTCGTGGTTGTCACCGTTGGGCCGGAACCGGTAGACGATGCGCTGGTACGCCCCCCACGGGTGAAAGTTCGGGAACACGGTGTAGTAGATGCTGTCGAGAGATTCGGCGTCGGACATGTTGTCGGCCTTGACATCTCCGATGATGTCGCGCAGACCCTCGCGAGCCAGCAGGCCAGACATCTCGCGGGCGGTGACACCGTCGGGCAGGGTCAGCATCGGATCCTCGTCGATGCGGGCGTCGACCATCGAGTCGAACATCTCCTGCTCCGTGGGGACGAAGTTGATGTGCGGGCTGGGCACCCCGTTGGCGGTGATGCCACGGTTGAAGTTGCCCCAGCTGTCGTACTGGCTGTTCGAGTCGCCGGTACCGATCACGCGCTGTGGATGCGTGGTGACCACGTGGAAGGCCTCGGAGAAGGCCTCCTGTGCGATCTTCCAGTTCGCCTGGATCACCTGGGCGACGTGAGCCTGGATGTACCGGTCCTCCAAAGGCCAAGCCTCGAAATGCTTTCCGAGGTCGCCGAGGAAGCTGTCGAGCGATTCGGACGCGGGATCCATGTTGATGAAGACGAAGCCACCCCAGGTGTCGACCTTGACCTGCGGCAGGTCCATCTTGCCCTTGTCGACCTGGGGGAAGTCCCACGCGCAGGTCATCGACTTCAGGGAACCGTCGAAGTTCCAGGCGAATCCGTGGAATGGGCAACGTATTATATCGCCTGCCGGTCCGTCTTCCTCCCGAAGCGTCCGGCCGCGATGCAGGCAGGAGTTGTAGAACGCCCGGATGGCCATGTCCTTGCCGCGGACGAGCAAGATCGACTTTTCGCAGATCTCGTACACCAGCGTGTCGCCGGGCTCGGGAATCTCTTCTTCACGGCAGGCCATCTGCCAGACCTTGTACCAGACCCGGTCACGTTCGAGCTCGTGATACTTGCGGCTGATGTAGCGCGAGACCGGTACGAAGTTCTGGTCTTCGTACAGCTCGTGCGATTCCTCGCGCAGGATGTCCGGGACCGGGTGGGTGTCGGTGTCCAGCAGTCGCTGGTAGCCCGTGCCGTTGTCGATGAAACCGGCATCAGCGGATTGGCCGGCCCGGCGCTCTTCGATGTTGGTCACAGTTTGCCTCCCTGTTCCAGCGCGATCGCGCGGGCGTCGTCTGCCATTTTGTGGGCCTGCATCTTCTTGAGCATTTTCGCTGCACCCATGAAGCGCCGGTTCTGGGTGATCGGGACCGGTTCTCGGGGACCGAGACCCACCCATCGGGCCAGCTCGGGGTCCACCGACTTCACTTCGCCGTGCAGGTATCGGCCCTCGGGATCGAAGGTCCCGGTTTTGCCGTCCTTGGTGGTCACCAGGACGTTGAAGTCTTCGTCGAACTCGTAGATTGCGCGGCTCATCGGATGCTGGATCTGTCGCATCACGGTCTCCTTGTCGGCTGAGTTGGTCTTACTTGGTACCGAATGCACTAACTGTAGCAGCGAAAGGTGACCGCGAGCACAATTTTCTTTAGGTTGGCTCCAAAAACTAGCGCGACAAAGCGGAGCCGGGCGCGGGACGAGTGCCGTCAGCGCTTTCGGGCGGCCCATTCGAGCGCGCCGGCCACCAGGCGCCGGTAGGTGGGATCGGACAGCGTGGGAGCCTTGTCGCCCGGCTGCAGATACACCAATCGACTGCGTCCGTTGGTTTTCGTCCACCCGACGAGCTGGGAGCCCGGCCGGTGGTGCCAGCCCTCCCGCTCATCACGTCGGCCGGCCATCGCCAGCGCCGTCGACCAATGCACCGCGTCGGTCATCTCCGCGTCGGTTTGCAGCAGTGGTGTCACGTCGTCCTCGAAGACCTCACACAGGTAGGTCTCGTCGATCAGGTCGAACGTCGCGGGTAGGCCGGACACCACCGGATGGGAGGTGTCGAGGACAGATATCTGCTGCTCGACGGCATGGCGATAACCGGAATCGGGGCAATCAACGCCCCGGACGACTCCGGGCTGGTACAGATAGCGACCGCCGACGAACTCCGCCCACCCGTCCCACTGCGCCCAGGATGCGATGGCGTGGTGCAGCACCACATAGCCGTGCCCGGTCTCCGGTGCCGCGGCGACCGCTGCGCGGAGTGTGGCCGGCGGGTCCGACGGTGTGGGCAGCGTGCCGGGCATGTCGTAGTGCAGCGAGACGTCGAACGCCGCGAGGTCGTCCGGGCTCAGGTCGGCGTTCGGATGCTCGTGCCAGGTGACCTCGCCGGGCAGCGAATCCAGAAAATCGGCAAAGGCCGCGCGATCAAACGAGTGTCCGCCGGTGAAGGCCGCAATGCGCATGGCCGCTCTCCTGTCTGAGAAGTTCAACTGGTGTTGCAGTCAAGTTACTCGACAAGAGTGTCCGCGACGAGGGGGTTCAGCGACCTTCGATCATTTTCGAGCACACATCGGTGGTCGCCGATCGCAGCCGTGGCACCGAGATGTTGGAGAGTGGTCCGCCCTCGATGCGGAGCGGCTGGATGGCGATGGTGGTGGCGATCATCGTCCGCACTCGCAGCGAACGTGCTGCCTGTTGCGCGGCGGCCGACCGCTTGTTGGCCGGTGTCTCCTCAACGGGGAAGTAGTCGAACGCGCGGCGGATGTGGCGTTCCTCGTACTCCTTGGTGAGCAGTCGGGTGCCCGGGGTCGCACCACCGGCCATCTGCAGGAAGAGCATTCGCGCGGAATTGGGATGTTCGGCAGTCCAGTCCCAGACGGCGGACAATACGTCCTTGAACGAGTCGGCATCACCTGAGACATCGTCTGGGCGGGCTGCCTGGGCGGCCGCGGAGCTTGCGTCCATGGCATAGCCCAAGGCGCTCTCGAACAACTCTTCTTTGCTGGCGAAGTGGTAGTAGACGGCCGTTGGAACCATGCCGGCCTCCTCGGCGATCTCCTGGATCGAGGCCTCGGCGAAGCCCTTCTTCGAGAACACCCGGACCGCGGCCTTCACGATGAGATGTCGCCGTGAGGGCCGATGGGCCGAACCTTTGGTCGGGGTGGTCGGCTCGGCGGGTGGTGCGTCGTCGAGGTCCGGCTCAGGCGCGTCCGCGACCACCAGGGTTGGCGAGATGTCGTCGGCGGCGGGGGACGAGTCCCAGCCCAGCCGGTCGGGTTCGAGCCCGTCGGCTTCCGCGGTGACGTGTTCCGTACTGCTGCTTCGTCGTGGCACAGCGGTCCTTCCTCGGCCCTGGATCACTGGATTCACCCCAAAGTTACTCCTCCGGGCAGCTGGCGGGATCCGTGCCCGGCCGTTTGGTGTCATGATCTAGCCCATGGCAGGCAACGAAGTGACGTCTGGGCAGACCGGGGCGAAACGGAAATCGGCGACGGCACCGTCCGGCAAGGGGACGAAGCGGGCGGCGCACCGCCCGTCTCGCCGCGAGGTCGTGGTCGAGGCGGCCATGCATCTGTATTCGGTGCGGTCGATCGAGGACGTCACCGTCGCGGATATCGCCGCCGAGGCTCACATGACCTCGGCTGCGGTCTACTACCACTACCCCTCCAAGGATGAAGTCCTGCTCGGTGGACTCCGGTTGTATGCCAACGGACTCCTCGACGAGCTCCGGGCCGAACTCGCGAACGACCGGGACGCTCCGCTCGGTGACATCATCGTGCGACTGCTCGAGTGGACGGATCGGCACCGTGCGGCATCGCTGGTGTACTTCGTGCGTTCACCCGGGTGGAGTCTGTCGATCGAGGCCCTGCGTCGCGAGGTGCGGTTGGAGATGCTCAACCTCTTCTCTGACGAGTTGCGTACCCGAAACGGGATCACCGCGCGCGCCAAACAGGCCGCCGCCGCAACGGCATTGTCGAGTCTGCTCGAGGTGTCGGCCTCCTCGTGGCTCACCGAGGACGCGGTACTGGCCAACCTCGGGCGCCGAAAGTTCTCCGACGAGGTACGCGAACTGGCGGCCGACATCGGAAGTGTGTGATCCACATCGCTGGTGATTATCAGCAGTAACCCCACGCCCAGAGTGGTCTGACCAGGCAATTATCGAAAGTATCTTTAGACCAGCGACAGTTTGTGGTTGACTTGTCGTTGTGCTCAACCAGTCCCGCGCCCGGTCCATCGACCTCGACAACCCCTTCGCGCCGTTGACCGGGCTGTGTGAGTTGGTGTTGGTCCGTCACGGCGAACAGCAGCTCAGCAAAGAACTCAGTGCCGGCGAGACCGTCGACCCGCCGTTGTCCGAACTCGGTGAACGCCAGGTGCGTGCCGTTGCGCAACGCCTGGCCACCAAGCAAGTGGATGCGGTCTACAGCTCGCCACTGCGCCGAGCGCTGCGCACCGGCACCGAGATCGCGGACCAACACGGATTGGTACCGGTGGTTCGCGACGAACTGACCGAGTACGAACCGTGGCAGCGGTTTCCCGCCGACCAGTCACCCTTCGAGGTGCTGCCTCATGACGAGATCTCACAAATTTTCCGCGAACACATCCGGACTCGTCGCTACGAGGCGTTCCCCTACGCCGAAGACCCGATCGAGTTCCGCGCCCGCGTACTGGGCCAGATCGCCGCGATCGTCGACGATCACCTGGGCGAACGGGTGGTGGTGACCTGCCACGGTGGCGTCATCAACGCGGTGCTCGCCGACGCGCTCGGGAGTGGTTTCGACATGCCGGTCCGGGTTCACCACACCTCGCTGTCCGTGCTCCGCGGCGCAGACACCCGCCGGGCCGTCCAGTCTGTCAACGACTTTTCGCACGTACTTCCGTTCCAGACCCACGTCGGAGCGATGAATCTCTAGAAACCAGCTGGGTGTGAAAGCCCGGTTCATACAAAGGAGTCCCCATGGATCTCAACCTCAAAGGCAAACGAGCACTCGTCAGCGGAGCCAGCCGCGGCATCGGTCTGGCCATCGCCCGCACTCTGCTGGCCGAGGGTGCGTCGGTGGCCATCTGTGCTCGTGGTGCGGACCATCTCAATGAAATCGCCGCCGAACTATCCGAGCAGGGAACGGTCTTTCACAAAGCGTTCGACGTGGGTGACGCGGACGCAGTGACGTCGTTCGTAGGCGAGGCCGCAGAAGCGCTGGGTGGTCTCGACATCGTTGTGGTCAACGCTTCGGCGTCCACCGGCAAAGGCCCACAGTCGTGGGTGAACAGCTTCAACGTGGACCTGATGAGCTATGTGACATTCATCGAGTCGGCGAAACCCCATCTCGAAGCCAGTGAGGCGGCAGCGGTGGTCACGATCGCCACCACGTCGGCGCTCGAGGCAGGTCCCTTCACGACCGCCAACAGCTATGGTGCGTTGAAAGCCGCTGTGCTGCAGCATTCCTCGGCTCAGGCGCGGGCGCTCGGCCCGAAGGGCATCCGATTCAACGCGGTGTCGCCCGGCCCGATCTACTTCGATGGCGGCGACTGGGACAAGATCAAGACCAATCGACCGGAACTGTATGAGTCCACCCTGGCCGTCGCCTCGCTGGGCAAACTCGGCGCGGCCGAGGACATCGCAAATGCGGTGACGTTCTTGGCTTCTCCGGCCGCCGGCCACATCACCGGAACCAATCTGGTCGTCGACGGCGGATTCACCAACCGCTTCGATTTCTGAGATCGACATGGCGAGTGAGGTTACCGGCAGTGCCGACGTCCTGATCCTCGGTGGAGGTTCGGGTGGCTATGCGTGCGCGTTGCGGGCCGCGCAATTGGGTATGTCGGTCATCTTGATCGAAGCCGACAAACTCGGCGGAACCTGCCTGCACAACGGATGTATCCCGACCAAGGCGTTGCTCCACGCGGCCGAGGTTGCCGATTCTGTCCGCGAGGCACCGGGTTTCGGGGTCAAGGCGACCCTCGATGGTATCGACATGAGCGCGGTCAACAGCTATAAGAACGACGTCATCGCCGGTCTCTACCGCGGCTTGCAGGGGCTGGTCGCGTCGCGTGAGATCGAGCTCGTCAGCGGTCGTGGCCGTGTTGTCGGTGATCGCGTCGTCGAGGTCGAACTCGCCGATGGGGGGACTGCCACCTACCGTGGTGAAGCTCTGGTGCTGGCCACCGGCTCGGAGTCGAAATCCTTGCCCGGGCTCGAGATCGGTGGGCGGGTGATGACCAGCGATCGTGCACTGGAACTAGACAGCGTTCCCGATCGCGTGGTCGTGCTCGGCGGTGGAGTGATCGGGTGTGAGTTCGCCAGTGTCTGGTCCTCTCTCGGTGCGCACGTCACGATTGTCGAGGCGGCGCCGAATCTCCTTCCCACAGAGGATGTCTGGACCTCGAAACAGGTCGAACGTGCCTTCCGTAAACGTGGATTGGTGCTCCGGACGAAGACGGCCTTCGCCGCCGTCACCCAGGGCGATCAGGCGGGCGTCGACGTCGAACTCGCCGACGGCTCACACATCGAAGCCGACCTGATGCTCGTCGCGGTGGGTCGCGGTCCACGCACCGCGGACATGGGATTCGCCGAGGCCGGCATCGACATCGATCGTGGCTTCGTCGTCACCGATGAGTGGTTGCAGACCTCGGTTCCCGGTGTGTTCGCCGTGGGCGACATCGTCGCCGGACCGCAACTGGCACACCGAGGTTTCGCCCAGGGCATCCTCGTCGCCGAACAGCTGGCGGGGGTCGACTGTATGCCCATCGCCGACAAGGGAATTCCACGCGTCACGTACTCCAACCCCGAGGTCGCCTCGGTCGGTCTCACCGAGGCGGAGGCCGCTGCGGAATACGGCGAGGTGAGCACCGCGGTGTACGACCTGGGCGGCAACGGCAAGAGCCGGATCCTGCGTACCTCGGGCGGCGTGAAACTCGTGCGCCAGGGCGATGACGGGCCGGTGGTGGGTATCCACCTCGTCGGAGCGCGCGTCGGGGAACTCATCGGCGAAGCGCAACTGATCTACAACTGGGAGGCGACCGCCGCAGACGTGGCGCCGTTGATCCATGCCCATCCCACGCAGGCCGAGGCCCTGGGAGAAGCGCATCTGGCACTCGCGGGCAAGGCACTCCACGCGCACGGCTGACACGGCCGCCGTCGCAGAAAGAAGGAACAATGTCGGGACCAGCAGGCCGGCTCGACGCGGTCGTGGTGTGCGGTGGTCAGTGGCACGACTTCGATTACGCTCGGCTGCAGTTACTTTCGGCTCTCGGCGAGTACGAGAACGTCCGCACCAGGGTCTTCGAGGACTACAACTGCCTCGATGCCCTGGCATCGGCCGATCTGCTGATCACCTACACCTGCAATCGGGTGCCGGATGAAGTGCAGCAGAAGGCTTTGGCGGACTTCGTATCCGGTGGGGGCCGATGGCTGGCGCTGCACGGGACCAACTCCGCGATCGACCGGACACCTCCCGGTTCGGCGAGCAAGTACGTGACACCGCGAACTCTGGGAGATCTCCCCGAGGTTCTCGGCAGTCAATTCCTCGGACATCCGCCGATTGCCCCCTATCTCGTCGAAATCACTGCGCCCGAGCATCCATTTGTCGCCGGCGTCGAACCGTTCGAGGTCACCGACGAGCTCTACATCAGTGAGTTGCATCCACCCTTCGATGTCCTGGCGCACACCCGTTTCGTCGGTGAGTCAACAGGATTCGAAGAAGGCCACACGACGGTCGACGAGCCGAGACCGGTCTTGTACCTCAAGCAGCACGGCAGCGGAACGGTCTGCTACTTCACGCTCGGGCATTGCCGGGGACGCTTCGACGTGCAGGATCTGGGCATCGACGACCTCGGCAGGGTTGATCTCGGCAGCTGGGCCGTACCGGAGTTCCACACCATCCTGGGGCGCTGCCTGTCCTGGGCTGTCACCGGGGAGATCTCCCGGGCGGCCTAGAAGGTCTCACCTGAACTGAAAAGGTGGTCCACCGGTCCTTGGAGGGGTCGACCGGTGAACCACCTTCTTCTTTGCCCGCCGGTCGAAACCGGCGAGCGAGCATCAGTACGAGGCGGTGCCGCCGTCGACGCTGATCAGCGCACCGGTGATACCGGCGCCGGCGTCCGAGGCGAGCAGCATCGCCATGGCGGCGACTTCCTCGACGGTGTTGGGGCGTTTGAGGGCGGACTCCTCGGCGAACAGTGCCACCATCTCCTCGAACGACATCCCCATCGCCTTCGCGGTGTCGGGGCCGTTGTCCTTGATGATGTCCGTGATCACCAGGCCTGGGCAGATGGAGTTGACGGTGATGCCCTCGGTACCCACCTCGCGGGCGATGGACTTCGTCATCCCGTTGATCGCGTGCTTGGCGGCCACGTAGGCGGTGAACACCGGCTTGCCGTGCTTGCCCTCCACCGAGGAGATGTTGATGATCCGGCCGTATTTGTTCGGCAGCATGTGCTGCAAGGCGCGTCGAGTGGCCCAGAAATTCGAGTTGAGATTCCAGTTCATGACCAGAGTCCATTCCTCGTCCGTCAGGTTGACGGTGGGCTGGAGATCCTTTGCGCCACCGGCATTGTTGACCAGTACGTCGATCCGGCCGAACTTGGCCACGGTCTGCTCGATGAAGTCTTCGACATCGGCCTGCACGGTCACGTCACCGGCAAAGAACGCGGCGCGGTCACCGACACCGAATTCGGCCAGAGCTTTATCGCCCTTCTCCTTTGACCGACCGTTGAGAGACACCTTCGCGCCTTCTGCCAAAGCCGCCTCGGCGATGCCGCGACCGATTCCCTGGGTGCCGCCTGTGATGGCAACAACCTTGTCTTGCAGTTTCATCGAAGTTCTCCTCTACGATTTCAGGCTGGACCACAGACAAGTAACTTGTGATCGACTACAGTCTTGCATGTAGAGTGTCACATGTCACACACTAGTCAAGTCCGAATAAAGAAACTACCCATCGCGGCGCGATCGGTGAGAGCAGAGACGAGAAACACAAATGTCCGAACAGCGTTGGTTGGTCGACACCGATCCGAGCGACCGTCTCCCCGTCTACACACGGCTCAATGCGAGCGATGTCCTGTCGGACCCGATCACGCCCCTGGGCGCCGATCTCGGCTGGATCCAGAACATCCTTCCGGGATGGAACTTCGGTTACGCCAGCCTCGGTAGCTACTCCCTCGCGGAGAAGCCCGACGTGGCGGCGTCGTCCGGCATCTTCTACGGACACCTCTACATCAACCTGTCCATGTCGCGCCTGGTCGGCATCCGCGGCGGGATCCCGGTCGAACTCGTCGACCAGCTCTGGTACGGCGGCGACCCGAACATTCCGGCCTATGTCGGACACCCGGAAGACGAGAACGCCGATGCCAGTCGTCGGCTGGAATCGCGCAACGCCTGGGCGCTGTCGACCGAGACCTTCCCCGAACTCGAAGAAGACCGCACCCTCGCCGACCGGTTGCGCACCGAGCGGCCCGACCTGCGCTCGCTGACCCCGGCCGCGCTCGTCGCGCGGGCCCGCTCGGTGATGCCGCTCGAGCGGGTCGCGTGGCGCGGCGAGGTCGTTGCCACCAACTGCGCCGCGGTCGGCCCGGCGGTTCTCGGCCAGCTGCTCGGCGCCGAGCACCAGGACTTGATCGTCACCCTCGTGGGTGCGGCCGGCGATGTGGACTCGGCGTTGCCGTCCTACGCATTGTGGGAACTCGGCCGGATGGTGCGGGCCGACGAGAAGCTGATGGCCGCATTCGACGCCGGTGTGAAGGGTGTCGGAGACCGGATCGCGGGAGTCGATCCCAAATTCGACGACACGTTCGATCAGTTCATCCTCGACTTCGGCTACCGGGGACCCAACGAATGGGATCTCGGATCGGTGTCGTGGGAGACCCAGCCCGAGCTCGTATACGGGCTCATCGACCGTCTCCGGCTACAGGACGATGCGGCCTCACCAGGGGCGCGACTCTCCGACCATGCCGCGGCCACCGAGGCCGCGATGGCGCAGGCGGTTGCCATCGTGGGTGACGACGCCGAGGGGCAGGCCACCCTCACCGCAGCATTGGCATCGGCCCGCCGGTTCGCGGCGTGGCGCGAGCGGGCCAAGACCAACTGCATCAAGGTGATCCACGAGGCCCGGGTCCCACTTGTCGAACTCGGCCGCCGGTTGCATGCGGACGGTCATCTCGAATCGGCCGACCACGTGTTCATGGCCGTGGATGACGAACTCGACGCGCTGGCCAGCGCCCCGGAGTCGATGAAGGTCACGCTGGCCGAGCGCCACAAGGAATGGGAAGGGTTGTTCGGACTCGAACTGCCGACCTTCCTCGACGCACGGGAACCGCTGCCGCCGCTGTCGTCGCTGGGCCGCAAGGGTCAGACCGCGGTCGACGCCGTCAAGGTGGGCGATGTGTTGCAGGGTTCAGGTGCATCGCCGGGCATCACGCGTGGGCGCACGCGCGTGATCACCTCGATGGCAGCGCTGGACGAGTTCGAGGTCGGCGAGATTCTCGTGGCGCCGCAAACCGATCCGTCGTGGACACCGCTGTTCATGGTCTCCGGTGGCGCGATCACCGATGTCGGTGCGATGGGCTCGCATGCCATGATCGTCAGCCGTGAGCTCGGAATCGCTTGTGCTGCCGGTGTTCAGGCGGCCACGCGGCGTATCCCGAACGGCGCGCTCGTCGAGGTCGACGGGTCCAAGGGCACGGTCACGATCCTGGAACTGCCTTGAGTAGCGGCGTGATGACCACGACGCGGGCGGTCTTCCTGTCCGAGCGTCCTGCAGACGGCGATCCCGGTCCCGAGCATTTCGAGGTCCGGGACCTGGCGATTCCCGAGCGGACCAGCGGGCAGCTTCTCGTCCGCAATTTGTTCATGAGCGTTGATCCGTCGATGCGTGGACGCCTGGGCACTTCAGAAATGCACTACACCACCAATTTTCAGGTGGACGCGCCGCTCGACGGGTCCGCGCTGGGTGTGGTCGTTGAGGGCAACAGGGAGGTACCTGCCGGGTCATACGTCAGGCATCGACTCGGCTGGCGCGAACATGCGGTGGTCGACACCGCCGCGGCCACCGTGATCGACCCCCGCGGAATCGACTTGCACCACTGGCTCGGCGTGCTCGGCCAAACCGGGTTCACGGCCTACTGCGGGCTGGTACGTGCGGGTGAATTACGCAGCGGCGACGAGGTTTTTGTGTCCGCGGCCGCCGGAGCCGTGGGCAGTACGGCCGGCCAGTTCGCGAAACTTCTCGGCGCTTCGCGGGTGATCGGCAGCGCCGGAGGGGCGGAGAAGGCGTCGCTGTTGACCGGGCGCCTCGGCTTCGACGCGGGTATCGACTATCGCGCCCAGCCCATCGGGGCCGGTCTTCGCGAGGCGGCACCCGACGGAATCGATCTCTATTTCGACAATGTCGGCGGCGACCACCTGGTGGCAGCACTGACGGCGTTGCGATTGCGTGGACGCATCGCCCTGTGCGGCATGATCTCCAACGGCGGCCCGGACAGTCCGCCGATCGATCATCTGATGAACGCCATCCTGAAGCGGATCACCATCCGGGGGTTCATCGTTCGGGACCACGAGGACCTGCGCCCCGAGTTCGAAGACCGGGTCGCCGGCTGGCTTGACGCCGGTGAGCTGGTGGCCGAATCGACGATCTACGACGGCCTCGACAACGCGGTCGACGCCTTCCTGTCCATGCTCCGTGGCGGCAACGTCGGCAAGATGCTGGTCGGTCTCGGCTGAGACCGGCCCCTCCGGCAAATTCGCTCCACCTCCCTGCGTTCGATCCAGTTGCAACAGGATCACATGCAGGGAGGTGGAGCGAATTTTGCTGCGGCGGGCGCAGTGACGCGCGTCAGACGATGTCGACGGTGTCGAGCACGGTCTCGGCGTAGGCGGTGTCACCCTCGACTGTGACATGCTCGCGCCACGGTGATCGCGTGGTGCCCCAGAGGACAAAATCTGTTGCCGCTGAGGTGATCACGGTGTCGGCGATGGACAACCCGGGTTCGACGACCAGGAGGTCTGAGCCCGGCTTCAACGTCCACTCGCCACTGCCGGCGCCAGTCAGTCGCACGCCGAGCGGACGGTCGAGTACGCCGCTCACGGGCTTGCACATCTGTGGCAGGCCCGACCACATCCAGTCCACTGCGATGCGGACCAGATCGTCCTCGGGATCGGGTACCTCGCGGGTCACCGGCGCTTCCGGGCCGAGGAGGTCGACATACATGTGGCACCACATGTCGAAGGCGAAGGCATCCGAAAGTTGATGTGACTGATAGGTTCCCAGGTCGGTGAGCGTCATCGGCGTCGATGCCAGTTCGTCCTGCTGCAGTGCGTCGAGTACACCCATCGCGCCGTCGACACTGGCCAGGAACTCGTCTGCGACCTGGGTGGGTGTCCAGTCGCGGCGCACGTCGACGAGTCGATTCTGGAGCTCCTCGGCGGTCGTGGGCGGAGGGACGGAGGGGTCTTCCTCCGGGGGCTCAACCATGACCTTGAAGTTGGAACCGGTGTGAGCGACAAGGTCTTTCACGGACCAGCCGGCACAGCGGCTCGGAGCCTCCCACTCATCAGGTGTAAGGCTCCGTACCACGGTCGAATACCTGTCGGCGAGAATGCGACTTGCGGTCAGTCCGGCTTTGCTCATGGAGAGATCCCTCGAATCACCGGCGCGAACTGTGTGATCTGCGCCTCAGTTAATGGAAGTCAACCACCAAACAGGTATGACTGTCAAGTAACTGATCCCAACCATTACCTGCCGCCGACCGTGCCGAAAAACCCGCCGACCGTGCCGAAACCACCGCCGACCGTGCCCAAAACGCCGCCGACCGTGCCAATATCGCCGCCGACCGTGCCAAAGATCGATAATCCGAGCAGTTTTGGCACACTCGATGGTTGGTTCGGCACGCTCGGCGGTGATTTGGGCACGCTCGACGGTGGTGCGGGCGGTGATTTGGGCACGCTCGGCGGTGGCGCGGGTGGTGGGGGGATCACCGCAGGTGCGCGGTCTCGTTCACTGATTGGATGACACATCGCCCGGACCGCAGCACGGCGATACGACTCATCGATGTGTAGCCGGGGTTGAAGAAGAATGGAGATGGCGCCTGCAGGATGTCGGTGAGCAGAGTGTTGATCACGCCGCCGTGTGAGGCGATCACCGTGAGTTCTCCGGGTTTACGTGCAGCCGCTTCCAGGACCGCGGCGCGCATGCGCTCGGCGGCGGCGACTTTGTCGTAGTCCGGGATGAATTCGTCGTACCGGCCCTCGGCGAATGCTCGTCCGCGAGGAGTGTCGGCGATGGCCTCCGGTGTGGCGTATGTGGTGCGGTCGCTGTCCCATTCGCGTAGCCGTTTGTCCACGACAACGTCGAGTCCGTGCGGCCCGGCGGCGTACAGTGCCGTTTCATACGCGCGGCTGTAGTGACTCGAGACAACCTGTGCCACAGGTTCATTCCGGAGCCATTCACCCAGTCGTCGAGCCTGTTCGATGCCCTCGTCCCCGAGACCTGGATCGGCGACGCCGGAGGCGGCGGGCAGTCCGTGCCGCACCAGGATGATGGTGGTCGCGGCGGCGACGGTGTCATCGGTCGACACCGCTCGCGCATCGACCAATTCCGTCATGCGAACACCGTGCCGCGCAGGTGGGCGGTGTCGTTGATGCAGTCGACGATGGTCACACCCGAATCGAGCCGCCGCAGCCGGGCCACCGACGTGTAGGCGGGGTTGTGCCAGAACGTCTTCGGCATCTCGAGGACGTCGGCGATGGTGGCATTGATGATTCCACCATGGGCGACCGCAACGATGCGGCCGGAACCGTACTTGTCGATGATCTGCTCGAATGCCGACCGTGCCCGCGCCCGGAACTTGGGGAGGTTGAGGGCCGGCACATAGTCCTCGAAACGACCATCGATCACAGCACGCAGTCTGGGATCGTCGGGACCCATGTCCTCCAGGGCCACGTAGTCTTCCGGGCTGATGTCGTCGTCCCATTCGCGGAGGTCCTCGAGAACGAGATCGACCTCCCGATCAAGGCCGGCGGCAATGGTTTCGGCGGTTTGCAGAGCCCTTGCCAGGGGACTCGCGACGATGGCGTCGATGTGCTCATGACGCAACCAGGTGGCGAGCTTCTCGGCGTCCGCGATGCCCTCGGGCGCCAACTCCGGATTACGCACCCCCGAGACGGGCTGGCCGTGCCGA
The DNA here is from genome assembly GCF_000383535.1 of Nocardia sp. 348MFTsu5.1. Classification (NCBI taxonomy): domain Bacteria; kingdom Bacillati; phylum Actinomycetota; class Actinomycetes; order Mycobacteriales; family Nocardiaceae; genus Nocardia; species Nocardia sp. 348MFTsu5.1. Next base: position 174,689 of record NZ_KB911513.1, read on the forward strand.
ACGAACAGGACCTCGATCATGTGTGCCTTTCAGGGGGGCGGGTGCCGGACTTCAGCCGGCGATGGTGCGGTCGGTGCTCCAATACGGAGCCCGCAAAGCCTTCTTGTCGAGCTTGCCCATGACGTTGCGGGTCAGTTCATCGACCACGACGTACTTCTTCGGGCATTTGTACGACGCCATCGACTGCTTCGCGAATGCGGCGAGATCGTCGATGTCGAGGGTGCCACCGGGAGCGGGAACCACCAGGGCGAGTAGGGCTTCGCCGAGATCGGCATCGGGCACGCCGATGACCGCGACCTCGGCGACGCCGGGATGGGTCGACAGCACTCGCTCGCTCTCGGCGGGATAGAGGTTGACGCCACCGGACACCACCATGTCGGCGATCCGGTCGGTGATGAAGACGTAGCCGTCCTCGTCGACGTATCCGACATCGCCGAGTGTGGCGACACCGGGGAGAATGTATGCGGAAGCGGTCTTCTCGGGATCCGAGTGGTAGACGACGCTGCGGTCGGGTGGTGTCCGGAACCCGAGAACACCCACATTGCCGCGTTCGAGCTCGGTGCCGTCGCTGCCGACGACGATCGCCTCGAAGGGCGGTACCGCGCGTCCGACAGACCGGGGATGCGCGAGCCATTCCGTCGAGTCGATCTTGCAGACGGTACCGATCTCGCTGCCACCGTATGACTCGATCAGGACCGGACCGAACCAGTCGATCATCGCCCGCTTGACGTCCGGCGGGCAGGCCGAGCCGGTGTGCGCCACATACTGCAGACTCGTGACGCTGTACCTGCCACGCACCTCATCCGGAAGTGCCAGGAGCCGCTGGAAATGCGTCGGCACCATCAGAGTGGACGTGACGGCGTACTCCTCGATGAGCGCGAGGACACGCTCGGCGTCGAAACGACCGAGGACCACCACGGGCTGACCGGACAGCAGATGCCGGATGGAGGTCAGTGGCCCGTTGTGCTGCAACGGACCCACCACCAGGTGCGTTCCGGTGGGATAGCCGGAGCGGGCGGCGACCCGGGCGGCGAAATCGTCGGCGCTATCCGACTGACCGGGCAACCAGCGGACCTCGGTGCCCCGCGCCCGCCCGGTGGTACCGGAGGTGTAGACCAGCGGAGGTCGTGCGGGTCGCTCGGTCGGTGGGGGTCCGGCCGGAGCGCCGGGAGCGACGATCTGCGACCACGGCGTCACGTCGGCCGTGCCGTCAGTGTTGTGGGCGATGACCGCGCGTAATCCGGCCTTCTGGGCGGCGGCTCGGGCAGCGTCCAGGCCTGCGGGCCCTGTCACAATCGCGACGGACCTGGAGTCGAGTAACTGGTCGGCCATCTCGTCGGCCTTCAGCTGGCGGGAGACGGCGACCGTCCCGACGCCGCGGGCGATGGCGGCCGTGTGGGCGAGGAGGGTTTCGATCGAGTTCTCGCCGACCACTGCCACGCGTTCATCGGGATCGGCGGCGAGTGCCAGCAGGCTCTGACCGAGGGCATCGAGAGTATTTACGACATCACCCCAGGTCATGGTGGTGTGGTCGTCCACGAGGGCGACGCCGGTGGGGTCGACCGTTGCACGGTCTCGAATGCGGTCGAGCATCGGCTCAGTCCTCCAAAGTGTCCACGTAGAGCCCTATCGTGCGATTTACTGGACATCAAGTCAAGTAACACAGCAAGCTTGGGTCAATTGTTTAGTAACTTTATAGTGATTCTACTTACATTGGGCTACTGTTGTGGTCCATACTGAAGAACAAATCAACAAAGTCAGTCGATCTCCGTCGCTGCCTTGCCCAGACCAGAGAAGAGGTGTTCGTGGTGACTTCGACCGCGACCAACGCAACGTCGGCGGCCCCGGCGGACTCCGTCTCGGAACCGATCGGCTCCAACGATCCGACACCGAGCAAGGACGTACTACTCGATCTGCATCGACGCATGGTGCGGATCCGGCAGTTCGAGACCGAGGCAGGGCGTCTGATGGAGGGCGGCAAGCTTCCCGGCTTCCTGCATCTCTATGTCGGCCAGGAAGCGGTGGCCGCCGGCGCGATGAGCAACCTGCGCGATACCGATCAGATCTCCTCCACCCACCGAGGGCACGGACACGCCGTCGCCAAGGGCGCCCAGTTCCGGCAGATGTTCGCCGAACTCTTCGGCCGCGTCGACGGGTACTGCAAAGGGCGTGGCGGATCGATGCACATCAACGACCTGTCGATCGGCATGCTCGGTGCCAACGGCATCGTCGGCGGCGGTATCCCGATCGCGGTCGGTGCTGCGTTCGCCGCGAAATACCGCGACGAGGACACGGTGGCCATCCCGTTCTTCGGTGACGGTGCCAGCAACATCGGCGCATTTCACGAGGCCGCGAACATTGCCGGAATCCTGAACCTTCCGGTGGTTTTCGTCTGTGAGAACAACGGCTACGCCGAGTTCACCGCGCTGCGCAATCACATGAAACTCGAGAACGTCGCCGATCGTGCTCCGGCATATGGCTTCCCGAGTGAGATCTGCGACGGCATGGACGCGATCGCGGTGCGCGCGGCCGTGGGACGCGCCGTCGAGCGTGCCCGCACTGGTGGCGGACCGTCGCTCGTCGAGGCCAAGACCTATCGCTACTACGACCACCAGGGTGTGAAGGGGTTGCGCAAGACGTACCGCACCGAGGAAGAGGTCGAAGCCTGGAAAGACCGGGACGCGATCAAACTGCTCGAAGCGCGCGCGGTGTCCGAGGGCATCGTCACGGAGTCCGAGTTCGCGGCGATCTGGGCCGAGGTCGATGCCGACATCGCCGAATCTGTGGCCTTTGCCGAGAACAGCCCGTTCCCAGACCTGGCCGACTTCGCCCTCAACGTCTACAGCGACTGAACCCGAGAGAGCTCAAACTATGTCTACTGCAACCGAATTGGCAGCCGAAAAGGCACCCGCAGCCCGCCAGACCACCTACGTCAAGGCCTACAACGAAGCCGTCGCACAGGTGATGCGTGAGGACGACAACGTCTTCATCATCGGTGAGGACGTTGCCGGCTACGGCGGTGTCTTCCACATGTACGACGGGATCCTCGACGAGTTCGGTCCCCGCCGGGCGGTCGACACCCCGATCGCCGAGATGGGACTCATCGGTCTCGGAGTCGGTGCCGCCGCCCGCGGACTGCGCCCGATCGTCGACATCATGTTCATGGACTTCCTCGCGGTCGCTCTCGACCAGGTGGTCAATCAGGCCGCCAAGATGAAATTCATGTACGGCGGCGAGGTCAAGGTCCCGATGGTCATCGCCGTCGCCTACGGCGCGGGCGTGAGCGCCGGTGCGCAGCACTCCCAGAGCCTGGAGACCTGGCTGGCGCATACCCCTGGTCTCAAGGTGGTCATGCCGTCCAACGCCTATGACGCCAAGGGCCTGATGGTGGCCGCGGTGCGCGACGACAACCCGGTCATCTTCATGCTCAACAAGGTGCTGCTCGGCGCACGCGCTGAGGTGCCCGAAGAGATCTACGAGATCCCGATCGGTAAGGCCGCGATCCCGCGTGAAGGTGACGACGTCACCATCGTCGCGTTCGGCCGCATGGTCGCCGAGGCACTCAAGGCCGCCGACATCCTCGAGCAATCCGGAGTGTCCGTCGAGGTCGTCGACCCCCGCTCGGTCCAGCCCCTCGACACCGAGGCCATCGTGAAGTCGGCGTCCAAGACCAACCGCATCCTCGTCGTGCACGAAGCCGTGACGTTCGGGGGCATCGGCGCCGAGGTCGCAGCCCAGATCCAGGAAGAGGCGTTCGACTACCTCGATGCCCCGGTCCTGCGCATCGGTGCGCCGTTCACCCCGGTGCCCTTCAGCACGCCACTGGAGAAGGCGTATGTCCCCGACGCGGATCGCATCGTGGCCGGAGCGCGCCGACTGCTCGAAAGGAACTGATCGTGGCTCAGCAGATCGTGCTGCCGAAGTTGGGGCTCACGATGCAGGAGGGTGTCATCGGGGAGTGGGTGGCCAGTTCTGGCCAGCACATCGCTCTCGGCGACACCTTGCTGCGGTTGGAGACCGACAAGGTCGACGTCGACGTGGAGGCAGAAGGCGAAGGCATTCTCGCCACCGTGGCCCAGACCGGAGAGGTCCTCCCCGTGGGGGCACTCATCGGCTGGCTGCTCGCCGAAGGTGAATCGACTCCCGAGGGCGCTGCTCCGGCGGCTGCAGAGGAGACGGTTGTCGAGACGGCCGCGCCGGTGGCCCAGGTCGTGGGAGGCCCCGACGACGGGTCTCGCATCAAGTCGTCACCGAATGCCCGCCGCGTCGCGGCAGCAGCGAACGTCGACCTTTCGGCCGTTCGCGGGTCGGGTCCCGGCGGCCGGATCGTCTCCGAAGATGTCGAAGAGTTCGTGGCCGCAGCTCCCGCTGCCGTCCCGGCGCCGGCAAGCACCGTGTCCGGCGAGGTCGCCGGACAATTCGTCGGACCGATCGTCCGCCGTCGCGCGGCCGAGCTCGGTGTCGACCTCTCGCACATCACCGGCACCGGAGTCGGTGGCCGCATCACGAAGTCGGATGTCGAGAAGGCGGCCGGCTCGTCAAGCGCACCGGCAGCAGCGAAGCCGTCCTCCACGCCGGCCCTCGTGGCCGGACCGCAACCCGGCGACGTGATCCCACTGACGGGCATGCGCGGTGCGATCGCCCGCAACATGGTCGACAGCCTGCAGACGATGGCTCAACTCACCCACGGGTACGAAGCCGACGTGACCGCGCTGGTCGCAGTACGCGAACAGCTCAAGGCCGAAGCCGCGCAGTCCGGTTCGAAGGCGCCGAGTCTCAACGACTTCATCGTGAAGGCCGCTGCGATGGCACTTCGCGAGCACCCGTTGCTCAACGCGGGCATCACCGACGACAAGATCGTCCTCTTCGAGGAGATCAATGTCGGTGTGGCCGTCGCGGTCGAGAACGGTCTGGTGGTGCCGGTCGTGCGCGGGGCGGACGAGCTGTCTGTGTCCGGGATCGGCAGTGCGACAGCAGCACTGGCCACCGCCGCCCGAACCGGAAAGCTGGCTCTGGCAGACATGGAAGGCGCGACGTTCTCGGTGAGCACGCTCGGCGCCTACGGTGTCGACTTCTTCACACCCGTCATCAATCCCGGCAATGTCGCGATTCTCGGTGTCGGGCGGGTTAAGGACGGATTCCGATGGGAGGGTGAGACTCCGGTCAAAACCCAGGTCCTCACACTGAGTCTGACGTTCGATCATCGGGCCGTCGACGGGGCTCCGGCCGCGGAGTACCTGCGCACCCTGCGTGGTGTTCTGGCTCGACCGCTGAGCCTGCTGGCCGGGTGACGAGGAGCGGATCGTGACGAACAGTGCCGTCGTGAATGGCAAACCGGTCGACGACGAACTCTTCGCCCAGCTGGATCCTCCGGCCCTGGCGGGAAGTGGCTGCGCGGATTGCGATGTGGTGGTCTTTCCCGCGACGGCACGGTGTCCGGGCTGTGCCGGTGAGAATGTGGCGCTCCAAGCGCTGCCGACTCGCGGCACGGTCTGGACCTGGACGACACAGTCGTTCGCCCCCAAACCGCCGTATGAGAAGCCGGCGTCGGGATTCGAGCCCTTTGTGGTCGGGTACATCGACCTGGGTTCGGTGCTCGTCGAGTCACGCATCGTGGGTGCGGTGGCGATCGGAGATCAGGTCGAGTTGCGGTTGATCCCGGTGAACGACACCGAATTCACCTTCGCCTTCGAGAGGGTGGCCCCATGAGCGCGTCCGACATCTACGTGGTCGGCGCCGGAATGCATGCCTTCGGGCGGCACGACGGTGTCTCCGGTATGGACATGGGCGAACACGCTCTGCGGGCCGCGTTGGCCGATGCCGGGATCGGCTGGTCCGACGTGGACGCCGCCGTCGGTGGCAGCAACGTCTCGGGCAAACCCGATTCGCTTGTGTCGCGCCTCGGTCTGACCGGAATTCCGTTCACCACAGTCAAGAACGGATGCGCCACCGGAGGAGTCGCGCTGTCGACGGCCACCGACATGTTGACGTCGCGGCGGGCGAATGTGGTGGCGGTGGTCGGATTCGACAAGCATCCACGGGGTGCCTTCGGCACCGATCCCGCGGCCTACGGTCTCGGCCAGTGGTATGCCCGCACCGGGATGATGGTCACCACACAGTATTTCGCGATGAAGACCAGACGCTATTTCCACGAACACGGACTCGACGAACACGCACTGGCCGCGGTGTCCGAACGCGCATTCGCTAACGGCGCAGCGCATCCGATGGCCTGGCGACGTAAACCGTTGACGGCCGAACAGGTGCTCGCATCGGCGCCGGTGAACGATCCGCTCACCCAGTACATGTTCTGCTCACCGGGAGAAGGTGGGGTCGGTTTGATCCTGGCCCGCGGTGATCGCGCATACGACATGTGCGACAAGCCGATCCGGCTCGCAGCGGTCGAGGTCCGGACGCGTCGGTTCGGTTCGTTCGAGGTCTTCTCGCCCTGGCTACACACCGACCCCGTCCACAGTCCGAGCATCGACGCGGCCGCGGCAGCCTTCGCCGGTGCCGGCGTTGCTCCGGCCGATGTGCAGGTCGCCCAGTTGCAGGACACCGACTCCGGCTCGGAGATCATCCACATGGCCGAAACCGGGTTGTGTGCGCACGGCGAGCAGGGAAAGTTGCTGGCGTCCGGTGCCACCCACCACGACGGCAGCCTGCCGATCAACACCGACGGTGGATGCCTGGCCGGCGGCGAACCCATCGGGGCCTCCGGCCTCCGGCAGGTCCATGAAGTGGTCCGGCAATTGCAAGGCCGGGCCGAGGGCAATCAGGTCCCGGGTGGACCGGTTGTCGGCTTCACCCATGTCTACGGTGCGCCGGGGCTGTCCGCCTGCACAGTCCTGACAGCGTGATCACGAAAGGCATACAGTGACAAGAACACTCGATCAGGTACCGGAACTCTCGAACTTCGCCGAGGAGGTACGTGCCTGGCTGTCGTCCATGTTCGCACCGCGATCGGCGCAGTCCTCACGCGACAAACCCGACCTCGCGGTCTTCCGAAATCTGTCCGATGAGGACGAGTTGCAATTGCTGAACGCGGTGCGCGACTATCGGCGACGGCGTTTTGATGCCGGCTACGGCGCGGTCACCCTGGCAGTCGAGCACGGTGGGCGGGGGCTGCCGGCGTCGTTCGCATCCGCCATCGCACAGGCCGAGCGAGACTTCGAGGTCCCGCCGTCGACCGAACTGATCAGCGTCACAACAGGTCTGGTCGGACCTGCCGTGGCCATGTTCGGCACCGAGGAACAGCGCATCGCCTACGCGAATCCGCTGCTGCGGACCGACCTGCTGGCGTGTCAGCTCTTCAGCGAACCCGGCGCCGGCTCCGATCTGGCGGCGCTGAGCTGCCGGGGTGTCCGCGAGGGCAACGAATGGGTGTTCAACGGACAGAAGGTGTGGTCGTCGGGTGCGCGGTTCGCCGATCTGGGCATGCTGCTGGCACGCACCGATCCGGATCTGCCGAAACACAAAGGGATCACAGCATTTCTGATCTCACTGGACGCACCGGGCGTGGAGATCCGGCCCATCCGCCAGATGAGTGGTGGCAGCTCGTTCAACGAGGTATTCCTCCAGAACGTGCGGGTCTCGGACAGCATGCGTCTCGGTGAGGTCGGGCAGGGGTGGAAGGTCGCGAACGCCACACTGGCTTTCGAGCGCACCGCGTCGGGTTCGGTCACCCGGAAGAAGGGCGGCTCGGTCGCCGAACTCGTCGAACTCGCGCAGTCCCTCGGCATGGCCGACGATCCGTTGGTGCGTCAGAACATCGCCGACGTCTACATCCGTTCCGAGCTACGGGCAGCGACCGCCGATCGGGTTGCCCGGGCCGCCGCAGCCGGGAAGTCGCCGGGTCCGGCGGCGTCGGTCGGCAAGTTGATGGCGTCGGACGTCCTGGGGCGAATCGGTGAGATCGCGGCAGATCTGCTGGGCAACAACATCACTGCGGACATCGATCACGATCAGTTCGCGTGGACCGAGCATCTTCTGGGTAGTCCGGGTTACCGCCTCGCCGGTGGCACCGACCAGATCCAGCGCAACATCATCGGTGAGCGGGTCCTCGGTCTCCCGCCGGAACCCCGCGAGAACCGCGATCAGCCGTGGTCGCAGCGCGACAAGCGCTGATCGGCAGACGCACAAAACCACACGCTCCAGTCAAAACCAGGTGTTGCAACTGCTGGTTATGACTGGAGCGTGTGGTTTTGTGCGTAGGGGCGGGTTACCAGGCGAGAGCGGCAGCTAGGCGTTCGCGATGCATCGCTGAGCCGCCGAGAAGTTGGGCGTCGGCCCGGGCCCGGCGAAAGTACAGGTGGCAGTTGTGTTCCCAGGTGAACCCGATTCCGCCGTGGAGTTGGACGGCTTCGGCGGTGACCGTGCGGTAGGCGTCCGAGCACCAGGCGCGGGCAACTGCACTCGCCTCGGTCAGGTCATCCGCATCGACGGCCCGGGTGATGGCGGAGCGACTCGACTCGACGAGCACCAGCAGGTCGGCGAGGGTGTGTTTGACGGCCTGGAAGCTGCCGATCTCCCGTCCGAACTGGCGGCGTTCCTTGACGTAGGCGACGGTGTTGTCGAGGCTCGCCTGGGCTCCACCGAGTTGCTCTGCCGCCAGCACTATACAGGCGACATCGAGTGCGGGAAGGACTGCGGCGGAAGCTGTTCCACCCGTCGTCAGGCGTCGACCCGATGCCTTCGACAGGGTGACCGATGCCTGGGCGCGCGACAGATCGAGGGTTTCCAGCGGGGAGATCAGGACTCCGTCGTGCGGTGCCTCGACGACGAAGACGTCGGGCCCGGACTCGGTATCTGCGACGACGACGATCCAGGGGCAGGCCTCGGCACCGACAACCGACGGCGCGTGGCCGTCGAGCAGCCATCGATCATCTGACTTCGTTGCGGTGAACAGGGTGTCGTCCGGTGACCACCAGCCCTGGCGATTCAGGCCGGCAAACGCGGCAGGTTCCCCTTCGGCAATGCTCGTCAGCACATCTTCGGCATCGTTGACCCGGATGAGTACCTGGCCGGCGAGTACCGACGACAGGAACGGCACCGGCAGCAACGCCGCGCCGAGTTCCTCGGCAACGACAACCAGTTCGGCCAAACCACCGATGCCGCCGACGGATTCGGGGAGCCCGATCGCACTGACGCCGATCTGTTCGGCCAGGACCGACCACGCGGGCTCGTCCCATCCGGAACCGTTCGGGTCGAGGCGACGACACAGGTCCGGACCGCCGAGTTCGGTGGCCGCGGCGTGTACGGCTGCCCGCAGGTCGTCCAGTTCGGTACTCATCGAGTTCACTCTTCTTCGAGGGCGGCGTGGGCCGCTGCCAGTCGGGCGACGGGAACGCGGCGTGGGGAGCACGAGACATAGTCCAGGCCAACCTTGTTCAGGAAGGAGATGGACGCCGGGTCGCCGCCGTGCTCGCCGCAGACTCCGAGTTTGACGCCGGGCCGGGCCGCACGAGCGGCGCGCGCGGCCATCGAGACGAGCGCGCCCACCCCGTCTCTGTCGAGGACCGCGAATGGACTGTCCGTGAGCAGGCCGTGCTCCAGGTAGTGCACGAGCATCGTCTTCTCGACGTCGTCGCGGGAGAACCCGTAGGTCAGCTGCGTGAGGTCGTTGGTCCCGAACGACATGAACTGTGCGTGCTCGACGAGAGATTCGGCGAGAAGTGCCGCGCGCGGGGTTTCGACCATGCTGCCCACGAGATACGGGACCTGGACCCCGGTATCGGTCGCGACGACCTCGGCCGCCTGATGGACCTGCTCGATGGCCTTTTCGAGTTCGCCGGGTAGCGAGACCAACGGGATCATGACCTCGAGTACCGGCGTCAGGCCTTCGGCGCGCACTGTCACCCACGCCCGGAACAGCGCCTCGGCCTGCGCGGGATACAGCCGCTGCTGCACCATCGCGTAGCGAACTCCTCGCAGACCGAGCATCGGGTTGGATTCGTGTGTGGCCGCGGCTCTTTCGGCCTGCGCCGCGTCCCGGTATTCACCGTCGGAGGGCAGGAATTCGTGCAGCGGCGCGTCGAGGAGCCGAACGGTGATCGGCCGATCCCCGACGACGCGCAACAGGTCGGTGAAGTCGCTCTGCTGGGCGGCGGTCAACGCCGCGATCGCCTCGATCTCCTCGGCCTCGGATTCGGCGAGAACCAGCCGCTGTACCAGAGGTAGCTGCGGCCCGAGGAACTGATGTTCGGTGCGGCACAGACCGATTCCCTCGGCGCCGAGTCGAAATGCGGTGGCGGCGTCTTCGGCGTTGTCGGCATTGGTGCGGACCCGTAGCTGCCGGATCTCGTCGGCCCAGCCCAGCAGTACCTCGAGTTCCGCGGAGGGTTCGGCGGGACGGATGGAGACGGTGCCGCAGTAGATGTCTCCGGTGCGGCCGTTGACCGACACCGTGTCACCTTCGGCCAGTGTGGTGCCGTCGGCGGAGACCGTTCCGGCTCCGGCGTCGATACGCAGCGTCGTGGCACCGCACACCGCGGGTCGTCCGGCACCGCGGGCCACCACGGCGGCATGCGAGGCGAGCCCGCCGTTGGAGGTGACGACCGCGGTGGCCGCCATCAGTGCCGGGACATCGGCCGGACTGGTTTCGGAGGCGACCAGGATGACGTCTTTGCCCTGGGCGGCAAGCTGCAGTGCGCGCTCACTGGACAACGCGATCTCGCCGGTCGCGGCACCGGGCGAAGCCGGCAGCCCGCGGGCCAGGAGCTGTTCACCGCCGGTGAGTTTCAGTTGGGCGTGGAGAAGATCCTGCATGAGGTCGGGTTCGAGCATGCGCACCGCCTCGCTCCGGTCGATCGAGTTCGCGTTCGCGAGATCGACGGCGAGGTTGGTGACCGCCCGTGGCCCCGGATGTTCGAGGGCACCGGCGCTGAGCAGGGCGAGTTGACGGTCGCGGACCTCGAACTCGATCTCCGCGACGCCACGCAGGTGGGGTTCGAGCGTCGCGAAGATCTGGTCGAGGATCGCGACGCCGCCGGGGGTGTGCCCGAGCGACTCACCGGGGCCCGGATTCGGGTCGGCGCGACGGACACCGAGATGGAAGACACCGTGGGGTGCGTACTTTCCGGTCTCGAGATCGCGGCTGATCGCCGAGCCGTATCCGGACTCGTTCCACGACCCGAGTCGTAGCGCCCGAACGTGCAGAGCGATGCCGAGATCGTCGGGCAGCGACAGTGCCTTGCGTACCCGCTGTCCGCGCGGCGAAGCCCAGCGGGCGAGCATGGCCTTGGCGGCCAACCCGAGTTGTTCTGCCGGATCGGCGGGGAAGGGTGCACCGGTGGTGTTCTCGATGAGTTCGAGGAGCGCGGGAACCCGCGTCCGGCTGTCGGGGTGGTCGTCGTCGAGATCATCCAGATCATCGACGTCGACGTCCAGCGCGCCCTCGGCGACGAAGCGGAGGTTGGCGGCCCACGAGTCGTAGATGTCGCGGTCGCGGCCGATGACCTCGACGAGCGCGTCGATGTTCCGGCTGGACAGGCCGATGACCGAGATGGCCGGGGGTAGTGCGGAGACCGGAACCGGTGCGCTGCAACGCAAGTGCATGAGCATGGGGCGACGCCCGGTGCGCACGGCGGGCCAGATCCCACGGACCGCGAGCTTCTCGAGCAGGTCGATCGCGGTGTTGGCGGTCTCCCGATTCTGGAGCCCGGTACCGGAGCCGATCGGGACCGTCAGTCCGGGTACGACCGGGAGTCCGAGTGCGACCAGATTGTCCATCTCTACGCCGTGGACGCCGAGAACATCGGCGCCCAGACCGCGGGCGCGGCCCTGGCCGTAGGGTACGGCCACCCTGGTCGCGGTGTGAAGGGAGTTGTCGAACAGTGTCATTCGGCGCTGCCCTGGACGAGCTTCTCTTCGAGGGCCTCGTCCTCGGCGCGGCTGACACCCAGCATCATCAGGACGTGCTGGTGCAGCCACATCCACACCGTGTGGTAGCCATCGGTGAGGGGTGAGGTCAGCGACGCGGTGTCACCGCCGTCGAAGCGCTCGAGGGCGACACCGAGGCGGTCGCGGTAGTCGAGCAGCGGTGCGGACTGCTTGCCCGCCCGGCGCAGCATCTTCGAGACCGCGGTGTGGATGTCGTCGAGTTGATCCCGGATCCCCGCGTCGTACTGCGGGTCGGAGTGGTCGTTGGGCGAACCGTCGGGGCGGCACTGCCAGGCCGTGCAGAGTTCGCGCAGACGGCGGTTGACGGGCAGGAAGGCGTGCAGGAAGTCGGTGACGACCTGTTCTTCCTCGCCACCTTGGGGGAGCCGGACCAGCTCGCCCGCAGTGGCCTTGCCGGCCGGGGTGGGCATCACCATCGGACCCTTGGCGATCGCGTCACCGGAATCGATGACCATCTGCAGCTCCGGACTGATCGGCCCACGGACCATTCCCTTGACCACGAGATCGACCAGTTCACTCGAAGCGGTTGGTGCGGGCGTGTTGGTCGCGAGGTCGTTCATGGGTGCTCCTGAAAACGGTTCGGGTCCCGGTCGGGGACTGGTTGGCAGGTGACGGACGCGCGCCACCGGGCCTGACTGTGACGGTGCTCATAACCTACCCAAATAGTAGTGGATGTCAAGAAAGCCATCAGAAATATGTACAGAATTGAAACGTGCTAGTTACTTGACACAGACTCGTCTAAGTTGGCTAGGGTATGTGTGATGGCCGCCACTCGGGGCGAACAGGCAGAGAAAGCGAGTCCTCGGATGGACGATCGGCACGAGTTCTACATCGGTGGCAAATGGGTCCCGTCCTCGGGCGATGAACGGATCAGCGTCGTCGAAGCGGCGACCGGTGAACTGCTCGCGACGGTGCCTGCAGGCACGGAAGACGACGTCGACAACGCCGTGGCGGCGGCCCGGGCGGCCTTCGGTGAGTGGTCGAACTCGGCAGTCGCCGACCGCGTCGCCGTGCTGAGGCAGATCGCCGACGGGCTGGTCGACCGCGAGACTGAACTCGCCGAGATGATGGCCCGCGAGGTCGGCACCCCGATCGCGCGTTCGCGCAGCGTCCAGGTCGGGCTGGGTGTCACGATCTTCCGCTCGATGGCCGACATTCTCGAACAGACGCCGCTGGAGGAACGTCGAGGTAACTCGCTGATCCTCAAGGTCGGGATCGGTGTCGTCGGGGCGATCACGCCCTGGAACTATCCGCTGTACCAGCTCGCGGCCAAGGTCGCGCCGGCGATCGCTGCCGGCTGCACCACCGTCGTGAAGCCGAGCAGTGTTGCGCCCCTTGCCGCATTCGTGGTTGCCGAGATCGCCGACGAGTTGGGCCTGCCCCCGGGCGTGCTCAACGTCGTCACCGGGGCCGGTGGCCGGGTCGGGGAGCGACTGGCCGGACATCCGGATGTCGACCTCGTCAGTTTGACCGGTTCGACGTCCGCCGGCGCCCGCGTCGGGCAGGTAGCTGCAGCCGACATCAAGAAAGTGACCCTCGAACTCGGCGGCAAGTCGGCCTTCATCGTTGCGCCGGACGCCGATGTCGACGCGGCGGTCACGGCGGCGGTCCGGAGTTGCTACATCAACAACGGGCAAACCTGTGCCGCCACCACCCGGCTGCTCGTCCCGGTCGACCGGCTTGAGCAGGTCGAGGCGAAGCTGGTCGAACTGGTGGGATCTCAACGGGTCGGGGATCCACTGGACGAGGCGGTCGACATCGGGCCGATGGCATCGCGCGAGCAACAGCAGACTGTGCAGCGGCTCCTCTCCGAGGTGCCGGCGAAGGCGCACTTCCTCGTCGGTGGTCCCGGAGAACCGGCCGACCTGGACGAGCGGTTGCAGACCGGATTCTTCGTGCGGCCCACGGTGGTGAGCCGTATCGACAACAACGCGGCGATCGCGCGTGAAGAGGTCTTCGGTCCGGTCCTGGCCGTCCTCACCTATGAGGGTGTCGACGAAGCGGTCAGCATCGCCAACGATTCCGACTATGGGCTCTCGGGCGGGGTCTTCGCGGCCGATGACGAGGCGGCGATCGCGATCGCGCGCCGGCTGCGGACGGGTCAGGTCTCGATCAATGGTGGCCGGTTCAATCCGTTGGCACCGTTCGGTGGGATGAAGAAGTCAGGGATCGGCCGCGAGCTGGGTCCGGACGGACTCGACGAGTACTTCGAGACGATCTCCCTCCAGCTTCCCTCGTGACACCCCAGAACCGACGACGAAAGTGATATGCCGATGACCAGTGACGCAGACCTGAACACCGCACATCGTGAGATCACCGGACTGATGGCGCGTTTCGCACGCGGTATCGACCTTCGCGATTGGGAGCTCTACCGGTCGGTGTTCACCGACGAGATCGAGATCGACTACAGCAGCTATCGGCCGGGCAACGCAGGCCCGTTCAAGGCGGACGACTGGGTGCAGCGCGGCCGGATGCTCTTTCCCGGACTGACTGCGTCGCAACACTTCCTGTCGAACCTCGACATCACCGTCGACGGAGACCGCGGTACGGTCATCTCCTACGTGCGCGCCGAGCACGTCCTGCCGAACACGGCAGGTGACGCGATGTTCACCATCGGCGGGTACTACACCGATTCCGTTGTGCGGGTGGATGGTCAGTGGAAGATCTGCCGCAAGCAGCTGACAGTTCTCTGGAACTCCGGGAATCCGCAGGTCCTCACGATGGCGCGCGAACGCGCGGCAGCATTGCTCGCCGCCGCCTGAGCGCTCACATGTCACGAACCGGGTCGGTGCGATCCCAGTTCGTGGCAGCGTCGGCGACCTTGCGGTAGAGGGCCAGAATCGTCGGCCGTGGTTCATAGATCTCCACGAGGTGTCCGAGCTGTGGACGGGCGTCGTGGAAGGCAAAGTTGTTGCCGTTGCGGGTGGTTGCCGTCAGGAGGGCGGGCCAGCCCATCTCGGCATAGCGGCGTTGCTGATCGTCGAACGACGAAACCATGATCGCGACGTGATGGATCCGATTGCGTGCCAACGTCGTCTCGGCGAACTCCGCCGGCTGCGCGGTGTGGGTCTGCACCAGTTCCACTTGGACGCGGCCCCATTGGCCGTAGGCCGAGGAATGATCGAAACCACCGACGGTGTCACCCGGACCACGAGCGTCTGTCACCGGGTTACGCCGGACGAAGAAGGGGCCCGCCCCGGTGCGGAATGAGAACTCTTTCGCGGCCAAGGCCACGTCGTCGACCATGTAGGCGATCTGGACGACGCTCCCGAGTTCGTAATCAACCACTGAACCAGTCCTCACTGTTGGGGTGCCCGGCCGTCACCGGCTGTTGGCTAACTTTGAAGTGACTATAGATAGATAGGCCTGTCCGCAGGAGCAGGATGATCGAAACGATTAGATTTTGCTCCCCGCTCAGCACTAACAGTGCAGGTTAATCGGCAGAATATGATTCTTGCTCGAACGCTGGACATATCCATGTACATAGTTCAGTATGATCTAGGTAACAAAAGTTCAGTTCAAGTAACTCACCTCACGTAGGTAGGCACTCATGACAGATGCGCTCACAATCAGCGGTCTATCCAAGACGTTCGGCGGCCAGCGGGCCCTCAGCGACGTGGATCTCTTGTTGGCGCCGGGCGAAATCCGGGGCCTGGTCGGCCAAAATGGTTGCGGGAAGTCAACGCTGATCAAAGTTCTTGCCGGATACCATGATCCGGACGAAGGTGCCGAGATCAAGGTGGCCGGACACGAGCTGCACCTCGGCCTCCCGGGTAGTGGCGAGGCTGCCGGCCTCCGATTCGTCCATCAGGAGCTGGGCCTCGTCGACAGCCTGGACGTGGTCGACAACCTGGCTCTCGGGCACGGTTACAAGACCACTTCCTTCGGCACCATCGACAATCGTGCCGAGCGGGCCCAGGCCAAAACTGCGCTCGCCGAACTGGGGTTCGACCTGAACCTCAAGAAGCTCGCCTCCGACCTCACCATGAGTGAGCGCACGATGCTCGCCGTAGCCCGGGCCGTGCAGGGACGTGCCGGTGAGGCCAACGTCCTCGTCCTCGACGAACCCACCGCCAATCTTCCTGCAGCCGAGGCAGTTCGGCTCTTCGATCTGGTCCGCAGGATCCGTGATCGTGGTGTCGCCGTGCTCTTCGTGTCGCATCATCTTCACGAGGTCTTCTCGTTGTGTGATTCGGTGACCGTGATGCGGGACGGCAAGGTCGTCACCACCCGCAAGCTCGAAGGACTTGACGAACCCGGGCTCGTCGAGCTGATGATCGGCCGACGCGTCGACGAGTTCCTCGCCGATCCCGAGGGGCAGACCACAGACTTCACCGGCGAACCGGTCCTCGAGGTCAGCGGACTGACCTGCGGAGCGGTGGAAGACCTCAGCTTCACGATCCGGGCGGGTGAGGTTCTCGGCATCGCCGGGATCACCGGTTCGGGACGGGAAGAGATGGTGCCGGCCCTGTTCGGGGCCGAAACACGCGGCGGCACGGTTGTCATCGAAGGCAAGGAGGTCGGCAACGGGCGCCCCGACCTGGCGATGGCGGCCGGGATGGGTTGTGTTCCCGCCGAACGGTTGAGCAACGCCGCCTTTGCCTCGGCATCCCTGCGCGAGAATGTCTCGGTGGCCGACCCGTGGGCCTACACCAAGGGTGGAATGCTGCGGGTCAAGCGCGAAAAGTCCGACGTCGCAACGTGGCTCGAGCGTCTCGGCGTTCGCCCGACCGGCGACACCGAACGGCATCTGGGCACCCTGAGCGGCGGCAATCAGCAGAAGGTCGTGCTGGCGCGATGGCTGCGACGCAAGCCACGGGTACTGCTCCTCGACGAGCCCACCCAGGGCGTCGACATCGGTGCGAAAGCCGATATCCACACGCTGGTCGACGAAGCCGCCCAGGCCGGCGCGGCGGTACTGGTGGTGTCCACCGATCACGGGGAACTGGCCCGTCTGTGTGACCGCGTGATCGTTCTGTCGGTCGGCCGTGTGGTCGACGATTTCTCCCGTCCCCGGATCGACCCTGATCGGTTGACCGCCTCGACTCTGAAGAAGCCCGCTCGCGCCGAGGCGTGACCTCCTTCCGAGCATCCGTGAAAGGATCACCATGACAACGCAATCGCACGAAGGTAAGGCGATGCCGCCGAAGAGCCCACCGCCGGGTGGTGGCGGCCCCGTTCCAGACGCGCCCACGCGCCGCAAGATCAATTTCGGACTCGATCGATTCAGCGGCCTGTACGTGTGGGTCGCGATCATCGTGCTGTTCGCGATCTGGATTCCGGATCTCTTCCTGACCGAGGGCAACTTCCGCATCATCGCGGGAGATCAGGCCATCACCGCGATGCTGGCCATCGGCCTCATCGTGCCTTTGGCAGCAGGGGTTTTCGACCTCTCGATCGCCGGCGTGATGGGCTTCTCCGTGGCGATGGTCTCCTATCAGCTCTCCAAAGGGATCAGTGCCCCGATAGCGATCATCACCACGCTGCTCTGCGGTGCCCTCATCGGTGCGGTCAACGGTTTCGTGGTGGTCAAACTCAACGTCGACTCGTTCATCGCCACCCTGGGTATGTCCAGCATCCTGCTCGCCGGAACCTACTGGGTGACCGACGGGAAGCAGATCACCGAGGGATTCAGCGACGGTTTCCTCGACATGGGAAGCAAGCCGTTCCTCGGTCTGCCGCTGCCGTTCTACTACATGATCGCGGTCGCTGCAGTCATGTACCTGGTACTGGAGAAGACACCACTGGGCCGCTATCTCTACGCCACCGGAGGTAACCGTCAGGCGTCCCGTCTGGCCGGACTCCGAGTCGAGCGAATCATGTTCGGCGCCTTGGTCACATCAGCGACCATCGGAGCGCTGACAGGGGTGATCCTGGCCGCCAAGCTAGGTACCGCCGCACCCGACATCGGTCCGTCCTACCTGCTCCCGGCATTCTCGGCCGTCTTCCTCGGTTCGACCCAGATCCGCGCCGGCCGCGTCAACGTGCTCGGCACCCTCATCGCGATCTACCTCCTCGCCACCGGCGTCAAGGGGCTGCAGCTGGCGGGCGCCCCGAGTTATGTCAACGACCTCTTCAATGGTCTCGCCCTCATCATCGCCGTGGCGCTCGCCGCCAGGACGGCCCGGCGGGCCTGACTTCGCGCCGCGGCCACACCGGCCACGGCACCAGCGTCACCTTCATGGCCGAATGGCCTACCTCTGAAAGGAAATTCAGTGAAAACCAGCACCTGGACAAAGGCGATCGTCGCCATTGTGTCCGCGAGCGTCTTCGCGACAGCATGTAGTAGTGGGGACGACGGTGGAACCGGTCAGGCGGCCGACGTATCCGGTGCCCAAGCCGTTGCGGACCAATATGAGACGGCGCCCACCAACCTCGTCCTCGACACCCCGCTGAGCAAAGCCCCGGCCGAGGGCAAGTACGTCATCAGTATCGAAACCCCGCAGCCCATCTCGAGTGCGAAGAACGATGCGATCCAGCAGGCCGCCGATCTGCTCGGCTGGCGCTACCAGCGGATCCTGATGGGAACCGATGCCGAAGCCGCACCCAAGGCATTTGATCAGGCAATTGCGTTGAAGCCGGACGCCATTCACTTCTCGGGTACGCCGGTCTCGATGCTGAAAAAGCAGATCGACGCGGCCGATGCCGCCGGTATCGCGGTGATCGCCGACAGTGTCGGTGACGAACCGATCCCCGGCCTCATCTCCACGTCTCTGGACGGAACCGCTCAGGTTCAGGAGTGGGGCAAGATGGTCGCCAGCCAGGTGGTCGCCGACAGCGAAGGTGACGCCAACGTCGCGGTCATCACCATCACGGACTACCCGATCCTCAACGTGTACACCGACGCCTTCACCGCGCAGATGAAGGCCCTGTGCCCCGACTGCAAGGTCGAACTCGTCAACCAGCAGGTCACCGATCTGGGAACCAAGACCCCGCAGAGCATCGTCAGTACGCTGCAGCGTGATCCCGACATCAACTACGTGGTGTTCTCGTTCGGCGACCTCGTACTCGGTGTGGACGCGGCCCTTCGAGCGGCCGGACTGCAGGATCAGGTGACCTTCGCCGGTCAGACGCCTACCCCGGACAACCTGAAGGCACTCAAGGACGGCGACAACAGCGTGTGGGTCGGGTTCCCGGTCCAGATCCTCGGATGGCGTGTCCTCGACATGCTGGCCCGGCATTTCAACGGCGACGACCTCGCGCCGGCCGATGCCGCCTTCCTGCCGACGCAGCTGCTGAACTCCGACAACATCGACTCGGCGGTGCTGGACGAGGACACCGGCTACTACGTCGGTGTGGCCGATTACCAGGACCAGTTCAAGGCCCTGTGGCTCAAGTAGAGAACAACAGAGTATGACGCGACACTGCCCGGGCCGAGCGTGACCGCCCGGGCAGTGTCCGTTCATCTGACCTGACACCGTAGATCGGATCTGCCAGTGAAAGCTCCTCAAGCACAACGCATCGTGTCCCTCTCACACCTGTCGGCAATTCGGGTTCCACCACCGCAGTTCATCGAGTACGCTGCGCTCGGCGGGTTCAACGCCGTGGGTGTCCGGGTGGCGCAGACACCCACCGATCGCGGATTCCAGCTGATCGCGGGATCGGCGATGCTGCGCGACACCAAGTCGGCTCTGGCCGACAACGGGATGCGCGTCCTGGACGTCGAAGTGGTCAAGCTCCACCCGGGCAGCTCGCGAGCCGACTGGGTCGCGGTGCTCGAGGCCGGTGCGGAACTGGATGCGAGTTTCCTGTTGGTGACGGTGCTCGACGACGACTACGACAGGGCCACCGCGAATTTCGCGGAACTGTCGGGGCTCGCTGCCGACCACGGTCTCCGATGCTGTCTGGAGCCGATGATCTTCTCGTCGGTCCGTGACGTGGCCGCAGCGACGAACTTCGTTGCCGACGCACATAATTCGGATGCGGGTGTGCTCATCGATGCCCTGCACTGGTCGCGCGCGGGGTCCGATCTTGCCGAGCTCGAAGCGATCGACGACGATTTGCTGCCGTATTGCCAGATCTGCGATGCGGTCTCCGCCGAACCTGCCACCGATCACAACGCGGCGATCACCGAGGCGAGGACCGATCGGCTCGCTCCCGGCAGGGGAGCATTGCCACTCACCGAACTCCTCCGTGCGATGCCCTCGGCTGTCGCGATAAGCGTTGAGGCACCGTCGGCCCGGAGTGTCTCCGATCCACGTGGATGGATTGCCGAACTCGGTGAGGCCACGCGTGAAGTGCTCGAGTCGGTGACCCAAATACCAAGCCAGGCATAGTGAAAACCCGAAAAGAATGAGAAACTGTAGTCATGGCCAATAAACTCCATAAACCCTTTCGGTTCGCTGCTCAGGTCTACCGGGCGAACACCGGGCAGGAATGGCGCGACGTCGCGCACAAGGTTGAGGACATGGGCTACTCGGCTCTCCATGTGTCCGATCACTACATCGGCCCGGGTGCGGCGCTCGACCCCACCGGTCATCGCCCGGTGACGATGGCGCCGATCACGAGCATGGCGGTCGCTGCCGAGGTCACCGATACCTTGACGGTGGGGTGCAGAATGTTCTGCACCAGCTATCACGAGCCGGTGGTCCTTGCGAAAGAGGCTGCAACACTTGCCATGTTCGCTCCGGGCCGCATCGAGATCGGGCTGGGTGCGGGCTGGCTCGGGGCCGAGTATGAGGCCATGGGTATCGAGTTCCCGTCCGCCGGACTGCGCGTCGACCGCCTCGAAGAGACCGTGGACCTGATCGCCCAGCATTTTTCCGGCAGGGAGATCAAGGTCGACGGTCAGATCGTGAAGGCACAGGACTTCCTCCCGCTACCGGTTCCGGAATCGACACCACCGATCATGATCGGCGGTGGCGCCCGGCGCGTACTCACGCTGGCGGGCCGGTCCGCCGACATCGTCAGCATCAATTTCAACAATCGATCCGGTGTGCTGGGGTCCGACAGCGTCCTGACGTCCACGGTCGACGAGACGCACAAGAAGATCGGTTGGGTACGTGCCGGGGCCGGCGATCGGTTCGACGACATCGAACTCGAGACCGGGGCCTACTTCGTTGCCATCGACGGCCAGACCGACGTCACCGAAGAGGCCCTGATGGGTCGCACCGGGTTCTCCAGCGAGGAACTCCGTGCGTTCCCGCATGCGCTGGTCGGATCCGTCGACGACATCTGCGACCAGCTGGAGCAACGCCGCGAGGAGTTCGGCTTCTCCTACTTCACCATCGGTGATCGGGCGTATGAGCAGTTCGCGCCGGTCGTCGAGCGTATGACCGGAAAGTGAGACCCAGTGATGACGACAGCGACCGAGAGCAAGTACGTACACATGAGCGCGCCGGGTGTCGCGGAGACCGTGGTCGGTGAAGACCTGGTCCCCGCACCGGACGGGGTGATCGTCGACATCGGTTATTGCGGGATCTGTGCGACCGACACCCACGGATTCACATCGGCCGCCCTGCCGCCTGCGGTGTTCGGGCACGAGTGGATGGGAAGGATCAGCGCCATCGGTGCCGACGTCACCCATCTCGAGGTCGGGCAGCGGGTGGTCGCCGGCGTCGGACCGGCCTGTGGCGTCTGTGCCCAGTGTCGGGCCGGGCACGCCGCGAACTGTGATCTCGCCTTCGCCGAGGCCAACGGGATCACCGACGATGCTCCGGTGCATGGCGGATTCGCCACCAGGCTGAAAGTGTCTGCACGGCGGGCCATACCCGTCCTCGACGCCCTCTCCGACGAAGAGGCGGCATTGATGGAACCGGCGACGGTGACGTTCCATGCGGTTCGACGCGCAAACCTGCGCCTCGGATCGACGGTGGTGATCCAGGGCGCCGGACCCATCGGATTGCTGACTGCCCAGCACGCCCGCGCCGGCGGTGCCGGCCGAGTCCTGGTCAGCGAGCCGTCGGAGGCCCGCCGCGCCGCGGCGTCCGCGCTCGGATTCACGGACGTCGTCGAACCGGGAGGCCTGTCTGCTCTGCTCACGGAGGTGTCGTCCGGACTCGGCGCAGACGTGCTGTTCGAATGTAGCGGTGTGGCAGAGCTGTTCCAGCCCTCCGCCGAATTGGTACGTCGCGGCGGCACCCTGGCCCTGCTCGGCTACCCGGGAACCAATTCATCTGTGAGTTATGGAGATTGGCAGAGCCGAGAGCTGACGGTCATCGGATCGCTGGCCTATTCACACGAAGACTTCCTGGGCGCCATGACACTCATCGCCGAAGGACGGGTGGATGTGCGCTCGCTCCACACCGGCACCATCGGTCTCGGCGAATTGGTCCCCATGTTCCACGAGTTGGATTCCGGCACCAGCAAACACGCAAAAGTCCTGGTCGACCCCCGCCGCTGACCACCACCCCACCACCCCCGTCGAGCGTGCCGAAATCACCGTCGACCGTGCCCAACCGCCCGCCGCCCGCCGCCGAGCGTGCCGATAACGCCGCCGAGCGTGCCGAAATCACCGTCCAGTGTGCCAAAAAGCATTGCACACGAACAGGTTAGGCACACTCGGCGGTAACGAGGGCACGGTCGGCGGCGTTATCGGCACGCTCGACGGAGGGGGCGGGGGTCAGACCGCCGCCGCACTTTGTGCCCCGTCGGCCGTGCTCAAACCGACCACCGTCGAGCGTGCCGATGCTACCGCCGAGCGTGCCGAAATCACCGTCCATTGTGCCGAAAAGCATTGCACACAAGCAGGTTAGGCACGCTCGGCGGTAACGAGGGCACGGTCGGCGGCGTTATCGGCACGCTCGGCGGAGGAGCGGGGGTGGTGGGTGGTCAGACCGCGGCGCGCTGGGGGACGGGGATGGTCTGGCCGCTGCCGCAGGTCGCGCCACCGTCGACCGGGATCGTGGCGCCGGTGACAAACGATGCCAGTGGTGAGGCCAGGAAGGCGATGACCTCACCGACCTCACGTGCGGTTCCCCAACGATGCAGGGGGACCATGGTTTTGAGTGACTCGTAGCGGTCGGGGGTGTTCTCCTCGATGCGCTTGGTCATACCGGTACTGATCGGCCCGGGGCAGACGGTGTTCACCCGGATGCCGTCGTTCGCGAGATCGAGGGCGAATGAGCGGGCCAGGTTCACGACGCCTGCCTTCGCGGCCGCATACGGCCACCGGTTCGGCTCGCCGCCCAGCGCCGTCGCGGACGCGGTGATGACCACCGAGCCGCCACCGTTGCGGCGAAAGGCCGGGATGACCTCGCGGACACCGAGAGCGACCGCCCGCAGGTTGACGTTGATGGACTGATCGAACACCTCCATGTCGAGGGTCTCGATCGATCCGGACGCCGGAACTCCGGCGTTGAGGATCAGGGCATCGACGCGACCGAACGACGTCTCGGCCAGTTCGATGGCAGCGCGGTTGTCGGCGTCTATCGTGACGTCGCCGATGAACGGAACCGCGTTCGGATACTCGCTCAACCAGGTCAGCGATTCGGGTGAGGTGTCGAAGGCGACAACGGACCCACCGCGCTCCAGGATGATCTCGACCGCCGCGCGTCCGATACCGGAGGCGGCACCGGTCACCACTGCCACGATGCCGCGGGCTGGATTGTTCATGCTGTCGCCTCCATTTCGATGATTGCGCGGCCGACGATCTCACCGCGGGCCAATGCCTGGTATGCCTCGTCTACCTGGTCGAGCGTGTAGCGCCGGGTGATGATGTGCTCCGGCTCGACGATTCCGGCCGACACCATGCGCAGGAGCGCCGGCATATCGCTGCGGGCCTTGGCTCCATACGAACCGTGGATCTCGAGTTTGCGTCGAACCAGGCGCGCCAGATCGATCTGGCCGGTGCTCCCGGCCGGGGCGATACCCACGACGACCGCACGGCCACCGTCGTCGAGAATGTCCATCGCGGTTGCGAAGGTGTG
The DNA here is from genome assembly GCF_000383535.1 of Nocardia sp. 348MFTsu5.1. NCBI lineage: Bacteria > Bacillati > Actinomycetota > Actinomycetes > Mycobacteriales > Nocardiaceae > Nocardia > Nocardia sp. 348MFTsu5.1. The sequence continues at coordinate 198,454 of NZ_KB911513.1, forward strand.
CGGGTTGCCGAGCGCCTCGAATGCGACATCGACACCGTGCCCGTCGGTCAATGCCTTCACCGCGGCCACCGCATCGGTGTCCCGCGAATTGATCGTGTGGGTGGCACCCAGGGCGGCAACGGCTTTGAGCTTGTCGTCGTTGACGTCGATCGCGATGATCTGCGAGACACCCGCTGCGACCGCGAACTGCACGATCGACGATCCCACGCCGCCGGCAGCGATCACGGCGATGCGATCGCCCAGTTCGAGGTCTGCGTTGTGCACTGCACCGAGCGCGGTGAATGAACTGCAGCCCAGGATGGAGACCTCGCCGAGGCCGACACCGTCGGGCACCTTGAAGGCGTCGGACGCGGGGACGACACAGTATTCGGCCAGTCCGCCCATCGAATACATCGCGAGAGGGGTGCCATCGTGCCGGGCAAGGCGCGATTCCCCGTCGTACAGGGTTCCGTTGAGGCGGTTGTGCGCAAAGAACTTCTCGCACAGGTCTTCCAGGCCCCGCACACAATGCCGGCAGTCCCCGCACGGCATGATGAAGCTGCAGACCACGCGGTCGCCGACGGCGACGTTGTCGACTCCTTCTCCGATGTGCTCGACCACACCGGACACCTCGTGACCGAGGACCGCGGGCGCCGGGAACTTCACTTCCGACTTCAACACATGCAGATCGGTGTGGCAGACGCCGCATGCGGTGACCTTCAGCAGGATCTCGCCGCGCCGTGGCTCGGGCCGGGGTATGTCTTCGATGGTCAGGGTCGGGCCGGAGCCGTCCCATACTGCTGCCTTCACTGACAAACCTCTTTCGTGGTTTCCGCCGCCTCGGATTCGTCACGGGCGGTCTCGAGCAAGGACGCGAGCCGGGCCGGTGCCTGCGCCCAGTCATGCGCGGATCGCATCTCGTCCCAGAAATTGATCTCGATGATGAACTGTTCGGCACCGGCGGCGACGGCTGTGCGGATGTCACCACGCACACCCTCGATGCCCTGCCCGCCGGATCCCACCGCGTCGGTCGGCCGCTGCAGATAGGAACGGAGGAACAATCGCACCGGATCCCTGCCGGCAGGACGCATCTCGCGCATCGTGTCCAGCTGCTCGAGCAGCGCCTCGGATGTTCCGCTACTGGGATTCCAGATGTCGAAGAGCGCCGCGGTGCGAGCCAGCCCCGTGGCCGAGCGCAGACCGGAGAGCAGTGGCGGATGCGGTTGCTGGATGGGCTTGGGCCGGATCACCGAGCGAGGGATGGTGAAGAACTCGCCCGAGAACTCGACCGGATCGGGACCCCAACAGGCCTGCACGGCGGCGACGAGTTCACTCATCCGCCGGCCGCGGGTGCGGGGATCGACGTCCATCTGGGCGTGTTCCTCATCGGACCAGCCCGCCCCGAGACCGGCGACGAGGCGTCCCCCGGAGAGCACATCGAGTGTCGAAAGACGTTGGGCGAGTTCGACAGGACGGTGATAGCCGGCGACCAGAATGCTGCTGCCGATCGTCACGTCCCCGGTACAAGCCGCCACGAAGGCCATCAACTCGGTGGCGCCGAGCACCGATCGATAAGCCGGGTGCACGCTGGTGGTGTGCCGGCCGCCGTAGACCGACTCGTTCGCTTCCGGGTAGAACAGATGTTCCTGGACCCACAGGCTCGCGAAGCCCAATTCTTCTGCCGATCTGGCGAAGTCGCAGATCGCGCCGGCGTCGACGTGTTCGCCGAGCTGGGGCAGGGTCAGACCTACTTTCAGCATCTAGAGCACCGTGACCGTTCCGGTGTTGCCGTCGACCTCGATCATGGCACCGTCGGGGATGCGGGCGGTCGCGTCATGTACCGACACCGCGCAGGGGATGCCGAGTTCACGGCAGACGATGGACGAGTGGGTGATGGTCGCACCGACATTGACCACCACGCCGCCCGCGAAGACGAACAGCGGCGTCCAGGCCGGATCCGTCTGGGGCGCAACGATGATGTCGCCTTCACCAAGGTCGCCGATGTCGTACGGGTCGTGCAGGATCCGGGCGCGTCCGCGACTGACACCGGGGGCGCCGGCCACACCGGACAACGAATCACCCGGGACCGCGATCTGAGCCTTGTGCTCGGTTCGCTTGGGCCACTGGGAGAGCGGGAGCGGCTCGAACAGGAAGAACGGCGGTTGGAGGTCGAACAGGGCGAGGTACTGCTCACGGCGCTCGGCGATGGTGCCCTTGAACGATTCGGGATCGGCCGCGAACGAGTCGAGCTCGTCGTCGAGCAGCATGGTGATGTCGTGATGATCTTCCATGATCCCGCGGTCGACCATGCGATGACCGAGTTCGTATAGGGCCATGCGCATCTCGCCCATCACCTTGACGCAGGCAGTCTTGGTGCGCTCGCGCCACGGCATGAACTTCGTGATCGATTTGGCGGCATCGAGGAAACTCTGCCGGGTTTCGGCGTCGGGCATCTTCGCTGCGAGTTCAGCCGTGAGCGCGATTCGTTTGGCCTCGTTGCGTTCGCGGATCAATGCGGGGTCCGCCTCCGGCGGGCTCAGCCGCATCCCGTTGATGGCCAGCAAGGCCAGGACGGGCTTGGATTCCCAACTGTCCGAACGGATATCCCACTCGTTCGGCGCGCGCGAACCGTACTTGTAGAGGAAGTCGTCGAAGTCCGCTCCGAACTGCTTGGCATCGGGGGAACCGCTGGCGGCGAGATCATCGAGGAGCGTGGCCAGACCGTTGTCGAACATCGCGGTCAATTCTTCGGAAGCCGCGACTGATCGGCCCAGGTTCCACAGGGCGTAAGACGGTGCGGCCGAGTCGACCCCACCGAGTCCGCTGAGCAGGTCGCCGAGTTTGTCGGCCTCGCCGATTGTCTCCAGCAGGGCACCTGCGACAGCAGGACCCATCGTCGAGAGGGTGGTGGTGACCGGGTGGTAGGCGTAGCAGAAGATGAGGTCGGGGACGAATGAGCGCGCATGATCGATGAGTTCCTGGTCGCTCAGCGACGTCAGGTCCGGGCGCTGCTCGCGAGCGAGATCAGCGCGACGCTTGGTTTCCTCGGCCTCGGGATAGGTATCGGTGGTCAGCGACCACGCGGTCTTTTCGGCGAGCCCGGCGGTCAACTCGGCGTTCGCGTGTCCGGGCTTCTCGACGTACTCCGGAATGTCGGGATGATCGCCGACCCACAGGGTGTTCCAGACGGGCACCGTCAAACCCGGCAGGCGGGCGCCGTTGAGTTCGGTCATCGAGAAATTGGTGTAGTGGTAGCCGCCGAAGTTGCCGATGATCTGGGGCATGACTTCGTCGATCTCCGACGGAAGATGGGTCCCGAGATGCTCGACGTATCCCTCGCGCCAGCCGATGTTGAGGCCCTTGTTCCAGACCAATGTGACGTTCAGTGGGCTCGACGGATCAGGTAGGACCTCGCCGGCATTCGCCCGGGTGTAGACGGGGTATTCCTCGCTGAAGTCCCAGTCCGTGATCCATCGATCGGGCACAGCCGACGTGGGTTCCTGCTCGTTGCTCATGGAGTCCTCCTGGAAGTCGGTGCCGGACTGTATTTCAAGTCACACTATAGAAACATCGCCTGAATTGAAACATGTACAGAGATATTCCTCAGCAAGTTGAGCAACTATTCCGCGATATCGTACGATCCACTAACTTGACGGTGCATCTAGTAACAGGGTCGATTCTGTGGGAGACTCAGCTCACATCCCCTGTTGTGCGCCGCGAGCAATCCTCTGCGCGGCGTATTTCTCCATCCGCCATCCGGCCGGCGCCAGACACACATCTCAAGGGAGCACGAAATGTTCAAGAAGGTCCTCGTCGCGAACCGCGGAGAGATCGCGGTCCGCGCGTTCCGGGCAGCAGTCGAATTGGGCGCGTCGACGGTCGCCGTCTACCCCTATGAGGACCGGAACTCGGCACACCGGGCCAAAGGCTTCGAGGCGTATCAGATCGGTGAACCCGGCCATCCCGTCCGCGCGTACCTGTCGATCGACGAGATCATCGGCGCAGCCCAGCGTGCCGAGGCCGACGCGATCTACCCGGGATACGGATTCCTCTCCGAGAACCCGGGGCTCGCCGCGGCCTGCGCGTCGGCGGGAATCACTTTTGTCGGCCCGTCCGCCGATATCCTGAGGCTCACCGGCGACAAGTCCCACGCCGTGGCGGCAGCCCGGGAGGCGGGCCTGCCGGTCCTGGCGTCGTCCGAGCCCTCGGATGATGTGGCAGAGCTTGTTTCGGCCGCCGAGTCCATGAAGTTTCCGCTGTTCGTCAAAGCGGTGGCAGGCGGTGGTGGACGCGGGATGCGACGCGTTGCCGAGCCGTCGCTGCTGCGGGCGGCGATCGAGGCCGCGTCGCGCGAAGCCCGAACCGCGTTCGGTGACGGCACCGTGTTCCTCGAGCAGGCTGTGGTCGATCCCCGCCACATCGAGGTCCAGATCCTCGCTGACGCGACCGGTGATGTCATCCACCTGTTCGAGCGGGACTGTTCGCTGCAGCGCCGGCACCAGAAGGTGGTGGAGGTGGCTCCGGCACCGGGTCTCGATCCCGAACTACGAGAACGGATCTGCGACGACGCGGTGAAGTTCGCCCGGCACATCGGATACACCTGCGCGGGCACAGTCGAGTTCCTTGTCGATCCGAACGGAAACCATGTCTTCATCGAGATGAATCCTCGGATCCAGGTGGAACACACCGTCACCGAGGAGATCACCGACGTGGATCTGGTGGCATCGCAGCTGCGCATCGCGTCGGGTGAGACATTGCGCGACCTCGGCCTGACCCAGGATTCCATCCAGATACGCGGCGCCGCAATGCAATGCAGGATCACCACGGAGGATCCCACCGACGGCTTCCGACCGGACACCGGCCGGGTGACCGCTTACCGAACGCCGGGTGGTTCGGGTGTTCGTCTCGACGGCAGTGTCGGACTGGGCTCCGAGGTCGGATCACACTTCGATTCGATGCTGGTGAAGCTGACATGTCGCGGCCGTGACTTCGCGACGGCCTGCTCCCGGTCGCGCCGGGCGATCGCCGAGTTCCGGGTGCGTGGTGTGGCGACCAACATCCCGTTCCTGCAGGCCGTCCTCGACAGCCCGGACTTCCTGGAATGGCGGGTGACCACCTCGTTCATCGAGGAGCATCCGGAACTGCTGACCCAGAACGTTTCCGCGGACCGGGGAACCCGAATCCTGAGGTACCTCGCCGATGTCACGGTGAACCGCCCGCATGGGGAGCGCCCGTCGTCGGTCTACGCGGTGGACAAGCTACCGCCGATCGATATGGCGATCGCACCGCCGCCGGGTTCTCGTGATCGGCTGGTACGCCTCGGGCCGGAGGGCTTCGCCGCCGACCTGAGGGCGGCGACCGCGCTTGCCGTCACCGACACCACGTTCCGGGATGCGCATCAATCGCTGCTGGCGACCCGGGTGCGCACCCGGGACCTGGCTACCGTGGCGCCGTACGTCGCGCGACTGACCCCGCAGTTGTTGTCGGTCGAGGCATGGGGCGGCGCCACGTACGACGTGGCGCTGCGATTCCTCCATGAAGACCCGTGGGAGCGTCTCGCGGTCCTCCGTAGCGAGATGCCGAACATCTGCCTGCAGATGTTGCTGCGCGGGCGGAACACCGTCGGCTACACGCCCTATCCCGAACAGGTGACCGAAGCGTTCGTGCGGGAGGCCACCGCCACCGGCGTCGACATCTTCCGGATCTTCGACGCACTCAACAACATCGACCAGATGAGGCCGGCGATCGACGCGGTGCGGGAGACCGGGACCGCTGTGGCAGAGGTGGCGATGTCGTACACCGGCGACCTCGCCGACCCCCGCGAGACGCTCTACACCCTCGACTACTACCTGCGGCTGGCCGAGCAGATCGTCGACGCCGGCGCGCATGTGCTGGCGATCAAGGACATGGCCGGCCTCCTGCGCCCCGCGGCGGCGACAACACTGGTCAGCGCCTTGCGTTCACGTTTCGATCTGCCCGTCCACCTGCACACTCACGACACCCCGGGTGGACAGCTGGCCACCTACTACGCCGCCTGGCAGGCGGGTGTGGACGCGGTCGACGGTGCCAGTGCCGCGATGGCAGGAACGACCAGCCAGCCGTCCCTGTCGGCCATCGTCGCGGCGACCGAACACACCGACCGCGACACCGGTTTGGACCTGGCCGGGGTCTGTGACCTCGAACCATATTGGGCCGCAGTCCGTTCGGTGTACGCGCCGTTCGAGTCGGGACTCCCGGCACCGACGGGCCGGGTGTACACGCATGAGATCCCAGGTGGCCAACTGTCGAATCTTCGACAGCAGGCGGCCGCATTGGGCCTGGACCACCGATTTGAAGACATCGAGGCCGCCTACGCGGGCGCGGACCGGGTACTCGGCCGACTGATCAAGGTCACGCCGTCATCCAAGGTGGTGGGCGACCTGGCGCTGGCGCTGGTGGGTGCAGACGCCACCGCCGCCGACTTCGCCGCCGAGCCCGCGAACTTCGACATCCCGGGTTCGGTGATCGACTTCCTTCGCGGTGACCTCGGCGAACCAGCGGCCGGCTGGCCGGAGCCCCTGCGCACCCGGGCGCTCGTCGGCCGCCGTGAGCCGCGCCCGGTCACACCCCTGACCGATGGAGAACAGGCAGCACTCGACGGATCGTCGGAGGAGCGGCGAGAGATATTGAATCGCTTGCTCTTCCCCGCTCCCACTGCCGAATTCGAGTCACACCGTGACAGCTACGGCGACACGTCACAGCTCTCGACAAATCAATACTTCTACGGACTGCGCCAGGGCGAGGAACATCGGGTCCAGCTGGAGCAAGGCGTCCAACTCCTGATCGGGCTCGAGGCCATCTCCGAACCGGATGAGAAGGGCATGCGCAGTGTCCTGTGCATCCTCAACGGGCAGCTGCGTCCGGTACAGGTGAGAGATCGCGGCATCGAGACCGCCGTCCGATCGGCGGAGAAGGCAGACCCCTCCGATCCGGGACATCTGCCGGCACCGTTCACCGGCGTGGTCACCCTCTCGGTGAAAGAGGGAGACACTGTGGCGCAGGGTGATTCGGTGGGAACGATCGAGGCCATGAAGATGGAGGCCACGATCACGGCCACACGGACCGGCGTCGTCACCCGGGTTCCGATCGGTGTCGCCGCGCAGGTCGACGGCGGCGATCTGCTGCTGGTGACGGGCGAGCCCTCGTAACAAAGCAACTGAACAAAGGAGAATCAGATGACAGGTCGATTCGAAGGCAAAGTCGCCTTCATCACCGGAGCTGCACGGGGACAGGGCCGGTCGCACGCAGTGCGGCTCGCCGAAGAGGGGGCCGACATCATCGCGATCGACATCTGTCGGCCGATCGACAGTGTCACGCCGTTCTATTCGCTGGCGGAACCGTCCGACCTGGCAGAGACGGTCCGCCTGGTGGAAGCCCTGGATCGACGAATCGTGGCGCGTGAGGCGGATGTCCGCGATCTCGGAGCGCTGAAAGCGGCTCTAGCCGAAGGAATTGCAGAACTCGGCAGGGTCGACATAGTGCTCGCCAATGCCGGAATCTTCATCAGCCACGACGCGGCCGACATGCCAGAGGAAGCCTGGCGCGATGTCATCGACATCAATCTGACGGGAGTGTTCTTCACCGCGCAGGTGGCAATTCCGCACCTCATCGAGCAGGGGGATGGGGGCGTGATCCTGCTGACGAGCTCGACCGCCGGTATCCAGGGCTACGCGAACGCACCGCACTACACGGCGAGCAAACACGGTGTGGTCGGACTGATGAAAAGCCTTGCGCAGGAACTGGGTCCGCACGGTATTCGCGTGAACACGATCCACCCGACGGGAGTGAACACCCCGATGATCCAGAACAAACGCACCTGGGGTCTGTTCTCGCCGGATGATCCCAACCCCAGTCAAGAGAAGGCGGCGGAGGCGATGAAGGTGTCGAATCTGCTCCCGATTCCCTGGATCGAACCCCGAGAGGTCAGCGATCTCGTCGCCTGGCTGGCATCGGACGAGGCCAGGCACGTCACCGCGTCGCAGTACTCGATTGATGCCGGTGCAGTGAACCGTCCCTGATCAGATGCTGTCGCCCGGCCATGCCCGGGCGACAGCATCCTCCGTGGGTGTGGTCAGGTGCCCGCCACGAGGGCGCGGCCCACGGTCTCGGCGTGTACGCGGGTGTCTCCGAACAGCAACTCACTGGTCTTTGCCCGCCGGAAGTAGTGGTGCAGTGGATGTTCCCAGGTGAATCCGATGCCGCCGTGCACCTGGATGGACTCCTCGGCGGCATAGGTGGCGGCGCGTGACGCCAGTACCCGCGCGGTGGCGGCCGCGACGATGAACTCACTGTCCGAACGAGTGTCGGCGCCGGATGCGTCGAGCACGGCTGCCTCGGCCAATTCGATCGCGACCAGCATGTCGGTCAGTCGGTGCTTGATCGCCTGAAACGACCCGATCGCACGTCCGAATTGCTGTCGTTCGATCGCGTAGGCCACCGACATCTCCAGGCAGGCCCGGGCCGCGCCCACCTGTTCAGCGGCCAGCGCTGTGATCGACATTGCCTGGGCACGTGCCAGCCGATCCGACAGGTCGCCGCGGCCGGCCCGCTGTGCCCGCACTCCGTCGAACTCGATCCGTGCCAACTCCCTTGTCAGATCGAGGGACTCGCGGACGGTGCGCGTGATCCCGGTTGCCTCGGCATCGACCACCACGAGCTCCGGACCATCGGCTCCACCGGCGATCACCACGAGCAGATCGGCACTCGCCCCGGCGATGACCGCCTCCTGCGCTCCATCGAGTACCAGGACGTCGTGACCATCGTCGACTGCGGTCACGTCCGACGATTCGAACGGGTAGCCGGTCACCAGGGCCGCGACCGAGGTACCGTCGGCGATCGAGGGAAGATGTTGCGCGCAAGCAGTTTCGGAGCCGGCGTGCAGAAGGGTGAGGCCGGCGAGGACGACAGATGGAAAGTAGGGCGAGCTGCCCAGTGATCGACCCAGCTCCGACATGACCACGGCGGTGTCCTTGAGGGTGAACCCGGCCCCGCCGTAACTCTCGGGAAAGGGGATCTCGGTGAGTCCCATCTCGCGGAGCGAGTCCCAGACATTGTCTCCCGGGGCTGTTTTCGCCAGCGACCCCCGCAGGCTGTCTTCGAGATCACACTGTTCGACCGTTAATTCGAGTGCCATGGTTGCTCCTAACGTGGCTCGCGCGGCAGACCCAGGCCGCGCTCACCGATGATGTTGCGCTGGATTTCGTCCGAACCACCGGCGATGCGGTAGCCGGGGGCGCCGAGAAGATGTTCGGTCCAGGCGAACGTGTCCGGTTCGCCGGTGTCGGCGACTATCTTGGGCCCGAGAAATGCGGCCGCCGCGTCGCCGATCCGCTTGAGGTTCTGTGTCCAGACCAGCTTGCCGATCGAACCCTCAACTCCGGGAACACCTCCGGCGAGCTCACGCTCGGCGTACCGCGCGACCATCAGGGCCGAAGCCCGTTCGTAGATGGCCACGTCGGCGAGCTGTTGCCGGACGAGGGGATCGTCCGTGATTCCGAGACTCTTCGCCAAGCGCACCAGGTCGGTGCCGTTGCCGCCGGCGCTTACGATGCCCGCGCTGGAACTGCGCTCGAAACCCAGTGTTGTCAGGGCCACCTTCCAGCCGTCGCCCTCCGCGCCGATACGCAGCGAATCCGGTAGTTCGACGTCGGTCAGGAAGACCTCGTTGAACGTCGATCCCCCGGACATCTGACGGATCGGCCGTACCTCGACACCGGGTGTGTCCATCGGGACCATGAACGCGGTCATTCCACGGTGCTTGGCTGCTGCCGGATCTGTCCGGGCGATGAGCAGGCCCCATTCCGAGAACTGCGCGCCTGAACTCCAGACCTTCTGCCCGGTGACGCGCCAACCATGTTCGCCCTTGACGGCTTTGGTCGACAGGCCGGCGAGGTCAGAACCGGCGCCCGGTTCCGAGAACAGCTGGCAGCACAGTTCATCGGCGCGCAGGAAGGGAGCGACGAATTGTTCTTGTTGCTCGGCGGTACCCAGTACGTGGAGTGTCGGGGCGACCAATTCGACTGTCACCAAGACGCTTTCGTGGCGATCAGGTGCGTGGTATCGACGTTCCAGGGATGCATAGACGCGTTCATGACTGGCGGTCAGACCGGGCCCACCCCACTCCGGACCCCAGGTGATCGCACCGAAACCGGCGTCCACACGGCGGCCCTGCCACGCCCGGGCCGCATCGATGAGTACCCGTTCCTCGTCGTGGGTCCGGTTGTGGAAGATCGCGTAGTTCGGCTCCGGTGCAGTGGACGAGTCGTCGGTGCGACGTTCGAGGTTCTCCTCGAGCCAGGCCGCGGCCTTGTCCGCGAATGCTTCGACGCTGATCATCTCGGTCCGTGCCTCGTGATCGAAACTGGCTGTTGCCACGACTATTTCGCTCCTTTCGCCATCTGGGCGATGCGCGCCTCGACGGCGATCTTGGAATCGGGATGTTCGGACAGGCGGACGGTGAATCCTTGTTCGAGCTCGTAGCCGCGTTTGACGTCCAGGGCTTCACAGGCGTTCAGTGATTGTTTGGCGAGGGTGATCGCATACCGGCTCTTGGCGGCGACCGAGCGGGCCCGTGACATCGCGATCTCGAGATGATCGTCGTGCCGGGCGACCTCGATCGGTGCACCCCAGGTCCGAAGTGTTTCGGCATCAACGGCTTCGGCGGTGAAGAACATTCGCCGCATCGCCTGTTGCGGGAGCATCCGGGCGGTGAAACGGCCACCACCGAGGACCCCGACACCCATTTCGGGCAGTCCGAACGTGGCGCGTTCGGAGGCGACCACAAGATCCGCCAGCGCCACCAGCCCGAATCCGCTACCGAGCGCGGGACCGTTGACGGCTGCGATCACGGGCAGCGAACAGTCCAGCACGCTGAACAGGGAACGGCGGACCTCGCGCATCTCGATCTCACCGCTGATCGCGTCCATGACGCGGAAGTTGCCGAGATCGTTGCCGGCACAGAAGATCCGGCCGCGACCGGTGAGGACGACGGCACGGATGTCCTGATTGTCAGAGAGGGCATCGAAGACCGTCGCGATCTCGCCGTACATCTGCGTATCGATCGCGTTGACTTTGCCCCGGGCCAATTCGACCAGCGCGATACCCGGCTCCGGTTCGGTGACCACCAGGTGCTCTACCCCGGCTGGCTGAACAGACATCTTCGGCCTCTATTTCTCGTGTGTGGCGGCGAAATTGATCGCCTGCATCTGGGGTGGTACGGCGCCGCGGTCACGGGTCCAGTCACGCAGCGCGAACTTCTGGATCTTGCCGCTGGCCGTCTTGGGCAGGGAGTCGACGATGAAGACACTCTCGGGGATCTTCTGGACGGCGATCTCGCGTTCGACGAGGAACGTGTACACCTCGGACAGTGTCAGGTCACGTTGATCGCGGGTGACGACGAAGGCACAACCGCGTTCACCGTTCTTGGGATCGGGTCCGGCGACCACTGCGACCTCCACGACGGCCGGATGTTCACTGAGTTGGTTCTCCACGTCGTGAGCACTGATCTTCTCGCCGGAGCGGTTGATGATGTCTTTGATCCTGCCGACGATGTGGATTCCGCCGCTGCTGTCGAATCTGCCGAGGTCGCCGGTGCGGAAGTATCCGTCCGGGGTGAAGGCTTCGTCGTTCAGGGTGGCATCGAGGTAGCCGAGGAAGGTATCGGGTCCGCGCCAGAGGATTTCACCCACCACACCGGCCGGGGCCACACCGCCCTGTCCGTCCGAGACCACCACATCGGTGGGTGCCATCGGTCGACCGTCGGTCTTGGTTCGCAGGAAAAATGAATCCCACCGGGTCGCGGCCGTTACTGAGGGACCTTCGGTTGCCCCGTACATGCGGGTGACCACACCGAGCTGTTCAGTCGCGGCTGCGGTGAGGGTGTCGGGGATGTCGGCGCCGCCACAGACGATGTATCGGATCGACGGGGTTCGCCGCCCCGACGATTCGGCTGCATCGAGCAGGCCGCGCAGGAACGGCGTCGAGAAGATCATGAAGCTGGCGCGTTCCTCGGTGATCCGGTGCAGGGCGGTGGCCGGATCCCAGATGTCCTGCAGGACAACAGGTGCGCCGAGGAGGAAAGGCAGTATCAGCGCGCAGTTGACGCCGGTGACATGGGTGACCGGGGACGGATTGAAGATCACATCGCGTTCGTTCAGCCCGAACCACTCGATCATCGAACGGTTTTCGTAGACGAGAGTGTTGTGGCTGTGGAGGACGCCCTTGGGTTCGGCGGTGGTCCCGGACGTATAGAGCAGGAGGCAGATGCTGTCTGGATCCGGCTCGGCCAGCGAGACCACCGCCGAGATCATGGGTGCGGTGACCGATGACATCAGGGTGTCCCACGCCGTCACCGGCGCGGAAGAGGAATCGTCGCCGATTGTCACGACCAGTTCGAGGTCGGGCAGTTCGGCGGCGAGGTCGGCATACATCGCGCAGTAGTCCACCCCGCGCACCGTGCCCGGGATGAATACGATCTTCGCCCGCGACTGGCCGAGGATGAAGCGGAGCTCGCGGCCGCGGTAGATGGGCACGATCGGGTTCGCCGTCGCGCCGATCTTCATCACCGCCTGGAAGACGATCACGGCTTCGGTGCAGTTGGGGAGTTGAAAGGACACAACATCGTCGGCCGTCACCCCACGGGCCCGCAGGGCCGCTGCCAGACAGGTGGCCTCCCGGTTCACATCGGCGAATGTGAGTCGACGCTCGCCGTCGATCACCGCAATGGCGTCGGGATACCGCGCTGCGGTGCGCGTAAGGAAATGGCCCACCGGGAGGTCCTGCCAGTATCCTGACGAGCGGAACGACTGTGCGACTTCGGCATTCGGTGGCCGCGACGGCAACATCCGAGACCTCCTGTCATGCTCGCCAACTTTCCTGACAGTGACTACAGTATCTAAAAACGCTAACTATGTACAGATTTGCCGTACATCACACTCAGCTCTGGGTAAGGTCGCGATAACACGCACCACCCGCGTGATTAACCAGTTGGGGGCCGAATGACCGTCGATGAGAACTCCGGGCCGCGTGCCCGCGTGCCGAAGGTGTCGGCCCGGGTCGCGAATCTGATCGCTGACGAGATCCTCGGTGGAGGCATCGTCGAGGGTCAGCGCCTGCCCACCGAGAAGGAGATGGTCGCCGACCACGGCGTCGCCCGGACCACCGTTCGCGAGGCGCTGCGCCTGCTCGAGAGCCGCGACCTGGTGACGATCAAGTCGGGTATCGGCGGTGGCCCGGTGGCGAAGCGACCGGAGCTGGAGTCGCTCGGCAACACGATGAAGCTGTTCCTGCAGATCGACGGGGCCAACATCAGCGATGTCATCGACGTGCGCCTGATGCTCGAACCCATCGTGGCCCGTGAGGCCGCGGCGAACGTCACCGACAAGCAGATCGAGGTGATGCAGACCGCCCTCGACCGCATGCGCGAAGATCCCGGTGACTATCCGAACTTCCAGGACAACAATGCCGTCTTTCAGCGCAGCGTGTACGAGGCCGCGGGTAACCCCGTCCTGAAGATCGTGATGGAGACGCTCTGGCTATTGGTGCGCGATGCCGAGCCGAACGAGCATCCGATGGCCACCCGGCTCGCCGCGATCGAGATGCAGCAGGATGTTCTCGACGCGATGCGGGAGCGGAACTCCGAGGCAACTGCTGCGGCCATGAACGCATTCAACGAGGAGTCCGCGAAGTACTACCGGCGTCGTCTGGCGGACATCATCTCGCGCCCCGTGCACTGGCAGATGTGAGACCGGCTCCGGCCCTGAAAGCTGTCCTATGGCGGATCGCCGAGGGCTATTCTCCCTCGGAGCCCCAGTAGGGACCGGTTTTCAGGGCAGCGGCCCAGGGAAGACAAAATGCCGCACACCTCGAAAGGTGTGCGGCACTCTGTTTTGTCAAAACCGGTCGTGGACCGGTGTGCAGACCTGAATCAGGCGTCTGCACCGATGATGAAGGCCTCGAGCTGATCGCGTGCGACGTCGTCGGCGAGCTGCTCCGGCGGGCTCTTCATCAGGTAAGCCGATGCCGGGAGGATGGGTCCGCCGATACCGCGGTCCTTGGCGATCTTGGCGGCGCGCACGGCGTCGATGATGATGCCGGCCGAGTTGGGGGAGTCCCAGACCTCGAGCTTGTACTCGAGGCTCAGCGGCACGTCACCGAAGGCACGGCCTTCGAGGCGGACGTAGGCCCACTTGCGGTCATCGAGCCACGCGACGTGGTCCGAAGGTCCGATGTGGACGTTCTTGTCCGAGATCTTGTTGGCCAGGGCACCGGTCAGGTTGGACGTCACGGCCTGGGTCTTCGAGACCTTCTTGGACTCCAGGCGCTCACGCTCGAGCATGTTCTTGAAGTCCATGTTGCCGCCGACGTTCAGCTGGTACGTGCGATCGAGCGTGACGCCGCGATCTTCGAACAGCTTCGCCATCACGCGGTGGGTGATGGTGGCACCGACCTGGCTCTTGATGTCGTCGCCGACGATCGGAACACCGGCATCGGTGAACTTCTTGGCCCAGACCGGGTCGCTGGCGATGAACACCGGGAGGGCGTTCACGAATGCGACGTTGGCATCGATGCAGCACTGTGCGTAGAACTTGTCGGCCTCTTCGGATCCGACGGGCAGGTACGAGACGAGGACGTCGACCTTGTTGTCCTTGAGGACCTGGACCACGTCGACGCCGGTGCCGTCAGCCTCGGTGATGGTCTCGCGGTAGTACTTGCCGAGTCCGTCGAGGGTGTGGCCACGCTGGACGTTGACGCCGGTCGGCGGCACGTCAGCGATCTTGATCGTGTTGTTCTCGCTGGAGAAGATGGCGTCGGAGAGATCGAATCCGACCTTCTTGGCGTCCACGTCGAACGCGGCGACGAACTGCACGTCGCGGACGTGGTACTGGCCGAACTTCACGTGCATGAGGCCGGGAACGTTGGCGTTCTCATCGGCATCTTGGTAGTACTGCACGCCCTGGACCAGGGATGAGGCGCAGTTTCCCACGCCAACAATCGCCACGCGAACTGAATTGTTGTCACCCATGGTCGGGTTCCCCTTCTTTGTGTGGTGTTACTGAGGTTGTTTCGGGTTCTGCAATGACCGTTTCTGAAGGCAACGGCCCAGGGTTTCTCGACACCTCTGTCGAACCCTCGGCCCGCTCTGAACCTTCAGCGGCAATGAGCTCGTTGAGCCAGCGGACTTCACGCTCGCTGGACTCGAGACTCAACTGATGGAGCTGCTTGGTGTAGCGATCGACTGTGCGGTTCGAACGACCGACAGCCTCTCGGAGACCCTCGCGGCGTTCTTCCACTTGCCGGCGCCGACCCTCGAGGATGCGCATGCGCGCCTCTGCGGGAGTCCGGCTGAAGAATGCGAGGTGCACTCCGAAGCCATCGTCGGTGTAGTTTTGCGGGCCGGTGTCTGCGAGCAGTTCGGCGAACCGCTCCCGTCCCTTCGGGGTCAATGCGTAGACGCGGCGAGCGCGTCGCTTCAAGGTCCCCGGTGCACCCGAATCCTCAGCGATCAAACCGTCCGCCTGCATACGGCGCAGCGACGGGTACAGCGATCCATACGAAAACGCGCGGAACGCACCGAGCAGACCGGTGAGCCGCTTACGCAGCTCGTAGCCGTGCATCGGTGACTCGAGGAGCAAGCCGAGTACTGCGAGTTCGAGCATCGGGATTACACCTCCATCCGACGTGTTGCAGAAACCTGTGAGTCTGATGCTACACACATATGTATCGCGCCGATATAACCGGTACGTCACGATGGGTTGACCTGCACCGATTGGCACGGTCGGCGGTCGTAAGGGCACGGTCGACGGGGTTTTCGGCCCGGTCGGCGGACGGGCGGGGAGGTTGTTCACAGCCGCCGCGTCGGATGACCCTGAACGATTGCCGGTCCGGGCCACGTACTCTTGACGAGTGCGATCGCAGCGACAGGTGGTGGACTACGCGCTACAGCGGAAGTCCCGGCTGGCCGAGGTCTACGCCGGGCGTACCGGTGTGGCCGAGGTCTGCGACGCCAGCCCCTATCTGCTGCGTGCGGCCAAGTTTCATGGACTGACCAGCTCAGAGCGATGCCCGATCTGCCGAAAAGAGCAGGTGACGATTGTCTCCTGGGTATTCGGGGAAAAACTTGGCCAAATTTCAGGTTCGGCCCGTACAAATGAAGAGATTCAGCACCTGGCGATGAGCCGGGAGGAATTCTCGGTACACGTGGTGGAAGTGTGCCGCACGTGCAGCTGGAACCATCTGGTCCAGTCGTATGTGTCGGGATTGCCACCACGGCCGCCGGTGCGGCGGAGCCGTCGGGTTGCCGGCGGACGGACATCGAACAATGCGACTACCGGTCGTTCCGCGAATGTGGACGCCGATGGAGGCCCAGCAGGCATGGGCACAGAAGGTATGGAGAAGTATCTGTGAGTAACGGCCCTGACGGACCGAATCGGTCCGGTTGGACCACCGACAATGGTGACGCGCGGCAATCCGCGCCTGCCGGTCGGAGTCCGGTGGAGAAGAAGCGGACCTGGCAGAAGGTGGTCGCGTGGATTCTCGGGCTCGGTGGAGCCCTGCTGCCCGGCTTCGTTCTGGTGATGGCGGCGGTCTTCCTGTTCACCTACGCAGATGTGACCGTGCCCGCTCCCGGCGAGATCAAGCAGAGTCAGGTCGCCACGGTGGTCGACACCAACGGTGGTGAGATCGCCAGGATCGTCCCGGCGGAAGGCAATCGCACCGACGTCCCGATCGAACAGATCCCGCCGGTGCTCCAGGAAGCCGTCATCGCCGCCGAGGATCGTGAGTTCGAGGAGAACGCAGGCTTCTCGATCAGCGGTTACGGCCGGGCCGTGGTCGGCAAGGTCACCGGCAACGAAAGCGCCGGCGGTGGTTCGACGATCACACAGCAGTACGTGAAGAACGTGCTCACCGGCGATGAGGCGAGCTACCAGCGCAAGTTCCGTGAGCTGGCGATCTCCACCAAGATGGCCAACGAGTGGTCCAAGCCGGAGATCATGGCCGCCTACCTGAACACCATTTACTTCGGTCGCGGTGCCTACGGCGTTGCCGCGGCGTCAAAGGCCTACTTCAACAAAGACATCAAGGACATCACGTTGCCCGAGGCGGCGGTGCTGGCGAGTTCCATCCGGTCACCCTCGTACTACGATCCGGCAACCAATCTCGAAGCTGCCCAAGGTCGTTGGCAGTATGTGCTCGACGGCATGGTCAGCACCGGCGCGATCACCAAGGACGAGGCTGCTGCGCAGCAGTACCCGAACGTCGTCGATCCGCAGGCCGCGGCCGGCGATCCGGCCAGCGACGGACCCAACGGACTCATCAAACGCCAGGTACTCGCCGAACTGGGTGGCCTCGACATCTCCGAAGACGAGATCCGTACCGGCGGACTGAAGATCACCACCACTATCGATCCGCAGGTGCAGAACGCAAATGTCAAGGCAGCCAACGGTTCGCTGGAGGGTGAACCGAAGGAACTGCGGACCGCGGTGGTCTCGGTCGATCCGCGAACCGGCGCCGTGAGGGGTTACTTCGGCGGCAACGACGGCAACGGCTTCGACTACGCACAGGCCGATCTGCAGACCGGCTCGTCGTTCAAGGTCTTCGCGATGGTGGCCGCCCTCGAGCAGGGCATCCCGCTGTCGAAGACTTAC
Organism: Nocardia sp. 348MFTsu5.1; assembly: GCF_000383535.1. Taxonomy (NCBI): domain Bacteria; kingdom Bacillati; phylum Actinomycetota; class Actinomycetes; order Mycobacteriales; family Nocardiaceae; genus Nocardia; species Nocardia sp. 348MFTsu5.1. Next base: position 216,117 of record NZ_KB911513.1, read on the forward strand.
AGTTCGGCACCGTTCGAGAACTCGGGTATCACCATCAACAACTCGGACGGCTCGTCATGCGGTACCTGCAACCTGGCGACCGCGATGAAGATGTCGCTCAACACGGTGTTCTACCGGCTGATGATGGACCTCAACGGAGGACCCAACGCGGTCGCCGACGCCGCCCACCGGGCGGGTATCCCGGAGACGCGTCCCGACGGCACCGCAACCTTGCAGAACGAAGACGGCGGCGTCGAAGGCGGTGTGGTGCTGGGCCAGTACGACTCGCGTGTCATCGACATGGCGTCGGCGTACGCAACCCTGGCAGCGTCGGGGATGTACCAGGCGCCGCACTTCGTGCAGAAGGTCGAGAACTCCCAGGGTGAGGTGCTCTACGAACGCGCCGACAGCCCGGGTGAACGTCGCCTCCCGGCCGAGGTCGCCGACAACACCACCGCCGCACTCCAACCCATCGCCGCGTACTCCAACGGCAATGCGCTCGACGGCGGTGAGCGCCCGTCGGCCGCCAAGACCGGCACCACTCAGCTCGGGGACACCGGGATGAACAAGGACGCCTGGATGGTGGGCTACACGCCGCAGCTGTCCACGGCGGTCTGGGTCGGCACCGACAACGGCACGGAGTTGGTGAACTACTCCGGCTCGACGATCTACGGTTCGGGATTGCCTGCGCAGATCTGGCGGACGGCCATGAACGGCGCGCTCGACGGACAGCCGATCGAGGAATTCCCGAAGCCGGCCGCGATCGGAGGTGTTTCGGGTGTTCCGTACGAGGCCCCGACCACGACGTCGGCCACCGCGACCCGCACCACGCCTCCGACCACGACAACCGAGACGCCGACCAGCCAACCGGGTGTGACCTTGGCGCCGGGCATCGTGATCCCGCTGCCGGGTGGGCAGCAGGACGAAGAGACCGAGACCGTTCCTGAAACCGAGACGGAACCGGCGGACCCATCTGCTGAGTTCGGGCCACCCATCGGGAATCCGTAGGCGGGTTGTGGCTACCGACGGGGATCTGGGGGGCTCTGCGGTACCGGCCGAACATCACGTGCCGGAGCAGGACACAAATCCTGACCACAACCACCCCACCGACACGCTGAATCTGTTCGATTCACCGGCGGTGTACGCGGCGGACCGGCGTGAGGTGACCACCCGCGACCTACCCAGTCGCACCGACCCCGTGGTAGCGCCGGGCAGTTTCGTGATCGGCGGCCCGATCGGGCTGCACGCCGTTGTCGGCCGCGGCCGCACCTGGACACCGGTTCGGGTTCTGATGCTGATCGCCCTGGTGTTCCTGGCACTCGGTTGGTATACGAAGGCCGGTTGTCTGCAGCAAGGCCCCAACGCCGATACCGGCGTGATGGGGCTGGACTGGGACAACCACCGGCAATACACCGCAATGTGTTATGCAGACACCATTCCCCTGTACGGCGCCGAACGGCTCGACGAGGGTGCGTTCCCCTACAAGAAATCCTGGTACGAGGACGACGGTGCCGGGGGGCAACAGCAACGGTTCATGGAGTATCCCGTCCTGACGGGCGTGTTCATGTATGCCGCCGCCCAGAGTGCCCAGGGCTGGGAGTGGGCGCACGAGAACTGGGGTGTGCCAGGGGCATTGGACGTCGTCCTGTTCTTCAACCTGGTGGCATTGGGTTTGGCCCTGTGCTGGCTGGTGACGATCTGGGCCACGGCGCTCACCGCACAGCGGCGGGTGTGGGCCGCGGCTCTGGCCGCGGCGTCACCGCTGGTGGTCGTGCACATCTTCACGAACTTCGATGCCATCGCCATCGCGGCACTCTCGGTGGCCATGTTGGCGTGGTCGCGCCGAAACCCTTGGCTCACCGGTATTTTCCTGGGTATCGGTATGTCGGCGAAGCTGTATCCGGCGTTGCTACTGATCCCGCTGCTGGTGTTGTGTCTGCGCGCCGGCAAGGTCCGCGACTTCGGCGTGACCGCGGCATTGACGGCCGCGACGTGGCTGGTGATCAACCTGCCGATCATGATCACGCACTACCGCGGCTGGACCGAATTCTTCCGGTACAACTCAGATCGCGGCACCGACCCCGACACCCTGTTCAACGTCATCTCCGAGATCACCGGCTATCAGTGGGGCAATGAGCCCGGTCAGGCACCGGCGCTGCTCAACGCCATCAGCATGGGTTTGTTCGTTCTCGTCGCTCTGGCCTTGGTGTTCATCGGATTTCATGCGCCGATGCGTCCACGCCTGGCGCAGTTGATGTTTCTGACCGTGGCCGGGTTCCTGCTGGTGAACAAGGTATGGAGCCCGCAGTACTCGCTGTGGCTGGTGCCGCTGGCGGTGCTGGCACTGCCGCACACACGAATCCTGTTGGGCTGGATGCTGATCGACGCGCTCGTCTGGGTGCCGCGGATGATGTGGTATCTGTTCAAAGAAACCGGTGACGGCCTGCCCGAGCAGTGGTTCCTGTCGATGGTAGTGATCCGCGACCTGGCCGTGATCGGTCTGTGCGTGATGGTGATCTGGCAGATCTACCACCCGGTGAAAGACCTTGTCCGCCGCGGCCGGGGATGGCGCGCCATCGTGGTCGACGATCCCGGTGGTGGCGTTCTCGACAATGCGCCGGACCGGATGCCGTGGCCGCGTGAGGCCACCAAAACCCCTGTCCGGGAAACAGATCCACCCACCGAGGCGTTCGAGGCGGTCGTGAGGGTCTGACGCGCTTTCAGGGGTGCCTCACCCCAGCGTTCGCTGTTCCAGGACTGCCTTGGCGCCCGGCCAGTCGACGTCAGTCATCGCATATTGCGCGGTGGTGCGCCACAGGGAGGGCCGAGGGCCGTTGTGAGGTGTCTGTTCCGGCGGCCCGGGAAGCGGCCGGTGTTTGCGGAGTAGTCCCTCGAAGGTGGCTCCCAGCTTGGCGATCCCGGCGCGGGACTGGGCATTTCGCTCGTCGGTGTGCCACACGACGCGGACCGCACCGAGTTGTTCGAAGGCCCGCTGCAGCAGCAGGAGCTTGGCTTCGGGGTTGACCGTGGTGCCCTGGACCGCGGTCGAATACCAGGTGTGGCCGATCGCCAGCGTCCAGTTCGCGGGGGTGATGTCGTAGAAGCTGGTCGATCCGACGACGTGTCCGCTGTCGTTGTCGACAACTGCGAACGCCACCCGATCCGGGGTGTCGAGGGCGGTTTGTATGTAGCGGGTGGCGCCGTCGGTGTCTGTCGGGACGGTTGTCCATCGGTAGGCCTGCGGCCGGTCGACCGCGGCGCACAGTTCGGACGCGTCGGACAATGCCAACGGGCGCAGGGTGACTCGGCTTCCGGTCAGGACAGGTGCGGTGAACCAGTTCATGCCGGAACGGTAGCGCCTGCGGACCTCTCCGGAAAAGTGGTTTTCGGCGGCACCCGTAGCGGCGCTCCGACGAAGTGGTAGATCAGGATCAGCAGACACAGTGCGTGCGACCAAACACCCAGCTGGACACCGCCCATCACCCACCAGGTCATGTCGTCACCGCGGGTGAGGATGCCGAACATCCGGAAGATGGTGAGGTCGAGGGCGATATCGCCGATCAGATAGAGCGCGATGATCCGCCAGTCGACGGCGAGCAGCACGAAAAACGGCAGGATCCACAGGGTGTACTGGGGTGAGTGCACCTTGTGGAAGAGCATGAAGGCGGCCAGCATGGCGGCGCTCGTGCCGATCCACGGAAAGACGTTGCCCTGCTGCCAATGCCGGACACCGAACCAGACGGCCGCGGCCATTCCGACGACGATCAGCAGCGGCGAGGCGACGCCGACAATCGAGTTGTAGACACTGCCCCCATCCTGTGGCCCGTCGCCGACGAGATGCCGCAGGCCCCAGTACCAGATGGTGTTGGTGTCGACGTCGGCCTTGCGTTTGCCCTGGAACGTCAACGACGCCTTCCAGCCGTCGAAGCCGGCGATCATGAACGGCAACTGCACGGCGATCACCGTGGCGACCGCCACTCCGACAACACCGCCGGCGCCCTTCCAGTCCAGCTCGGATTTCGAGATCTGGGTCGGACGAAGCGCCCGGGTCAGCACCAGGATCGCCAGCGGTACGACGAACAGGCCCGGATAGATCTTCAGACAGAATCCGAGCGCCAGGACAAACGACGTCCAAAATGCACTGGTGCGCAACGACAGCCAGGGCAGTCCGGTACGGGGATTGATACGGGCACCGAACACCATGATCGCGACGGCGACCACGGTCGTGGCGACAACCGGGAGTTCCCAGTTGTGGAAAGCATAGAGAATCAGTGCCGGCGCGGCCGCCCACAGCAATACCCACCAGCGCGCCAGCAGCGTGAGCAGGATGACGATCAGAATGCCGAATGGTGCGAGGAGCAGAGCGGACTGGAAGAGGAAGTCGGAATCGGTGTGTGCGCCGCTGGCACCGAAGTACATCAGCAGCCCCGACAGCACCGGGTATTCGACGACACCGCCGTAGAGCACACCGTTGTCGGTGATGCCACCGTGGATGTAGGGGAAGACGTGATTGTTGATGTCCCGTCCGATCCACAGGAACTGCAGGTCGGAGTAGCACGGCATGATGATCTCGCCGGTTCCGACCGGCCAGTGCGCGCTCCGGCCGGACTGGTCGAACGGCGGTCCGCCACAGGTGGCCTTGCCGAGATAGCCGAGCCACATGAACAGCGAGCTGATCACCAGCGCGATGAGCAGGATCAAAACCAGTTCGCCACGCCCAGAACTCAGACGCGTGCGCCAGGACGGTTTGTCGGGAGTCGTCAGTTCCCACGTTGAAGGGACCGGCGGCGAAGGCATGGCCTACAGGGTAGAGATCCGGTCATCGTGAGAGCGGACCCCCGTCCCCGATCACGAACCCTGATTGCGGTTCCACTCCACCCAACCGGCCCCTTCGCGGCCATCGGCGCTGATCACGCGACCCCACGAGCGTGCGAAGAAGGCCAGACGTCCGTCTTCCGATTCCAGCCGCAAGGGCCCGTGACCCAGGGGCTCGAAGTCGAGGATCGCCCGCCCGGGTTCGATGGTCAGCCGGGTGGAGACGGGCAAACCGTCCGACGTGAACTCCGAGGTGGCGACATGCTCCGACAGCTCGATCAGCGGCAGCCCCGGCAGTTGCGCGTAGCCGACACTGATCTGTGGGAGGTCCGGGATCCGCAGATCGAGTCCGTGGAGGTGGGTGCCGTCGGGGAAGTGGATCGCACTCCACACCCAGTCCATGCCCCACCAGTCCCGGACACCCCAGGAATGGTCACGCTGGCCGGGTACCCCGTCGAGCGTGATGGTCTCGTCGTCGATGCTGATGGTCCCGCTGACGAGGCAGGGAATCTCGTACCGCGGCGTCAGCCGGTATTGGTATGCCGTGCCGACGCTGGCGAAGTGCAGATCCATCCGGACGTCGACGACTCTTCCGTGCTCGCCACGCAGGATCGCCGACGGATCGTCGAAGGCCTCACCCCGGCCGCGCAGGGTGACGGTCGCGGTCGTGAGCGGCTCATCGAACTGATGGGTGGCCTGCAGGGATCCGGTGGTGATGGTCAGGTCATCCGGTGTCGGCAGGTCGAAGTCGAGGACCGCCACGGTCGGCCGTCCGGGTCCGCAGATCATCGCCGTGTACCAGGAACTCCGCTGGTTGGGGGTGATCCCGAGCCGGACATACGCGCCGACGCCGGCATCGACATCCGCCAGATCGAAGTACCAGCTCTCGTTCCACAGATCTTCGGGGCCGGGTGCGTGGGCGAACTCGTCGGACGGTTCGGGTGCAAGCGACTCGACGGTGGCCGGCGCGGGCAGGATTGCGGTGGAGTCGAGGTCGAGGGCCAGCTCGCAATGTCGCGCGAACATCGTCATGAACATCTCGTCACCACGCTCGGTCTGCTCCACCAGCACCGACGGGACGATGGTCATCAGGATTCCGAGGAAGGTGTGCCGCCGCACGCCTTCGCGAACCTCGTCGACGGTGGCCGGCCCACGTCCGCCGAGTTCGTCGAAGTAGGTCCGCAGCAGCTCGTCGAAGTGCGCCCGACGCAGCTCGGTGGGCAGCGAGGCACCGAGAAAGTAGGCAAGGTCGTTGGTCGCCGGGCCCCACGTGACGGTCTGCCAATCGACGACCGTCACCGGGCGGGCGGCACCGGGTTGTCCGAAGAGCAGGTTGTCGAGCCGGAAGTCTCCGTGGACCAGGCTTTGATGTGGCTGATCGAGTTCCTCGGCGAGGTACTGGTCCCAGCTGTCGACCATCCTCTGGGCCAATTCGATATGACGTGGGTCGAGCCGATCGCGGTACCGCTCGACAAATGCGGGGAAGAGCGAGGCGAGCAGTACCTGGGTGATGGGAGGTTCGCGGTTGAGCCAGTCGGTGGCGGCGAGCTGATCGCTGCCGACGACAGCGGACTGGATACGTGCCAGGGCCCGGATCGCGAGGACGGCCTGGTCGAGGGTGGCGCCGGCGATGTCGTTGCCGACCTCCGCAGGTCCGGCGTCCTCGAGGACCAGGGCGAACGTTCCGGATTCGGGTTCGTGGGTCGCGTGGTGGCAGTGGGCGAGTGCGCCGTTTCCGATGGTGGGGGCGATGTCGGAGTAGAAACGCACCTCCCGTTCGTACAGCCCGAGCGAGACACCGGTCGAGCGGCTGGTCTCGTCCGACGCCGCGATCTTCAGCACCACGGTGTCCGGCCCGGTGCCGTCGCCGTATCTGAGTGTGACGCGGTGGCTTTCGCTCATCTGCCCGGTCCCGATCGCGGCGGTCTCGAACGACGCGACCGTGCCGGCGCCGATCGCTCCGGTCAGCCAGCCGGTGGTCAGATCGTCGGTGACGGCGATCACAGTCGGGGTGCTCATCAGCAGAAGCTAACGCGTGGTGCATTTTTCGTTGGCCCGTTTGGGGGATTTCGCTGGTCAAGGTCACGTGGGGTAGTCTGGGCCGGTTGCCGACGCAGGCGACCCTCCTGCCACGGAACGTCCGTGGCCTACCTAGTCCATAGGAGGTGATGAGGTCTTATGCGTCATTACGAATTGATGGTCATTCTTGACCCCAACCTGGATGAGCGAACAGTTGCTCCATCGTTGGATACTTTCCTCAATGTGATTCGCCAAGATGGCGGAAATGTTGCAGGTGTGGATGTTTGGGGCAAGCGTCGTCTTGCTTACGAAATCCTCAAGCACACCGAGGGCATCTACGCAGTTGTCGATCTGAACGCGGAACCGGCGACGGTCACCGAGCTCGATCGCCAGCTCAAGCTGAACGAGTCGGTGCTCCGCACCAAGGTGATGCGCGTGGACGAGCGTGCCAAGGTGCGACGGGCGAAGATCGCTGCCAAGTTCGCTGCCAAGGCTGCGGCCAAGCCGCCGAAGGTAGCCAAGTAGCTATCTGGTTGTTCACGGAGAACCGAACGTTCTCCATGAACGTCCTAGTGCGTGTCGGTACCGGGCTCTAGGCTTCCTTTCCAAGGGGGCTCGCTCGGTGCACATCGACCCCAAACCACTGCGCAACCGCAACTGAACTCGGGAGATACACATGGCAGGCGATACCGTCATCACCGTCGTTGGAAACCTGACAGCCGATCCGGAACTCCGGTTCACACCGTCCGGTGCGGCTGTCGCGAACTTCACCGTGGCTTCGACGCCGCGGACGTTCGATCGGCAGTCCAATGATTGGAAAGACGGCGAAGCACTGTTCATGCGGTGCAACATCTGGCGCGATGCCGCGGAGAATGTTGCCGAATCTCTCACCAAGGGCTCGCGGGTGATCGTGTCCGGCCGGCTCAAGCAGCGGTCGTACGAAACCCGTGAGGGCGAGAAGCGCACAGTGGTGGAACTAGAGGTCGACGAGATCGGTCCCTCACTGCGCTACGCCACCGCGAAGGTCAATCGGGCCTCGCGCGGAGGCGGCGGTGCAGGTGGCGGTGGCAACTTCGCATCCAGCGGCGGCGGTGGAAACCGTGGCGGCGGAGGCGGCGGTCAGGCTGCAGCTGCATCGAACGACGATCCGTGGGGCAGTGCTCCCGCGAGTGGATCGTTTGGTGGCGGGGACGACGAACCACCGTTCTGACGAACATTTCCAGACGCCATCGGGATCAACCCCGAGACGTCTGAACCTTTTGGAGTAAGTACACATGGCTGGAAAAGCTAAAGGCGGACGGAAGGTCCGTGGCGCAGAAAAGGTTGTCAAGGCCAAGGCCTGCACCTTCTGCAAAGAGAAGAACCTACTGATCGACTACAAGGACACAGCGCTGCTGCGTCGTTTCCTGTCGGATCGTGGCAAGATCCGCTCGCGTCGGGTCACCGGTAACTGCGTCCAGCATCAGCGTGACGTGGCCATCGCGGTGAAGAACTCGCGCGAGGTTGCCTTGCTGCCCTTCACCTCCACCTCTCGATAAGCGGAAAGGACCAAGAACATGAAACTGATCCTCACCGCAGAGGTTGAGAACCTGGGCGTCCCCGGCGACACCGTCGAGGTCAAGGACGGCTACGGCCGTAACTTCCTGCTCCCGCGTGGACTGGCGATCACCGCCACCCGCGGCGCAGAGAAGCAGGTCGAAGGCATCCGTCGTTCACGTGCGGCCCGCGAAGTTCGCGGCGTCGAGCACGCCAACGAGATCAAGCAGGCCATCGAAGGGCTCGCCGAGGTCAAGCTGGGTGTCAAAACCCACGATTCCGGCAAGCTGTTCGGTTCTGTGACCGTCAACGACGTTGTCGGCGCAATCAAGACCGCCGGTGGACCGGCGCTCGACAAGCGGAGCATCAACCTGCCCAAGGGGCACATCAAGGCCACCGGTAAGTACCCGGTCGTGGTCAGCCTTCACAACGACATCGTTGCGAAGTTCGACCTGACCGTGGCAGCTGCCGAGTAGTCACTGCTTCACAAGAAAGACCCCCGGCCCATTGGGTCGGGGGTCTTTTTGTAGTTGGGGCCACCCTCGCCCGCTGCCCACCCGTTTTTGCGTTATCCAGCCACAATTGTGGTTGGGCCGTGCGAAAACGGGTGGGCGAGAGAGATGATGGGCGAGCCGTCAGGTATCAGACCGTGCAGAGTGGCCGGATCTCCCCGAAGCCACCGGTTGTCGGTGAGGTGAGGATCAGGCAGGCGTTGTAGCCGTCGTCCTCGGCAACCTTGCGGATTTCCTTCCACCGACTGGCGCTGACCCCCGGATCGCGGGACAGCACAAACCCCGACGAGCGCGACGGGTCGCCGACAAAGGCCCATGAGTAGTCATCGGCGATATGGGAGACAACGTAATTGGTCGGGCCGCTCTTGGATTCCTGTGACGGGACACCGGGGAAACTGACATGCAGCTGCGCGCCGGTGACGGTGTCGTTGACGCGGGCATTACCGACGATCCGGTTGTCGCCGCCGGTCCAGGTGGTACACGTGTTCTCGACCCGGATGTTCGACTCGTCGATCAGTTGGTAGTTGGCCTGCGTATCGCGGGCGCAGATGAGATTGAACGGCTGTGGAACTGCGGCAATCTGATTCCAGTCACCGAGGTAGCGCTGTGTGTCGAGTTTCGCCACGGGTTTCAACGGTGGAGGGGTGGAGCTGATGTCGGCGGATGCCGGTGCGGCACAAGCGAGTGCAAACACCACCGCCAGACCTCCGGTGACCAGCTGACTGATTCGTCGAGATGAGAACGCCATATCGTCGTCTCCTACATCGATAGCGGTTCCAATTGTGAGTGTGGACGCGCTTGTGTATCCACGTTGCCGGGCCACCAGATGCGTGGCCCGATCAGACTGAAGATCGCCGGGATCACCACGGTACGTACCAGGAAGGTGTCGAGCAATATGCCGATTCCGACGATGATGCCGAGCTGGGTGAGGGTGATCAGCGGGAGGATGCCCAGGACACAGAAGACGGCAGCCAAAACGATTCCGGCACTGGTGATCACAGCTCCGGTCGAGGCCACGGCGCGGACGATCGCGCTGCGGGTCCCGTGGCCGGGGGTCTCCTCGCGCGCCCGGATCACCAGGAACATGGTGTAGTCGATGCCCAATGCCACCAGGAACAGGAAGGCGTAGAGCGGCACGTTGTCGTCGAGGGCCGGAAAGCCGAAGATATGTTCGCTGATGAGGCTGCCCACGCCGATCGCGGCGAGAGTGCTCAGGACCGTGGTGGCCACCAAGACCACCGGTGCAACCAGGGCTCGAAGAAACACGATCAGAATGATGAACACGACGGCGAGGATCAGCGGGATGATCACGAATCGGTCTGTCGTGGCGGCATTTTGGGTGTCCAGCGCCTCGGCGTCGGACCCGCCGACCAGTGCTTCGGAGTCCGGCACATCGGCGGTCGCGCTGCGCAGGTCTTCGATGATGTCGAAGGCCTGCTGGGAGCCCGGAGCGGCGTCGATCACGACTGACCATTGGGTCCATCCGGTGTCGGACTGTCCGTTCTCGGTACCCGACACCACACCGTCGGTGTTGTCGATGGCCACCTGAACCTGTTCTGCTGTCGCAGTTTTCGCGACAACAGTGGTCGGATCGGCCTGGCCGGGTGGAAAGTGTTCGGCCAGCACGTCGTAACCGTCCACCGAGTCGGAGCTCACGCGGAACTGTTCGGTCTGGGACAGCCCGATGTCGGCGCCGGCCAGGCCGAGCGCGCAGGCGATGAGCACGGTGAGGGAAATGCCCAACACGCGAACCGGATGTCGTGAGACACCACCGGCGATCCGGAACCACACGCCACCCTCGGTGGGAACCGGGTCACCGACCTTGGGTACAAACGGCCAGAACACGCGAGTTCCGAAGAGTGCCAGCAGAGGTGGCAGGACCACGAGGGCGAACAGCACCGCGACCACCAGACCGGCGGCAGCCAGCGCGCCGAGGCTGCGGGTGCTGGGCAGGACCGCGAACAGCAGTGTCAGCAATGCCAGGACGACGGTGGCGTTGGATGCCAGGATCGCCGGGCCGGCGTGGCGTACCGCATGCCGGAGTGCGATCCGATGGTCGGGTTCGGCGCGGAGTTCTTCCCGGTAGCGAGAGATCAGCAAGAGTGCGTAGTTGGTTCCGGCGCCGAAGACCAGAACACTGGTGATACCGGCGGTGGATCCGTCGAACGACAAGTCGGTGAGGTCGGCCAGCCAGATACCGATCGAGTTGGCCACGCGGTCGGCAAACGCGATGACGAGCAGCGGGATCAGCCACAGGGTCGGCGACCGGTACGTCACGATGAGCAGGATCGCGACCACCAGCGCGGTCACGGCGAGCAACGTGGTGTTGGCGCCCGAGAACGCATTGGCGGTGTCGGCGCCGAATGCGGGGCCTCCGGTGACGTAGGTCTTGAGGTCGGCAGGCAGTCCGTCGTCGGCGGCACTGCGGAGTTCGTCGACGAGGTCGGTGAGTTCGAAGCCACTGAGGTCGGTGTTGACGGGGACGATCGAGATCGCGGCTTTGCCGTCGGGGGACATGATGACCGGCGGGCCGGCCGGTGTATCCGCGGGAACGGATCGATCAACGGCAAGCATTCGCTCCTGGGCGGCTGCTACGGACTGCTGATCAGCCGGGGTCAGGGGTGCACCGTCGACGCGTTCGACCACCAACACCGCAGGGGCGACGTCGGCGTCGGGGAACTCTTCGAGAACGTCCTTGACCTGCGCGGAATCTGCAGATGCGGGTAGCGACTGGGGCGCTTTGCCCTCGGAGTCGTTGTCGCCGATCAAGCCCATCGCGCTGCCGGCGAGGATCAAGACGACCAATGCGACCAACCACGACCGGCGCCCGGTGACAACCGCGGCAAACCGGTCCCATGGGGTGCGAGAATCGATGGGGCTGATGGTCACCATTGCAAAACCGTCTCATATGTTCAACTATTGAGCAACTAAACTATCTGGTTCGCCTGGTGGCGGCCGAAGGAGGAACTCCAGTGCCCGACGAACCGCACGCAGAGGATCCGCGCGGGGCGCTGGAGGCACAGATGTCCGCCGACCTGCGACAACTCAATGCCGAATCGGATCAGATCACGCGAGTGTTCGCGCAGCGGAACAACCTCACCGCGAACGATTTTCGTGCGCTCTTGTACGTGATGGTCGCCGACTCACAGGGTGAACCGTTGACCGCGGGTGCGCTGGGCCACCGGATGCAGGTGACCGGCGGTGCGGTGACGCATCTGGTGGAGCGACTGATCGCGAGCAATCACATCAGGCGGGCTTCGCACGCCGCCGACCGCCGAAAAGTGATGTTGCACTACGACGATCACGGGATGGCCGTCGCGCGGGCATTCTTTGCGCCGCTGGGCGGGCATATGCGCGACGCGATCGCGGACCTACCCGACGCCGACCTCGAAGCCGCGCACCGCGTTTTCGAGGCGATGTGCGGTGCGATGCAGACCTATTCGGAAGCACTCGGTGACGACAAGTGAATCGAGGCGAGGTGGGCGGGCGTGCACGGGCTGTCGAGAACCAGTTGTCAACGCTGGTCGGCAGGTAGGAATTTCGGGTCGGAGTTCACGTCGTGATACTGGTCGCCGGCCGGATAGACGAACTTGAACCAGAATGCGGTGAGGGTGAACGCACGCGGACCGGCAACACAGGTCACCCCGTCAGAGCTGACCGCACATTTTGATTCGTCGACGGTGATGGATTGTCCGATGTCGAGCAGCGGGGCGCTGAACCATCCCTTTGGTGTGGTCCGGTAACTGGTGTTGGACGGGATCCAGTAAGGCCCGTTTTGCCCACCTGAGATTGCCGCGCCGGCCTTTCCCGGGGGCGCGGTCTGTGGATGTCCGCTGCAGCCGTTGTAGCCGCGGCCGGGGCCCAGTGCGCAGGTGCGACCGCTCGGGGTGACGAAGAAGGTGCGTCCGTTGTCGGCGTAATCCGGGGAGCGGTAAGGCGCCGGATCGACCGCCGAGTAACCGGACAGGTCCGGCACCTGGTGATAGTCGGGGGCAGGTGCCGCCGAGGCCACCGAGCCCGTTGTCAGCAATGCCGCCACCGTGGCGACCGCAGCGATCACCCCAAGTATTTTTCGCACGAACGCCTCCCCGCAGTCGATGCTGTGAACACATCATTGCACCACTTTGGATGCGATCGTGTGGCAGGTTCGGGGTCCTTGCGGAAACGATGGTGGCGATCAGGTTTGCCACCAAAACTAACTTCCGGGGTGTTCGAAGTTCCGAAAGCTAGGCGATACCTGTAATTCATCGTGAGTCAAACCGAACACGCCCGAAATCGGACATCTCGGGACACGCCGCAAGAACGCTATCCACAGTAACTAAACTTCTTAAATGGTACCTGACCTGCGACGTTGGGAACCGCAACTTGTGTTATCCACAAGTTGCACACAGGGCGCTAACAAGATGTGTCGGACGGTCCACAGCTGGTCAACAGGATGGTGCACAGGCCCGTTTGGCGGGATGGTCACCAACCCTTAGTGTCTGCCGGAGCGTGTCGAATCAAGTCGACTCCGGCATGGCTGCTCCGCCCTGTCGGACAGGCCTGCGAGACTTGAACCGAACAAACTAGCGAAGGGTGGCATCTTGGCCGTCGTTGATGACCGCGGACATGCCGAACCTAGGGATCAGGCACCCCCGAGCGAGGATTTTGGTCGTCAACCTCCGCAGGACATGGCTGCAGAGCAATCCGTCCTGGGCGGAATGATGCTCTCGAAAGACGCCATCGCCGACGTTCTCGAGAAGCTGCGTCCGGGAGACTTCTACAAGCCCGCGCACCAGTCCGTGTACGACGCCATCCTCGACCTGTACGGCAAAGGCGAGCCGGCCGACGCTGTCACCGTGGCCGGCCAGCTCGACCGGATGGGTGAACTGCGTCGAGTGGGCGGTGCGCCGTACCTGCACACGCTGATCTCCACGGTTCCGACCGCAGCCAACGCGGGTTACTACGCCGAAATCGTCGCCGAGAAGTCGATCCTGCGGCGGCTCGTCGAGGCCGGTACCCGCATCGTGCAGTTCGGTTACGCCGGTGCCGACGGCCAGGATGTGGCCGAAGTGGTCGACCGTGCGCAGGCCGAGATCTACGAGGTCACCGAGCGCCGGACCACCGAAGATTATGTGCCACTGGAAGAGTTGCTGCAGCCGACGATGGACGAGATCGACTCCATCGCCTCAACGGGTGGGCTCTCCCGGGGTGTGCCGACGGGCTTTCACGATCTCGACGAACTCACCAACGGACTTCATCCCGGCCAGATGATCATCGTCGCGGCACGCCCCGGTGTCGGTAAGTCGACACTGGCGATGGATTTTCTGCGGTCCTGCTCGATCAAGCACGGCATGGCCAGTGCCATGTTCTCGCTGGAAATGAGCAAAACCGAGATCGTCATGCGGTTGCTCTCCGCCGAGGCGAAGATCAAACTCGGTGACATGCGCGCCGGCCGGATGAGCGACGACGACTGGACGCGACTGGCGCGGCGGATGGGTGAAATCTCCGAGGCGCCACTGTTCATCGACGACTCACCCAACCTCACGATGATGGAAATCCGTGCCAAGGCAAGGCGGATGAAGCAGAAGCACGATCTCAAGCTTGTCGTGATCGACTACATGCAGCTGATGTCATCGGGCAAGAAGGTGGAGTCCCGTCAGCAAGAGGTCTCTGAATTCTCGCGCAGCATCAAGCTTTTGGCGAAAGAGATCGAAGTTCCGGTGGTCGCGATCAGTCAGCTGAACCGTGGTCCCGAGCAACGTACCGACAAACGTCCCCAGGTGTCCGACCTTCGTGAATCGGGATCACTGGAGCAGGACGCCGACATGGTCATCCTGCTGCACCGCCCCGACGCCTTCGAACGCGACGATCCACGCGCCGGTGAGGCGGATATCATTGTGGGCAAACACCGTAACGGTCCGACCGCCACCATCACGGTCGCCCATCAGTTGCACCTCAGCAAATTCGTCGACATGGCGCGCGGCTGACAACAACTGTTGTAGGTTCTCGTCGTAGATTGCATTTTCTCATTTCACTTTTCCGTTGTTTGCATTTGAGCCAGGGATTCTCACGTTGTTTGCAGCATCCGCTCTAGTGTGCCGATGGCGTTTTCGGTGTCCGGGGTAGCGCGATGGTTTGCGTCACAGTGATGTGAATCTGAGACGAAGGTGGGCGAGGGTTTCAAATTTCCGGTGACTGCTTCAGCGCGGTTCCGCTCACCGGATGTACGTCGGATTGAGTGACGTGGACTGGCGCGTGGTGGTTCGGGTGTCCGTCTGCCGTATTGCCCGTGGACGAACAGGGGCCTAAAGATGTTCAACAAGTCGTGGCCCGATCCGACTCACGCATCTTGGTGCGCCTTGATTTCGACTGCTGCACATAGCAACTGATGAATCAGCACCGCATCGCCCGGCTCGCTACGCGGTTGGTGTTCCAGTGCTCGGCCCAGAGGGTGATCGATGCGGTGAAATGCCGTGTTACGGTTCGTCGCTGCGCTACATCGCTGACTGCGCGAGAACGGCCCACCCCGGATCTGGAGTGGGCCGTAGCGCGCGTCCGCGATTAGCTGCTTCCGCTGCTTCCGAAGGTCGGCGGCTGCGGGTTCGGCTTGCTTATCGCGATCACCGACACCGTGCCGTCGCCATAGTTGGTGACGTAGGCGCGGGTGCCGTCGGGGGTGATCGCCACATCGTTAGGACCGGTGCCGACGGGGGTGGGGGTGCCGGTGACCGTGTTGGTGGCGGTGTCGATCACCGACACCGTGTCGGCGAGATAGTTGGTGACGTAGACGCGGGTGCCGTCGGGTGTGATCGCCACACTCCGCGGTCCGTTGCCGACGGGGGTGGGGGTGCCGGTGACCGTGTTGGTGGCGGTGTCGATCACCGACACCGTGTCGGAGCCGAAGTTGGTGACGTAGGCGCGGGTGCCGTCGGGGGTGAACGCCACACCTTGAGGATTGGTGCCGACGGTGATCGGGGTGCCGGTGACCGTGTTGGTGGCGGTGTCGATCACCGACACCGTGTTGGAGCCGAAATTGGTGACGTAGGCGCGGGTGCCGTCGGGGGTGAACGCCACACCTTGAGGCTCGGTGCCGACGGTGATCGGGGTGCCGGTGACCGTGTTGGTGGCGGTGTCGATCACCGACACCTTGTTGGAGCCGCCGCTGGTGACGTACGCGCGGGTGCCGTCGGGGGCGATCGCCACATCCCACGCGCCGCCGCCGACGGTGATCGGGGTGACCGTGTTGGTGGCGGTGTCGATCACCGACACCGAGGTGGAAAACTGGTTGGCGACGTAGGCGCGAGTGCCGTCGGGGGTGAACGCCACACCCCACGGTCGGCTGCCGACGGTGATCGGGGTGCCGGTGACCGTGTTGGTGGCGGTGTCGATCACCGACACCTTGCCGTCGCCATAGTTGGTGACGTAGGCGCGGGAGCCGTCCGGGGTGATCGCCACACCCACCGGACTGACAACGGGGATGGTCGTGGTCACGCTGTCAGCCCAGGCCGTAGGCGCGCCAACGGGTGGCGTGATGGTGAGGGCCAGCGCGGCGAACGCGACTGCGGGGAGAGCGAGAGCGCGGTAGCGCATCAGATGTCCTTTATCGAAGGGACGCTGCACGATCGGGTGACAGGAAGGAAGCGCATTGGCTTCCAATCCCGTCACCTCGCAATGCATTCGGTCGCGTCACGCGATCGTAACGGTTTGAACTACTTTGTGTTGCCAGGCGATCGCCCGGTGATGTCAGATTCGCCGAGTCCGTACGGCGACAACGAACCTACGGTCCGGCTCGATGGTCCGGACGGGGGCCGCCCCGTTGTCCACCGATGCCTTCGATGCGATGCTCGACCGACTTGCTGGTGGCGTTGACGACCCGGTCATCAAGGCCAAAGTCCTCGCCAGCAAAGACGTCGGCTACATCCTCACCGAAGACACCCTGCACCTGTTCTCTGCCCACGAGATCGATCACTGGGAAGCAGCACTCGACCGACACCTCGGTGACGTGCAGTGATCGCATTGGTCGGTGGGTGCCGCACCCGCACGGCGGTGGTGCCCTCCGTAGGTCGCGACTCGATGCAAGTAGTGAAAGACCCCTCGCGTGTTAGGCATTCTTTCGGTCGGACCTCAGAGCTACGGCTTGCGTTGTCAGGCAGGCAGTTTTGCCAATCCAACGAGCGGTCCATCATGGTTCGGTCTGCAACTTGACCGGGCGAGTCATCGCGAGTCAGTGCCACGCCACCTACAGATGTCACGTGACAGATTTTGTCGCACGGATGGGTCGGCACGTGCTGTTGGGCCCGTGTCGGATAAGGCACTCGCCGCATCAGTTCGATGACTGAATGGCCAGCTTGGTCGTGCGGCGGAAAATGCAAACTAAATGAGAATACTGGGCCCTTCGCGGGTGCAAAGTAGCTGAGAATCCGCAGGAGCGATTGCAATGTTGGGATGAGAACCTACACGAAATTCGCGCCGCTTGCCGACGTACGCGCCTGTTGCACCCGGCGCACATGTCTGCAAGCGGCGCGAATCTCGTTGGGGGTTCACATTATTTGGCATCGACCAAGGGCCGGCATCTCTGCAACGCCACCGTCTCAGGTGGAGATGTCTTCCAAAACTGTGCTGCGTGTCTCGGGGAGAAAGATCAGCGCAATCAAGGAACCGGTCACGAACAAGACTGCGCTCGAAGCGAATACGACGCTCGGCCCGTATGCGGTGATCACGAGTGGCACTACAACGGGACCGAAGATCGAGCCGAGTCGTCCCGCTGCCGTTGAACTTCCCATCCCGATGGCGCGAGCGCGGGTGGGAAACAGTTCTGGTGTGAAGGCGAAGATCGAGGAGAACATCCCGAAGAAGAAGAACTGCAGGAACGAGCCCGCGATGATGAGTTCGGTCACCCCGGAGGCGTTGCCGTACGCGAACGCCGCCACGGCAGCGGCCAGAGCAAATCCGACCAAGCAGAACTTCCGGCCGATGACCTCGATCAGGTAGGCGGCACTGATGAAGCCGGGGATGCCCCACAATGCCATCGCGATGATGAATCCGACGGACTTGACGATGTCGAAACCCGCATCTGTGAGCAGCTTTCCGAGCCATGTGGTCAGGCCGTAGTAGCCGCCGAGGAGACAGAACCACATCGCCCAGCTGGCGAGGGTCCTGGTCCGATACTGACGCGAGAACAGTGTTCGCAGTCCGTCGTGCTCGTCCGTGACCACCTCGGCGCCGAGGCTGAGCTCTGGGGCTGGAAGTGGTTGTCCGTAAGCGTGTTCCGTGTTGCGCTCGAGTCGTTCAAGCGTGGCGATGGCGTCTTTGTGCCGTTCGCGCGACACCTGCCAGCGAGGTGACTCCGGCAGGTTCCGGCGTGCAACCAGGGCGACCACGGCAAGGCAAGCTTGGATGATGAAGAAGCCGCGCCATCCAATGGAGTTGGCCAGCAACAGGTATGACGCGCAGCCGGCCAGAATGAAGCCGATCGGCCAGGCACCTTCCATGAGTGCCACATACCGTCCACGTTTGGCCGAGGGCACAAACTCGGACAGCAACGCTGCTGCGACCGGGAACTCCGCACCCATGCCGATGCCGAGGAGGAACCGGAACGAGGCCATGCTGGAGAAATCCCAGGAGAAGGCCAACAGAAGGCTCGCGACACCCCAGACGATGATGCTGTATTTGAAGACCTGCAAGCGCCCGAAGCGGTCCGCGAGCGTTCCGGCTCCGATGGCCCCGATGAACATCCCGGCGAAGGTGGCGCTGCCGAGGAGGCCGGCCTCGGTCGCTGTCAATCCCAGGTCCGCGCTGATCGGAGCGAGGAGAAAGGTCAACGCTCCCAAGTCGATTGAATCGAATAGCCATGCGGTGGCGATCACGAGGAACAGGCCGCGCTGATATCGGGTCCACGGTAGACGTTCGAGTCGTGCTGCCACCTCCCCGGACGTGATGGAGGGAGTTGATGTTCTGTGCGAGGTGGCGGAAACCAAGGCCGGCGCCTTCCATTAGAGGGATCGTCACCAGTTGAGTAGGTGACTCTAAGAGGGTCCGACACGGCTCGTCACCTGTCAAGGGGGTGATGTTTCGGGAGCGTAAAACTTGCCTGCCAGATAGGCACTCTCGAACCCTGTTGCCGCCGAGCTTATTTCGGCTCAGGATTCCTTGTCCGCGCGCTTGCGTGCCCGATAGGCCGCAGCTTTGACACGATTTCCGCATTCGTCCATGCCGCACCAAGTGCGCCGGGCGCCGCGCGAACGGTCCAGGTAGATGCGGGTGCAACTGGGGCGACCACACTCCTTGATGGGAGCGTCGGCATCCGACAACACGAGGACAGCCGATCGCGCAATCTCCGCGAGAGCACTGTCGATATCACCGGCCCGCACGACACCGGTACTGGTCAGCTCGACCCCCACTGCAGGTCCAGCTGCCAACCCGTTGACTGTCTCGAGGTCTGCGACCGGAAACGTCGCATCCGCCATCCTGGCCACGGCGAGGTCGTAGATCGCCTCACGGAGTTCCAGGGCACGATGAAACGAACGGTCGTCGACCTGTAGGCGCTTCGGTAGCTGACCTGACTCGCCACACCAAGCTGCCAGGTCAGAGGGGGTATGAAGCAGCTCCTCGTGCTCGCTGCGACGCCACTTGCGCGTGCCCGCAAGGTCGAGCGCCAAGTTTCCACTGACAAAGACATATCCCACGTCACCATCTTGACTGGTGACCATGGATAGGGCAAACTCCGTCACCAGTTAAGGTAGTGACGACGAGGAGAATGATGCTGAGCCGCGAAGAGTTCATGTTCTACACCGACCGGGCCCTGTCCGGGATGGTGACGGTGGTCGGTGAGTTGGGTGACGAGCGGGCCAACCGGAGCGCCTACCCAGGCGCGAACACCCCATATGCCTTGCTCCATCACTGCTTGGCTGTAATGGAAACGTGGGCAGGAGGATTCGTCCGAGGTAGAACGGTCGACCGCGACCGTGACTCAGAGTTTCACGCGACGGGCAGCGTCGACGAACTGATCGAACGAACCCGGGTCGCGAAGGCACAGTTGCACCGCGACGTTGCCGCGGCAGAACCGGAGGCCGCACTCCTGACCGAACCACCGCGGGAGTATCTCGGGCCACCGGGGAATCTGACCCAGGGTGCTGCGCTGCAGCACGTCTTCGAGGAGCTCGCGCAACACCACGGCCAGATGGAGACACTACGTGACGTCTTGATCACCGCCGCGGAACCAGATCCGGCGACGAGCCGATGACCGAAACCCGTACACCCTTCCCTGATCCCGCCCGTCTACGAGACGGTCACGGCGCGAAATGGACCGCCGTCGACGACGATGTCATTCCCGCATGGGTCGCCGACATGGACTTGGGGGTCCCCGAGCAGGTCAAGAACAAGATCGAATGCACTCTGCGCCGTGGCGATCTCGGATACCCCTTCTGGCGCGCAGTTGATCCGGTGGTACAGGCGTTTTCCGACCGGATGCGCGACCAGTACGGCTGGGACCCCGAAACCGGAGACACCCGAGTATTCAGCGACCTGATCCAGATCCTTCAGGTCGTGATCGAATACGCAACCCAGCCGGGAGATGCGGTCGCACTGCATGTTCCCACTTACCCACCGTTCCTCGCGGCCATCGAACGAGCCGGACGACGGATCATTCCGCTGCCACTCGACCGCGACGACGACGGATGGTCCATCGACATCGAGCGGCACCGCCAGATCTTCCGGGACGAACGCCCGGGTCTGTTCATTCTCGTCAATCCCCACAACCCAACCGGAAAGATCTTCCGCCGCGACGAGCTCACAGGGCTCGCCGATCTTGCAGTGAGCCACAATGTTCCGGTTCTCAGCGACGAGATTCACGCCGACCTCACGTTTGATGGTCGCCGGCACATTCCGTTTGCTTCGCTGGATTCCGGGGTGGCAGACCTTGTCATCACGGCAACGTCGGCCACCAAAGCTTTCAATCTCGCCGGAATCCGCTGCGCGGTAGCGCATATCGGACACAGTGCGGTGGCTGATGCGCTCGACCGGGCACCGTTGGACTTCTTTGGTACCCCCAGCATCATGAGCAGGCTCGCCACAGTCGCAGCATGGCGTGAGAGCGCGGCCTGGCAAAGGCGAACCATGGAGGTCTTGGAACGCAATCGCCGGCGCATCACGGATTGGGCACAAACACACCCGGAGATCGGGTACGTAGAGCCTGAAGCAACGTATCTGAGTTGGCTCGACTTCTCCGAGACGACCATCGGACGTGACCCGGCCGGGATCATCCTCGAGAAGGGCAGAGTGCAACTGAGCCCGGGTGAAGACTTTACGCAACTCACTGACCTCGACACCAGTTCCTACGCCAGGCTCAATTTCGCCACCACACCAGACAACCTCGACACGGTGCTCAGCCGGATCGACAAGGTCCTAGACCGTTGATGGCGCTTGGGAAAGCACTTCCCGTCCTTGCGTCGAATTGTCGATTTCGGCGATAGTCCTCCCCGACAGGCACCGTGGGGCAGGATCTTAGCCGTGCAGGTGGGAATGACGATGCCGGTGATGGAACCGGACCTTGATGCAGCAGTTCTCAGATCCTGGGCGGAACATATTGATGACGGACCATTTTCGTCACTCTGCTGGGGCGAGCGAATAGCTTTCGACAATCCGGACAGCATCACGCTCCTCGGTGCCATGGCCGCGTGGACGCAGCGAGTGCGTTTGGTGACGACCGTGATCGTCCCGCAGTTGCACGATCCGGTGATGCTGGCCAAGGCACTCGCGACCGGCGACATGCTCTGCGATGGCCGACTGACGGTCGGCATCGGTGTCGGTGGGCGGCACGAGGACTATCGATCGGTGGGTGCCGATACCAAGACCCAATCCATGCGCGGGATGGCCGAGCGGGTGGCGGTGATGAAACGCGTCTGGGCCGGTGAGCGCGTCAGTGACTCCGTACTTCCGGTCGGGCCGATGCCGGTCCAGGAAGGTGGGCCTGAGCTACTGGTCGGCACCATCGGTCCCAAAACCGTTCGTAGCGCAGCACATTGGGCCGATGGATTGGCCGGTACCACCCTCGATCTCGACGCCGGCAAGCAACGAGAGCTGTTCGACATCGCCACAACATCATGGGCCGAGGCCGGCAAGAAGCCACCGCATCTGGCGACCTCGTTCTGGTTCGCACTCGGCGATCCAGAGCCGGCCCGCGCGCAGATCCACGAACACCTTCGCCGCTACATGAACTGGATCCCATCCGAGTTCGTCGACGCCATAGCTCCCACCACCGGCTTTTCGGGCAGCGACGACGAGTTGTCCGAGGTGCTTCAGAAGTTTGCGGCCGCCGGCACCGACGAGGTTCACTTGATCCCGACCAGCTCCGACATCAGCCAGCTCACGCGTGCGGGCGACGTCGTGCGGAGTCTACGTTCGAGCGTGTAGTTGTTGCGAGATCCACTGGTGCGGGTACGCGTCGAGCATCATCGCGGCCACCGCGGTCAGTGCTTCATTCCATTCTTGGCCATGCCGTCCGTCCACTCGGGCCCAGCGATGTCGGCCATAGTGGCTACCAATGTTGTTGTCACCCTGCCGTACACGCCATCTCGAGGCCCATCCCCAGAATGTAGATTTGCGTCAATGATACAAGATGCGTATCTTCGTATCAGCTCAATCAAACGTATCTGCGTTGGGTGTTCCAGCCCCGACCCGTACTGAGGTTGGTCTCGGTGTTCGTCCGACTTCTCTGTGGGGGTGTCGTCGGGCTGATCGCTGGTGGTAACCCAGTTGGCGTGGACTTGGAGGGGGATTGCATTTGTTCAGCCGTGCACGGTTTTGCGTGGCGGTTCCGGGGGACCCGAGAAGTCGAGTGGTTCGCTGGCGAGGTCGTCGACGACGAGGGCTATCTTGCTGTTGCCGTCGAGGATGTTGTGGTGGTGGCGGGACTTGTCGGGCGCGAAGCCGCCGATGTTGATGTGCGTTCCGTCGTATTCGAATCCGACTGGTACGACGTCGGGTTGACCGTCGGAGTCGACGGTTGCGATGCGTGCCAGTGGTTGCGAGCGTAGGTAGGCGACTTCTTCGTCTGTGAAGCTCATGGCGGTGTCCTGTCTGCTCCGGTAAGGATTCTCAGTGCGTGAGGGTGTGGTAGCACCTGCGCAGGCGCCGGAATCGTTGCGTAGTCGAGACGTGACCGTCGATCGAACCCTAACCCCATCAGTCACAATAGCCACAGGGGTCACACGGGAACGTTCGTCGAAGGAGCCAAATGCACGCCTTTCGTTCTGCAACGATCGGGGCAACAGTGCTCGCTTTGGCCGCTACCGGACTGGTCATTGTCTCCGCACCGGCCGCCGCTGCGCCCTGCGGCAACGGCAGCGGGTCGAGCCTGCTCGGTAGTTCCGGTAGTTCCGGTAGCAGCGGTGACGGCAGTTCGGGTAGTTCCGGCAGTTCTGGTAGCAGCGGCTTCGGCAGCAGCGGTCCGGGCAGCTCCAGCGGTGGCAACCGCGAGGGAAAGCAGGGTCCGCTGCCGATAATCATCGGCGGGAACACCAAAACCGTCTCCTGGGTCACCGGACCGGCCAGTCAGAACAACACCCTCGCCCGCTTCAGTATCTCGGGTACCGATCTGGGGATCAGCTGGGACAACGGCTCTGGCCAAACCCTGATGGCCTTCGGTGACACGTTTGGCGACTGCAACGTAAGTGGTCAGGAATGGCGGAACAACGTACTCCTGCGGTCCGATGACAACGACCTTTCCGACGGGATCACCGTGCCCACAGCTATCCCCGGCGACAGTAGCTCGGGATCGATCGTGACCGCCGCTAAGCCCTTCTATTCGCAGCAAATGATCGATGCTCTCGATGTCCCCTACGTCGAGGTCACCGATATCCCCACCACCGCGATCTCGATCGGCGGCGTTCAGTACATCAACTACATGTCGGTCCGGTCGTGGGGTGACCCCGGCCAGTGGGTCACCAACTTCTCGGCGATTGCGGTGTCGCACGACAACGGCCAGACCTGGACGACCGACGTCAGCACGCTCCGCGTCAACGTCGACGCCGCACTGCCCGGGGTCGAGCAAGTGAATCCCGACAACGCGAAGTTCCAGATGAATGCTTATGTGGCGGGCAACGACGGATACATCTACCAGTTCGGGACTCCCAACGGCCGTTTCGGCGATGCCTGGCTGGCCCGCTTCAAACCGGCCGACATCCTCGACCTGACCAAGTACGAGTACTACACCAACAACACGTCCGACCCGTGGTCCACAGAGTTCGGAGACCTGAAAGCTGTTGTCCCAGCGCCGGTCAGCGAGATGTCGGTGGCATGGAATGAATACCTGCAGCGGTACATCATCCTCTACGGCAACGAACTCCAAGGGCGCCTCGTGATTCGGACCGCCGAACATCCCGAAGGGCCATGGAGTAACGCCAAGACGTTGTTCAGTTCACTGCAACTCAATGGGATGTACGCCCCGTTTGTGCACCCGAAATCGAACGGTCGCTACCTCTACTTCACCGCGTCGCGATGGGACGACTACAACGTGATGCTGCTGCGAACCGACCTCGATCTGATCTAATACTGACTGGGGGCAGCGGCGCTGCACATGGTGCTCGCCTGACTCAGAATGGCATTGCCACACAGGAGGATCCGAGATCGTGGCCGACCGCAACTTCGATCGCTTCGGACTGCGACGTCGCTTGGTCCGCCTGAAGTACGTTTATCAGGTGCGGTCCGGGGCCTAGTGGTGTCCACAGGATCTCGATAGTCCTGTCGGCCGGCACCGGCGAGAGCCGACTGAAGGTTGCCGGGGCACTATCCTCGAAGTGCACCAGGCCACCACCTGGGTCCGCAGCGATCGTGACCTTGTAAGTGCAGCCGGATCCGTGCTGAGCCGATGTGCCGAGACCCGGACCGGGCGCGACCGTAATCGCCTGGACGTGACCAGGGTCATTCGGGGCGGCCAGGATCAGCCCGAAGACCGCTGCGCCAAGCACGGCGACGCTGGCGTAGGCGTTGCGTCGACGATGTGGATCCAGATCGGTATGGCGCAGCGTGATCGCATTTCCCGATGTGGTTTCGCTCGATGCTGTAGCGACGGAGGCGTTGTCGATCGACATTTTGATACCCCTTTCACTTTGTGTTCTGTACCGATTGATTCGCAGTACGTCCAGAGTCGCGGTGGGTTTTCGGGCCGCATAGAGTATTCGACTACTCACCTTTGATTCCCCGCATTCGGGTGTCCGGCAACGGATCGTTCAAATTGGTTGCACGGGAACAGATCTACTCCTGCGTAGTGCCCGAAAGGGCAACGTTTGTAAGTCGCCTATCGGAATGGCCATCAGGTGTTGTTCAATTGCATAGAAGGTCGTGACAAAACTGCATGCTGTTCGCAAGCCAACGATCGGATGGAGCGGAACGATGGCTGATCCAACAGAGGGCCAGTACAAAACGCTTCGACTGGCGCTGGCGATGCGAGGCGGTGTCAGCCTGGCCGTCTGGATCGGGGGTGCGGTCGCAGAGCTTGATCTGTTTCGGCGTGCATGCAACAGCCCGTTGGGAATCGATGGTTACCCTGTCTGCGCGGCGGAGAGCGACGAGCAATACGAACGGGCCAAGATATACGCGGACCTGTTGCGCAAGACGCAATTCGAGAACGTCGAGATCGACATCCTCGCGGGTGCGAGCGCCGGCGGTCTCAACGCAGTCCTATTAGGGCTGGCCCAAAGTCGAGGCGTTGTCATGGACACAGTGGTTCACGACACCTGGATCGAGAAGGGCGGAATCTGGGAACTCCTACGAGGGCGCGGTCGTGGGGGCGTGCAGTCGATTCTCCGGGGAGACGAGCGCCTGCTCACTGTGATCAGTGAGGCACTTTTCACGATCGGCCGGCTCGACCCCGAAGCGCCGAGGTACCGCAAAGATGTGAAGCTCAATCCTGAACCAGCTGTTGCGCAATATGTTTCGGTTGAACTGGCGGCCACCTTGCTCGAGGACCGACATCAGCCGGACCGGGGCAACGCCGCCGGGTTCTCGTTCACCCGACGTCCGGGCGGATTGAATGCCCGATTCTCGACGATTCCGGCATTCGGGGATACCGAGGTGGACGTCGCCCTGGAACGAATGGCCCTGGCCGCCCGCTCGACGTCGTCCTTTCCCGGCGCGTTCGAACCGGCAACGGTCTACTCGTATGCCGGAGAGGGGACAAGTGCGGGAACCAATATGGCGCGTTGCTTCCCGTACGCGCGTCCTGCAGGTGAGGGCAACAACACCGATGAATACGCTTTTGATGTTGTCGACGGAGGAATTTTCGACAATATTCCGATCGATCGGGCGATCCGTGCCATCCAGCGCGCGCCCGCATCACAGCCCACCGAGCGACGGCTGATCTACCTGGATCCAGAACCGCCGTCGGTTCGGCAAGCAGATCTCGCACCGACGGCGACCCGAGCGGACCGCCGGTCCGCCGCATCGTGGATCCCTGTCATTCGCAAGTCGATGGCGCTCAAGCAACGTTCCGAGCGAGCGGGCGACGAATTGACATTGATTCGTACCCACAATGATTCGGTCCTCGAACTGCGGAGCCGACTGGAAGCCTTCGCGGCCCTACTGAGCTCCGTGCCCGAAGCGAACCCGCTCGTCGGGTCGGCCCGATATCTGCAATGTCGCATCGGAGTCGATGCCGGACGGTTTGCGCGTGTGTTGTCGGACCCGGGTTCGGAGCTGTGCCGTCCACCGAGGGTGTCCGCTGACTATGGTGTCCTTGATTCTGGAGACCTGCTGGAAGTGAAGTCAAAGGTTGCAGAGGTCTATGAAGGCAAGGCCACCGGACCCTATTTGGAACGTGACGTCTACGCGATGCTTGACGCGGCCCGCGTTCTGCTGGCCTGGGTACACGCGCTGGAAGCGTTGGCGGCTGCGAGTTCTGGTGTGCCGGCGGCGGATGTGTTGGGTCCATGCCTGAAGAAGCGTAAAAGCGCTCTGTATCGCTGTATCGCAGTGGCGAATGAGGCGCGGCTGCGAACGGTCGACGAAGTGCTCGCTATTGCGCCCGAGTCTTATGCGACTGGGATCGAGCACCGCTGGGTGTCCCATCGAAATCCGGCAGGGTATTGCCTGGATGCGAAACTCGAGAGCAGCTGGAGCGCGCAGGACGCACTCACCGTGCCCTCGGGCCTGCTGGAAAAGGTCTGTTCGGGCGCTTCCGCCGACTTCTTTGTGGCGCTCGATGCGTGGTACGAGACCCATTCGGCGACCGAGGAGCCGCGCATTCCGCAGGTTGAACTCCGGACTGCGATGTGGGATCTGCTGGAGGGCACACGGGAGTCGATCCAACGCGATACCGCTGCTGCAACGACCGCCATCCTTGGGAACTCATCGGTCAGCAGCGAGGCCAAGCAGGCTTGGACCGAGTCGGTGTTCCCTCACCTGTACGCGGGCGGACCGCTCGACGTGGGCATCGTTGAAATCGGAAAGATCTTCGCAGTGACGGGTATTCCGTCGACGGCATCGATAATTGCCTACGACGAGATCACGAGCAACGAGACCCCGATGATCGACGTTCCCGAACTCTACGAGGCCGCGTGTGCGACACATCTCGGCAAGTGGCTGAGGACGCTGCCGGAGAAATCGGTGATGGAAGGCATCATCGCCGACAAGGCAGGTCTGATGAACGCCGACACTAAACTTGCCGGGAACGCGCTGTCGCGGTTCGGGGGTTTCTTCAAATGGACCTGGCGCGAAAATGATTGGCAGTGGGGCCGTCTCGATGCTGCGTCCGGCATCGTCAAGGTTCTGGACAACACCCGAAAGGACCTGCGGGCCGGCGAGACGCCGGAATCGGGGCCCGACCCGCGTTCCGAACCGATCTCAGATCTGCAGTCGTCGATTCTGAAGGACTCGCTGATCGCTGCGCCACCACCCGGACCAGGACGCTCGATCGTGACGACAGTGGGCGCCGATACGCTTGCGGCGATCAGCCCGCGCTACCGATTTGCACTGGCCTCCAGGGTGTTACCGCTTGCGATACGCGCATGTCTCCCCGGAAAGGAATCGCGGTGGTCGGTCGGCGGAGTCGCTACCCGGATCGGATTGATCATCGCCAAACTCGTCGGCATCGCACTCGTGCTCGTGGCTGACCCGCTTCGCCTGGTGTGGGCGATGGTGACCATCCTGGCGGCCGCCACGCTCATGGGAGCAGGTACCACGTCACGTGGTGTTCAGACGGGCTTCTACGGAATCATCATTCTCGCCGGGGCGTTCATGTGCGGAGGGTCTGTAGTCGCGTATCGGAGGTGGAGACGTCTGCGAAAGACGTTGGAGGACATTCCTGACTCGGAAGACGGCAATGTCACCACCTTCAAAAGGCTGGCGAGATGTGCCGACCAACGGCCACTGGCGCTGCTGTCGTCCGGGATCGGATTCGTCCTCTCCGCTGTCGCGACCTACCTGTTGATCGGGTCGTATGTGCCCTCGGTACCCGACTTCGGTATTCAGACCAGCCTGGAAACTTTCACGGTCGTCATGGTTGCGATCGTGGCCGGGCAGTACTGGCTGAAGCAGCGGGTATACCGACTGCGTCCGCCGACGGCGTCTCCGCCGTCTCGTGGGTTGAGCAATTGCTTTGGCTTCGGATACCGCCGTCTCGCGGGCTACCTGGCGGTCGCGGCTGCATTCGGTGTAGCTGTCGCAGCCAATTATCTGACCGGCAAGGAGCATCTACCGGACAGCTGGCGATTCGAGTCCGTCGACAACAACCTGTTCGTCGCGGCAGCTGCAGGTGCCGTTCTCGCCGGTCTGTCGGTGTGGGGATGGGTCGCACGCTGGTGGGCGACGTTGGTGATCGCCGCCTGTGGCCTACTCGCAGTCGGCGCACAACATGTGTTGGACAACAGGTTCGAATGGTCCAAGGACTGGGCGATCTGGGACCTCTTGCCCGCGGGAATCTGGATTGTCTTCCTGGCACTGACTGTCGGATGCCTTCCAGCACGTGATCGCGGCTTCGGGGAATCCCCACCACCGGCGGCCAAATCAAAGATCGCCGTACCGCCACGAGCGGGGCGGGAAGCTCCCTCTGCGAACCCGATCGGCAGCATCGCCCCGGCGCCCCAATTACATTCTGCCGCTATGTAATTAACCCCTGATAGGTGGATGACCGAGTGTTGATCACGGGGCCCAGTGCCCCTTCGAGCACCAGGCGGTCACTGGTCGCGATCGTGAATCCACGGCGTGCGGCCTGCGCGACGATCATTCGGTCAAATGGATCCTTGTGGTCCCAATTGAGGCGACCGGCGGTGACTGCATCCGCTGAATCGATCGGAAGATCGGTGGCACTCATGGCGTCCAGGGTGTCGTTCCACACCGACAGCAGTGCGTCACCGTCGAACCGGCCGATCCGGGTCTTGATCGCGATCTCCCACGCCGACGCCGCCGACACGAAGAGCTCGTTGGATCGGTCAGACAAGACCTCGCGGGCCTGCCAAGGCAGTCTGTCCGGCGCTGTGACCAGCCACAAGAGCGCGTTGGTGTCGAGCAGAATCGAAGTCACAACGTGGAGTCCCAGACCGAGAGTTCGGATTCGGGTAGCGGTTCGTCAAACGACTCCGGAATGACCAGATGTGGGAGCTGCCCGAACGTTCGTGGTGTGCTCTGAACGGGGGAGAGCACCGCTACTGGCCGACCGTGATTCGTGATCGTCACCGAGATGCCAGTTTTTTCGACCTCAGCCAGCACTGCATTGAGGCGCGTCTTGGCCTCGGTGCTGGTGATCGTCTTCATGTCGTCCAAAATACACCAATACGACTAGTGCGAATAGTCTTATTTTCGACCCTCGTGCCGCTTCACCGATCGATCCTTTCGCGTCCTCCGGTGATGTCCGCTTTGTCAGCGGCGACTCGCCCGGCGGTCCAACCCCGACTGTTCGTGATGGATTGGGCCACTGGTGTTGTGGACGGGAACTGTTCGTCGAACACCGTTCCCACCGCTTCGGCACGTTCGGCGATGATCGGAACGAGTTCTTTCCCGTACTGGCTCGCGGCGGCTTCGGCCGCGCGTTCGCGTGCTGCTGCGAGGCGTTCTCCAATTCCGGTGGCGTATGCGAGCAAGAACGAGCGCCGGAAACTCGCCGAGCGACTATCGCGATCTCGGCCTGCCTCTGTCAACGCGTGCAGGCTTTGCACCAGCAAGGAGGTGAACAGCAGGTCGCACAGGTCGAGATCAACCGGCATGCCGACAATGCTGACAATCCCGTACTGCTGGTGCCAGAGCACACGCACGCTATTCGTTTGAGAAACCGATTGCAGCAGAGCGACTTTGGCTTCGGGATATGGATTGTCGATGAGTATCCGACGGGTCGCGACTTGATCTGCAAGAGAAGTGTGCGTCCGGGCGTCGAGGACTGCACTGTCGATGGCATAGCGCGTCATCAGATCCTGCGCTTTGGCGGATAACGCTTCCGCCTCGGCGGCAAACGACGTGGCCTCGGCTTTGGCCAGCAGACCGCGAATCGTCCGCAATGCCTTGGATTCAGGCTGGTGAGCGGTTCTTGTGCTCGAAGTGGTCGCCGACCCCCATTCGGAGGGGACGGGTATCAGAGGCTTCATCGGCGCCAAGTAGCTGATGTAACCCAGCAGCGCCAGCGGCCCGAACCATACTTCGTCGATACTCGATCTCTCGCCTTCGCGCCACACAACCAGCGCTCCACGGGTGGAGTCTTGCTTGGCGGCAGAGATGCCGAGATCATCCAGCTGATCGATCCATGCCGGGGGCGCCTTCTCGCGCGCCGACGTTCGGCTCGCGTGGGCGCCGATCATGGCGATCGCCAGTCGCGCGACACCGAGGCCCAGTTCTCTGCGTACAGCGTGGACCAACTCGGCAGGCTGCCACCCGATCTTGAAAGCTCGATCCATCGAATGGTCGATGAACAACGCCGCGTCGGAAACGTTCTGGGCCGCGCGCCCGTTCGCGTCGAGACGTGCAAGCCGGTTCAGGACATCCCGCAGTGCGATCGGATCCTTCGACGGTCCGAAGGCGAACTCGATGCCGGCTCTGATCAGGTCGTAGGCGCTGTGTTCGCTATCTCGCTCTGACGTGTTCTCACCAGATGTCCGTCGCGAGGTACGCGCCCGCCGTTCCTGCTCTTTCCGTTTCCGTGTTGCCCGGTGCTGTTGACTTTTGCGGCTCATGTGATGAGTCCCCCCGCTTGGTGGTGATCACGGCCCGTTCCGTGTGAATACCGGGAAACGATATGCAGAGGGTCTGACATCGGTGGGACGTCCATCTACCAACTGCGGCCGGCGTCAGGCGACGTCCTGGACCAGAGCAAGGGCGAACCCGTCCCAGCCCTTGATTCCCACTGTTTGCAGGGCGGTGGCATCGAATCGCGAGTCGGTGCCCAGGAGTTCGAGCACTGCACGACTGGCCTTCACCATTTCGTCATCGTCGGTGGGGTCGGCGATCCCGCCGTTGCGGACGACGTTGTCCACCACGATCACGGTGCCCGGCCGGGACACTCGCAGCGCGGCCAGGACGTAGTTGCTGTTGTTCGGCTTGTCGGCGTCGATGAACACGAGGTCGAACGGAGCATCTGCGGGCAGAGTCGGCAGAGTGTCCAATGCGGCACCGACCTTGATCTCGACGCGGTCGCCCACAGTCGCGCGGTCGAGGTTGGCACGGGCCACTTCTGCGTGGTGCGGTTCGAACTCGAGGGTGATGACCTTGCCACCCTCGCCGACGGCACGCGCCAGCCAGATGGTGCTGTACCCGCCGAGCGTTCCGATCTCGAGAACACGCCGGGCGCCGATCGCTCGTGCGAGCAGGTGCAGGAACTTGCCCTGGACGGGCGCGACATCTATCGGCGGCAACTCTGCCGCGGCGTTGGCTGCGATGGCGGCGTCCAGTGCGGGGTCGCCTCCGATCAAGAGGTCACTCACGTATTTGTCGGCTGCGGCCCAGTTTTCGGTCATGGACTCATTGTGCCGACCCGTGGGTGGTCTGTCTGGTGGACCTGATGCGTCTGTGACTGAACTAGTCTGCTTACAAGCCCAGGGAGGTCCCCAATGTCTGATTCGGGAGACGAGATCGCCGGTGTCGCACGCCGGGGACGTCCACCGCGGATCAACCGCGAGGGCATCGTCAAAGCTGCCCGGACTTTGCCGCTGGACACTCTGACGATGCAGGCCGTGGCGGATGTTCTGGGCGTCGACAGGAAAGCCCTCAGCTATCACGTCAGCGACCTGAGAGGCTTGCGGGAGCTGGTTGCGTTCGATGTGTTCGAGTCCGAAGTGGGGCGGGTCGAAATACCGACGGGGGGAGACTGGCGTGAGGTCATCCGCCTGTATACCCGCGCCACCCGCGACGCCGTCGTCACGGTGGGCGCGCTGGCGATGCACATCCGCCTGCCCGGCACCGGCGGGGTGCGAACACTCGAGCCGATCGAGCGGGTACTGCAAGCCCTGGTCGACGCCGGGTTCGGCGTCGAAGAATCCGGCCGGATCCTCCTATTGCTGACGGAGGTGGCCTACTCGACCGGCCGGGACACCTTCCACGCGGACGACACCGGTCTCCATCCCGACGTTCCCGACGTGGCCCGCACGTTGATGGGCGCGCCGGAGAATGACTTCCCCGTGCTTCGCGACCTGGTCGAAGCACAGCAGAGTGCGGGCCCGGACGACGGTCAACTCGAGTTCGACCTGGCTGTGATCATCGAGGGTCTAGAGCGCCGATTGGAACCCAATCCACCACACGCTTGATCCGGCCTCTTCTCTGCTCTGGATCCCGATCGACTCGCTATTCTGATAACATCCGTAGTCAGATGGGGAGGGCGCATGAGTACAAGTGAACGGCATATGTCTCGTGACGAGATGGACGCCATCGACAGCAGCTTCTTTGCCAAGGCACTCTTGTCGATGGGGCAGACGATGAGCACGGCCAATGTGATCATGCAATTGGCCAATCCGGCAGTCGGTTACGGCGTTGCGCGCAGCAAGGTCGAGAACGGGCGGCTCGACCGGCATCCGATCAAGCGGGCCCGCACCACTGGGTCGTATCTGGCAGTGGCCGTATTCGGCAATGCCAACGACCGCAAGCGCTTTCGGCAAGCGGTCAACCGTCAGCACGTGCAGGTCCGATCGGATGAGACCAGTCCTGTCGAATACGACGCCATGAACGTCGACCTCCAACTGTGGGTCGCGGCCTGTCTGTATTACGGCTGGGAGGACATCTACGAGCGCGTCCATGGACCCCTGACAGGTGCAGATCGGGACACGTTCTACCAACAGGGCAAAGTGTGTGGCACAACGCTGCAGATGCCGGCGCAGATGTGGCCACCAAACCGCGAGGCATTCGGGGAGTACTGGGACCGTCAGGCGGCCGAGATCTCCATCTCCGACGAGGTTCGTGAGTTCCTCATCGGTATCGCGAACTTCGACCACGCGCATCCGGCGATCAAAAAGCGTTATGGTCCGGTCAAATACCGGCGCACCATCGGATATCTACCGCCGCCCTTTCGCGAAGCAATGCGAGTTCCGTGGACGGCCGCCGATCAGAAATGGTTCGACGGGTACGTCGATGGCCTCGTCGCCGCCGAACGACGCAAGCCACTGTGGTTGTCGCAGTTGATATTTCGTGTGCTGCTCTGGGATGTTCGACTGCGTTGTCGCTTAGGCCGCCCCCTGGTGTAGGTCATCTCGCAGTGGGCGGTCTTGTATGCGGGTACGTTTGGCGGTGGGACCATTCGACGCCGAAGGAGTGCCCGCAATGCGTTCGATTGTCAAAACTTCTGGCGCGGTCGCCATTACGGCCGTGGTCGGTTCGATTGCGGCGCAGGACGCAAGAAACTCGTACTGGTACCGCCGATTGTCGAAGCCGCCCTTTCAACCGCCCGCAAGGTTGTTCCCGATCGTGTGGACGGCGCTGTACGCCGATGTCGCGATCAGCTCCGCGGCCACGATCGATGCCCTGAACGACGACATACGACACATCGACGCGGCGGCCTTCGAGAAGGCGTTGGCCGTCAATCTGATCTTGAACGGCGCCTGGACCTGGGTGTTCTTCAAGGCACACCGCACCGGCGCGGCGACACTGCTGGCAGCGGCGCTCACCGCCAGCAGTGCCGATCTGGTCCGACGTGCCGCGCCGGCCTCGATCACCGCGTCCGCCGCGCTGATGCCTTACGCCGGATGGTGTGGCTTTGCGACGATGCTCTCCGGCGCGATCTGGCGGCGCAATCGCTGACTACCGGGTCAGGGCGCTATGAAACCCCCGACACCGGGAAGGGAAGGTTGTCCGGCGTTGGGATATGCCCAGGAACCGATGATGGAAACAGTGATCACAATCGGACCCGAGCCGGTGTAGACGGACGTGTATGTGGGGGTCGGGTCGAGGAAGTAGGGGCACGGTTTCACCGTGGCGGTGCCGCCGATACCCGTGCCCACATTCACATAGTTGACCCGGACGAGCGATCCGGCCGCGCTGGATGAACAGGTTTCCCGGCTGGCAGGTGCAGAGAAGGCGGTGTGGCCGGGTGACGGCGACCATGCGTTCACCGACAGCAGGAGTGGTCCCGGGACCACCAATCCGCTGATCTGGACGCCGATTGCTGGGATCTGGTAGACGGACACCGGGGCGGAGGCGAGGGTGGGTCCACCGGGTGCGGCCGATGCTGCCGGAGCGCCGGCAATCGTCAATGCTGCGGCGGCGAGTGCTGACCCCAGCACTACTGAAAGTCGTTTGGCGAAGCGCATGGTTTGACCTCTCGATTGTCGGCTTTGTCTGACTTATCGAAAGGACGGTACTGGCTTGTTACGGCGGTCACAATCCCGCAAAATCACCTCGGGAAATAGACAACCTGATTGGCAAACAATGAATCCGGGGCGGAAATGAAGTTCGCCGCCGCGACCACGCCGATCCAGGTGTCCAGATTCGCGCTGCCGTATTCGGCCTCGCACAAGGATCGAAGTGTGTCGCCGGCCGTTCGGGCAAATCGATTCAGTCCGGGTCTTATCAGGACCTGCCCGAGGGCGAGTGTTGCGTTGTGCGGAAGATTATTCGCGTGTGCGAGCATGAGCCGAAGGTGGTCGTCGCCGTACCAGCGGAAGGCGAGTTCGTGCAGGTTGTCGCCGGTGACCACCGTGTGGTGACCAGGATTCAACAGGTCGGGAATGTGTAGCCAAGATCCTTGTTGAATCGGACGCTGAGCGACCCCGTTGATGATCTCCCAGATCAATTGTTTGCCGGGGTCTGCGGTTCCGTAATACTGCTGAGTGATCGCCTGCCGGGTGGCAGGAGAATCGGGTGTCGAGAAATGGTGCCGAAATGTCACGTAGGGCAATTCGAGGTGCTGCCCGATATTGATGACATTGGGATCGGCCAGGTGATTCTGTCGTGCGATCACAGGATAGAGGTTGCCGTCGCCGTACTCATGCTGCGCGATGGAAAAAAGGGTGTCACCGGACTGAACGCTGTAGGTCTTCATCGTTACCTCGCTCGTAGGCGTGTTGTCAGTCCAGGTGGGCGTGGAACCGCACTAGGTCTGGGCATCGCGGTGAACACGCGTTACGGACTATCTGAATTCTGGCAGTCTGCCGAAGCCGGGTCCAGTAGAGGACTCCTCTCGCAAATGAGAATGGCGTTCTGATAGCCTGCAGCTAAACGCGCATCACAACGTCGAAGGGCCTTGCGAACAATGTCGGACAATCAGCTTGAGTCGTTGGCTTCGAATGCCTTCGAGAACCGCACCGTGCTCATGTCAGGCGGTAGCCGCGGTATCGGGCTGGCCATCCTGCTCGCGCTCGCCAAGCGTGGTGCCAACATCGTGCTCCTGGCCAAGACCGACGTGCCCCATCCCAAGCTGCCGGGCACCATCCACACCGCGGTCGAGGAGATCAAGGCCGCCGGTGGAAAGGTCGTCGGTGTGGTCGGTGACGTACGTGTCGACGAAGACGTCCAGCGTGCGGTCGCCACCGCCGTCGAGACCTTCGGCGGCATCGATATCCTCATCCACAACGCCAGCGTCATCAACGAGGCTGGCACCGCTGACCTGCCACTGAAGCGCTACGACCTCATGCAGGGCGTGAACGTCCGTGGAATGTTCTCCCTCACCCAGGCCGCTCTGCCGCATCTGGCCAAGTCGCCCAACGCGCAGATCCTTTCCATCGCACCGCCGCTCAACATGTCGCCGTATTGGCTGGGCAAGTTCCCCGCGTACACGCTTTCGAAGTACGGCATGACCGTCCTGGCCCTCGGATTCGCCGCGGAGTTCGCCGAGCAGAACATCGCCAGCAACTGCCTGTGGCCCGAGACCACCATCGCGACGGCCGCGGTGAAGAACCTGCAGCCGGATCCCGAGGCCGCGATGCATGCCCGCGAGCCCGAGGTGATGGCAGACGCTGCCACCTTGATCCTGGCGCGACCGTCGTCGGCGACAGGTGAGGTTCTGATCGATGCCGAGGTTCTCACCGGAGCCGGTGTCACCGACCTCTCCACCTACGGTGGCAGCGAACCCCTCGACCTGGACTTCTACATCGACGCCTGAGTCAGGACGCCTCGGCCATCTCAGCCGACAACGATCCGGGCGATCTCGACGGCCTGGTCCTGCATCGTCGCCCGGAGTTCCGACGGACCCTCGATCTGGATGCCGATCAGAGCCTCGTCGACACACACGGTGAGTTCGCCTTCGGCGTCAGTCGCGTTCTCGAAACTTCCGGACTGCCACCACGCCTGGTTGCCGACGCCGGCAACGGGTTCGACCGGGTGGATGTGGTCGGACGGCTCGATGCAATGAACTGTGTTGTCGTTGAACTGCTCGGCAAAAGATAGGTTCAGATCGACTTCGATCTCGTTGAGATCGGTAGTTGCCAGGTCGGTGGTCTCGAAGCTGCATCCGACGGTCTTGTAGTTGACGTTGTCGACGGTGTTCACGGCGCCGGTCGACGGTTCGGGTCTGCCGAACTCGACGTCGAAGATCTCTGTCAGGTCGTCGGAGGACAGTCCCGCGCAGTCGGCACGAAGGTTGGTGCCGCCCGCGGGTTTCGAAGTTGCCTCCCCAGATTTCGGAGCCGGTGACGTCGAGTCCGTCACAGACGATGCGGCCGCACTCGGGGTCGCCGAGTCGTCGGAGTCGTCGGAACAACCCGCCAATAGGCCGACCGCGAGCCCAGCCGCAAACACTGCCGCCACCGTCCGTCGCATGCCGACACTCCTCACATCTGGGTTGCAGCCATCGGTTCGTCTGTTGCGACACTAGGTCAGGTCGGACGGTGACTGCGGCTGAATCGCGCTAAATCGAGCGGACCAACGACGAGGTGATCAGGCCGGTTCAGACCTTCTCGAAGATTGCGGCGAGGCCCTGACCACCGCCGATGCACATGGTCTCGAGGCCATACCGGGCGTCGCGGCGTTGCATCTCGCGGGCCAGGGTCGCCAGCATCCGGCCACCGGTGGCACCGACGGGGTGGCCGAGCGAGATGCCCGAACCGTGGACGTTGGTGCGCTGGTGATCGTCTGCGGTGAATTTCCATTCGCGCATCACGGCGAGGGCCTGTGCGGCGAATGCCTCGTTGAGTTCGATGAGATCGATGTCGGAGAGTGTGAGTCCGGCTCTGGTGAGCGCCTTCTCGGTGGCCGGGACCGGCCCGATGCCCATCACCTTGGGCTCGACGCCGGCAACACCCCACGACACCAGCTTGACGAGCGGGGTCAGCCCGAGTTCGGCGGCCTTCTCCAGGGTGGTCACGATGCACAGCGACGCGGCATCGTTCTGACCACTGGCATTGCCGGCGGTCACGGTGGCGTCGGGATCCTGCTTGCCCATGATCGGGCGCAGCTTGGACAGTGATTCGACGGTGGTGTCGGCACGGGGGTGTTCGTCGGTGTCGATGATCTGGTCACCGGAGCGGTTCGGCACGGAGACCGGCACGATCTCCTCGGCCAGGATCCCGGCCTGCTGAGCGGCGACG
Organism: Nocardia sp. 348MFTsu5.1; assembly: GCF_000383535.1. Taxonomy (NCBI): domain Bacteria; kingdom Bacillati; phylum Actinomycetota; class Actinomycetes; order Mycobacteriales; family Nocardiaceae; genus Nocardia; species Nocardia sp. 348MFTsu5.1. The sequence goes on from NZ_KB911513.1 coordinate 253,882, forward strand.
GCCCGGGTGTGCGAGGCGACGGCCAGTTCGTCCTGCTCGAGTCGGCTGATGCTGTACTCGCGCCGCAGGTTCTCGGCGGTCTCGATCATGCCGCCGGGCACCGGATAGAAGCGGCCACCGGCGGTCGAGCGGGCACGGACCAGGCTGTCGTGCATCTGTACGCCGGAGCGGGCGCCGCCCCAGCGCATGTCGACGGAGTAGAACGACGCATTGCTCATCGACTCGGTGCCACCCGCCACCACGAGTTCGTTGTCGCCGTTGCCGACCTGGAATGCGGCCTGGATGACTGCTTGCAGGCCGGATCCGCAACGGCGATCGATGTGCATGCCGGGGACCGTCACCGGCAGGCCCGCATCGAGTGCCACTACCCGGCCGATCGCCGGTGCCTCGCTGTTGCCGTTGCAGTGCCCGAGGATGAGGTCGTTGATCTCGTCCGGTGCGATGCCGGTCCGCTCCAGCAGCCCCTTCATGGCGGCCACGCCGAGATCGACAGCGGTGAGTGACTTGAACATCCCGCCATACCGGCCGATCGGAGTCCGAACCGGCTCGCAGATCACCACGTCGCGCATCAGTGCCTCATTCCTGTCGCTCGCCCACCCGTGAACTGAAACGCCAACAGTATGGGACCCCAATATAGACGATCCGGTCTCGACAATGCAGGGTAGACCCATGACCTTCTGCACCGCATCGGCCACTCGATGAGCACAGAGCACGAACCGCAGGCCCTCCCCTTGGCCGGGCTGCGAATCATAGAGGTATCCAGTTTCGTCGCGGCACCCCTCGCCGGCATGACGTTGGGATCGCTTGGCGCGGAGGTGATCCGTGTCGACCCGATCGGTGGTGCCGCCGATTATCATCGCTGGCCGATCACCGAGGGCGGTGAATCGATCTACTGGGCGAATCTCAACCAGGGCAAACGGTCCCTGGCCGCCAACTTTCGTGATCCCGAGGCCACTGCCCTGATCCGCGACCTCATCCTCGAGGCCGGGATCGTGGTCACCAACGCCGCCGGGCGGGACTGGCTCGACTACGACAGGCTGGCGCAGTCCCGGCCCGACCTGATTCACGTTCAGGTACTCGGCCGGGCGGATGGGCGCGGTGCGCTCGATTACACGGTCAATGCCGCGATGGGCTTTCCGCTCGTCACCGGCCCGACCGCACTCGGAACACCGGTCAACCACGTGTTGCCGGCATGGGATGTGGCCTGCGGTCTGTACGCGGCGCTATCGGTGACCGCCGCGGTGCACCGACGGGCGACCACGGGGGAAGGCGCGCGGATCGTGCTGCCCCTCGAAGATGTCGCGCTGGCGACCATCGGCCACCTCGGGTACCTGGCCGAGGTGCAACTCGGCGGCCCCGAGCGGCCTCGGGTCGGCAATTTCGTATACGGCACCTACGGCAGTGATTTCCGTACCGCCGACGGCGAGACGATCATGGTTGTTGCGGTCACCCCGCGACATTTCCGCGACCTGGCCGAGGTCACCGGCACCGCCGATGCCATCGCCGCGCTGGAAACTGCACTGGGCGTGGACTTTCGGGACGACGGCGACCGTTTCCGCCACCGTGACGTCCTGAGCGGCTTGTTCTCGATCTGGTTCCGTGACCGGACGATTGATCAGGTGGAGAAGGAGTTGAGCGCGACAGCCGTTGTCTACGAGCGCTATCGGACCTTCGCTCAGATCGCGGTTGACCCACGCGTCACCGACAACCCGATGTTCCAGCAGGTCGACCAGCCGCGAATCGGCTCGTATCTTGCGCCGACCACGCCGATGTCGATCGACGGCCGCTATCCGGTGGCGCGGCCCGCTCCCGCCAACGGGGATGACACGGCTTCCGTGCTGTCCGATTGCCTGGGCCTGAGCGAGAGCACAATTGCCGAGCTCGAGGCCCGTGGGGCCATCCGGGTGTCGACTCCTGACACCGCGAAGAAACCATAGTCCACGCGTCTTCGCATCAGCGATCACGTAGTCCTGGCGAAGGATTTCAGCGGACTGCCGGCCGGAGCTGCCTCCGGCCGGCGACCCTCCGATATGACTTCTCCAGCAACGAAGTCCGGACCTGTTCGGGATCCATGAGTTCGTTCTCGGCGAGGGGACTGTCCTCCCCGTCGATGATGTCTCGATCGAACTCGACGAGGGTTTTGCCCTTGTCGTTCAGGGTGTCGATGGCGGCGGTGAGCGAGGAGTGTTCGTCGATGGCTGCTTGGAGGTCATCGATCTCGACGTCGAGATGTTCACTCAGCAGACGATTCCGGACACCACGGATCGCGGTGCGATGGTCATCGGTCACAGGAAGGTCGGCGGCGATCTCGACGGCGAGGTCGCACTCGCTGTCGAAGCCCATCGACCGGTTGTTGAGATTGGACGATCCGACCCGCAGCAGCCGGTCGTCCATGACCAGGACCTTGGCGTGTACGTAAATCGGTTCACCACCGGCAGTTACCGGGTGGTAGGCCCGGAAACGGTTGTGGGTGTCGGCCTTCCATAAGAAATGGAGCAGGCTGTGGCGGGCTCCGTCCATCGCCTGCATCTCCAGCCATCCGTCGGCGTGACGGGGTAACACGAGCACGATTTCGGGTCCGTCGGGTTCGCCGAGTCGTTTCGCCAGTGCGTCGGCGATCGTGCGGGCCGCCAGGTACTGGCTCTCGATGTACAGGTAGTCCTGGGCAGCGGCTATCGCTGCGAGATAGAGGGATTCGATCTCTCGTACCTCTTCGCGGCCGGGTATCTCGGGCAGGGTGCGGGCGACCGCCACATCCACCGCCTGCATCGTCGGTTCCAATCCCGGCGGCCAGTAGTGCTCGGAGATGTCGGTGACCGGGGCGAGTTCCTGTCCGGTCGCGGCGAGCCACCGGGCGCGGGCAATCTGTCCGACCGCACGCGCAGCGGCTCCGTCGACCGCAGTGGTGGCGTCATGCCAGGGACCGTAGGAATTGCCATTGGGCTTGGTGCGGTAGGTGTTTCGGTCAGCATGGTCGGAGGTGTCCCACCGGTCGACGGTCATGTCGATACCGCCGCAGAAGGCGATCTGATCATCGATGACAATGATCTTCTGATGATGTGCGGCACCAACGGGATGCGCCAGATCGATCTCGAAGTGCAGTTCCTTGGCGTTGAACCAATTCTGGATGAACACCGGTGCCATGCCGCGGGCGATCGCGGCAAACGCGCCCAGACTCCACTTGAGCAGGTTGATCTCGAGTCCCGGACGGTTCTCGGGCAGCCACTTCAAGAAGGTCCCGAGGTCGTTGGGACCGTCCAGGGTCTCGCCTTCCGGTTCGAACTTGATCCTGGTGTCGAAATCCCAGCCGATCAGGATGATCCGACTCCGCGCCTGCAGCATTGCGGCCTTGGCATGCCGGAAGTAGTCGGCCGCGTCGACGATGACCGCGAGTCGATCGGCCTGCGCGATCTTCCAGCACGTTTCATCGGGTACCAATACCGGACCAAGACCACTCATGAAGCTCTCGCCTTCGGTTCGACGGATTGGGCCTCGACAAACTAACACGTCGAGCAGCGGCCCTGGCAACACCGGTGTGACCAGGCAAAAGGCGCGTGTGATGTGCCGGATTTGGCGGGTTTGAATTGTCCGCAAATGGGGACTCTATCGCCAGCACCTGGGCGGCGGTTTCTGGAAGGTCTGTTCATGATCATTTCCCGAAGGACAACTCGCACCGAGGTCCAGATCGCCGCGTTGGTCGTAGCCGTGGCCTTCGTTGTTGTCGGTTGCCTCGGGTTCGTCCCCGGGATCACGACCAACTACGAGACCCTCTATTTCACAGGGCATTACTCAACCGCGGAACTGGTGGGCGTCTTCCAGGTGTCATGCCTGAACAACCTCGTCCACGTGATCTTGGGTGTCGTCGGCATCGTATTTTCCAGAACCGCGACCGGAGCCCGCCTGTATTTGCTTGCCGGCGGCTCGATCTGTCTCGTGTTGTGGGTGCACGGGCTGGTTGTCGACAACCAGTCCGGTGCCAACTTCATCCCTGTCAATTCAGCCGACGACTGGATGCATTTCGCTGCCGGCGTGGGCATGATCGCGATCGCTGTGATTTTCGGCCGTGGCGCCGCTGCAGGACGGTCCGCGCGTATCCCGCCAGTACAGAACCGTGGCAGCCTACTCCGGTTGCATCGAGGTTCTAAGGGAGTGTCATCCGGGAGCGATGCGCAGGGGCAACGTGGCACTGACGACCTGGAGTGGCGCTGAAGGCTACTCATCGACCCGAGTTGTCGCGTTTTTTCAAGACGCGGCCGATGATCGGGAGAACACTCGATGGCATGACCACCACAACTGTCGATCTGCTCAAACCAGTCCTGGCCGACCTCGCGGTCGTGGTCGCCAATACCGACGGCCACGAGACCGCCCCCACCCCGTGCACCGAACTCGATGTCGCTGCGCTGCGCAACCACGTTGCCGGCTGGCTCAGCACGTTCGCTGCCGGATTCGCTGATCCCGGAGGCCGGGCAAGTGCGAGCGGAGCCCAGGTTCCACAAGTGGCGGAACAAGCCGCCGAGGTGATCCGTGCGGCGGCAGACCAACTCGATTCGGCCGTGCGTTCTGGTGCGGACCAGCGTCCGCTGTACCTCGGCGAGAATCCGATGCCGGGTGACATGGCGATGTCGATGATCCTGTGGGAGTACATCGTCCACGGATGGGATCTCGCGGTGGCAACGGGGCAGGAGTGGAATCCCGCGCCCGAGGCAGCGGCAGCGTCGGCGACCTTCGCTCCGACCATGCTGACCCCCGACTACCAAGGTCCGGGTAAGCCTTTCGCCCCGCGGGTTTCGACGGCCGAGAATGCTTCGGACCTCGAGCGGCTGCTGGGACTCTCCGGCCGAGACCCTTCGTGGCGACGCCGGTGATGAGTGTGTCGTCGGTCATGAGTCCGGTGAATGTGACGGCGGTAGAGTCGGCTGGGTGAGTACCCCATTGACAGCACCTGTTGTTGCCGCCGGACTCGTCGGCGGATATGCCACCGCCCGATACAGCGGGCGGCGTGAACTCGGCGGCGTCGTGCTCGCTGCGGCGGGCGGCTGGTGCGCCACCCAGTGGTACCGGACCAAAGGACCGCTGGTGGCCGGATCGCTGCTGGGTGGGTACCTCGTCGCATTTGGTGCGTCGCATCCGCTGGCCAAGAAGATCGGCGCGTGGCCGTCGGTCATCGCCGTGACCGCGGCCGCCGCGGGGGCGACCTACGCCGCCGCCGATCGCTGAGCGGTAGCACTACGACGTGATGAGCCGCTGATGTCGGGCATCGCGATCGCACTTGTTGTCGTCGCTGTGCTGGTGGTGGTGATTGCGGTTGTGGCACTGCGGGTTCGGACGCGTCCGACCCTGACTACACCGGCCGAGCGGGTGGTCCACGCGACGCTGCACACCGCGTCACTCGCTGCCCGTCCGCTGCGGCGTGGTCTCGACGCCGACTCGGCAGCTGAGGCGGCCCCGCATCTGCGGAGCCTGACTTCGGCCGACGCGCTGGGGATATCCGACGCCGACGGCGAGATCCTGGCATGGACCGGATCGTATGGACGGCTTGCCACCAGGTTCGCGGACGCGGCGGTCCGGGCCTCGGAGGAGGGTCGCCGGATCCTCATCAAAGCCGCTGATCTCGATGAACCGGGTATCCGGGCGCTGATCGTGCAGCCGATGCTGGTGGACGGCGCCGGGTCGGTGGGTGTGATCGGTGTGGTCACCAGGACCAGGCCGGGCCCGGGCATGTTGTCGGCGATCACCGAGGTGGCCAATTACGCGGGCAGCCAGATCGAGCTGGCCGAACTCGACGCATCCCGGGCCCGACTGGACCGTGCCGAGGTCCGCGCGCTGCGAGCCCAGATCAGTCCGCACTTCATCTACAACGCCCTGGGAACCGTGGCGTCGTTTGTGCGGACCGATCCCGATCAGGCCCGTGAGCTCATCCTCGAGTTCGCCGACTTCACCCGCTACTCCTTCCGGGCGGCCGGCGAATACACGCTGCTGGCAGATGAACTGCGCAACATCGACCGATACCTGACCCTGGAACGGGCCCGCTTCGGCGGCTCACTGGCGGTCAAACTGCAGGTCGCACCCGAGGTCCTCAACGTGGTCCTGCCGTTCCTGGCGTTGCAGCCGCTGGTGGAAAATGCGGTGCGCCACGGTATCTCGAGCAAGCCCGAGGGTGGGACGGTCACCATCATCGCGGCCGACGAGGGTACGGATTGTGTGATCAGTGTCGAGGACGACGGCGTCGGGATGGATCCGGAACTCCTGCGTTCCGGTGATCTCGACGCGATCGTCACCGGTGCCGGCGGACCTAGCGCCACCGAGAGCGCTCATGTCGGTCTGGCCAACGTCGATGATCGGTTACGGGCCGCATTCGGCAACGACTACGGACTGGTGGTCGAAACCGCGCCCGGCGCCGGAACCAAGGTCAGCATGCGCGTACCCAAGTTCCGGCCGGGCGTCTCGGTGTGAGAGTCGAATTCGAATCAGGTTGCCGCAGGGGCTGATTCGTCCACCGTGCTCAGTTCGGCCACCATCTTCCTGATGACCGCCTTCTGGATCTTGCCGCTGGGCGTCCGGGGGAATTCGTCGAGTTGATGAAGTTCTTCGGGCCACTTCTGTTTTGCCAGACCGGAGGTGGCGAAGTGCGCCCGTAGGTCGTCGAGCGTGGGCATCGCTGCCCCCGGATGGAGTCGCAACACCGCGGCTGTGCGTTCACCGAGACGGGCATCGGGTGCTGAGACAGCGGCTGCTTCGGCAACACCGGGTAGACCGAGTAGCTCCTCTTCGACTTCCTGTGCGCTGATGTTCTCGCCACCACGGATGATGACGTCGTTCTTGCGATCAGTGATCGTCAGGCTGCCGGTGTCGTCGAGGATTCCGATATCGCCGGTGTGGTACCAGCCGTCGGAGTCAAAAGCCTTGGCCGTCAACGCGTCATCGGTATATCCGAGGCAGAGGTCGGGGCCGCGGGAAAGGATTTCTCCATCGGGAGCGATCTTCAGTTCCACACCTTCGAGTGCGCTGCCGTCGGTCTGTGTGCGTTTGATGACCGAATCGCTCGGCTTCGATCCGGTGATGGAGGGATGTTCGGTGCTGCCGTACGAGCGGTAGGCGATGACGCCGAGGTCGGTGAGTTTCCGCGTGAAGGTCAAAGGCACCGACGCGCCACCCAGTCCGGCATAGGGCATGAACTCCAGATGCGCGGGGGTGAAGTCGGGATGATCGAGCACGCTGGTCACGAAATATGGTGCGCCACCACCAACTTTCAGCCCTCGTTCGGTCATCAGGCGGAGCACCACGGACGGATCCCAGACGTCGATCAAATGGATCGGGTAACCCTCGAGGATCGGGATCAGGAACGCGCTCACCATGCCGATGAAGTGACCGGTGGGTGCACCGGTGATCTGCGGTTGCCCGTCGCGCGGCCAGCGCATGGCGAGCTGCCGGGTCTCGCAGACCAGGGTCTGGTGGCTGTGGATGACACCTTTGGCCTTGCTGGTGGTGCCGGAGGTGAAGGCGATCAGCGCGCGGGCGGCAGGGTCGGCCTTGATGATGCCGGTCATCGGTTCGTCGGCGAGCAGCTCGTCGAAGTTCTGGCCCACGACTCCGACGATCGGGACGTCGCGGTAGAGGTCGGGGTCGAACGACAATTTCCCGAATCCCGTGGCGGTGATCACCACCTTGGGCTTGGTGGTGGCGATGATGTGCGACATCTCTTTGGGGCCGTAGAAGTGGACGACGGGCACGATGACCGCGCCGAGGAGCGACGTCGCCCAGAACGTCGCGGCTGCTTCCATCCAGTTCGGCAACTGGGAGACGATCACGTCGCCCTCGCCGACACCGCGGTCGGCGAGTCCTGCTGCGAGCCGGCGCGCGATCTGCTCGACGTCGGCGAAGGTCCCCACATACGGATGCGTCGCGGAATGGACTTCGAACACGAGGTCGCCGCGGTCGGCCAGACCGCGACCGATCAGTTCGCCGACGGTTTCATCGGTCCACCATCCGTCGTCCTTGTACCGTTGTGCCAGCTCGCTGGGGATCTGTCTCATCGAATGCTGCTCCCGACCCGATTGTTGCTCGTCTTGTGACCCATATCTTGACAGAGCCGAATTATGTCCTAGATCATACCTATGAATCAATCAAGTGATTGAAGTGATGGTCGCTGTCTGGGGTATCTGATGGCCGCGACCTTCCTTCCGTCATCCGCTGTGCGTCGTGGTGAGGAGTTGTCAGGGTGGAAATTCAAGAGGTCATCGACAGGCTGGAGATCGAGCAGCATCTGACCAACTACGCCAAGGCAGTCGACTCCGAGGACTGGGATCTGTGGCGTTCGCTCTACACCGAAGACGCGCGCATCGACTACTCCGCCGTGGGTGGTCCGACGGGTAATCGGGTGGAGATCTCGGCATGGCTCGAAGCGTCGATGAAACTGCTGCCGATGAAGCAGCATTTCATCACCAACATCGACTACACGATCACCGGTGATACCGCCGAGGTCCGCGCGATGTTCTACAACCCGATGATCCTGCCCGGAAATACCGAGAAGAGTGACTGCGGCGGCTGGTACCGCCACAAGCTGGTACGGACGTCAGAAGGATGGCGCACCAACGATTTCCAGGAAGAAGACGTCTGGTTCAGCGCAGCGATGAAGAAGGGCGCGGACGCAGATCGTGCCGCACGCGAGGAGAAGTCAGATCATCATGGGTGAACTCGACAACAAAGTCGCACTCGTCACGGGTGCGGCACGAGGTCAGGGCCGAAGTCACTGCGTCGCTTTGGCCGAAGCCGGAGCCGACATCATCGCGATCGACATCTGCGCCGACATCGACTCGATTCCATATCCGTTGGCATCCAAGGAAGATCTCGCCGAGACCGCACGCCTGGTCGCCGAAAAGGGGCGCCGGATCTCGACGTTTGCCGCTGACGTCCGGCAACTGGCCGACCTCGAGGCGGCTGTCTCCGACGGAATCGGGCAGCTGGGTGAGATCGACATCGTTGTCGCGAATGCCGGTGTGGTCGCGCTCGGCGTCACCGATCCGAGGAACGAGCAGGTCTACCGCGACATCGTCGAGACGAATCTGTTCGGGGCCTGGAACACGATCGCGGCAACCGTGCCGTCGATCATCCGCAAAGGTGTCGGCGGATCGATCGTCCTGACGAGCTCGGTGCAGGGTTTGACCGGACGCGGTGGCGACGGCAGTGCGGCCGTCTTCGCATACGCCGCGTCGAAACACGGCCTGGTCGGGCTGATGAAGTCGGCAGCAAACGCGTACGCGGAAAACAACATCCGGGTGAACACCGTGCATCCCACCGGGGTCGCCACGCCGATGATCTTGAATGAGAACATGGCAAAAATGCACGCCGAAGGCAGGCTCTCGACCGCGATGGCGGGCAACCTGCTCCCGGTTCCCTGGGTCGAGCCCGAAGACGTCTCGAACGCGGTCATGTGGCTGGTGAGCGACAAAGCAAAATTCATCACCGGCGTCGCGTTGCCGGTGGATGCCGGTTGTGTCGCCATGTAGTCCGTGCCACGGACAGTCCGTGGCACGATAGACCCTGTTGTGACACAGACCACCAAGGACTCCGCCCCGACGAGACGGCCGGCACTGACAGTGCTGGCCGTCGATGACGAATGGCCGGCGCTCGACGAACTCGCCTATCTGTTGCGTGCCGAGGATGCGGTGGCGGAGGTCCTGACCGCGGGGGATGCAACCAGCGCGCTGCGATTGATCAAGGATCGTCCCGACTCCATCGACGCGGTGTTCCTCGACATCAACATGCCGGGTCTCGACGGACTCGAACTCGCCGGGGTGCTCGCGGCCTTCGCCAATCCACCGGCCGTGGTCTTCGTGACCGCCCATGACGATCGGGCGGTCGCCGCTTTCGATCTCGGAGCGGTCGACTATCTTCTCAAACCGCTACGCGCGCAACGTCTTGCCGAGGCGGTCCGTCGGGTCGTCGAGCAGCGGGAGACGCCCGAGGTGGAGGTCACTGCGGAAGTCGGCGGCGTCACGGGTACCGATGAGGTGATCCCGGTCGAGATGAGCGGGGCGACCACCCTGGTCAATCGCTCGGATGTGTCCTGGGTGGAAGCTGAAGGCGACTACACCAGGCTGCACACCCCGACCGGTTCGCATCTGGTCCGTATCCCGATTTCGACACTCGAAAGCCGTTGGGCACAAGCCGGATTCCTGCGGGTTCACCGTTCGTACCTGGTGTCGTTGGCGCTGGTCACCGGTATCCGCACGGTCGGGTCCGGCATGGTTGTCCAGCTCCGGCCCGAGCCGAACGCGGCGGTGGTGGAGTTACCGGTCAGCCGGCGGCACACCAGGGAACTCAAGGACCGACTCGTCCGCAGTCCCAAGCAGGAACGGACCACCCGGTGACAACACCCGGAGATCAGGCACCCCGCCCTCGGGAGCGGGTGGTGCTCGCCTCGCGACGGGGGGCGAGGACGGTCCGAACCCGGGTGGAGGTCCAGGAACACACAGACGTCGGTGACGCACTCATCCGCGGGTTGATGCGCGCCCAACTCGGGTTGGCATTGCGGCTGGCAGCGCTGACCTTGCTGGTGTTGTGTTCGATACCGGTGGTGATGAAAATCTTCCCCGAGCTCACCGAGGTGACGATGTTCGGGATCCTGTTGCCCTGGTGGATCCTTGGGTTTGCGGTGTATCCGCTGCTGCTGGCCGTGTGCTGGGTCTACAACCGTCGCGCCGATCGAAACGAACAAGAGTTCGGCGACTTGGTCGACGACTGAAACCGCGCAGATGCAGACGATTTACGGACAGTCGGTGCCGGTCCCGACACTCATCGCGTTGGTTGCCGCAGCAGTGGCGACCGTCGCCATCGGCGCCTATGGAGTTCGCCTGGCCCGCACCACGTCCGACTTCCTGGTCGCCTCACGTAGCGTCGGGCCCAGGTGGAACGCGGCGGCGATCTCCGGTGAATATCTCTCGGCCGCATCATTTCTCGGAGTCGCGGGACTGATCGCCAAATATGGCGCCGACGCGCTGTGGTATCCGATCGGCTTCACCGCCGGATACGTCGGCCTGCTGCTGTTCGTGGCGGCGCCGCTGCGCCGGTCAGGTGCTTACACCGTCCCCGACTTCGCCGAATTCAGGCTGCAGTCCAAGCGATTACGCAAGCTGGCGACGGGCGTTGTGGTTCTGATCTGCATCCTCTATCTGGTGCCGCAGTTCCAGGGAGCCGGACTGACACTCAACATCCTGCTGGGTGTCCCGACCTGGGTGGGCGCGGTCGTTGTCGCCGTGATCGTCATCGCCAACGTTGTCGGTGGCGGGATGCGGTCGATCACCTTTGTCCAAGCATTTCAGTACTGGCTCAAACTGACCGCGATCGCGGTGCCGGCAATAGTGCTGGCCATTCACTTCTATGGTGCGGGCGACGATGATCGGGGCTCCGATGCGCCGCCGACGGTCTCGACGTCGACAACTGTCGACATCACCACGGACGTCGTTGTCACAGTGGCACAGCCGCTGCAGGTGAGCGCGGTAGGGGAGGTCGATGGAACCGCGGTGTCCGGACCTTTGGTGTTGGGGCCTGGTGAGCACACAGTGAGCGAGGGAACCGAGCTGGAACTCTCCGCCGGCTCTGCTGTACCCGTTGTGTCCGGGGCACCGGCAACCCACGGCGAGTGGGACACCCCGGGATGGGGCTTCGGCGGTGAGCACCCGATGTTCCAGGTCTTCTCGCTGATCATCGGCATCTTCCTCGGCACCATGGGGCTGCCGCACGTGCTCGTCCGCTTCTACACGAATCCCGATGGCAGAGCGGCTCGCGCGACCTCGCTGGCGGTGGTCGGACTGCTCAGCCTCTTCTATCTGTTCCCCACTCTGCTCGGCGCGTTCGCCCGATTGTGGGTACCGCAGCTCCTCATCACCGGGGCATCCGACGCCGCGGTGCTGTTGCTCCCGGGCTCGGTGTTGTCGGGCATCGGTGGCCAATTGCTTGCCGCACTGGTGGCCGCCGGTGCCTTCGCAGCTTTCCTCGCGACCTCGTCGGGACTGCTTGTCAGTGTCGCCGGTGTCATCAGTACCGATGTGTTGCATGGTCGGGTCCGCGACTTCCGGCTCGCCTCCGTCGTGGCCGGCCTCGTGCCGCTGCTGCTGGCTGTGGGGGTCACGTCCATCGACCTCTCCCGAACGGTGGGACTGGTGTTCGCCGTCGCCGCGTCCACGTTGTGCCCACTGCTGGTCCTGGGCATCTGGTGGCGCGGGCTGACCGCGGTCGGTGCGGCCGCGGGACTGATCGTCGGTGGTGTGGTTGCTGGCGGAGCCGCGTTCGCCACCTCGGTCGTGGGCTTCGACGATGACGTTCTGAACGGGTGGCCCGCTGTTCTGGTCGGTTATCCGGCGGCAGTGAGTGTGCCGCTGGCATTTGCCACGATGGTGCTGGTCAGCAAGTTCACCGCCGACCAGGTCCCGGCTGATGTCGGACGACTGCTCACCCGGCTGCATGCACCGGAAAGGCTGGGTGTCGGGCGCGATCGCGAGATCAATCTGGGGACCGTCGAGGATCGTCGCCCGGACCGCGACTCACCCGATTTCCGGAACGACAGCTGACCGCTTGTCGCTCTGAATCGACCGTTCGTCGCACAGTTCGACAGCTCGCCGTGTGACTGCGACCACACCATGTTGATGTGACCTGGACCTCACTAACGTTTCGTGACAGTTACCCTCACCCGTCATGTCAGGAGTCCCCAGTGACCACATCAGACCTGAGCCCGGAGTTGTCGCAGCCGCGACCGACTCCGGACGCACAGGCGTTCATCGATATGCAGGCCAGCCCGGAGTTCCAGGACCTGCGACGTCGACTACGGACGTTTGTGTTTCCACTGACCGCGTTCTTCCTGTCCTGGTACGCGCTGTACGTTCTCCTCGCCACGTATGCCACAGACTTCATGGCCACCAAGATCCTGGGCAATATCAACCTCGGCCTCATCCTCGGGCTCGCGCAATTCGTCTCGACATTCGTGATCACCGCGGTCTATGTGCGCTTCGCCAATCGTGACCTCGATCCCCGCGCCGCGGCCATCCGCGAAGAGCTGGAAGGACCGCTCAAATGAGCTACCTCGCTGCCGGGACCGCCTCAGTCGGCAACCCCGCACTCAACATCGCCATCTTCGTGGCATTTGTGGTCATCACGATGGGTATCGTGATCAAGGCCAGCAAGACCACGAAGAAGGCTTCCGACTTCTACACCGGCGGCGGTCAGTTCTCCGGACCGCAGAACGGCTTTGCGATCGCCGGTGACTACCTCTCGGCCGCATCGTTCCTCGGAATCGCCGGTGCCATCGCTGTTTACGGCTACGACGGCTTCCTGTACTCGGTCGGCTTCCTTGTTGCCTGGCTCGTCGCTCTGCTGCTGGTCGCCGAGCTCCTCCGCAACACCGGCCGATTCACGATGGCCGACGTCCTCAGCTTCCGCTTGAAGGAGCGACCGGTGCGGATGGCGGCGGCGCTGTCGACGCTGACCGTCTCGCTGTTCTACCTGCTGGCCCAAATGGCTGGTGCCGGCGGACTTGTCGCACTGCTGCTCAATATCGATGGCAAGACCGGCCAGTCCATCGTGGTGGCCGTGGTCGGCTTGCTGATGATCGCCTACGTCCTCATCGGCGGCATGAAGGGCACCACATACGTGCAGATGGTCAAGGCGGTTCTGCTCATCGCCGGCGCCGCCATCATGTTCTTCCTTGTGCTGTTCGCGGTGAAGGGCAACTTCTCGACCCTGCTCGCCCAAGCTCAGGACTCGGTCAACCAGTCGACGAACGACGCGGTGGCCGGACGCGACATCCTCGCTCCCGGTGCGAAGTACGGCATCAGCAACATGTCTCAGCTCGACTTCATCTCGCTCGGTATCGCGCTGGTTCTCGGCACCGCCGGTCTGCCGCACGTGCTGATGCGCTTCTACACGGTGCCCACCTCGAAAGAGGCGCGCCGCTCGGTGACCTGGGCGATCGGACTCATCGGTGCCTTCTACCTGTTCACCCTGGGACTCGGCTACGGTGCGGCGAAAATGGTTGGGCCGGACAAGATCCTGGCCGCACCCGGCAAGGAGAACTCCGCGGCGCCACTGCTGGCCTTCGAGCTCGGCGGAACGATCTTCCTGGCAATCATCTCGGCGGTTGCCTTCGCAACCATTCTTGCTGTGGTGGCCGGACTGGCGATCACCGCATCGGCATCGTTCGCCCACGACATCTACGCCAGTGTCATCAAGCGCGGCAACGCCTCTGAAGAGCAGCAGGTTCGGGTCTCGCGGATCACGGTGGTGGTCATCGGACTCGTGGCGATTGTGCTGGGCATCCTGGCCATGGGCCAGAACATCGCCTTCCTGGTGGCCCTGGCCTTCGCGGTCGCCGCGTCGGCAAACCTTCCGACACTGCTGTTCTCGCTGTTCTGGAAGAAGTTCAACACCACCGGCGCCCTGTACAGCATCTATGGTGGTCTGCTCATCTGCATCGGCCTGATCGTGGTCTCTCCTGCGGTCTCCGGTAAGCCGACCTCGATGTTCCCGGACGCCGACTTCGCCCTCTTCCCGCTGTCGAACCCCGGAATCGTTTCGATCCCTGCCGCCTTCCTGCTGGCCGTGATCGGTACCCACATCGGACGCCGCAAGCTGGAGAATCCCGCGAAGCAGTCCGAGATGGAGGTCCGTTCGCTGACCGGTGTCGGCGTCGAGAAGGCTGTCTCGCACTGATCTGACCAACGGCCACAAGCCGTGAAGTCGGGGGCGGCCCCACCTCTCAATTGAGGTGGGGCCGGACTTCGTTCACCCCCATCGACCGTGCCCATCCGACCGCCGACCGTGCCCATAAAACCGCCGACCGTGCCCATAAAACCGCCGACCGTGCCTATCCGACCGCCGACCGTGCCAAAGATGCTGATGCGCTGGAATTTTCGGCACGCTCGACGGTAACGAGGGCACGCTCGGCGGTTCGTTCGGCACGCTCGACGGGGTGGTGGCGGGGTCAGGCGAGGTGGGTGGCGACGGCTTCTGCGATGGCGAAACATGAAGTCAGTCCGGGGGATTCGATGCCGAAAAGATTGACGAGTCCGGGAATGCCGTGGTCGGCGGGACCCTGGATCAGAAAGTCGGCAGCTGGTTCGCCCGGACCGGAGAGTTTGGGGCGGATGCCGCAGTAGGCGGGGGTCAGTGTGTTGTCCGGTAGAGCCGGCCAATATCGGCGGATCTCGGAGTAGAAGGCGTCGGACCGACTCGGATCCACCTGGTAATCAACATGATCCACCCATTCGACGTCCGGTCCGAAGCGTGCCTGGCCGCCGAGGTCGAGGGTGAGATGCACGCCCAGTCCTCCGTCGACGGGGATCGGGTAGATGAGCCGGGAGAACGGCACTTTGACGCCGGCCGGAGTGTAGTAGTTGCCCTTGGCATAGTGCCGAGGTGGAAGGCTGGTGGCCGGAAATCCGTCGAGTTGCGCGGCCACATCCCAGCTGCTCAACCCGGCACAGTTGATCACTGCGTCGCAGGCGATCTCGGTGTCGTCGATGACCAGGACGATGGACGAACGCGGTCCAGAATTACCGGCCACGGACCCGCCCGTCACCGAACTCCGCAGCGCCGTGGTCGCTCCGGCTTCTTCGGCGTCGCGGCGCAGTGCGGACATCAGATCGTGGCTGTCGATGATGCCGGTGGACGGTGACAGCAGTGCCTGCTCGGCATGCAGATCCGGTTCGAGTTCGGCGAGTTCGTCAGAGTCGATCAGCCGAAGATCCTTGACGCCGTTGACCTCTGCGGCAGCAGCGATGCCCGACAGACGGTCCACCTGGTCGGTGTCGGTCGCCACGATCAGCTTGCCGATCCGTTGGTGGTCGACGCCGTGGTCGACGCAGTAGGCATAAAGCTTGTCGCGCCCGGACGTGCAGAGCCGCGCCTTGGCGCTACCGGCGGGATAGTAGATGCCGGCGTGGATGACTTCGGAATTGCGTGAACTGGTTTCGGACCCGATCAGCTCTGCGCGCTCGGCGATGAGAACGTCACGTCCGCTGCGCGCCAGCTGCCGGGCAGTGGCCAGGCCGATGACTCCGGCGCCGATCACCACACAATCGACCTGCTCCACCGGTCACCTCCCGAATTTCCTCCACATGCAGAAACGCCCCATGCACTGTGGCATGGAGCGTATCTGCGTAAGGCTCAGCGAGTAACGGTTGTGGACTCCTCGACCCCGGCGATGGTGTCGGGCAGCTCGACCGAAGGCGGGGTTGCCTTGAACCGCGGGATGAAGGCGGCCAGTGAGAATGCGAGGAGCGATGCGCCGGCAGCAACCAGCATCGTCACCTTGAACGCATCTGCGGTCGGGACGTCGAACCCGCCGGACGACATCGTCATCTGGGCCAGGATCACGCCCACGATGGCGCTGGCAAGGGACGTTCCGAGTGAGCGCATCAGGGTGTTGAAGCTGTTGGCCGCGCTCGTCTGCGACATCGGGACTGCGCCCATGATCAGTGCCGGCATGGCGCCGTAGGCCAGGCCGGTACCGGCGCCGATGATGATTCCGACGAGGGTGATCTGCCAGACGGTGCTGAGTGCGAACGCGCCG
The DNA here is from genome assembly GCF_000383535.1 of Nocardia sp. 348MFTsu5.1. Taxonomy (NCBI): domain Bacteria; kingdom Bacillati; phylum Actinomycetota; class Actinomycetes; order Mycobacteriales; family Nocardiaceae; genus Nocardia; species Nocardia sp. 348MFTsu5.1. Next base: position 270,446 of record NZ_KB911513.1, read on the forward strand.
ACCAGGTAACCCACGGCGACAACAACCGCGCCGGTCATCAGCGTTGTCTTCGGGCCCCGGGAGTTGGTGATCCGGGCAGACACCGGAGCGGCCAGCATCATCACCACACCAAAGGGAGCCATGACCAGGCCGGTGGCGAGCATCGACTTGCCCATCCCGTATCCGGTGGTCTCGGGCAGTTGGAGGACCTGCGTCAGCACGAGCGTCATGGCGAACATCGCAAAGCCGAGTGCAGCCGAGGCCAGGTTTGTGAAGAGGACCTGGCGGCCGGTGGTGACCCGAAGATCGACCAGCGGGAGTTTGGTGCGGAGTTCCCACCAACCCCAGACCGCGAATGCGATCGCGGCAATGGCCACCAGCGTCAGGGTGGTGCTACTGGTCCAGCCCCAGTCGGCGCCCTTGGTGATGGTGAGGAGCAACGCGATCAGTGCGGCCGACAGCGATGTGGCGCCGACGTAGTCGAAGGTTCCACCGCTCCGGATGGGCGATTCGGGAACAAACGTGAGGATCAGGACAGCGGCGACCGCCGCGAGCGCCGCGGAGATCCAAAAGAGGAAGTGCCAGTTCGCGTACTCCGCGATCAGGGCCGAGATGGGAAGACCCAGCGCGCCACCGATACCCAGTGAGGCGCTCATCATCGCCACCGAACTCGCCAGCTTCTCTTTGGGGAGAGCGTCGCGCATCAAGCTGATCCCCAGCGGAATCACCGCTCCCGCCAGGCCCTGCAGTACCCGGCCGACGAGAAGCGGTCCAAGACTGTTGCTCAACGCCACGACCGTGGATCCGACGATCAGGAACATCATGCTCAGGAGCAGGATGCGGCGTTTGCCGAACATATCTCCGAGACGGCCCATGACGGGCACGGCGACGGTGCCGGTCAGCAGGGTGGCTGTGACGGCCCAGGCGGTGTCGGACGAGGAGGCGTCGAGGAGCCTGGGCAGTTCCGGGATGATCGGGATCAACACGGTCTGCATCAGCGCGGCGACCACGCCGGAAAACGCCAGGATGGCCACGATCGGGCCCGGTGACCGAGTCCTGGTGGTTCCGTCGGCATCGAGAACGGGCATAGGTGTGCGGCCTCCGGAGATTCAGGATCGGGTCGTCGGTCGCCAGAAATCTAAATCAGCCGACTTACCCAAATTAAAGCAAATGACTCAGGTGGTCAAATTATCTCGGCGTGATTCGCCACACACCGGCGAGGATAGACTTTCGCAGTAATCGCGACGGCGATCGATAGTTTCGTACCCAGGCCTTTGTTTCAGTGGCAATTGGAGATCGAAAGAGAATATGACTGCATCTGAGCGACCACATGTACTCATCGTCGGCGGCGGATTCGGTGGCCTCAATGCGGCGCGGAAACTGCGGAATGCAGACGTCGATGTCACCCTGCTGTCCCGGGGAACCAGTCATGTCTTCCAGCCGCTGCTCTACCAGTGCGCGACAGGCCTGCTGTCCGAGGGCTCGATAGCCAGTCCGCTGCGACATCTGTTGCGCCGGCAGAAGAACGCGCACGTGGCGCTGGGGGAGGCAACGGCCATCGACGTCGAGACCCGGACACTCACCGCCTGCCGGTCCGACGGTTCGACGTTCGATCTGCCGTTCGACCACCTCGTGGTCGCCGCGGGTATGCAGCAGGCCTATCACGGACATGACGAATACATCGACTGGGCGCCGGGCATGAAAACGCTCGACGACGCCCTGACCATTCGCCGCACATTGATCACCGCGTTCGAAATGGCCGAGTCATTGCCGACGGCCGAGGAAAGACGCCCCTGGCTCACGTTTGCCGTTGCCGGAGGTGGTCCCACCGGGGTGGAAATCGCCGGTCAGATCCGCGAATTGGCGCTACACGCTCTGACGAACGAGTTCCGGTCCATCGATCCGCGTGAGGCCAGGGTGCTGTTGCTGCACGGTGGTGACCGGGTATTGCCGTCCTTCGGTGAAAAACTGTCGAGAAATGCCCAGCGCACGCTGGACAAGGTCGGCGTCGAGACGCATCTGGGAGTTCACGTCACCGACGTCGGCCCGGACCACGTCGAGACGACCACGAAGAACGAGCCGAAGACAACGACCCGGTACGAAGCCCACACGATTGTCTGGACGTGCGGCGTGGAGGCGGTGCCGTTCGCCAAGGAACTCGCCGCTGCGCTGGGCGCCTCGCAGGACCGGTCCGGACGCATTGCGGTCGGACAGGATCTGACGGTTCCCGGACATCCGAATATCTGGGTGATCGGCGACATGATGGCCCGCGACAACCTGCCCGGGGTGGCCGAGGTTGCGATGCAGGGTGGGTGGTACGTCGGCAAGCTGATCGCCGCCGAGGTCGAATCGGGTGGCAACGCCACGCGGGCGCCGTTCAAGTACCGCGATCTGGGTAGTGCGGCTTACGTCGCGCGGGGCCACGCGCTGATTCAGGCCGGACCGCTGCACCTTTCAGGCCGGTTGGGCTGGATCTTCTGGGGTGTCATCCACATCGCATTCCTGGCGGGGGGTCGCAATCGCGTTGGTACGGTGCTGAATTGGGCGGCAACGCTGTTCCTGGGTTCGCGGCGTGAGCGGGCCATCACATTCGGCGACTCCCGAATCGCGCGCAACACATACTTCACCAACGCCAGAAAGAATGCGAGCTAGTCGAGGTCGGGACGGGCTGATTCAGACTGCCACCACACCCATGGTCGCCACCATCAGCATGAACAGAAGCCAGCCGGCGCCTTGCCAGATCGGCCAGGCGCCGCCCCGGGTGTACACGCGGTAGGCCTCGACAAAGGCGCCGATACCACCGCACATCAGAATCGCTGTGAAGCCCATGCCCCACAGGATGCTGGACGGGTTGAGCAGGAGGTAAGCGATCAACCAGAGGCCGGCGAGGACCACCACGCCGACGACATATCTGGCGGCGGTGTGCAATGCGCGGGGATCATTCCAGCGCTTCTCGACGTCGTTGGTCACGATGCCACCTCGGATCTGATCGAAGTTCGTCGGTGCCGGCTACTTCCCAAGCTACTCTTCGGGACTCGACAGGCGGATGGGCCGACAGCGCGATAGTTTGCACTGGCAACCACACCCACGAGAGCCGGAGTACCCCACGTGCCAGAGAAGATGGTCGTCGACAAGGACGCCGCCGGGCGCGACGTGCGGCAGTACCACATCGGGGTGGCGCCGGGTGAGGTGGGAACGGTGGCGTTGCTGCCAGGCGATCCGTTCCGCGTGCCCTTTGTCGCCGAGTTCCTGACCGACGTCAAGGACATCGCCCACAACCGCGAACACCGGACGATGACGGGGTTCTACAAGGGCAAGCTGATCACCGCGACATCGACCGGAATGGGTTGTCCGTCAACGGCCATCGCGGTCGAAGAACTGGCCAGGGTCGGTGTGACCTCACTCATCCGCGTGGGCAGTTCGGCCGGACTGCAGCCGGGCATCGCGCCCGGAGACCTCCTGGTGAGTGAGGGCTCACTGCGCAACGACGGCACCACTGCCGCCTATGTGCACCCGGGATTCCCTGCGGTACCGGATATTTCGATAGCCGCCGAATTACGGCGGGTGGCCGAGGCGATGGCCGCCGAGCGTGGTGGCTTCAGTGTGTATTCGGGTATCAATGCGACCGACGATGCCTTCTATGCGGAAGGGCCGGAGTGGATCTCACAGTTGTCCGGCATGGGGATCCTGAACGTCGAGATGGAGAGTTCCGCGCTGTACGTCGTCGCGAAGCTGCGGGGTCTGAAAGCCGGCATGGTGTGTGCCTGTTCCAGCAATCTCGTCGATGGTGTCAGTGTCTACGGAGATCAGAAGGCAGCACTCAAGGACGGCTGGATGCGCAGTATCGAGGTCGCCCTCGATACTGCTGTTGCACTTGATCTTTGACGCAGATCAACCAGGGTAGGGCTAGCGCTCCGGCCGGGTCGGGTGCTTTGCCATGAGGTCGCGGGCGGCCTGTTTGTCGCCTTCCATGGCGACCACCAGCTCGTCGATGGAGTTGAAGTTCTCCATTCGGCGCACCAGCGTGGTCAGTTCCGCGATCGCGTGGGCTCCGTACAGATCTTCGTCGAAGTCCATGAGGTAGGCCTCGACGGTGCGGGTGCGGCCATCGAAGGTGGGATTGTTGCCCACCGAGATCAGGGCGGGCAGCCAGGTACCGGCGCTCAGTCGACCACGCGGCGGATCGCCCTCCGCCAAACCGAACCAGCCGAAGTAGACGCCGTCGTCGGGAATCCGGCTTTCGTCCACGGCGTGGATGTTTGCGGTCGGGAAGCCCATCGGCGCACCGCGTCCTTCGCCGCGCACGATCTCGCCTGCGGCGTAGCCGAGCAGTCCGTCGGAGTTGCTGGTCACTGCACAATCCCTTCGTGGGTTCACAAATGGCGGGTCGGATGCCGCACGGCGCGGCGACCACATGCTGCCTTCGAGCGTAGCCGGGTCGGTGGGTGCACCCGGATCTGCCGGCTCGGTTGGCCGGCCCCCGGGAGAAGCCCAAAACCCTCACCGATTCAAACCCGTGGCAAGGGTGCTGTGGTGACGTATCCTGACCGACGGCCGCAGGATGAGGTTCTGGGTCGATGAACACCCGTCACGATGAATTATTGGAGCGCAGCCCCTTGTCTGAAGCTGGAACGTTGAAGGTCTCGGTTGTCATCGGAAACCCCAAGCCGCATTCGCGGACCAGGACGGTCGCCGAGGCCTTGGTACCGGCGTTGCTGGAGGCGGGATCGTACGACGTCGAGGTCATCGAGCTGGCCGACCTCGCAGGTGAGCTCTTCGAATGGGGTTCGGAAAAGGTCACGGCAGCAAAGACTTCGGTAGCTTCCAGCGACTTGGTCATCTTCGCGACCCCCACCTACAAGGCGTCGTACACCGGCCTGCTCAAGGCGTTCCTCGATCAGTACGGGACCGATGGCCTCAAGGGTGTGGTGGCGATCCCGGTGTTCACCGGCGGAGATCTGACACATTCGCTGGCACCGCAGACCACCCTGGCGCCGCTGCTCCTCGAGCTGGGCGCCGCGATTCCGGGCCGCGGCCTGTACTTCGTCATCGACAACCTGCCCGAACTCGACAGCTTCATTGCACAGGCGGCCGCCGACTACGCCGCGGTCTTCGCCTCGCTGTCGACGGTCACCGGATCGGTCCGGCGGGCGCCGGTTTCGACCCCTTAGCAGGCAGGGTGCCTGCGGGGCAATCCGCCCTCGAGAGGGCACCAGGGGGACGATCCTGGGGATATCCGGTTGCGCTGCCCAGTTGGCTCGCAGGTGGGACGATCGAGGATGTGACCGGACTCGAAGCGGCCCGCGGGGTCAAAGACGTCAAGAAGCTGCCGCCACACGTCGTGGTGTTGTTCGGTGCCACCGGTGATCTGGCGCGCCGAAAACTGTTGCCCGGCTTGTTCCATCTCTTCATGTCGAAGCTGGCGCCGCCGATGCGGATCGTCGGGACGTCGCTCGATGACCTCGACACCGAGGAGTTCCGGGCGGTTGCGGTCAAGGCCTGCAGCGAGTTCTCCAGCCGGGTCTTCACCCCCGAGGCGGCGGCGGAGTTTGCCGAAACCGTGAGTTACGTGCCGCAAGGGGCCGGTGCAGAAGCATTGGCCACGCAGGTGCGACAAGAACTGGCCGTGCTGGGCACCGAAGCCCACATGCTCCACTACCTCAGCGTCCCGCCGATGGCAGCGATGGCCGTTCTCGAGATGCTGCACGAAGCGGACCTCGTGAAGAAGTCCCGCGTGATCATGGAGAAGCCCTTCGGCACCGACCACGACAGCGCGGTCGCTCTGAATGCCTCCATCCACCGGTGGTTCAAGGAAGAGCAGATCTTCCGTATCGATCATTTCCTCGGCAAGGAAGCGGCCCAGAACATTCTCGCGTTCCGGTTCGCCAACGGGTTGTTCGAGCCGATCTGGAATCGGAACTTCATCAACTACATCCAGATCGATGTACCGGAGAAGTTGGCACTCGAAGGCCGATCGCACTTCTACGAATCCACCGGCGCGTTCCGGGACATGGTGGTGACCCACCTTTTTCAGATCCTCGCCTTCGTTGCGATGGAACCGCCGACCGCATTGGCGCCCAACCCGATCGGTGAAGAGAAGAACAAGGTCTTCCGGTCGATGCGGCCGCTCGACCCCCGCAACGTGGTGCGTGGACAGTACCTGGGATATCGCGACGAACCCGGTGTGGCACCCGAGTCGCAAACCGAGACCTTTGTGGCGCTCAAGGCCGAGATCGACAACTGGCGCTGGGCGGGAGTCCCGTTCTATCTCCGGACCGGCAAGGGATTGGCCGATGGACAGCGCATCATCTCGATCGCATTCCATGAGCCGCCGAAGAGCATGTTCCCAGAAGGATCCGGTGTGGGACAACAGGGTCCGGATCATCTGACCTTCGACCTCGCCGACGAGTTCAAGGTGTCGCTCTCGTTCTACGGCAAACGACCGGGGCCGGGCATGAAACTCGACAAACTGAGTCTGCAGTTCGCCATGCAGGAGACCGAACAGGCCGGGTTGGTGTTGGAGGCCTACGAGCGGCTGATCCTTGATGCGATGAAGAACGACCACACTCTGTTCACCACGGCCGAGGGCATCGAGCGGCTGTGGGACGTCTCGGCGCCGCTGTTGGACGATCCGCCGCCGGTACGCAGTTACACCCAGGGATCATGGGGGCCCAACGCGATCCATCAACTCATCGCACCGCATGCCTGGCGGCTGCCATTCGAACGGATCTGGCGAAACAAGAAGACGGAGAGCTGAGGACAGTATCGGGAATCAACCGCGAGGCCGGTCTAGTGGGCTGAGCGCAGGGTGTCCCCGACGATCCGCGCGAGCTCTGACGGCGCATCACTTTGCACAGAATGTCCGGCCCCGTCGACGGTGAAGACGACGAGTCCGGGCCGGTACCGGCGCAAGGTGTCGATGTCCTCGTCGGCGACGAACTGGGAGAGGCCACCGCGGATCAGGGTGAACGGAGTGTCGCTGTCGGACAGGTCCTTCCACAGCGGCTCAGGTTCGATGGATTTGCGGAACCGGTCGTAACGCCATCGCCAGCGACCGTCGTCGGTCTGGCGGGTGTTGTGGATGACACCCCGCCTGATCGACGACTTGGGACGGTTCGGCGCCGCAGCGGCGGTGAGTTCGATCAGTTCATCGAGGTCATCGAAGGTGTCCGGACCACTGACCAGGGCGACGGTGCCGCGGTCCTTCTTGCTGAGGTTCTCGACCCGTTTGGGTGATTCCGGGCTGACGTCGACGAGGATTGCGCGCTTGATCAACCCCGGATACCGGGCGGCGGCGGAGATGGTGGTGAGGCCGCCGAGTGACATTCCGACCACCAGTTCGGCGTCCGGGGCGAGTTCCCGAATCACCGGTGCAACCGCTTCGGCATTGAGATGTGGCCGGTAGTCGCCGTCTTCACGCCACTGCGAATGACCATGACCCGGAAGGTCGATGGCGAGCGCGGGCACCCCGAGCGACAGGAGAACGCTGTCCCACGTGTGGGCGTTCTGGCCGCCGCCATGGAGGAACACCACCCGTAGCGACTCGGTGGTCCACCGCAGGGCACTGACCGTCCGGCCGTCGACGACAGTGTCGATCCGGGTCACCGACGGGAGCGGATCGGGTTCCAGGCCAAGTTCTTCGGCGTTCTCGGGCAGCAAGTCGAACTCAGTGGGCATCGTTGTCCTCTTCTGGTCTGGTCTGCACAGAAGATTACGGACCGGACCGCGACAACAGAGCCCTTTCGCGCGGTCCGAATTGAACGGTGCGTCAGTCGGTGCGGTTGCGAAGTTGCTCGACCCAGTCGGCGGGGACCCGGTCGGCCGGGCCGGGTGTCGACTGGTCGTCGGGACGCGAGTGCGGGGGCGCCAGCTCGGGTCCGTTGTAGTAATCGTTGGCGGAGTAGTCCCAGAACCAGTTTTCGCCCGGTTCGTAGGACTGGATGATCGGATGCCCGGACTGTGCGGCGTGTGCGGATGCATGACGTGACAGCGAGTCGTCGCAGCATCCGATGTGTCCGCACGCCGCGCATCGGCGCAGATGAAACCACCAGCCACCGGTGTTGTCGCAGTCGAGGCAACCCGGACCGCTCGGCGGCACCGCAGGGTCGATGGGTGGGGTCGTCATGTTCCCATCCAAGACCAGCTTCACCGAGAGTGCACGCCGTGCGCCGAGATCAGCTGCCAGATAACAGCTTTGATCAAGCGTTGACTGGTTGGTCCCCGCGACGGGTGAGCATCTCGAGTTCGATCCGGGTGCGGGTGGACGTCGGCCGGCGAACGGCATCACGAGGCGCGTACGGCGAGGTGTGGTTCTGGTACGCCGCAATCAAGCCGACCACCAGGGCCGGTCCTATGATCACTAAAAGTTCCATGGCAGTAAGTGTCCGTTCAAAAACTTCCTGCCAACAGTGGCAGAATTGACAGTCTTGGCAAAGTTTCTGCCAAGGGCCGCTCAGTGGGAGACTGTGCAGGTCAGGACAGTGTTGCCGGGATCGGGGGGCCGCGGCAACTGATTTATTGCGGTCGTGCCGCGAGCATCAGCTCGAGTGCGCCGAGGTACGCCGCGGCGGAGACGAGTGGACGCGCCTCGTCGATTCCCAGCCCGTTCGTCGCGTAATCCGTGCGGAGTGCGGCGACTGTGGCGGCCGAGATTCTGGTCGGATGGTGGGTGGCGTGTCCGTCGACGGAATCGACCGCGACCCGGGCCGCGTGGATGTCTATCACCGTGCACAGATTCGGCCCGGTGGTGGCCGGAGCCGGCGTGGGTGTCAGATCGGCGATCAGCTCGGCGACGATGCGTAGCCGACTCGATCGCCCGATTGCTCTCACCACAGGCGTGCGGCGATCCACGGCCACTCCTGCTTCTGAAAGATATTGGCGTGCTGCATCATCAGATGCGCGGTGCGCGCGCAGGCTTTCGATGCGCAGCTCGGCGAGATCGGCTTCGGTGTCGGTTGTCGAGCCGGTGGTCAGCCTCGTTGTGGCGGCTCTCAGGTAGCGCGCATGGACCGCGATGGCGTAGTTGATCGCGGCGTGGGTCGTTGCCGCGACACCGTGTGGCCACATCACGATTGCCACAACCACCGCGACGGCGCATCCGATCGCGACGTCCTCTACTCGGATCAGCCCGATCTTCCAACCGGCCGGACCCAGCACGTTGAAGAGGGTCACCACCAGAACGGTGAATGCCGCTTGGCCTGCGGCGAAAGAGATCACTGCGGGGATGTAGGCGGCCCCGAATGTAGCTATCGGCAGCACGATCCACAGCGCGGTGTCGTCGGTGCCCAGGGCCGCGATGATGAGTGCGCCCACGACAAATCCGGCGACGGTACCGAGCACCGCGCGCATCACATTCGCGCCTGTTGTCAGAGCACTGGTGCGAAGGACAGACATCGCTCCCAGCACCACCCAGAAGCCGTGTTGCACGGGCACAACTTGTATCAGGGCGACCGCGGCAGCCAGGCCGACGCCGGTGCGCAACGCATTGCGTGTGATCACCGAGTTTCGAATCACCTTAGAAGACACCGACATCCGTGTCGCCGCGTACCCCGGCAGTACCAGATCTGCAACGCCGGTGGGAGCCAACTGACGACCGAGGATCTTCTGCAACACGGGACGCGCATCGGCGGCCGAGGCCCATGCCACGGTTCGGCCGACGAGCGCGATGGTGATACAGATCGTCCGGTATTCAAGAATTCTCATGCCGTCGGTCTCGGCGTCGATATCACTCGGATCGGTGAGGATGGCATCGAGGTTTGTGCCGAAACGGGGGTGCATCAACAAGGTCAGATCGGCAACAGCGTCATCCAATGCACGGCGATTCGCCGACTGTTTCTCGGTGTTGTCGGCCGCGAGTACATCGGCCGCGAGGTGCAGCACGAGGACGGAAAGTGCGCGCAGGTCATCGGGAATTCGCACATCATGGCGGCTCACCTGTGAGGTCAGCCAGTCGAGGTCGTCGACGACCCGGATGATTGCCCGACTGCCGGCGCTGAGTCCGGAGGGGCGGGTATCGGAGCCGAGGTAGGTCTCGCGCAGCCGATCCATCAGTGCAGCGATGTCGCCGGTGGACGGCGTGGTCGCTCCGTCGTCGCCGTCTGATTCCACGTACGCTGCCAGCCCACCGAATACGGCGCGAGCCCGGTCGCGGAGTTCGCTGTGGTGTCGCGGTGGCAGCAGGAACAGCGCAGCCGGGACGCTGAAGACCAGGGCAATGGTCCAGCCGACCAACCGGTCCGGCAACGGCCCCGCGGGGGAGGAAACGGGCAGGACGAAGAGGAGGAGTGCGGCTCGCTGGGCGGCGGAGAAGCTGGAACTGAGAATCGCGGCGTACGTCACCACCACACCCACCACCAGCATCGACAGTGCCGCGAGCCAGCCGGGTTCGGCCAGCAGCGTGGCGGCGGCGATGAAGGCGTAGCCCACCATCGCCATGCCGAGGTAGCTGACTGCTCGCCGGCGTCGACCACCCGGGAAATCAGCGAAGACGAGGAGAGCGACCGACCCGAAGATCGCGAACAGCGGAGTCTGGAAACCGCCGATTCCGATGGCGACGGCCGCAGCCGCCGGAATCACGATCGCCGGTCGGATCGCACGCCGCAATGCGTCGAATCCGGGATCTCGTCTGCCCACTGCGTCGACGAACGTCGTCAGGAACCGGCGGACGGGCATGTCCATTTCAGAATCCTAGCCGGATGCGGTACCTCCGCGCGAAACCCGATTGGGGCGGATGTTGCGTGAACGCCTCCGGGACGAGGCCCGATCAGTACCGTTGGCAGTGCGGATGATTGAAGCCTTCCGTCATCTCCCGACAATCTGAAATCGAGGACCGGAATGAGTGAGAACGTCTATCGAGTCACTGAGATCGTGGGAACGTCGCTGACCAGTTCCGACGACGCCATCAAGAAAGCCGTCGCGCGTGCCAACCAATCGCTGCGCCACATCGATTGGTTCGAGGTGGTCGATACCCGCGGGCATGTCGAGAACGGTGAGATCGCTCATTTTCAGGTGACTCTGAAAATCGGGTTCAAAATCGAGGACTGACCTCGTCCGAGTAATGAGAACTCGGCGTCAGTGTCCGGCGCCGAGTTGTCCGGAAAGACGTTCGAGCCGCTCCAGACTCGCCCCGGTGAGTCCGATGACGGTTGCTTCCTTGCCGCGGTCGCGGTACTTCCGCGAAATCGCGTCCAGGGAGGCGACCGTCGATGCGTCCCAGATGTCCGCCCCGGTGAGGTCGATGACCACGGTGTCGGGATCACCGGCGTAGTCGAACCGGTAGACCAGGTCGTTGCTGGACGCGAAGAACAATTGACCTGTGACGCGATAGCGCCGGATCTGGACATCGTTTGCGGTGGTCTCCGTGGTCGCCTCGACTTCGGTCAGGTGGGCAACCCGGCGTGCGAAGAGCACCATCGCGGTCAGAACACCCAGGACCACACCGATCGCGAGGTTCCGAGTCGCGACGGTGGCGGCCACGGTCACCAGCATCACCAGTGTTTCCGGGAACGGCATCAATCGCAGCGTGCGGGGATGGATGCTGTGCCAGTCGAACGTGCCGACCGACACCATGATCATCACGGCGACCAGCGCCGCCATCGGGATGACACCGACGATGTCGCCGAGTACCACCACGAGGATCAGTAGGAAGACACCGGCGAGGAACGTCGACAGCCGGGTGCGGGCGCCTGACTGTTTGACGCTGATCATCGTCTGGCCGATCATCGCGCAACCGCCCATGCCGCCGAAGAATCCGGTGACGATGTTTGCCACGCCCTGACCCCAGCTCTCCCGGGTCTTGTCGGAGTGGGTGTCGGTGATGTCGTCGACGAGTTTGGCGGTCATCAAGGACTCCATCAACCCGACCAGGGCCATGGCCAACGCGTAGGGGGCGATGACCGACAAGGTGTGCCATGTCCACGGCACATCGGGCAGCAATAGTGATGGCAATGAATCAGGCAGGGCGCCTTCATCTTCGACTGTGGGCACGTTCCAGCCGACCGCCGTCACCACAACGGTCAACACCACGATCGCGACCAACGGCGACGGGACAACCGAGGACAGGCGTGGCAGGAAGATGATGATGGCGAGGCCGGCCGCAACAAGTGGATAGACCAGCCAGGGGATGTCGTCGCCGAACAGTTGTGGCAATTGGGCACTGAAGATCAGGATGGCGAGCGCGTTGACGAAGCCCGTCATGACGCTGCGCGGGATGAACCGCATCAGCTTGGCGATACCGGCCACGCTCAGAACGATCTGCAGCAGACCCGCGAGGATGACCGTGGCCAAGAGGAAGTCGAGGCCGTATTCGTCGACCAGCGGTGCCACCACCAGAGCCACCGCGCCGGTGGCCGCCGAGATCATCGCCGGGCGTCCGCCGACCACCGCGATGGTCACGGCCATCGTGAACGATGCGAAGAGACCAACCCGCGGATCGACGCCGGCGATGATCGAGAACGAAATCGCCTCCGGAATCAGCGCGAGCGCGACCACGAGGCCGGCAAGAATCTCTTTACGCAGCTGGACCGGGGTCCGGAGCAGTGAGCGGACGGTGGTCGGCGGCGTCTGCGAATGGACAGTTTGCTCTGCGCTGGGCACGATTCACCTTCTGGTCCTACGGCGGGGAGTGCGGGGCAATTGATCCGACTCCGCGATTGTCACCCGAGGTCACAGCCGCCGGACTGTAGGAACCTACCCACCGGACCCACGGGCTGCCAACTCGGATGACCCTGAATCCGATGGACCTCACAACGCCAGATGAGTGATGCGGCCTGCGGTGATGGTCGCTGCGACACCGAGGTTGCGCAGTGTTCGCGCGGCCTCTGCGGTGGTGTCCGCCCGCTCCAGCGGATCTTCGTCGAGCAACACCACGTCACCCCGATTCCCGACCCGAATGGTCGGCTGCCCGTCGGTACTGGCTGCCAGGGCCTCTGCAGGTGTGAGGGATTCGGCCGGATTCCACGGGTCGTCCCCGTCGCGGCCACGATGGACCGCAGCGGCCATCGCCAGCCGGGGATCGAGCACCGATACCGGGGCGTCAGACCCCAGGACGAGCTGAACGCCACCGTCGAGCATCGACCGCAGGGCAAAGCAGCGGTCGGTGCGGTCCGGCCAACACTGGATGGTCACCTCGCGGTCGTCGAAGAGATGGGCCGGTTGCACACTCGCCCGGATGCCCAACGCATGCATCCTGGTGATGTCTTCGAAGCGGATCAGCTGGGCGTGCTCGATGCTGCCGCGGGCATGGGTGGCCTCGAAGGCGCTCAGGGCCTGATCCACCGCGGCATCGCCGATGGCGTGCAGGGCGATGTGCAGGCCGGCAGCTGCTCCTCGGGAAACCAGGTCGGTCAACTCTGCGCGATCGTAGATCTGTTGCCCCCGTGGATATTCCAGATCATGGGCGTCGGCGTACGGCTGGCAGCAATGAGCGGTGCGGGTGTTGAGGGAGCCGTCGGAGAAGATCTTCAGCGGACCCATGGTCAGCAGGTCGGTGCTCTCCGTCAACTGTCTTCCGGTCCATAGTCCGGCGGCGACGACCTCGTCGAGGGTGCCGGCGTAGGTGACCGGCCGCACCCGGAGTCGATCGATCCCGGCGTCGAAACGTTGTGGCCATTCACGATGTCCGGCCGCCATCTCGAAGTCGACGATGCCCACCACGCCCATCTCGGCGGCCTCCTCGACCGCAACACGCACCAGCGAATCGGTGTCCTGCGAGGCGGCCGACAATTGCGTGATCGCCGGTTGCAGGTCGAACCATTCCGCTTCACGCACCTGAGTGTCGCGGGGTGGAATACCCAGTAGTGCAAGTGCTTTGCTGTTGAGCCAGCCGGTGTGGACGTCGCCGCTGGACAGGATGACCGGGTGATGTCCACTCACCGCATCGAGTTCGGCGACGGTGGGCTGGGTGGGCCACGTCGCGGTCCGGAAGCCGAAACCGAGGAGGGCCCCGCCTTGCCAGGGTCGGGGTAGTGCCTGGACGTGGTCCGAAATGATCCGGGTCACGTCGGCCGTGCAGGTGGCTGCCGAGACATCGATCCGCGCTCTCGTCTGAGCCCACAACGACATGTGCACGTGCTGATCCCACAGGCCGGGAATCGCCCATCGACCGTCGGCGTCGACAATCAGGTCGTCGGGACCGGGGTGCAATCGGGGTGCGACCACCGTGACGACGCCATCGACGATCCTGATGTCCACGGGTGCATCGGACGCTACCGGCGTACGCACCGGGACCAATCGTGCGCGCCGGATGAAGGTCGAGGGGGCCACCGTCCTCACTTTCCAGTAGGCGGGTCCGCGGCGCAATCCGGGCGGGACCCTGTGCCTCATTCCGGGGTATCCAATACTTGGACGTCCTATAAAGTCGGGGCATGATCGCCAACCCCCGTTTCAGTACCGTTGATGGAATTCTGCGCCGGAGCGCAGCGCGGTTCCCCGAACGGACCGCGCTGCGATTCGCCGATCGCGCCTGGACGTACGCCGAGCTTGACCAAGCGGTGACCAGGGCTGCGGGCTACCTGCGTTCACTCGGACTGAACTCCGGCGATCGGGTGGCGGCCTACGGCACCAACTCAGACGCCTACGCGATCGGCTTCCTGGCGTGCGCCCGTGGTGGATTGGTTCATGTGCCGGTGAACTACGCGCTGAAGGAAGGCGAGTTGTCGTACCTCGTCGGCCAGTCGGGTAGCCGCGCAGTGCTGGTGGACCCGAAGTTGCGTGCGAATCTTGCGCCCGTTGCCGACGCACTCGACATCGGACAGGTCATCAGCCTGCGTGACGAGGACGGATCGCTGATCGACCTGGTCGGTTCCGGGGACGTCCCCGAGATCGATTGGGAGGTCGCCGACACCGATCTCGTGCAGCTTCTCTACACATCCGGGACAACATCAAAGCCCAAGGGCGCCATGATGACCCACACTGCGATGGTGCATGAGTACGTGTCGTCGGTGATCGCACTCGATCTCGATCAGAGCGACAACCCGCTGATCGCCATGCCGCTGTACCACTCGGCCGGAATGCACGTGTTCATGCTTCCGTATTTGTCGGTCGGGGCGACCATCAGTCTGATCGAGACACCGGACATCCCGGAGATCTTGCGCCGCATCGAATCCGAGAAGATCGGATCGCTGTTCCTCGCGCCGACCGTCTGGGTACCGCTGGCCGGTCATCCCGATCTCGACACCCGCGACCTGTCGTCGCTGCGCAAGGCCCAGTACGGGGCGTCGATCATGCCGGTCACCGTGCTGAACCGTTTGCGTGAGCGTTACCCGGACATCAAGTTCTACAACTGTTTTGGACAGTCCGAGATTGGGCCACTGGCTGCGGTCCTGGGTCCCGAGGACCATGCCGACCGGCCCGCCTCCTGCGGCAAGGCGGTGTTCTTCGTCGAGACTCGCGTGGTCGACACCGAGGGCAATGACGTTCCCGACGGCACGGCCGGTGAGGTTCTCTACCGTTCACCCCAACTGTGCCAAGGGTATTGGGAAAACCCCGATGCCACCGAAGAGGCATTCAGCGGTGGCTGGTTCCACTCCGGTGATCTGGTCACCCGGGACGAGCAGGGCTTCCTCACCGTGGTCGACCGCATCAAAGACGTCATCAACACCGGTGGGATCCTGGTGGCGTCGCGCGAGGTCGAGGACGCGCTCTACACACATCCCGGCGTTGCCGAGGTCGCCGTGATCGGTACCCCCGACGAGAAGTGGATCGAGGCGATCACCGCGGTGGTGGTGCTGCGTCCCGACGCCGGCGACGTTGCACCGGAGACCTTGATCGCCCATGTGAAGGAACAGATCGCGCCATTCAAGGTGCCGAAACGCGTTGTGTTCGTTGATGAATTGCCGCGGAACCAGAGCGGAAAACTCCTCAAACGCGAGCTGCGGGCGGGTCTGTAGCCAACGCTGATTCATCGGATCGCCTGTACTCCTGCGCCAGATCCTCGACCCGTCATGCTGCTGCAAAGTTGCCCATCCGTGGGCGAATGTCCCGCATAGGGTGGATACTTTTACCTGGCCACCAGTGGGGACACCAAACTGGCCATTCGCAGTGCTCGGGAGCGAGAACGGAGCGATATGACCCAGTCCAGTCAGAGCGTCCTGATCAACGGGTTTGGGGTGCTCTTCGTGATTTTGAACTCGTTCGGATTGGGCCTGAGGCTTCAGATCGGCAAACTGTTGGCGCAGGCCATAAGCCATTGGAAGATCGCCGCGTTGGCATTGGTGATCAATTTCGTCATCATCCCGCTGCTGTTCATCGGCTATTTGCTCACGATAGCCTCGTCCATTCCTGGCGAGATCAAGGTCGGGTTCTGTGTCGCGGCTCTGTGTGCAGGTATGCCTTTCGCTCCGCTCCTCGCCCGGTTGGCCAAGGCGGATGTGAGCATAGCCACCACGCTGATAGTGGTTTTGACTGTCGCGACGGTCATCGCCCTCCCGATAGGACTGCCCCTCGCCATCGATGCGGTTGATGCGCAACTCAAAACCTCTGCCTGGGATGTTGCGTGGCCGCTGCTGCTCTTTTTGCTCCTTCCGCTGGCTCTCGGGTGCGCCTTCAGGGTCTGGTGGCCCGACCTGACGCCACCGCTGGCACAGTGGACTGTCCGAGTTGCAATTCTGTGCCTGCTCTTCAATCTCAACTTCACGCTGGTCGCATATTGGAGTCAGTTCGTCGACACCTGGGGCACCGAGAGCTACATCGCGGCCCTTGCCGGCCCATTCATCGGCCTCGGGTGCGGATACATTCTCGTTTCCACTCTTCGAGTCAAAGACGTGGGAGTCAGGCATGCGGCCGAGGCGACCACGGCAGTACGCAACATCGCTCCGATGCTCCTGATGATGATTTTTCCCTTTGAAGCCGACCCGCTGGTCACGGTGTCGATCACGATCCTCAACACCGTAGGCCTGGTGGTCGTTCTATCGTTCGTTCTGATGTGGAGGCGCGGTGCTTCATCATCGGACAGTGGCGCGACAACCAGCGAGCCGGAAAGCGAAGGCCCGCCCCGCCACCTTCGACATGACGGGTGAACCACCTGTCATGTATCTCCGATTGCAAAACTCCGTACGCTGACCAGATGGCACGCACAGTCGCAACCAACACCGAAGTTGATCTCGCCGCACTCCTGGACTTCGTTCGTCCGCGGCACAAAATGCTGCTCAGCGCGGTCCGCGCTGACGGTACGCCGCAGCTGTCTCCGGTCAGCGGCGGTGTCGATGAGCAGGGCCGCATCGTGATCGCCACCTACCCGGGACGAGCAAAGACCATCAACATCAAACGGAATCCCGCGGTGAGTGTCTGTGTGCTGTCGGATGAGTGGAATGCCGCGTGGGTGCAGGTGGACGGTACGGCCGAAGTGCTGGACATGCCCGAGGCCGAGGACGCGCTGGTCGACTACTTCCGCAGTATCGCCGGTGAGCATTCCGACTGGGACGAGTACCGCGCCGCGATGAAGTTGCAGAACAAGTCCCTCATCCGCATCACCCCCACACGCTGGGGTCCGCTCGCCACCGGTGGATTCCCCGCCGACATCGCGGCCCGGCTAGACGCTCAGGACAGCTGAGCGACCAGCGCGTCCAGGGGTGCGCCCGGTATGTGAATCCAGCCCTCGCGCTGGGCGATGGCGGCGTGCTCTGCGTCGGGCAACACGGTCAGGTTCAGTGCGGCCGCCCGCGCGATGAGCGCGGTGATCACCGCGTCGAACGCGTCGTCGCTGGTGGTGCAAACCGTTCGGGCTGAGCCGAAGTCGAGCCAGGGAGCCTGTATTTCCAGTTCGCCGACGAGTTCGGCGAGCGTTACCTGTTGTGGTCGGCCCTTGTATCTCTTGTGCCGGAAGCCCCAGATCTTCAGTGCGGCAGCTGGATACGCCTCGACAGCGGTTCCATTGACCCGGCCGGTGTCGAAGTCGGGGCCGTCGAGGTGTGCGAGCAACCGAATCGCCCGCAGTGCCACGTAGGCGATGCGATCTGCCGAGACGCTCAGCGGGATCAATCCGGTGGTCGCACGGACCCATTCATCGGTCCGACGTGCGACAAACCGGGTCACCCCGGCATCTGTGAACAGCGATTGCTCGTGGGGGACATCGCCGATGTGATGTGCGGACACCACGTCGACAAACGCATCGGGCCAGCCGAACGGGGCATCGATACCCACCTTGTCGGCACCGGGGGCGGCGGCGAGGATGTCCGCGTCGGAGACAACCGTCTGCACGTCGCAGACCACCGCGCCGGTGGCAGACCACTCGAGCGTCGCCATCGCCGTCCGATTCGGTTGTGACGCAAGGTCGATCCCCAGTGTCCGCATCGCCGGTCAGTCGGTGGGCGTGGCGTCGAAGACCTCTTGAACCACGGCCATGGCAGACAACGCGGCCGGTGCCCCGCAGTATCCGCTGCAATGGATTACGGCCTCGGTGATCTCGGTGCGGGACAAACCGTTCTTCAGTGCTCCGCGGACGTGGCCGGCGAGCTCGCCGTGTGCTCGCAGCGCGGTCAGCAGGCCGATGTTCAGCAGGCTCCGGTCCCGGCGTTCGAGACCCGGCCGCGACCAGATTCCGCCCCAGACCAGGTCGGTGATCGCTGTCTGGATCGCCTCGGATTCGGTGCCCTGGGTCCGGGCGAGGGCGCGGTCGACGAACTCATCACCCATCACGTCCCGGCGGATCTGCATTCCGGGTTCGAACCGGGAGCCTTCGTTGGCATCGGGGGTGGTCATGGTGCTCCTTGCGCGGTCGAACGAGATATGGCGCCGCCAATCCTGCCATGCCGGCCTGTCACGGCCGGATACCCACGTACACGCCTTCCGGCCGGAACCGCAGTTGCGGTTCGTTGTACTCCTCGATGGCATGTGCCACCCAGCCGGCAATCCGGGACAACGCGAAGATGGTCTCGGCTGCATCCGGGGCCATGTCGTAGCGCAAAGCCAGCGCGGCAAGTGCCATGTCGGAGTTCATGAACCCGGCGCCCGCCCGGTCCAGGAGTGGTCGAAGGCCGGCAACCGTCGGCATGACTTTGCGATTGCCGCCCGATGCATCGTCGAGCGCGGTGAGCAGGGTGTCGCTGCGCGGGTCGTGATCGGTGTA
This sequence comes from Nocardia sp. 348MFTsu5.1, assembly GCF_000383535.1. NCBI lineage: Bacteria > Bacillati > Actinomycetota > Actinomycetes > Mycobacteriales > Nocardiaceae > Nocardia > Nocardia sp. 348MFTsu5.1. Next base: position 289,488 of record NZ_KB911513.1, read on the forward strand.
GACCACGTGGCCGCAACCCGGAATGGATCCGGATGCCTCCAGCTCCATCGAGATGGCTGCAGTCGGGTTGGTCGTGGCCTCGCGAAGGAAGCGGTAGGCGAGGGTGGAGGCACCGCCGTGGAGCGAACCGTCGAGCGCTCCGAGCCCCGAGGTGACCACTGAATAGATGCTGCCACGAGAACTGGCGGCGACCCGAGCGGCCACCGTGCCGGAGGTGAGGTCGTGGTCGGCCAGCAACACCAATGCCATGTTCAGCAACCGAATCCGTTGTCGGGTCGGGGTTATGGTGGACAGCCGAGGCCAGAGTCGCGCTGCCAGTGAGGTGTCGAGCGCGGGCTTGTCGGACAGCAGCGGAAGGGCTTCGACACTGTTGGCGAGGATGCCGGCGGCGCGTGCGCAGATTGCGTCCGGTGAGCGCTGGTGGCGTGAGGCATCGCGTGAACCCAGGACGTCGACGACCATCTTGATGGTGTCCACACCCCGTCCGGTCGGTGGCTGCAAAGCGGAAATCTGCCGGAAGACCTTGGCGGGCAGTAGCTTCACGTCCCAGGTCGTGCTGTGGTCCCACAACAGTTCGGCGACGGTCTCGAATCGGGTGTCGCCGGCCAGGACGGTGGCGTCGTGGCCGCGGTAGTACAGGTGGTCGTTCTCGAGAAGTGTTATCTGCGTTCGGATTCGCTCGACGACGCCGGCGGGTGGACGTGATGACGACCGACGTGCAACCGCGTCCACCTCGTCGACGGCGAACAGGCTCCCACTGACACCGTCGATGCGTGCGCTGGTCAGGGTTCCACGACTGGCGTAGGCGTAGACCGTCTGCGTTTTGACACCCAAAACCCTGGCGACCTGCGCGGTGGTCAGGTAGTCGCGACCGTCATGACGCAGTGGGGTGGGCCATCGTCGTCGATGTCCACCGCGCCGGATCTCGGTTGTCATCTCAGGCACCTCCATGTTGATTCGATCAACATTGACACTGATCAATGTTGCGCCGAATGTAGCTGTACCAGAAGAACACAAAAGAAGATCGGAGACATCGATGTCTGTCATTGTTGCGCCACCCGGATTGAGTAACGTCGTTGTGACCGATACCCGGGTCGGTGACGTCCGGGGTGACGAGGGCTTCTACCAGTACAGGCAGTATTCGGCGATCGAACTCGCTCGTACGATGTCGTTCGAGGAGGTCTGGTACCTCTTTGTCCACGGTGAACTTCCTGATTCGTCGGAACTCGCAGACTTCGTGACCCTCACCCGATCGCTGCGAAAGATTCCGGACGAACTGGGATCACTGCTGCGGACCGCGGCACTGGCCGGAACCGAGCGACAAATGCTGGCAGGCTTACGGACCGTGCTGTCGGCCTTCGCGGCAACACATCAGATTGTTCCGATGTGGGACAGCGGCCCGGAACAACGCATCGCGGATTCGCTGGTGGTGTCGGCGGTGACGCCCACGATCCTGTCGGCTTTGTACCGAATACGTGCTGGTGAGGACCCGGTGGATCCGCGTGATGATCTCTCGGTGGCCGAGAATTGGTTGTACAGCCTGACGGGGGTCGAGCCGACGCCGGAGTCGGCCCGGGCGGTGGAGCAGTACATGATCGCCACCATCGACCACGGCTTCAATGCGTCGACCTTCACCGGACGAGTGATCGCCTCCACCGGAGCTGATGTCGTCTCGGCGGTGTGTGGTGCCATCGGTGCCTTCTCCGGGCCACTGCACGGTGGGGCTCCGGACCGTGCCCTCGATGCGCTGGACGAGATCCGCGAGATGGGCAACGCAACAGACTGGGCCCGAGCGCAACTCGCGCAACGCAGTCGCATCATGGGTTTCGGGCACGCGGTGTATCGGACCTCGGATCCCCGGTCAGAAATGTTGCGCGACATCGCATTGTCTCTCGGTGGACCACTCGTCGACTTCGCGGTACAGGTCGAGAAGGAGGTGGTCGCGGTCTTGGCGGAGGCCTACCCCGACCGGAATCTCTACGCCAATGTGGAGTTCTATGCCGGCGTGGTCATGGACCGCTGCGGCGTGCCGCGGCAGATGTTCACCCCGACATTCGCCGTCAGCAGAGTCGTCGGCTGGTGTGCGAATATCCTTGAACAGGCCGAAGATCGGAAGATCATCAGGCCGATAGCCCGCTACGTCGGCCCGCCCGTCGCCTGATCCGTCGACCGTGCCCAACGGGCCGCCGACCGTGCCCATATCACGGTCGAGCGTGCCCAACGGGCCGCCGAGCGTGCCCAACGCGCCGCCGAGCGTGCCCATATCACCGTCGAGTGTGCCGAAAATGCCGATATCGCAACACCGTTGGCCGGTGATGCGATAGTCGGATGTTGTTACTTGGCGATCACCCGGCGGTGAGCGGCATGATCGAGCGAACGGTGCTGCTGCGCAACCAGAGTCCCGCCCATACGACTACGCCGACGGCGATCGGAAACCATGCCCCGGCGGCAAACTCGTCTTCGGAAATGATCAGTGTGGTGACGGCGCCGCCCAGATATCCGGTCAGTAGGACCGCTCCCAGGATGGCGGTCCGTGGAATCAGGTACAGCGCAAGGCATCCGAGCATGACAAGGCCGGTCGTGATGATATCTCCGTCGGTCAGGCCGAGGTCGTACGACGCGTCCTTGACACTCTCGGGCAAGGCGAGGTGTGAGATGGCGTCGAAAAGCAATAGGACCGTGACGAGCCCGGTGACGACCCAACCGGCGATTTCCGCACGGCGGCTGATGGATCGAACGTCTGACGATGTGGAAACTTGATGTGTGGTGTTGCTGCTCATGATGTCCTCCGCGATTTGGTGGTGTTGTGAAGAGAGACCACGAGCGGCGAAGAAACTCATCGGAGAACGTGAAAGCCCTGTTCAGGGGTGCAGTTACGGCACGATCGACGGCCCGTTGGGCACGCTCGACGGTGATTGGGGCACGGTCGACGGTGATTGGGGCACGGTCGGCGGTTCGATCGGCACGGTCGACGGTGGGCTAGGAGGCGCCGGTGAAGGGTGCTGCGAACCAGCAGCCGACGGGCTTTTGGTGCGCGGGGTCGAGGGCGTTGAGGACAATGGTCGCTGCGCGGCGTGACCCGGCCAGTCCGGCGTGTTCGCTGAAGTCCTGTGAACATCCGTCCTGGACAACGATGTTGGTGGAGTTGGCGGCAATCAATTTGCCGCTGGTGTACGGCACGATCAGTTCGTCGAACCTGGTCATGATGTTGGTATAGGTGATGTCGGGGTCGAGGATGCCATCGGACTGGAGCATGCGAATCATGTCGGAACCCTTGGACATCTGCAGGCAGGCGCCACAGAGTGAACCGACGACCTGTTCCTGAAGTCCGTTGAGTCCCATCGCTTTTGAATACGCGGCCAACTCGCTTGCGGCGGCGATATTGGTGCCGTTCCACAGTGGTGCCAGTGAGATGTACTTGTCGACCTTGCCGGCTCCGCCGAGATACTTGATCCAATACGTCGGCATCAGGGTGCCCTGCGAATGGCTGACGATGTCGATCTTCTCGGCGCCGGTGGACGTCAAGACGCGGTCGACAAAGGTGGCCAGCTCGCCGGCACTGTTCTCGATGCGGCCCAGTCCTCCGATCGCGCTGAGCGGCCACGGCACGCCCGGTAGGGTGCCGTAGTTGAGCGCGTAGACGCAGTAGCCGTTGTTGACGAGCAACGGCACATACGTGCCCCAGTTTGTCTGCGCGCCGCCACCGGTGCCGTGGACCAGGACGACGGGCCGTGGATGTTCGGGTGAGGGTTTGCAGTTCCAGTCGTTGCTACCGGGCAGCGATCCACCGGGGTTCGAGAGTTCGCCCGGGATGCCGGAGATGAAGTTGTACGACACCGGCAGCGGATCGGCGGCAGCGGGTCCTACGCCCAGCGTCGTGACCAGGCCGAACATCAGGGCAACGATCAGTGCCCCGATCACGCGTACCTGTTGCATCCCGACCTGCCGTTCACTCGCCTGACAGCTGATGGATGAAAAGTAGCCGTAAGTCAGCTTGTGGGCGCGCGTATGCAACATCTGACAACGCATTGTTACCAGATCGATTTCGTTCAGCGTTGGTCGTACTCTGCCTGCGCTTCCCGGACTGCCGGCATGTTCGTCTCGACGAGCTCGATCAGGCCTTGTAGCTGGTCGGCAACCTTCCGTCCGAGCGGCGTGAGGTTGTACTCGACCTTGGGCGGGATCGCCTCGAGGACTGTGCGGATGATCATCCCGTCGCGTTCGAGGTTTTGGAGTGTCTGCGAGAGCATCTTTTCGCTGACGCCATCGACCCGTCGGCGTAGCGCATTGAATCGGTAGTTGCTCTCGCCGAGCGCGATCAGCACCAGGCTGCCCCAGCGTCCGGTGACGGTCTGCAGGGCCCCGCGCGAGCTGCAGTCGCGCGCGAACACGTCTGCCTCGAGAGAGTGGTTGCTGATTTCGGTCACGCCTTCACGATAACCCAGGATTGACCTCGATGCTTACCGTTCCTATTGCACTAACCAATAGTTAGTGCATACTGTCTGGGAAGCGTGATCCGCCAACGAGATGGAGCAGAACATGACAACAGCAGTGACCGGAGCAACGGGACAATTGGGTGCCCACGTGATCGCAGAACTCCTGTGGCGTGGTGTGGCACCGACCGAGATCGTCGCAGTGGTGCGCGACGCCGACAAGGCCGCCGACCTAGCGGCACAGGGTGTGCAGGTGCGGGTCGCTGACTACTCCGATCCCGCCGCCCTTCGGGCCACACTCGCCGGCGTGGACAAGCTGTTGCTGATTTCCGGAAACGACGTCGGCCGGCGGATCGACCAGCACACGAATGTGATCGAGGCAGCCGAACTCGCCGACGTGAAGCTGATCGCCTACACGAGCGTTCTCAAGGCCGATACCAGCGGACTCTTGGTTGCTCCCGAGCACCTCGCCACCGAACTGCGGTTGACCGCATCGTCGATCCCGGCGGTGTTTCTGCGCAACGGTTGGTACTGGGAGAACTATTTTGCAGCGATTCCGCAGGCCATCGAGTCCGGCAAACTCTTCGGTGCAGCAGGAGAAGGCCGGATCGCGGCCGCGACGCGCGCCGACTTCGCGGCGGCTGCGGCCGTTGTCCTGACCACCGAAGATCACGGCGGGAAGGTCTACGAACTGGGCGGCAGTGACCGCATCACCTACGCGGAGTTCGCCCAGGTGATCAGCGCCGCGTCGGGAGAGCCCGTCGAATACCAGGATCTTCCCGAAGCCGAGTACGCCGCAGTGCTGTCCGCCGCCGGCTTGCCCGAGGAGTTCGCAACGATGCTCTCCACATCGGATGCGGGCATCGCCCGAGGTGAACTCGACACCGATTCCGGTGACCTGCAGAAGCTGATCGGTCGGCCGTCTACACCCGTCGCGGACGCGATCAAGCCCGCGCTTGGATAGTGTCGATGAGTTCGTTCGGCGTCCGCAGTCTGTACTGCAAACGCTTCCCATAGACGAAGGTGGACGATCATGTCGCAGCTGGCCAGGGTTCAGAGTTTCGGTGTGTCGCAAGACGGCGTCGGAGCAGGTGAGAACCAGACGTTGGATCAGCCATTCGGAGAGGGTGTCGATCCGGCTGACCTGCACGCGTGGCGCTTTGCCACCGCCAGTTGGCCAGGCAACGCACTCGGGGGTACCCGCGGCCTCGACGACTACCTGATGCACGACTATGACTACAACATCGGCGCCGAGATCATGGGCCGCAACAAGTTCGGGCCGATTCGAGGGGCGTGGCAGGACGAGGAATGGCAGGGGTGGTGGGGCGACAACCCGCCCTTCCACACACCGGTGTTCGTGCTCACCCATCATGAACGCCCGTCGTTCACGCTCGGCGACACGACCTTTCACTTCATCGATGCCTCACCGGCCGAGGCTCTGGCCGAGGCCAAAGCAGCTGCCGACGGCAAAGATGTCCGTATCGGGGGCGGTGTCGCCACCGTCCGTCAGTTCCTCGACGCCGACCTCATCGACGCGATGCACATCGCGGTCTCACCGATCACGATCGGGAAAGGCCTGCGTCTGTGGGACACGCCGCAAGAACTCGAAGGACGGTTCTTCATCGAATCCGTCCCCAGTGCAAGCGGAGTGACCCACCACTTTTTCTGGCGGCGATAGCCGATCAGCGGGTGATGCGCGCGTACAACTCGGCGAGTTCGTCGACGGCCTGAGCCACATCCATTGCCGCGGCCCCCGATCGCCGCAATGCCGCCGACAGTTCGGTGGTGTCGAGTTCGGACAGGACGTCCAGCTGGGGTGGGTGTGGAAGGGCGGGCATCTGGCGGCCGTCGCCGTAGAAGTCGACCTCGGTCATCTGCGGTGTCGGTGCGGTTGCCTCGCTCTCCGCGTCGGCGTCGTCGTCGCGCAGATGTGCGAGCAGCAGTGACAGATCAGCGCCCATCATGGTGAGCAGCGTCGAAGGTTCTTTGTCGATGGCGGCTGCCAGTTCGTAGCTGACGGCGAGCAGGTGAATGCAGCGGTCGGAGTCGTCCGGGCAATTGCAGTCGACGCGGATGTCGGAGGACTCGGCCGGGATCACCAGCGATCCGAGGGTTTCGGGTTGGCGCCCGCGGGTGACAGCCACCAGGTCATCGGTCTTGCCTTGGCGGCGCAGCAGCGATAAGACCGTGGCGGGATCAGCGGGCCCGGTGGTGATCGTCACCTCGAACGGATCGAGCTGGCTGCCCTGAACCAGGGCTTTCACCTGCCCGGACCGCACGACCAGGTCGATGACGACACGGTCGCGAAAGTAGCTGCGGGCCTTGGTGATCTTGCGTGCCTCGGCGGTTGATTCCACGGCCAGCAGGAAAGCCTTGGACCACGGCGTCAGTCCATACCCACGTTGGGGTGGCTTGGGCTTTCGGCTCATTCGCCCACCGCCTCGTCGCTCAGACGCATCAGATCGTAGAGTTCGTCGTCGGCGGTGTTCGCGAGCCAGCTCTCTCCGGTCGAGACGGTGAGTTCGGACAACTCACGTTTGTCGGCGATGAGTTGGTCGATTCGTTCTTCCAGTGTGCCGACACAGACAAACTTGCGGACCTCCACCCGCCGCTGCTGGCCGATCCGGTAGACGCGGTCGGTGGCCTGGTTCTCGACCGCGGGATTCCACCAACGATCCAGATGCACAACATGATTGGCGGACGTCAGGTTCAGTCCGGTGCCGCCGGCCTTCAACGACGCCAGCATGATCGCCGGGCCGTCGGGGTCGGAGAACTCCGCCACCATGGTGTCGCGCGCCTGGCGACTCAGGCCGCCGTGCAGGAACGAGAACTGCTGACCGATCCGATCGGAGAGCCAGGGCTGCAACATCGTCCCGAAGGCGGTGAACTGGGTGAACACCAGGGCTCGCTCGCCGTCGGCGACGATGTTCTCGAGGATATCGGCGAGAAGTTCGATCTTCCCGGAACGATGTTCGTTGCGCCGCATGATCGGGGAACCGTCGCCGAGGTAGTGCGCAGGGTGGTTGCAGATCTGCTTCAGCCGCGTCAGTGCGGCGAAAACCGTTCTGCGACGCTCACTTCCGGCCTCTTTGGTCTCGCCCTTGCCCAGTGCCTCCATCAGATCGTCGATGACCGCGCGATACAGTCCGGCCTGCTCGATGGTGAGGTTGGCGCGGACGGTCAGCTCCGTCTTCTCCGGAAGGTCGGAGATCACTGTCGGATCTGTTTTGACCCGTCGCAGAATGAACGGGGAAGTGACCGCGTTCAAACGCTGGACTGCCCGTGGATCACGTTCGCGTTCAATGGCTTCGGCATAGCGGGATTTGAAGGTCGATGCCGTGCCCAATAATCCGGGGTTGACCAGGTCGATCACCGATCGGAGATCCTCCAGCCGGTTCTCGACGGGGGTGCCGGTCAGGGCGATGCGATGGCGGGCCTGCATCGACCGAACCGCTTTGGATTGTGCGGTGGCAACGTTCTTGATGTGCTGGGCCTCATCGACGACAAGGCGGTCCCAGGTGTTGGTGCTCAACAACTTTCGGTCTCGAGATGCGATGGCAAAGGTGGTGATGACGATGTCGGAGGTTGACGCTGCAGTCGTGAACGGTGTCCCGGACAGCCGGCCCGGCCCGTGATGGATCAACACCGACAGGTGCGGGGCGAATCGGGCGATCTCACGTTCCCAGTTGCCGACCACCGACATCGGGCAGATCAGCAGTGTGGTCCCGCCTGGGCCGGCCTGACTGTCGGTGGTCTCCAACTCCCCACAGATCAGCGCCAAGACCTGAATTGTCTTGCCCAGGCCCATGTCGTCGGCAAGTACGGCGCCGATGCGCAAAGAGCTCAGATGACGCAGCCACTCCATGCCGCGGTGCTGGTAGGGGCGCAGTTCAGCGCGGAGGGATTCGGGTGCGGAGAGGATGGGGGGTGCCATTCGTCCGCGACGCTTGATCTCATCGAGCCACGACAAGCCCTCGACCCGGCTGACCGGGACCGGAAGTTTGTCGTCGCCGTCGGTCACCAGGGCGAACAACTCGCCCATGTCCGCAGGCTGACCCGATTCAGCCAAAGCCTTCTGGGCCTGGATGAATGCCGCCGTCCGGGACAGTGCTGCGTTGTCGGCCCGCACCCACTTGCCGCGGACCTTCACGAGGTCGCCCTTCTGGCGAGCCAGCGCATCCAATTCGGCGGCGTTGAGTACGTCTTCGCCGAGCGCCAATTGCCATTGGAAGTTGCGGATTTCGTCGAATCCGACCACCACCGATCGCTGCGGCGTGCCACCCTCCTGCTTGCCCCGCAATGTCAGTGTCGGCCGGACATGTGCGATCGAGCGAGGCAGCAACACCTCGTACCCGGCCTCGGACAGGGCCGAGACCCCGGTGTCGAGAAGTTCGAGAACCACATCGGTCGACAGGAGGAAGTCGAGCGAATAGTCGTCGTGGCGAGCAGATTTCAAAGTGGGGAAGGCCCGGACGGCACCGGCGACCTCGGTGGTGACCTGATCGATCTCATGGGCGTCGAGCCGTCGTAGCTCTACGGGGTCGTCCGGGCGATCGACGGTGCGGCGGCACACCTGCAGCCGCCACCGCGTCGGGCCGCCTTCGTTGTCCTCATCACCCTCGTCCGGTTCATTGAGGCGCAAGACCAGAGCTGATTCGCCGAGCCGGAGTCCGTCGGCCCACTGCGACCAGGCCGACGCCGCGGCAGTTGCCTTGTCGGCGGACATGGGTGGCGCGTCGGCATCGGGTAGCAATGTTCGGACGAATGACGAACGAACGGCGTCGGGTTTGATGTCGCGGCAACTGGTTCGGCACAGGTGGTCGGTCACTTCGCCGCAGAAGTCCATGATCGCGTCGGTGTCACCGTTGTCGAGAACAACCGGAGGAGCCGCCGCGATCGCCGTCGACAACCAGGTGCGCCAGGTTGTGGTGGCCAGGGGCGCCCATCGGACAGCCCACTCGCCGGCGACCCGGCTGACCGCCGGGGTGATCGCGCCGGATCGGACAAATCGCTCGGTCGAATCCAACAGGTAACGGTAATAACGCAATTCGCCACCGACGACGTCGTCGGGCTTGATGGCCTCGAGCAGTTCACAGGCGGCCGCCGGACCGAGCGTCACCGAGGCGATGTCGCGGCGGTCATCGGCACCGGGTCCGGACACTGTGATGGTGCGCCGCAGCGACCGACCTCCGACAACCGTGTCGAGTGCCGGCGGCAACCCGTCGGGGACATGCTCGGTGCACGGCTGCCCATCGGCTTCGGTGAACCACAGCGACAGCCCGACCCCACCGCGCCACAACGCATGGGCCGCCGGTGTCTGAGTCACTCGACCATGGTGGCACGCTGGTGTGACAGTCCCGGTATCGAGCGAGCAACACCCATATCCGGCCGGAAAGCTCGCATGGATCTGCCAAGCACAGGAATCTTCCAGACAACCCGCGTAGTTGTAGAGGGCATGACGGAACTATCAAGCAAGGCCGCAACTCTGCTCGAACTCCATCAACCCGGAAACCCGGTGATTCTGCCGACGGTGTGGGATGCCTGGTCGGCCAACCTGGCGATATCCGCGGGATTCACCGCGCTGACAGTGGGTAGTCACCCGGTGTCTGATTCGATCGGCAAACCCGACAACGAGGGCATCACGTTCACCGAACTGATCACCCGCATCAAACAGATCACCGACGCCGTCGACGTGCCGATCTCCGTCGACATCGAAGCCGGATACGGCGAAGATCCCAAACGCCTGATCGATGGACTGATCTCTGCCGGCGCGGTGGGCCTCAACATCGAGGACACCGTCCACAGCGAGGGCGGCCGGCTGCGGGAGGCGCAGGAGCATGCCGATTTTGTCGCGGCGCTGCGTGCGGCATCTGATGCCACCGACGTTCACGTGGTGATCAACGCCCGGACCGACCTGTTCCTCAAACAGGTCGGCGACGAGTCCGACCGCGTCGACCGGGCGATCTCCCGTTTGAAACTGGCCGCCGAAGCCGGTGCCGACGTGCTCTATCCGGTCGGATTCCACGACGACGCGGTCCACAAGCGGCTGACCGATGAGTTGCCGTTGCCGGTCAACGCCATCGGCCATCCGGTGAACAACAACAAGGCCGCTCTCGCTGCGCTCGGGGTCGCCCGCGTCAGCTTCGGCCCGATCTTCCAGATGGTTCTCGCTGAGCGGGCCGCCGAAGTCCTCGCACCCTGGAAGTAGCGCACCCGCGATCGCGACTTTTCGGCACGATCGACGGTGATACCGGCACGCTCGGCGGCGATTTGAGCACGCTCGGCGGCGTTATGGGCACGGTCGGCGGCGGTGGCAAGGAGTGGGTGTGGAGCTGACGCTGGTCTGTGTGCTGGCAGTCGTCGCGATCGTCGGTGTTGCGGTTTTTTCCGGACGACTGGGGGTCGCGGCACCGTTGGTGCTGGTGATCGTCGGGGCCGGGATGAGTTTTGTGCCCGGGGTCCCCGACCTCGAGATTCCTCCGGAATTCATTCTCGCGGGCGTGTTGCCGCCGCTGTTGTATTCGGCGGCGGTCAACATGCCTGCCCAGGATTTTCGACGGAACTTCAAACCGATCACCGCACTGGCCGTCATCCTGGTCGTGGTCACGACGCTGGGGACGGGCTGGTTCTTCCACGCATTGATCCCGGATCTCGGGTGGCCCGCGGCGTTCGCGCTCGGTGCGGTGATCAGTCCGACCGATGCCGTCGCAGCGACATCGGTGGGTAAGAAGCTCGGGCTGCCGTCCCGGGTCGTGGCGGTCCTCGAAGGTGAGGGTCTCGTCAATGACGCGTCGGCGCTGGTGTTGCTGCGGTCGGCCGTCGCAGCTCTCGGCGGAGCGGTGTCGCTCTGGGGCGTGGCCGGCGACTTCGTGTTCGCCGTTGCGGTCGCATCGGCGATCGGACTGGCGGTCGGCTACGCCAACGTGTGGATCCGGGGTCTGCTCAACGACCCGATCCTGACCACCGCCATCTCACTGATCGTGCCGTTCATCGCCTACCTGCCCGCCGAAGAGGCCGGCGCCTCCGGGGTCCTGGCAGTGGTCGTCGCGGGTCTGGTCACCGGGCATCAGGCCTCCACACATCTCCGGGCACAGGACCGGCTCGCGGAGACGGTCAACTGGCGCACGCTGGCGTTCCTGCTCGAGGGCGGGGTCTTCTTATTGATGGGTCTCGAGCTCAAGAAGTCGATCGAAGACGTGCAGGAGAGTTCCTTCAGCACCTGGCACGCGGTCGGTCTCGGACTGGCCGCCTCGGTGATCGTGATCCTGCTGCGTATCGCGTTTGTGGCACCGATGGTCGGGTTGCTGCGACGCGATACCAAACGCGCACACGCGTCGATATCGCGCCTGGACGAAATGCAGGCGAGGCTCGACGCGCGCGAGCCCGACCACCTGCTCACCGAACGGCGGCTGCGTCATATGCAGACGCGGATGACGCGAGTATCGGCCGACGTCGCCTTCAAGCTCAACGAGACCCTCGGATGGCGGGGCGGTGTGGTGCTCGGCTGGGCGGGCATGCGCGGCGCCATCACCGTCGCGGCCGCGCAGACGTTGCCGTCTGATACCCCGCACCGTCCACAGCTGATCCTGATCGCCTTCGTGGTGGCCGGGACGACGCTTCTGCTCCAGGGTTTCACGTTGCCCGCGGTGATCCGGATGGCCAAGGTCGCACCGGATGATCCCGAACGGTTGCGAGGTGAGTACGAGCAACTCGTCGGCGAGCTGTCGCAGGCAGCGAGCGATGCGCTGCGTGATCCGGCGGTGATCGGGACCGGCGACGCCACGGTGTCGGACACCGTCGTCGAGATGGTTCGCAATGACAGCATCATCGGCCGGGCGCGCGTCCAACGTGATGCCGAGATCGAACAGCACGGACGCGAACAGTACTTCCGGCTCCGCCTGCGGGTGCTGTCCGCGGAACGCGATGCGTTGCTTCGAGTCCGGAAGTTGGGGTTGTACAGCTCGCAGTCACTGACCCACGCGCAGCACCTGCTCGATCTTGAAGAGGCCCGACTCGAACAGTTGAGCAACGACACGTCCGGGTAGTCAGCTCACCCGATCGCGACGCGCTTGATCCGATCGTCGCCGGGCCCGGGGCTGCCACGGCCGTCGGTGTTGTTGGTGAGGAACCACAGCGAACCGTCGGGTGCCACGGCCACATCGCGGAGTCGGCCGAACTCGTTGACGTACAACTCGTCGGCCGTGGACGGCGCTGCGACCGGGATCGCACGCAGTCGCTCACCTTTCAGATTGGCGACGTAGATGGTGTCCCCGGCGATCGTCATGCCGCTAGGGCTGGCATCGTCGGGTCGCCATTGCTGAACCGGATCGATGTATGCGCTGTCACCGACCGCCTCACCGATTCCCTCGACCTGCGGCCAGCCGTAATTGCCACCGGGCCGGATGATGTTGAGTTCGTCCCAAGCGTCCTGCCCGAACTCGACCGAATACATCGTGCCGTCGTTCGACCACGCCAGCCCCTGTACGTTGCGGTGCCCGAGTGACCACACCGGACTCCCCGCGGCCGGGTTGTCCGCCGGCACAGTGCCCTCGGGGGTCAGACGCAGGATCTTGCCCGACAGACTGGACGGATCCTGCGCGTTTGGCCGGTTCTGGGCGTCACCGGTGGTGATGTAGAGCATGTCGTCCGGACCGAACGCGATGCGTCCGCCGTTGTGGGTGCGACCACCCGGGATCCCGACCAGCACGTCCTCGGGTTCACCGAGCCCCAGGCTCCCCGCCGACCCGGTCAGCGGGTACTTCACCACCCGGTTGTCGCCGCCGCTGCTGGTGAAGTAGACGAACAGGTCACGTTCGCGGACGGCCAACCCGAGCAGGCCGCCCTCACCTGCGGGCGCGACGTCGCGGACCGTCCCGACCACCCGGGTGCCGTCACCGACGATCTCGAGGATGTCGCCGGTATCGCGTTCGCTGATGAGCGCGGCACCCTGGGCGAACACGATCGACCAGGGTGCATCGAGGTCGGTCACCACGTCTGTCGGCGGACCGGCGATCACCGAGGGACCGGTCTCCGACGTCGTCGGGGTGGATGTCTGTGGCGATGGTCGCGAGGTCTGGGACGGGTTCGCGTCCTCACCACCGCAGGCCGCGATCAATGTCGCGCCGGCGAGGGACATGAGTACTTGGACCGCGATACGCATGGTCAGTAGCTGGCGTTCGGGTCGACTCGGGCCAGCATGTCGGCGCCACCCGCGGCGAACCGGCGCAGGTTCTCGGCAACCCAGGGAGCCAGGGTGCGGGTCAGGCCGGACGACGGGTTGGCCACGTGCGGGGTGATGATCACGTTGGGCAGGTCCCACAACGGGTGGTCGACGGCCGGTGGCTCCGGATCGGTGACATCAAGGGCGGCCCCGGCGATGACACCGGTGGTCAGCGCGGTATGCAGTGCGTCCTCGTCCACCAGCGGGCCTCGCGCGACGTTGACGATCCACGCATGCGACGGCAACTTCGCCAGGGTCGTCTCATTGATCAGGTGCCGGGTCTCGTCGGTGGACGGTGCGGCCAGGACGACGTGATCGCATCGCGACCACACCTCGTCGAGACGGCTGGACGGATAGGTGTCGCGCGCCCCCTCGACGGGGCGGCCGGAGTGGTTGACGGCCAGGACATCTGCGCCACAGGCCCGCAGACGCGGAATCAACGAGCGGGCGATCCCGCCGGCACCGATGATCGCGACGGTGGAACCGTGCAGTGAACGGACCGCGGTGTCGATCGCCTGCTTGTCCCAATGCCGCGTCACGGCAACGTTGATCTGGCGGAGCCCGGCGAGCAGCAGTGCCAGAGCATGCTCGGCGACGTTCTCGGCATAGAAACCCGACGCGTTGGTCCAGATGCGCTTGTCGTCGAGAAGTCCTGCATTCAGAAATGATTCGATGCCGGCCAGCCGCAACTGAACCCATTCGATGTGGTCGGGCAGGGGCGAAGGGAAGCCGGCGGTGTCGCCGGTCCACACCAGCGCGCGGGCATCGGCGAGGTCGACGATCTCGCCACCGGCCGAGGTGATGGCCTCGGCCAGATGCGGATCGTGGTCGGGGATCAGTGCCACGCGGACGGGTGCGGTACTCATCATCCTTCTTTCAGCTTGCGGGCGGCGCTGGTGGCGAGTTGATCGGCGATCTCGTTGTAGTGGTCGCCGGCATGGCCTTTGACCCACTTCCACTCGACCTCGTGCCTGGCACATTGCTCGATCAGTTCACGCCACAACTCACTGTTCTTCACCGGCTTCTTGTCTTTGGTCAGCCAGCCGTTGGACTGCCAGCCCGCCGCCCACTTCATGATCCCGTTGCGGACGTAGGTGCTGTCGGTATACAGAATCACCGTCGACGGCTTCTTCACGGCTTCGAGCCCCTTGATGGCTGCGGTCAGTTCCATCTTGTTGTTGGTGGTGTCGGGCTCGGCACCGGAGATCTGTTTCTCGTGCTCCTTGTAGCGAAGGACCGCACCCCAACCGCCCGGCCCGGGGTTGCCGAGGCAGGCGCCGTCGGTGGAGATCTCGACGGGAGTCGTCATGTTGTGATCGTCTCTGGCATGGCAGAAAGGCTACCGTCGGCGTAGGACGACAAAGCGCAGGAGGTTTGCCCGTGGCACTGTTCGACGTTCGTGATCTCGACGTACCCATCGTGGGGGCTCCGATGGCGGGCGGCCCGAGTACGCCGCAGCTGGCGGCGGCGGTCACCGAGGCCGGTGGACTCGGCTTCCTGGCCGGAGCTCTGCTGACGGCCGACAAGCTCGCCGAGGACATCGCCGTGGCGCGGTCGCTGACCTCGGGTCCCCTCGCGGTGAATCTCTTTGTGCCGCAGCCAGACGTGGGGAAGCCGTCCGAAATCGCCGCTTACGCGGAGGAACTCGGGGAGCTGGCCCGGCACTTCGGGGTGCAGCTCGGTGAGCCGCGATACACCGACGACGACTATGCGCAAAAGGTCGAGGTCCTGCTCGACCTGCGACCCGAGGTCGTCTCCTTCACGTTCGGATGTGCCGATGCCGGGGACATCAAGCGATTCGCCGAAGCCAGGGTGGCGACCCTCGGGACGGTGACGACGAAGGCCGAAGCGGAGGCGGCGGTCGCTCGCGGTGTCGACGCCCTGGTGGCGCAGGGCCCCCACGCGGGCGGTCATCGCGGCATCTTTGATCCGTTGGCGCGACCGTCCACGGATTCGCTGGAAACGCTGGTGGTGACGGCCGGGACGGTCAGCGACGTGGTGGTCGCGGCCGGTGGCATCAGTACACCCGGAGCAGTGGCCGCGATGCTTGATCTCGGTGCCGTCGCCGTGCAGGTGGGCACGGCGTTGCTGCTCAGCGATGAAGCCGGCACCAATTCGGTGTCGCGGGCCGCGCTCACCGATCCGCAGTTCACCGAGACCGCCGTGACCCGCGCATTCTCCGGGCGGTACGCGCGCGGGCTGCGCAACAGGTTCATGCAGAACCATGATCCGACCGCACCGCTTGCCTATCCGCAGATCCACTACTTGACCGGACCGCTCCGGAAAGCTGCGGTCGCTGCCGGTGACCCGCACGCGACCAACCACTGGGCCGGTACCGGTTTCAAGGACATCCGCTCGTGCCCGGCGGCGCAGATCGTGGCGGACCTTACTGGTCGATGACTATTGCCCGTCGATGGAACCCGCGGTCCCACCCAGCGCATGGCCGCGATTGATCTCGTGGCCGTGCTCACCGGCTTCGTAGACCGCCGCCTGTTTGCGGAGTTCGTCGGTCTCGCCGATCGGTTCCGCGTCTTCGAAGGGGAACTTCATCTAGACCTCGCTTCGATTGGAGTCCTGCCTCCACGCTAGTCGCGGACCCGCCTGTGCGCAGGGAGGTCAGGGGATCGTCCTGTGTGGTGAGCAAGTTCATCAGGTGTCGTTCCCGGACCCCCTTACTGCGTCAGTTGGGGCGCAGCAGTGGCGGATGCAGCGCGGTGGCGTCTCCGACGGTGAACAGCGCGGCCGGGCGACCGCCGTCGCGGCCGGTCATGGTCCCGGTCGGGCGAACGAAATCCGGGGCGCCGGTGACCTTGCGATGGAAATTGCGGGGATCGAGCGGCCGGCCCCAGACGGTCTCGTAGACCCGGCGCAGTTCGGCGACGGTGAACTCGGGCTCGCAGAACGTCGCGGCCAATGGGGTGTATTCCAGCTTCGATCGGGCGCGTTCGACACCGTCGGCCAGGATCTCGTCGTGGTCGAACGCCAATGAGGGGGAGCCGGCGAGAACCCTCTCGACCGGGTGCAGGGCTGCGGATGCGGCGTCGGATCCGGCCACCGGAGCCGGTGTGTGCGGCGTCAGTGCCAGATAGGCAGTACTGATGACCCGGCCGCGCGGGTCGCGGTCCGGGCGTCCATAGGTGGCCAGTTGTTCGAGGTGGACGCCGCCTCGTCCCACTCCCGTTTCTTCGACCAGTTCCCGGTAGGCGGCATCGGGTAGGTCCTCGTTGTCGTGGACGAATCCGCCGGGCAATGCCCATTCGCCGATGTTCGGCTCGATGCCGCGACGGACCAGCAACGCGCACAGGCGGCCATCGTGGATGGTCAGGACCACGAGGTCGACGGATGCCGCAGCGTTGAGCCAGAAATCGGAAGGCATGGACCCAGTGTAATCGTCATCTTGACGATTAGTGCCGATCCAGTTATCGTCACTATGACGACAAAGTGTGGTCGAGAACGAACGAGGGAGGGCCGGGTCATGGCCGACATCAAGCGAGCGATCTTCCTGCGTCACATGCGGTGCGCGCCGAACATGTACATCGAGCACACGGCGAAGGCGAAGCTGGTGCACTCGGGTCTGGCCCAATCGTTCTGGTTCCGGCCGCTGACCGCGTCGGTGAGTGAGGTGCCGGTCGATGACCAGCAGCTCCCGTTGCTGTTCCATGCCCGGACGCTCGATTTCCAGGACCTCACCGTGCAAGCCACCGTCACCTACCGGATCATTGACCCGCACATCGCGGCCGGTCGCATCGACTTCGGAATCGATCCCGACGAGGGCATCTGGAGGGCGCGACCGCTGGATCAACTGGCCGGATTGCTGACGGAATCGGCTCAGCAGCACGCGTTGGATCTGCTGTCGGGTACGCCGCTCCGGCAGGCGCTGGCCGACGGGGTGACACCGGTTCGTGAACGCATCGCGGCCGGGCTGACCGGGGACCGCCGGCTGGCGGAGACCGGTCTGGAGGTGGTCGATGTCCGGGTGGTCGCCTTGCGGTCGGAAGCTGAGATGGAGCGGGCACTGCAGACACCGCTGCGTGAGCAGGTGCAGCAGGAAGCGGACCGGGCCACCTACGAACGACGCGCGGTGGCGGTCGAACGGGAGCGGGCGATCGCGGAGAACGAACTGCAGAGCCAGATCGAACTGGCCCGCCGCGAGGAGCAACTGGTGGATCAGCAGGGCCGCAACGGACGCAAGCGGTCGACGGAAGACGTTGCCGCAGAGAAGATTCGCACCGACGCCGACGCCCAACGCCAACAGCTGCTGGCGCAGACGCAGGCTGAAGCCACCCGGGTGGTCGGTCTGGCACAGGCGGAGGTGGATGCCGCTGCGCTGACGCCGTATCGCGATCTGGACCAGGCGATTGTGTTGGGTCTGGCACTCAAGGAACTGGCCGCGAACATGCCGGAGATCGGGACGCTGAACCTGACCCCGGATGTCCTGACGCAGGTTCTCGGCCGGTTTGCCGCCGACCGTGGCTGACACCGAAAGGAATTGACGATGGCACTGGCACCACGGGCGGTGGTCGTATATCGCCGCACCGAACTCGACGAACTGCTGGCAACACACGGCACCCGTGGTCAGGCCGCGTTCTTCCTGCGATCCCGCGGGCGCGACATCGATGAGGTGCAAGCTCGTCACGACGCCGTCCAGCGGGCTCGTACTCGTGTCGACGCGGCGATCCCGGTGGACTGGCGCCGCGGGCTGGTCGAACGAACCGACCTGAGCCGCTTCGTGTTCGGTGATGAAGATGTCATCGTGGTCGTCGGCCAGGACGGATTGGTGGCCAACGTCGCGAAGTACCTGGAGGGTCAGCCGGTGCTGGGGGTCAATGCCGAACCCGACCACAATCCCGGAGTGCTGGTGAATCACCGGGCCGACGAGGTCGAGAAGATCCTGGGACATCCCCACGCCCTTCACCGGGTCACGCACTGCACGATGGTCGAAGCCGAACTCGACGACGGCCAGATGTTGCGGGCGCTCAACGAGATCTACATCGGACATCCCTCCCACCAATCAGCGCGCTACCGCATCGAATTCGGTGCCCGAGCCGAGCGGCAGTCGTCATCCGGTGTGCTGGTGGGAACCGGGACGGGCGGCACCGGGTGGTGCCGGTCGGTATGGCTCGAACGCGGGAGCCGGCTGGCCTTGCCGGCGCGGCCCGATACCGATCTGTGCTGGTTTGTCCGCGAGGCCTGGCCGTCTCCGGCCACCGGCACAGTTCTCACCGAAGGTCTGCTCATCGATGGTGAGGAACTCGGGATCGTCGCCGAATCGGATCTGGTGGTGTTCGGGGACGGGATCGAATCCGATGCGCTGACAATGTCGTGGGGACAACGCGTCAGGGTGCGGCGAGCCCCGGTGGCATTGCGACTGGTGGACTGATCACCACAGGTGTCGGGGTGATTCCGTTGAATCCGCTGGCGGTCACGGTGGTATACGCGCCCATCATCGGACTCACGACCACATCGCCCACTCCCAGGGTGGGCATCGAATAGTCCCGGGCGATCACGTCGACACTGTCGCACGTAGGTCCGGCCAGGGTCACGGGATCGAACGTTGTGGCGACGCCGGTGATCTCACGAAGGGCCAAGATCGGCGGATGCACATTCTCCGTCAGCACATTCGAGTAGCTGCCGTAGAGTCCGTCATCGAGATAGTGCCACGTGGCGCCGCGGCGCACCGCAGTGCCGACAACCGACGTGAGAAGGGTTGCGCAACTGGCAGATATGAATCGTCCAGGTTCGGCCAGCACGGTAAATGAACCCTGATGCGCCGCGAGGAATGGACGCACGACGTCACCGATCTCGGCGATGGTGGGCATCGGTTCGCGGTAGGTCACCGGGAATCCGCCCCCGATGTCGAGTATGCCGACCTCGGTACCGATTGCGGCCTCGACCTGCTCGACCAGAGCCAAGGCTGTTGTCATTGCCCGCCGGAACGGTTCTACAGATGTTCCCTGACTGCCGACATGGAAGCTGAAGCCGGCGAAGTGCACGCCGGTGGTGAGAATGTCTTTGACCAGCTGTTCGGCTTCTGTGATTGCAACCCCGAACTTGACCGAAAGATCCGATTTTGCAGTCTGATTGGGTATCGCGACGCGGGCGAGAATGGCTATGTCGGACCGTCGGCCGATGAACTTCCGGACTTCGGTAGGGTTATCGACCACAAAGGTTCGGACCCCCGAGCGGTACGCGTGATCGATGTCGCCGGGCTTCTTGATGGGATGGGTATAGATGCAGCGATCCATCGAAATACCCATTGCCCTGACCAGATCGACCTCGCCGCGGCTGGCCACGTCGAACCGTCCGGACAGCGCGGCGACAGTCGCCAGGACGGCCGGATGGGGCATCGACTTCACGGCGTAATGGATCTCGACGTCCGGCAGCTGGGTGCGCAGTAGCCTGTACTGAGCGGCGACCTGTCGAGGGTCGAGGATGAGCAGCGGTGTTCCGTACTCTGCCAGCAAACCGGGCCAATCCTGTTCTCGGGAACGTGATCTGAGTTCGTCACGTAACTGTTGCCGGATGGTGTGATCCATCGGAAAGCACCTCTTTGGGTTGTCTGTGGGCCAGCAGAGCGCTGAACCGTTCGTAGCTGACGATCGTGAACAGATAGAAGATGCAGTCGGACAGGATCTTTGCCACGATCCATCCGAGTACTGTGCCGCCCAGTAAGATCGGACCGAAGTAGAAGGTCAGCGGGCGCACCACAAGGCTGTCGACGGCCTCGGCCGGACCGAACTCGATGAACAGGCTCCGCAGTGCCAGCGCAATCGCGATGAGTGAACGGGCGAGGCCGGTCCGCGAGAAGTCGGCCCGGTAGAAGCAGCGCACCGCGCTGCCGTAGGCGGCAGCGTAGTACCCGACCGTCGCCCCGACGGTTCCCGCCACTGCGGCGACCGCCAGCGACCCGGTGATCCAGTATGCGAATACGGCCCCGCCGATTTCACCGACGGTTCCGGATAATTCGCAGGGAAGGTACCGACGGATCCATTCGACGGCCTTGGCCCGGGCCGAACGCGTGGAGTCCATGGGTAAACGATGTCGTCGGGCCGATTTACGCACACGCGTAGCGTGCTACCCGATTCAGACGAGCCGGCGTCTCATGAAATCGGGTAGGACGGACTCACGGCCAATTGCGCATCTCCATCCGTTGTCGTTCGGGTGGTATTCATCTGGTGTTCACATAGCGGCTGGTAATTCGCGGGAATAGCATCCTTGATGAGCGAACCGGCGCGTGTCCGGTGATAATTGGGCACATGGCCAAAGCGCACGACAACCTCGATGACCAGCCCGCGGACATCCTGGGCTTCGCACGCCGTTGGTACCCCTTCGGCGGTGGATCAGCCGAGGACATCCTTCTGGAGTTCGGTATCACCGAGCACGAGTACTTCCGTCGGCTCGGGGCGGTGCTGGACACCCAGTCATTCGATCCCCGTGACCGGGACATCGACGCGATCCGCGTGGTCGTCGCAGCGCGGCAGAGTCCCAACGCTCAATAGCGTTCGAATCTGCTGCGCGTGCGGTGAAGGTGGGTCAGAGTGCTCGCGCGATGATCGTCTTCATGATCTCGTTGGTGCCGCCGTAGATCCGCTGCACCCGGGCGTCCTCGTACATCCGTCCGATGAGGTATTCGCGCATGTAGCCGTAGCCGCCGTGCAGTTGCACGCACCGGTCGACAACCTCACAGTGCCGATCTGTGATCCAGTACTTGGCCATGGCCGCGGTGGTCGGATCGAGTTCGCCGCGCAGATGCTGTTCGACGCAGTGATCGAAGAAGACCTGGCTGGTGAGCGCGATCGTCTGACATTCGGCGAGTTCGAAGGCGGTGTTCTGGAACTCGAAGATGCTGTGCCCGAAGGCCTGTCGCTCTTTGGTGTAGCGGACGGTCTCTTCGAGGGCCCGTTTCATCGCACCCGCCGACTGGGCGGCGATGATGAGTCGTTCCTGGCCGAGCTGGGTCATGAGCTGCGCGAAGCCCTGACCTTCCTTGTCGCCCAGGAGGTTTGCCACCGGAACCCGCACATCGGTGAAGGAGAGCTCTGACGTGTCGGCGCCGTGCTGGCCGACTTTGTCCAGCACTCGTCCGACGGCGAATCCGTCGCAGTCACGGGTGTCGACGAGGACCAGCGAGACGCCCTTGGCACCGGCTTTGGGGTCGGTCTTGACCGCCAGGACGATCACGTCGGCCGTGGAACCGTTGGTGATGAACGTCTTCGATCCGTTGATCACGTAGCTGTCGCCGTCACGGATGGCAGAGGTGGTGATCGCCTTGAGGTCGGATCCGGTGCCGGGTTCGGTCATCCCGAGTGCGCCGAGCAGCTCGCCTCGTGCCATCTCCGGAAGCCATGCGCGTTTCTGTTCTTCGTTGCCGTACTCGTTGATGTAGTGGGCGACGATCCCACTGTGGATGCTCAACCCCATCGCGAAGTCTCCGGCGTAACCCTGGGCTTCGAGGACAGCGAAATCATGCGCGAAAGTGCCGCCACCGCCGCCATATTCCTCCGGGATCGAGCAGAGCAGCAGGCCGAGCTCTCCGGCCTTGCGCCACACGTCACGGTCGACGTGCCGCTGGCTGTCCCAACGTTCCGCGTGGGCCATGACCTCGCGTTCGAAAAATGCGCGTGCGAGATCGGAGACGGCCTGGACTTCGTCGTCATACCAGGACGGTGTGTGGTTGATCATCGATGTACCTTCTGCGGGCTCAAGGCAATTGGCGGGGTCAGCGAACGACCAGGACCGGGCACTCGGCGTGGTGGATGAGGCTCTGACTGACAGATCCCAGGACAGCGCCGGTCAGCTTGCCGTGGCCCCGGCTTCCGGCGACCACGAGCTGCGCTTCCCGCGACATCTCCTTGAGTCCCTTGGCCGGCCCGCTGTCGGTGTAGACCTTGTGGACGTGCGCGCCGGGGAACTCTTTGCGTAGCGGTTCGAGGAGTTCGTCCATCTTCGCTTCCTGATTCGACTTCAGCATGTGCATCAGGTTCCAGTCGACCGGGCCCTCGCCGTAGCCGAGTCCGATCGCGGGACCGGTTTCCCACATATGGGCCACCGTCACCGGTGCGCCCAGGGCGGTGGCGACAGAGAACGCCGCGCGCATGGCCCGGATGGAGTTCTCCGACTCATCGATGCCGACAACCACCGGCAACGGTTTGCCGGTCCGGGTGGCCGCGGATTCGCGCCAGACCAGCACCGGGCACTTTGCATTGTTGACGATCCGGATGACGTGGCCGCCGAGGATGAGATCACTGGCGGCGCTGTGCCAATGCGAGCCGACAACGATAAGGCGTGCGGTCTCGGAACTCTCGGCAAAAACCGTGGGCACCGAATCGTTGACGATCCGGCGGTCGATTTTCAAGGCGGGATGGTGCTCGCGGATGGCACTCTCGGCGGCGTCGAGCTTCGTGTTGCCGTCGGCGGCGAGTTCTTCGGCCAGCGACTCGGGGCTGAACACCATCGCGTTGGCGAAATACCACTCGAGTCGGGGGATGGCGTGGAGCAACTGCAGCGGGGATCCACTGCGAGCGGCGAAGTCCGCGGCCCATAGAGCTGCGCCCAGGGCGCCCTCCGAACCGTCGATCCCGACAACTACCGGCGCGCTGCTTGCCTGGGCGTTCATCTCACGTCCTCGTCTCTCGCATCACTGCCGAACCCGTCCCGTCCGGGTGTCCGGTTTGATTCGAACTCTAGCCGGGGGTGCGGGGTATCAACGAGATCCGCTCCATCTACCTGCGTCCGCGCCGGTTGCAGCAACCGGCGCGAATGCGAGTACATGGAGCGGATTCTTCGAAAACGGACCGTCAGGTCACTCGACGCTGACGCCCCGATTGTTCAGCCACACCTCGGGGTCGATCTTGGAGCCGTCGGTGTCCCAGACCTCGTAGTGCAGGTGCGGGCCGGTGGATTCGCCTTCGTTGCCGACCGTTCCGATCTGCTCGCCGGCCCGGACTTGCTGACCGGCGCTCACGTAGCTCTCGTCGACGTGGCCGAAGACGCCGATGGTGCCGTCGTCTTGCTGGACTCGAATCCACTGTCCGAAACCGCTCGCGGGTCCGGACTCGAGGACGGTCCCATCGGTCACGGCGTAAACCGGGGTGCCGATGTCATTGGCAATGTCCAGGCCGTAGTGGGTGGTGCCCCACCGGGCGCCGTAGCCGGAGGTCACGGTGCCAGTGGTCGGAGCTGAAGTTTTGATTGGTGCGATCGGGTTCGCCGGAAGAAGATCACGCGCGAGCTCGTCGAGCGGCGCCGGCAGTGCCAGATCCGAGGGCAGGGTGGGCAGTGCGGGTAGCGCGAGTGCAGGCAGCGACGGGATGCCGGGGGCACTGATCGGCGCGGGCGGCGTATCGGCGGAGGCCTGGGTCGCAGCTCCGCCGACCGTCAGGCCGATGACGCCGGCTGCAGCCACGAACGCGCCTGTTGTCGCGACCGTTGGAATGACGCCACTGGTGGCGACGCGGTGCTGGCCGCCACGGCCGGTGCGCGGTGCGGGGTTGATCAGCACTCTGGTCGCGGGCAGGATCGCGGGGTCATTCAGACGGTGTTGAGCCACAAATTTTGTCCATTTCAGTAAGGCAACGTTTTGGTATCAGCGAGGACACGGAAAGGTTACTACATAGCTTTGGTAAACAGGCGGCGGGCTACTCACCTGCTGTTGTGGCCTCATGAATACCGGCGCTGACCTGCCCAGACCCGCCGACAACAGTGCCCCGACCGTGGGGCCGGGGCACTGTGGGATTTCAGGGGTTGGGATTTCGGGAGGGTGTACCTACTCCGCCATCACATCCGACTCATCGTGGACAACTGCCTCCTTGGCTCCGGGAAGGAATGAGTACGCAAGGCAGACGATTCCGAAGAACAGATAGCCCAGCGCGACCTCCGGGGCGGCCGCCCACTCGATCTCGGGGGCGTGAATGAGGCCGATGAAGGACAGTACGGAGCCGACCGCCGCGGCGATCGCGGCGTACACGAACTTTTTGTCGAGGATGAAGTTGACCATGGTGCCGAGCACCAGACCCACCAGAACCGCACCCTCGCCGAAGACCTTGAGACCTTCGTAGACCACACCGGACTCGTTCAAGGCACTCATGCCGACCTCGTCGGCAGTGGTACCGGCTGCAGCCAGGGCGTTGTCGATGAGTCCGGTGGCCCACTGCGCGAGGTTGGGCAGGATCGCCGCGACCACCGCGATGGCGTGGATCCGCGGGACGGCCTGGAAGGCCTGCGCACCGATCAGCAATCCGATGTACAGCAGAATCGGAACGATCGCGGGAACCGGTAGCAGCGCTTCGAGAACCCCGAACAATCCGAGGAAACAGAGCAGACCGATCGCCAGGCCGCTGGCCAGTGAGTAGCTGGCCCGACCACCGGCATCCTTCCAACCCGGATGACCGATGTAGACCGCCGGCGGGAAGGGCGAACCGAATCCGGCACCGATACAAGCGCCGGCACCGTCGGCGAGCAGGACGCTGCGCAGGTTGTAGTTGTCTCCGGCTGCGGACGCGCTCTCCACGTTGCTCATCGCTTCGGTGAAGTTGTAGATACCCAAGGGGATTGCCGTTCCGAGGAGCGGCGCGAGATCGGCCAGGCCGTCGAACAGCATGTCGAATCGCTGATCCGGAACACCCAGCGCGATGTTCTCGACGGCGTCACCGACAGCCGGTGCATCCATGAATCCGCCGGCCCAGCCGATGGCGGTACCGACGAGCAGCGCCGCCAGGCCGACCGGAACATTGCCGGGCAGACGGACATTGGTGAAGAAGCCGATCAAGATGATTGCCAGCACCGGCAGACCGATCCACGCGGCCTCCCACATCTGGGCCGCGGGCCGCATCGAGATGAAGGTGATGGAGATACCGGCCAGGGTTCCGAGCATCGCCGCACGCGGGGTGATCTTGCGAATGTACGGGCCCACAAAGGCGCCGATCATGACGATCACACCGATCATGAACGCCCATGCCAGACCGGCCTGCCATGCCGCGACGGCGTTGTCGGTGCTCAGGTACACCGGCAGCATCACCACGAACACGACGATGAACATGTGCGGAACGCTGGGACCGTACGGCAACGCGGTGACGTCGGTGCGATTCTCCTTGCGGCCCAGACGTCGTGCCAACCAGGTGTAGTAGAGGTTGCCCAGGATCAGGGCCACGCCGAGGGCGGGCAACACGGTTCCGAAGACGTCGCCCTTGTTGACTCCGACGACGAAGATCAAGAGTCCGGTGAGGGTCAGGACGTTGACGAGAATGTTGAACCCGAGACCGAAGAAGGCGTTGGTGTCGCCTCGTGTCCACCAGGGGATCGTCACGGGTTCGTCGGGTGCGGCAGCGGCCGGGGGCTTTTCGTTGACTTCAGTGCTCATGGGACTGGGTTTTCCTTCAGCGTTGGGAGACGGGTGCGGGTTCCGGACTGACAGGTAGAGCGGCAATGGCGGGGATGACCGCCGCGGAATCGGCTACCCAGCCGAAGATTCCACCTTGTGCGCAGATCATTTCCAGTCCCACCCGCTGGAAATCGGGGAAATATGAACCAACACAATCGGATACGACCAGACACTCGTATCCGCGATCATTCGCCTCTCGCGTCGTGGTGTGCACGCACACCTCTGTGGTGACACCGGTGACCAGCAGTTGGGTGATGCCCGCATCGGTGAGGATCTGCTGGAGGTCGGTGGCGTAGAAGGCGCCCTTGCCGGGTTTGTCGATGACCACTTCACCCTCGATCGGGGCGAGTTCGTCGATGATGTCGTGGCCGTATTCGCCACGGATCAAGATGCGCCCGTACTTGCCCGGATCACCGATCCGTTTGGATGGGGCACCTCGGTTGAGTTTTGCAGGGGGACAATCGGATAGATGCGGTTCATGTCCTTCGCGGGTGTGGATCACCAGCATGCCTGCCGACCTCGCTGCGGCGATGAGGTCGGCCAGTGGCGGGACCACTTTGAGGAGCATGTCCACGTCATTGCCCAGGCTCTCGCCGAAGCCGCCGGGCAGGATGAAGTCGCGCTGCATGTCGATGACGATCAGGGCGGTCTTCTCCGGTATCAGAGTGAACGGGCCGGGTACGGCTGCATCGACGGTGGATGTGGTCATGAATTCTCCCTGATGGGTGTGGATGTGGTTGTTGTGGAGACGGTTTGCTGCACATCCGTGGGCAGCGCGCCGATGTCGCGGGGTTCATCGAGGAATCGTGCGGCGAGGGCGAGGACGGTGTCGTCTGACAGTGCCGGGCCCAGGATCATCGCGCTCAGCGGCCGTCCGTCGGCGGTGTTGCCAACGGGTACCGCCACTCCGGTGAGGTCGAGCAGGTTACCGAAGTGTGTGTAGTGCCCGAGGATGGTGTTGCAGTCGATGGGGCGGGCAACGACCTCGTCGACGGTGAACGTGGTCCCGATGGTCGGCACGATCATCACGTCCATGTGCTCCCAGAGGCGCGCCACCTCGGCCTTGAGTTGCTGGAGCTTCTGCTGTGCAGCGAAAGCATCTACTGCGGTGTACTTTTCGCCGCTTCGCAAGATGTCTCGAACCACCGGGTGGATCGAGTCAGGGTTGGTGGCGAGGAAGTCCGCGAACTCGACCAACCGTTCGGCGACCCACGGACCGGCGTACAACAGGGCGCCTGCGGCCAGGAACGGTGCCAGTGGTGCGGCAACAACGTTCTCGCTCAGCGTGATCCGATCACGAAATGCCAGGTGGGCGTCGTGCATGGCGCTGTCACCGAAGAACTCGAGTTCGTCGGTGGCGGGAAGACCGACGCGGATCGCGGCACCGTCGTACCGCTGACCCCGGTCACGAGACCACGGATCGTTGTTGTCGCGGCCGATCACCACGTTGAGCACCCGGTCGGTGTCGTCGATCGATCCGGCCATGACGGTGATGCAGTCCAACGATTTACAGGCCGGGACGAGTCCGACGGTGCTGATCAGGCCGCGTGAGGGTTTGAAGCCGACGACGCCGTTGAGTGCCGCGGGCACCCGTCCGGAACCGGCGGTGTCGGTGGCCACGGCAAACGGCACCTGACCCAGCGCGACGGCGAGGGCAGATCCGGAGCTCGAACCGCCGGAGATCATGTTCCCGCCGTAGACGCTGCGCGGCACCGTAAACGGAGTGCGGGTGCCGTTGAGGCCGGTGGCGAACTGATCGAGATTGGTCTTGCCGACGTACAGGGCTCCGGCGTCGAGCAGTCGCTGCACGGCGGGTGCGGTGGCATCGGCGACGTACGCATAGTCGGGGCACGAGAGCGTGGTCGGGACTCCGGCGACGTCGATGCTGTCCTTCACTCCGAAGGGCACGCCGTAGAGCGGAAGCGTGCGGGCGCCGGGGCGCTGTTCGATTTCTTCGGCAGCAGCGAGGAGTTGAGCGCGCGGCACGGTCGACAACCAGGTGCCGTCATCCCCCCGGGCCGCGATCGCGTCGGCCACGCGGGCGGCGGTCTTGGTGGGCGAGCCGGTGCCACTTGCATGCGATTGCAGGATCTCCGCCACGGACGGGCCGATGGAGGGTCCTGCTGCCGTCGAATCGAAAGTCATAATGTCGATTGTCGACAGAATGGTGCCAACCGCGGAACGGCTGTGTATCGATTGTGTTAGGAGGTGCTCTCTAGGTCCAGGAAATCGAGCTGACCATGGTTTTTGGCAGCTGCGACCGCTATCTTCGGATCGTTTGTTTCCAGGGCCTCGAGAACGTATTCGTGCCGACGGATTCCGTCGGCGGGGTCATGCACCCGCGCTTCGTTGCGCAGATTGATGGCCATCGGGAGCTGGAGCTTGAGCAGGATCGGCTCCATGGCGATGTCGAGTTGCCGGTTGCCGGCCAGCCCGACGACGGATGCATGGAAGCGGCGGTGGGCGTCGTCCTTCTCCAGGTCGTCGTCTCGCCTCGCGGCCACCCGCAAGTCGTCGAGTGCCGCCCGGACCGGGTCGAGATCCGTTGTCAGATCAGCGAGTGGGAGTGCCGATTCGATGGCATGCCGCTCGAGGATGTGACGCAGTTCGAACAGTTGCAGGATGTCTTGCGGTGACCACTCGGTGACCCGGGATCCGCGACGCGGCAGATGCTCGACCAACCCTTGCTGACCGAGTAGTCGCAGCGCCTCGCGCAGTGGTGCCCGGCTGATCCCGAGGCTGGCGCAGAGCTGTTCCTCGACGATCTTGTCACCGGGTTTCAGTGCCCCGGAGAGAATCGATTCCCGGATGCGACGGCCCGCGACATCGACCAGGCTGACCGGGAGTCCGTGTTCATCAATTGACCTACTTGGCACAGCCACTGGTGGGCCTCGTCCTTCCGCCGCTGGGCGACTATCGCGATTTTGTCGACAATCGTAGACGCCGCGAGTACGACCGCGCATTGTTAGCGGATGCAATAAACGGTGGGGAATTGCGAATTATTGGTGCCGCGAAGGGGTTTGGACTGCAAATTACTGACCGTCGGTGGTGCCTTCGGTTCCTCCGACGGCGTGGTCGCGTTCCCGGTCGGCTCCGTGCTGCGCCGCCTCGTACGCGTCCTTTTCCTTGGCTGTCTCCTCGGTCTCACCGATGGGCTTCTCGTTCTCGTGGGGAAAGGTCATGTCCGGAGCATGCCCGAATCGGATGTGCCACAAACGTGCCGAAATACTTACCTCTGACGTCATCGCCGGGAGGCACCTGCCACGGGCAGCATTGTTTTCGCCAACGCAGAACACCTCAGATGAAGGAGCGAAACGATGACCGACACAATTTCGAACGCGCATGAACTCGCGGCGTCCGCACTGATCGATCAATATATGGCCGCGTGGAACGAAACCGATGCCGTCGCTCGGCGAGAGTTGATCAACACCGCCTGGGCGAAGGACGGCGTGTACACCGATCCGCTGGCGTCGGTGAGCGGTGTGGACGCGATCGATCAGGTGATCGCCGGCGCCCAGGAGCAATTCGGCGGATTGCAGTTCGTCCGCGGAGACGTACTCGACACCCACCACAACATCGCCCGGTTCACGTGGGAACTGGTGCCGGAGCCGGGTGCCGAGCCGCTGGTGGTCGGGTTCGACGTTGCCGCCGTCGACAGCGACAACAAGATCACCAGCGTCTACGGCTTCATCGACAAAATGCCGGGCTAGGTAATGGTGACGCCACCGTCGACGACGATGGTCTGACCGGTGACATACCCGCCTGCCGGTGAGGCCAGCCAGATCGCGGTGGCGGCGAGCTCCTCGGGATCGCCCGTGCGGCCCAGGATCAGCCGGGGTGCCATGGATTCGAGGTAGCCGTCGTGGTAGCTGTCGGTCATCTCGGATTCGAAGAATCCGGGTGCAATGGCATTGACGCGGATGCCTTTTCGGCTGCCCCACTGCTGGGCGAGATCGCGGGTGAGTCCGGAGACGGCAGCCTTGCTCGCCGAGTACGCGG
Organism: Nocardia sp. 348MFTsu5.1; assembly: GCF_000383535.1. NCBI lineage: Bacteria > Bacillati > Actinomycetota > Actinomycetes > Mycobacteriales > Nocardiaceae > Nocardia > Nocardia sp. 348MFTsu5.1. The sequence continues at coordinate 319,519 of NZ_KB911513.1, forward strand.
CCTGCGGGAGACCGGCGGTGGTGATACCGAGGATGCTCGAGATGTTGATGATCGAGCTTCCCGGTGTCATCACCCGTCCGCACGCCTGCGCGGCCCAGTACGAACCGTTCAGGTTGATGTCGATGACGGACTGGAATTGTTCGGGTGTCTCCCGGGTGGCCGGGAAAGCGGTACCCACCCCGGCGTTGTTGATCAACACGTCGACCTGCCCGAACTCGGCCATCGCGGCGTCGACAAGCGCGTTGACCTGCGTGTGATCCGAGATGTCGGTGGCCACGGCCAATGCAGTTCCGCCCACCGACTCGACCAGCTTCGCGGTCTGCTCGAGTTTGTCGGCGCGACGCGCCGCGAGCACCACCCGGGCGCCGGCCTCGGCGAACCCCTTGGCAAACGCAACACCCAACCCCGATGATGCGCCGGTGACGATCACAACCTTGTCGTCGATCCGGAAACGGTCGAGCACGCTCATGATTCGCTCCTGTGGTGTCGGTGGTCCGCGCCCGATCATAGGTGTCCACCGTGGGCGCAGGGTTGATAATGCTCCACAGACAATCACTCGAGGGATGTGAACGATGGCCGATGAGCAGCGCTACCTGTTCGGGGATCTGTTGCGGCAGTGGCGAATCAACCGGAAGGTGCCACAACTGGAACTGGCATCGGTCGCCGAGGTCTCGGCGCGGCACCTCAGCTTTCTGGAGACCGGTCGCTCGGCACCGAGCCGGCCGATGGTGCTGCGGCTCGCCGAGCATCTCGACGTACCGCTGCGGGAGCAGAACCAGATGCTGCTGGCCGCGGGTTTTGCCCCGAGCTACGGGGAGTCGCCACTGGACAGTGACCGAATGACCATGGTGCGCAGCGCTTTGCGACAGGTCCTGACAGCCACCGAGCCGTATCCCGCGCTGGCCGTCGACCGGCACTGGAATCTGGTCGACGCCAACGCGGCCGTGGCACTGCTCACCCAGGATGCGCCCGACGACCTCCTCGAAGCGCCTTTCAACGTCCTGAAGTTCAGCCTCGATCCGCGGGGACTCGGCGACCGGATCGTCAACATCGGCCAGTGGCGGCGCCATCTGTTCGATCGCCTGGACCGTCAGATCAAGGTGACCGGCGACCCCGTTCTGATCCGGTTACTGGCCGAGTTGCAGGCGTATCCGTACACCGAGGACACCGACGATGACCCGGCCCTGGCCGGTGACGTCGCGGTCTACCTGCGGTTGCGCGCCGACGACTCCGAACTGCTGTTCCTCAGCACTGTGACCACATTCGGGACCCCGCTCGACGTCACCGTCGAGGAGTTGAGTGTCGAGAGTTTCTACCCGGCCGACGACAAGACGGCACAGTATCTCCGTCAGCTCTGAGTTCACGCCCAGCTCTCCGGTCATGATGGAATGCATCGGCCGGCGGGGTGGTTGACCGACACAGACCAGAGAGGCACATCACATGGCCAAGACCCGATTGATACCCGACGACACCCATCCGATCACCGTGGAGCCCACAGCCGGCCAGGTCCGGATTCGGTCCGGTGACACCATCGTCGCCGACACCGCCAAGTCGCTGACACTGCAGGAGGCCTCGTATCCGCCGGTGGCGTACATCCCGCTGACCGCGATCGATCCGTCGCTGCTCCGGCACAGTGACACAGAGACGTACTGCCCGTACAAGGGCGACGCGTCCTACTACGACCTCGTGACCCCGGACGGTGTCATCGAGGACGCCGCCTGGACATACACCGAGCCCTACGACAACGTCTCCGAGATCGCGGGTCACCTCGCGTTCTATCCGGACAAGGTGGTCATCACGGTCTCCTGACCACCCCGGCACAAACAACCGGACACAAAACAATCGGCCGCGATTCGGAAATGTTCCGAATCGCGGCCGATGTGTTTGCTGGTCTGGGTGTCAGACCCCGAGTGACGGAGCCAGTGTGCCGTACCAGGACTCCTTGAGGCGATCCTGCCAGTAGCTCCACCAGTGCACACCCTCAGGCGTGATGTGGGTCTGCGGGTTGACGCCGGCTGCCTGCAGGCTCGTGATGTAGAGCTGGCTGCTGATGGAGGCAGCTGTCTCCAGCGGCACCATCTGGGAGAACTTCACCGGATCAAACGCGGAACTGGCCGGATTGAAGGCCGGGTTGGTGCTCGGCGAACCCGTGCCCGAAGAGACGTAGACGCGCTTGCCGCGCAGATTACCCGCGTGCAGCGAGGGGTCGTTCTCGATCCACGCACCGCCGGGCCAGACGCCCCACATGTTGACGGGGTTGCCGCCCATTTCGATCACCGAAGCTGCGATGCCCTGCGCAAAGCCGGGCGAGCTGACCGTCGGGTAGCCACTGTACGAAGCCACGCCCTGGTAGAAGTCCGGGTGCTTGCTGGCCAGGTTGAGCGCCGAGGTGCCGCTCATCGACAGACCGGCGATCGCATTGCGACGGTTGTCGCTGCCGAAGTTGTCCTTCATGTAAGCGGGCAGTTCCCGAGTCAGGAACGTTTCCCACTTCTGGCGGCCCAGGGTCGGGTCGTCCTGCTGCCAGTCGGTGTAGAAGCTGCCGCCGCCGCCGAACGGAATGGCGACGTTGACGTTCTTGCCGGCGAAGAAGCGCTCGACATCGGTCTCGATCAGCCAGCCGCTGTTGTTGTTGGGCGCGCGCAGACCGTCGAGCAGGTACAGCGTGGCGTTGTTGTTGCCGCCGGGCGAGATGACCTTCACGGGGATGGTCTTGTCCATCGCGGCGGAGTAGACCCGGACGGTCTGCGAAGCAGCCGAGGCAGTGCCCGGAGCCGCAGCAACAGAGACAGCTACTCCGGCAACAAGGGCAAGGGAGCCGGCGACAATCTTTCGCCAGGCAGACTTTGCTCGCATCAGTTTCCTTTTGTACGTCGTGACGGTGGTAGTCCACATGGAACAGGACTGGTCCTGACCGCATAGAACAGCCAGGGTAGATAACAGCAAGATAACAGGAGGGCGCCGCGTTCGCACATCACGCAATTCGGACTTCGGGCGACCAACCTCGCCACCAGTGCCTTCGATCGGCGCGGGCTGATCTCAAAGGTGAAGATCGAATTTCGCCAGGGCCATTCGTCGGCCATTGACCTGTAGTGCCAGTTCGTGGCCACCTGGGTGGTAGCGACGCGTGGTGATGGGCGCAAATGAATGCGACTTCGAGATGGCGATCTGCTCACGTGGAGCGAGTGACTTGGCAGCCAACTTGAACACCTTGTGAACAATCGTGCCGTTGGTCTTTCGGAAGCCGACGCTGTAGTCGATCACCACATTCACGGGCTCGTCGCCGCTGTTGCGGACGACGGCGGTCAACGTCAGCTTGTCGCCGATGCGCACCCGGGGATCGATATCCACATCGGTCACGGTGATGGCTGCGGGAGCGGCAAAGCCGAGCAGGGCGAGTGCATCGGGGTCGCCGCGTTTGATCAGGGTCCGGAGCCCGTGCCGGACGAGACGTGGGGTGTTGGCATCGGGTGCGGCCAGCCAGCGAGCGGCGGTGTCGACGACGATGGCGGCATGCTGTCGGCTCAGATCGTTGAGGTGATTGGCGACCGAGCGGCGGACGTAGTCACTCGGATCGCGGTAGAGCGCGTCGATGATGGGTGCGGTCGCCTCGGGTCGTTGCATCAGCGCCGGCACCCGGCGGGCCCAGGGCAGGTATTGCCGGGTGCCCTCGCTGGCCAGGCGTCGAACGTGTTCGTCTTTGGACGTGGTCCACCGCAGTGCGGTGGCCAGCGTGCGGTCGACGTCGGCGACCAGCATGGTCCGCAGCGCGAACTCGGCGGTCAGGCGTGGTGTCAGCTTCCGCAGAAGTACGAGGCCGGTGTCGAATGCCTTGGCAGTGCCGGCCTCGGTGGAGCGGACGGCCACCGCTTCGGTGATCGGCCAGATCATCCAGCCGGTGCACTCGGGTTGTGCGATGAGCGTGTTGACCGCGGCCACGAACTCGTCGAAGGCGTCCGGGAGGTCGGCGATCAGGGCATCGCGCACCAGATCGGATCGGGCCTTGAGTGCCATCCCGTCGAATACTGCGGAGGTCTTCTTTGTGGCGGTGGCGCGATGCCCACCAAGCGTGAGGCATCGCGCCAGCCCGGACACTGCGTCGGGCCCGAGTAATTCATCGGCAAACGGCATGCCGCCACCCTATGGTGTGGCGGCGACCGCATCGTCGGTGGTCGACGCGTCGGCTTCGTCATGCTGAACCGTTGTGGCCAAGGGCTTCTCGACCACGAAGCACAGCAGGATCGCGCCGATCACGAGCAGCGGACTGATGTAGAGGTACACCGGCATGAGTGCTTCGTTGTACGCGTTGACAATCGGGTCCTGTATCGCGGCCGGCAGACCGTGAACAACTTCGGGCGTCAGCGATTTGGTGCCATCGCCCGCCCCGGTGATGTCGGCGGGAATCTTGCCGGAGAGGATGTCCGAGAGGCGGGCGACGAAGATGCTGCCCACCAACGCGGCGCCGAGCGAGGCGCCGATCTGGCGGAAGTAGTTGTTGGCTGCCGTTGCCGTTCCGACAAGGCTGTACGGGAACGTGTTCTGCACGATCAGGATCAGGATCTGGATGCTCATACCCAATCCGGCGCCGAGGATTCCGATGCAGGCGCAGATCAACCAGGTCGGGGTCGACAGAGCGACCTGCGACAGCAGTGCCAGGCTCAGGCTGATGAGCAGTGAGCCGGCGATCGGCAACACCTTGTAGCGGCCTGTGCGCGTGACGGTCCGGCCCGTGATGATGGAAGCGACGAGCATGGTGGTCATCATCGGAACCATCAGGAGTCCGGCGTGGGTGGAGCTGACGCCCAGTGCCATTTGAAAATAGGTCGGCATGTACGAGATCACACCGAACAACCCGACGCCGGCGAACAGACCGGCAATCGTGGTGAGGTTGAAGCTCCGTTTCCGGAACAGGTCCAGCGGCATGATCGGTTCGGTCGCACGGCTCTCGACCCCGATGACGATCAACCACGCGACGACGGTGGCGATCACGAGTCCGATGATGGCCGGTGACGTCCATGCGTACTTGGATCCACCCCAGCTGGCGATGAGTACCACGCCGCTGGTGGCGACGGCGAGTGTGACCATTCCGAGGAGGTCGATCTTGCGTTTGACCCGGGTGATCCTCGGCGGATGCAGAAATGCGATCGCGGCAATGATCGCAAGCGCTCCCAGCGGGAGATTGATCCACAGCGTCCAGCGCCAGCCGGGGCCTTCGGTGAGCCATCCGCCCAGCAGTGGGCCGGCGACCGACGAGACGGCGAAGACCCCGCCCATGATTCCGGCGTAGCGACCGCGGTCGCGGGCCGGGACCACATCGGCGATGGTGGCTTGAGCGAGGATGAAGAGTCCGCCGGCGCCCAGGCCCTGCAAGGTCCGGGCGATGATGAGTACCAACATGTTCGGGGCGAGGGCACCGACGGCCGAAGCGGCCGTGAAGATGGAGATGGCGACGATCAGCAACGGCTTTCGGCCGAACTGGTCGCCGAGTTTGCCGTAGATGGGCATGACGATCGTCGACGCCAGGATGTATGACGTGATGACCCAGGACATCTGGTCGGCGCCGTGCAATTCACCGACGATGGTCGGCAGGGCCGCGCTCATCACGGTGGTGTTCAGCGAAGCCAGCAGCATGGCCACCATCAGCCCGCCGAACATCAACAGCACCGTGCGATGGGAGGCCTCGGGCTGTTCGGTCTTCGGCGTACGGGTTGTCGTTGCCGGATTTTCGACTGCCATTTATGCCTCCTCAAGAATAGTGGTGAATGATTGCGCGGCCTGATGTACGAGTTCGTCGAGCGGGATGTGCCCCTCGGGTTCCGTCAGCAACCAGTCGACCGCGATGCGGACCACGGACTGGCCCGCGGTGACCAGGATCTGTGCGGTTGCCTGGATGTCAACAGAGTGCCGGCGCCGCTGCCAGCGACCTGATTCGGCGAGGCGGGCCTCGACGAGCGCACGGGCCAGGTCACGGATCTGGTCACTGTGGAGCAGTCGGATGCGCGCGAGGTCGGGGTGGCGATGCATCAGTGCGACGCGAACCTTGCGCCCACCGGCACCGCCGGCTGTCTTCTCGAAGACGTCGAAGAGAAGCAGTGCCACCTTCTCGATCAGATTGTCATCGTCGCCGAAAACGAACGCGGCAGCGGTGGCGTCATCGATGTAGGGGGTACGAAGGCCGAGGATCGCGTCTTCCTTGGACGGGAAGTAGTTGAAGAAGGTGCGTGCCGAGATACCGGCCTCGTCGGCGATCTCTTCGATCGTCACCTTCGACAGGTCGGTCTGCTCCATCGCGGCCGCCGCCGCGGCCTCATGAATGGACGCCCAGGTGGCAGCACGTTTCCGGTCGCGAAGCGACTGTTTAGGTGCTGAATCCATCTAAAAAACTTAGCAATAAATTGCACGACTGCAAAATTGCAGGCCTGCACTTATTCCTCCCTCCGAAATCGGGGAGGTGCGGGTGTCAGCCGATCTGCTTTTTCAGGGCGTCGAGGACGGCGGTGTCTTCGATGGTGGACGGCACGATGTAGTCCTCGTGGTCGGCGATCTGTCGCATCGTCTTGCGCAGGATCTTCCCCGACCGGGTTTTCGGCAGGCCATTGACGACGGTGACGTCGCGGAAGGTGGCGACCGCACCGATCTCGTCGCGCACCAGCTTGACGAGCTCCGACCGCAGGGTGTCGTGATCGATGTCGGCGCCTTCCTTCAGGACCACGTACCCGCTCGGGCGCTGGCCCTTGAGTTCGTCGTGGATTCCGATCACCGCACATTCGGCCACCGCGGGATGGGTGGCGACCACGGCCTCGATGCTGCCGGTGGACAGCCGGTGGCCGGCAACGTTGATCACGTCGTCGGAGCGTCCCAGCACAAAGACGTACCCATCGGCGTCGATGTAGCCGGAATCGCCGGTCAGGTAGTGGCCGGGAAAGGCCTTCAGATACGAATTGTGGTAGCGCTCTTCGTCATTCCACAGACCGGTCAGGGTGCCGGGTGGGAGTGGCAGGGCGATGACGATATTGCCCTCGGCGCCGGCTTCCACCTCTTTGCCTGCGGCGTCGACGATCTCGACCCGGAAGCCCGGAACCGGCACGGTCGCTGAGCCGCCTTTGATCGGCATCGGTTCGAGGCCGCGGAGATTGGCCGCGATGGCCCAGCCGGTCTCGGTCTGCCACCAGTGGTCGACGACCGGCACGCCGAGGACCTTGGTGGACCACTCGTACGTGTCGGGGTCGAGCCGTTCGCCGGCGGCGAAGAGTGTCTGCAGCGTCGAAGTGTCATGGTCGGCAAGCAGTTTGGCGTCGGGATCCTGCTTGCGGATCGCGCGGATCGCGGTGGGTGCGGTGAACAGGGCCTTGACCTTGTGGTCGTCGATCACCCGCCAGAATGCCCCGGCATCCGGGGTGCCCACGGGTTTGCCCTCGTACATAACAGTGGTCGCACCGATCAGCAACGGCGCGTACACGATGTACGAATGTCCGACCACCCATCCGACATCGGATGCGGTCCACCACACGTCGCCGGGCTTGATGTCGTAGATGTTGGCCATCGACCACGTCAGCGCGACCGCGTGCCCGCCGTTGTCGCGGACGACGCCCTTGGGCTTCCCGGTGGTTCCGGACGTGTAGAGGATGTAGAGCGGATCGGTGGCCGCCACGGAAACAGGTTCTGCCGGAGTCGCTTTCGCGACCAGTTCATCCCAGTCGTACCAGCCGTCGTGGTCGGCGGCGCTGCCTTCGACCTGCTCGCGGTTCTTGACGATGATCGTCGCCGGCGGCTGCGCGGACAGATCGAGTGCCTTGGCGACCATCGGCAGGTAGTTGATCGCGCGGCCGGGTTCGAGACCGCCCGACGCGGTGATGAGGGCGACGGGCCGGGCGTCGTCGATGCGGGTCGCGAGTTCGGGTCCGGCGAAACCACCGAAGACCACTGAGTGCACGGCACCGATGCGGGCGCAGGCCAGCATCGCGATGGCCGCCTCCGGGATCATGGGCATGTAGACGATGACCCGGTCACCGGCGCTCACACCACGTTCGGTGAGCACACCGGCGAAGGTGGCGACCTCGTCGCGCAGTTGTGAGTAGGTGTAGGTGCGGGTCACGCCGGTCATCGCGGAGTCCCAGATCAATGCGGTGCGGTCACCGTTGCCGGCCAGAACATGCCGATCGAGGGCGTTGAAGCTGGTGTTGAGCGTGGCGTCGGGGAACCAGCGGTAGGCGTCGCCGGACAGACTCTCGAGAGCGGAGGTGGGGGCCTGGTACCAGTCGACTGCTTCGGCTGCCTTCAGCCAGAACTCTTCCGGGTTGTCGGCACTTCGTGCAAATGTCTCCGCGTACGACACCATTGCCACTCACCTCTCACGCGTCAGGGCGCAGCGAGAGCCGAGGAGCGTCGTCGCTGAGCCCGGTTGATCACCTTGATCAACACACCCTGGCGCGGCGCGAACAAGTAGATGACCGCAAACGCCAGGCCCTGGGCCAATACCACCATTGCGCCGGGTGCCACGTCCAGGTAGTACGCATAGTAGATGCCCAACACGGCAGAGACGCAGGCAAGGATCGGGGCGATGATCAGCATCCGGTTGAAGCGGTCGGTCAGCAGGTAGGCCGACGCGCCGGGGATGATGAGCATTGCGACCACGAGCACCACGCCGACAATCTGCAGTCCTACAACACAAGTCAGCGCCAGCAGTCCGAGCAGCAGTGCGCCCAGGCGTCGTGGTGAGAGCCCGATGGCGTGTGCGTGCGTGGGATCGAAGGCGAAGAGGGTCAGGTCGCGGCGCTTCAGGGTCAGGATGAAAACTGTCAGAACGGCCAGGCCGATGATCTGCCACAGATCGGCCTTGGACACCCCGAGGACGTTGCCGAACAGGATGTGGTTCAGGTCGGTCTGACTCGGCGTGATGGAGATCAGAACCAAACCCAGCGCGAACAGCGTGGTGAACACGATGCCGATGGCCGCGTCCTCTTTGACCCGGCTGGTGTCACGCACCACCCCGATCAGCAGCACGGCGCCCAGTCCGAAGATCAATGCGCCCACCGCAAACGGGACGCCGACGATGTAGGCCAGGACCACCCCGGGCAGCACGGCATGCGACACCGCATCACCCATCAGGGACCAGCCGATCAGCACGATCCAGCAGCTGATCATCGCGCAGACGGCGGCCGCGACCGTGGTGGCCAGCAGCATGTTGACCATGAAGTCCTCGGCGAGAGGATCGAGCCACCAGTCGATGATCATCAGGGCGCGACCTTTCCGTCGACGATGTCCATCCCGAATGCCCGGGCCAGGACCCGCGGACGCAGGACCACATCGGGTGAGTCGTGTACGAGGACCGTTTTCATGAGCAGGATCGCCTCGTCGCAGAACGTCCCGAGTGAACCGAGATCGTGGGTCGACACCAGGATCGTTTTTCCCTCGGCCGCCAGCCTGACCAGCAGCCTGATGATCGTTGCTTCGGACTTCTTGTCGACGCCGGCGAACGGTTCGTCGAGGAGCAGGATGTCGGCGTTCTGGGCAATGCCCCGGGCCACAAAGGCACGTTTGCGCTGACCACCCGAAAGCCGCCCGATCTGTCGATCGGCGAGATCGGTCAACTCGACCATGTCGAGCGCGTGGGCAACGGCCTGCTTGTCCGCCTTGCTCGCCCGGCGGATGAAGTTCTGGTGGCCATAGCGGCCCATCATGGCGACGTCACGGACGGAGACCGGGAACGACCAGTCGACGTCCTCGGACTGCGGGACATAGGAGACAAGGCCTTTGCGCCGGGCCTGCGCCGGCGTTCCGCCAGAGATCGATACGCGTCCCGAATCGGGTTTGACCAGGCCCATGATGGTTTTGAACAGGGTGGACTTGCCGGACCCGTTCATGCCGATCAGGCCGCAGATGCGTCCCGGTGCGATGGTGATGCTCACGTCTTCGAGGGCGTGGACCTCGCCGTAATAGACGCTCACCCCCGAGATCGACAGCGCCGGTGGCGGTGATGTCTCTTCGGGGACCATGAACTCCTCGGTGGCCGGGGGCAGGGCGGTCATTGGTTTCCACCTTCGGTGAGAGCGCCGACGATTGTTCCGGCGTCGTGCCGGAGCAGGTCGAGATACGTGGGCACCGGCCCATCGGATTCGGAGAGCGAGTCGACATAGAGAATCCCGCCGAAGCGGGCATCGGTGGCCCGTTCGACCTGCCGCATCACGGCGTCGCTGACGGTCGACTCGCAGAAGACCGCATCGATGTTGTTGTCGCGGACGAACTCGATGGTCGACTGCAGTTGCTTGGACGTGCCCTGCTGTTCGGCGTTGACCGGCCAGATGAACTTCTCCTGCAGACCGGTGTCCCGGGTCAGGTAGGAGAATGCGCCCTCGCAGGTGACCAGGGCGCGGCTCGCTGCCGGGACGTTGTCGAGGCGCTCGACCATCTCGTCGTGGATCTGTTGAAGCTGCGCCTTGTAGTGGTCGGCGTTGGCCCGGTACTCCGCGGCGTTGTCGGGATCGAGATCGGCGAGCGCATCGGCGATGTTGTCGGCGTAGATCTGCACATTCAGCGGTGACATCCACGCGTGGGGATTCGGCTTTCCGGCCCCGGCGTCGGCGGTGATCGGGATGTCGGCCACCCCCTCGCTCGCGACCACATGGGGTGCGTCGAGTCGTTCGACGAACCGCTCGAACCAGGCTTCGAGATGCAGTCCGTTGTCGATGATGAGGTCGGCCTTCGCGGCGCGTCGCATGTCACCGGGGGTCGGTTCGTAGCCGTGGATCTCGGTGCCGGGTTTGGTGACCGATTCGACGCGGATGTTGTCGCCGGCGATGTTGGCGACGATGTCCTGGAGCACCGTGAACGTGGTCAGCACGGTCAGTCGGTCATCATGCCGGTCGATCTTGCCCACGCAGGCGCTCACCGTGACCATGCAGGTAGCCACCAGCAACAGGCTGGTCGCACGGGCGAACCCTGCGTGAATTCGCATGCGCTCATCGTAGAGTTCGGTCTCCCGAACTTTCAAGTTTTCAGCATCGAATCGGCAAGGTCCGCCCCTTTGGTCAGGTAGGGGTCGAACTGCGGGTGGAAATTCGTTGGCCAGCCCAACCAGTTGTACGGTGGATGCCATGGTGAAACGCCTTGATGAGCGGGTGACATGGCTGGTGGGCCGGGCGCAGTCACGTAGTCACGCGCTGCTCCGTGATTCCTTTGACCGGGCGGGTTCGAGGCCCTATCACTACCGATTGCTGGCGGCCCTCGAGGAAAGCGGTCCGGCCAGTCAGGCTGATCTCGGCCGGATGACAGGTCTCGACCGCAGTGATGTGTCCGGTGCGATCGATGTGCTGTTCGAGGCGGGCTTTGTTCATCGCGAACCAGACCCTTCCGACCGGCGCCGCAACATCGTCGCTGTCACGAAAGCCGGGCGGACAGAACTGCGTCGGCTCGATGCCGTCCTCGATGCGGTCCAGGAAGAGTTCCTCGCGCCGCTCACGGAATCGGAACGGCGAGTCTTTCTGGGCCTGGTCGCGCGGTTGGCAGACGGGTCACCCTAGGAACTCGGTGGCGAGGTCTGGCCAGGTCCGCAACTGCATGGGCGTGTCCGCGATCTGGAGCCGGGCGCCGGGAATCACGTCGGCCAGGTGCCGCGCGGTCGAGAGCGGATGGCCGGCGTCGCCCGACCAGGCGAGTATCAGGACGGGCAGGTCCACTGTGGTCAGGGCGCTGTCGGCGGGCAAATCGGAGCGGGAGGCACCGCGCAGGATCGATGGGAGCAGCGTCTCCGTCACCTCGACCGCCGGTGGATTCTGGGTCAGCCCGGTGTGAACGTGAGGCGGAGGTTCCGCGGCGAAGGCCTCTTTGTAGGCGGCCAGGCCCGATCCTTCGATCAGTGCCGCGTCCTCGAGATACCCGCGCACATGCACTGCGCGCTCCGCGCCCATCGTGGGCGGTGTCGTGAGCACCAGGCGCCGGAACCGCTCCGGCTTCGTGGTGACGGCATACAGCAGCGTGGCGGTGCCCATCGACGATCCGAGTCCGTCGACCTGTTCGTCGCCGGCGATCTCGTCCAGCAACTCCAGCAGGTCCAGGCTCAGATTCGGCCAGGTGTAGTGCTCGGGTTCGGGGGCGCCGGACGATCCGCCATGGCCTCGGGCGTCATATCGGACGAGTCGATGCCGGGCGGTCAGCGGTGACCAGTCGAATATCCCGGCCGCTTCCTGTCCGCCGCCGCTCGAGGTGAGGCCGTGGGCCCAGATGGCGGTGGGACCGTGGCCGGACTCGGACCAGGCGAGTTCGGCGCCACGAACGCCGGTGAGGTGCGATGTCCGGTTTTCCGATGTCATTGCTGCCTCGAGGCTTCGGATGCCGAGGGTTGATCCTGGGCTGCCAGGGTCACCAGGTCGCGGGCTGGGCCGCGGAGGGCGGTTCCGCGGGGCCAGATCGCTCGCAGGTCCCGCGGCATCGAGACCTTCTCGACCTCGATCCGCGTCAGACGTCCGTCGACGAGTTCTTGCGCAACCGACAAACTCGACAACACTGCCGGTGCATCCGACCCCAGCACCGCTGCTTTGACGGCGGCAACGGAGTTCAGTTCCAGTAGGGGATCGGTGACCTCCCCGAGTGCCGACTCGAAGGTCACGCGGGTGCCCGATCCCGGTTCGCGTTGTACCAGTGGGGTTTTGCGGAGTTCGGCGGTGGAGATGGGTTTGCCGCGCCGCGCCCACGGATGATCGGGGCGGGTGACCACCACCAGCTCGTCGCGCGTGACGGTCAGTGACTCCAGTCGACTGTCGGTGTCGGGGCCCTCGATGAACCCCACGTCGACGGACCCGGACAGCACCTGTTTGGTCACCTCGGCGGAGTTCATGGGCTGTACCCGGATTCGGGTGTTGGGGTGAGTTCGGCGCAAGGTGAGCGCCCATCGTGGGATGAGATATTCGGCGACCGTCATGGATGCGGCGACGGCCAGTGAGGCGCGCTTGCTTCCGAGCAGTGAATCGACACCTGCCGAGAATCGTTCGGCCGCATCCAGGAGTCCCGCTGCCCATTCCAGAACGGCAACCCCCTCGGCTGTCAGCTCGGTTCCACTGGGGGAACGCCGAAACAGGACGATGCCGAGTTCGCGTTCGACCGAATGGACGCGGGAGCTGATCGCCTGCTGGCTCAGGTTCTGTTCTCGTGCCGCCGCGCTCATGCTGCCCCCGCGGGCCACCGAGACAACAACATCGAGGGCGGACAGATCGGGTACTCGTGCCGGCAACACCATCGTTCGAGGGTACAAGCTCAAGTTGTATCGAGACAAGGACAAGCCATCTACCGCGCCGACGCCTCTCGCCGCAGTCTTGTTCCATGACACCGAACTGGTATTCCGCAATCATGGGCACGGGCATCGTGGCGACCTCCGGGGTTGCGCTGCATTCCAGCCTTCCGGGAGTCAACGTCCTGACCACGGCGTTCTGGCTGCTGGCGGCGATCGGCCTGGTGATCGCGACGATCCTGTTCCTCCAGGGTGGTCCGACCCGGCACGCCGCCGACCCGGCCATGGCCCACTTCTATGGGGCGCCGGCCATGGCGCTGCTGACCGTGGGTGCGGGCACCATCCAACTCGCGCCGCAGTTCATCGACGCAGGTGCCGCGGTCTGGATCGGTGGCGGGCTGTGGCTGGCCGGCACCGCCGCCGGCGTTTTCACAGCGCTCTGGATTCCGTTCCGGATGATCACCGGGGCCCAGAGCGCGCAGTCCGGAGCAATGCCCAGCTGGTTGATGCCGGTGGTGCCGCCGATGGTGTCAGCGGCCACCGGTTCGCTTCTGATCCAGCATGTTTCGGAAGGTCAGCTCCGGCTGGGTCTGCTGACCCTCTGCTACGGCTTGTTCGGGCTGAGCCTGCTCGTCGGGATGCTGACCATGGGCATGGTGTATTCGCGGCTCATCCACCGCGGGCTGCCGTCGGCGCAGGTTGCGCCGACCGTGTGGATCATGCTCGGCATGCTCGGCCAGTCGATCACCGCCGCAGTACTTCTGGGTAATCGGGCGTCGCTGGTGTTCGTCGGTGAGCAGGAATCGATCGCGGCGGGTCTACAGCTTCTCGGCATCGGCTACGGCCTGGTGATGGGCGGGTTCGCGGCTTTCGTCTTCGCCCTCGCGGTGTCCATCACCGTGCACAACGTGCGACGGGGAATGAGCTTCACCCCGGCCTGGTGGAGCTTTACCTTCCCCGTCGGGACCTGCGTCACCGGTGCGGCTGCCCTCGGATTTGCCACCGATTCGGTTCTGCTCCATGTCATTTCGGTCGGCCTGTATGCACTACTGCTGGGGGCCTGGTGCACCGTTGCCTACCGGAGTGTCCGGTTGGTGCTCGGTGAACGTGTCACCGAGACCACTCTGCGCTCGATCTCGACGGCACGGAATGCGGTTCAGCGGACCTCGAGCGTCGAGGTGAGTGCCGCCGGATCGTCCGTCCGGTGATGACACCCGCGAGACTCCTTGCGTGCCAATGCCGATGCGACCACCAGTCGTGCGGTCAGCGTGAGCGCGGCATCCTCGTGATCGGTGAGACCGCTCGGCCGGCGCGAGGGCACTGATTCGAGCCGGTCGGCGAGAGCACTCAGGCCGGCCTGATCACGACTCAGGGCGGCATGTGTGGACATCTGGTCCTGGAGTTCGGGCCGTGGGGCGAACGGGACCTCGATGATCGGTGTGGATCGCAGTGCCATGAGCTTGATGCCCGAGCGCTCCACCGCGGCCTCGGCCACGCGCGTGCCCATCACCAGACCTTCGAGCAAACTGTTGGACGCCAAGCGGTTTGCGCCGTGGAGTCCGGTGCGAGCGACTTCTCCGGCTGCGTACAGGCCGGGCACCGTGGTGGCACCGGCGGTGTCGGTGACCACGCCGCCGCACAGGTAGTGGGCGCCGGGTACCACCGGAATCAGATCGACGGCGGGGTCGAGGCCGATCTCCGCGACACCGGCGGTGACGGTCGGGAACCGGCGCGCGACATCGGTGATGTGCCGGGCATCGAGATAGACGTGTTCGGCGCCGGTCCGGGCCATCGCCGCGCTCACCGCATTCGCCACCACATCGCGCGGAGCGAGGTCGCCGAGTGGATGAACGCCTGCGGTCACCGAATTGCCGTCGATATCAACGAGTACGGCTCCTTCGCCGCGCAATGCCTCGCTGATCAGTGTGCGACGTCCCCGGACACCGGGCCGGTACAGCATCGTCGGATGGAATTGGATGAACTCCATGTCGGCGACCGCAGCACCCACTGCGTGGGCGAGCGCGATGCCGTCGCCGGTGGCGCCGAGGGGATTGGTGGTGGCGCGGTACATGTGGCCGGCACCGCCGGTGGCGAGTACCACCGTGGGCGCATACACCTCGGTGCGGGCTCCATCGCCGGAACCGACGGCCAGGCCGAGCGCTGTCCCATCGCCGCTGCGCAGGATCTGTTGGGCGTATGTGCTGTCGAGCACCGAGATGTTCGGGTGCGACAGTGCCTTTTGCGCCAGTGCGCGTTGCACCTGGGCGCCGGTGGCGTCACCACCGGCGTGGATGATGCGACGAACGCTGTGTCCACCTTCGCGGGTCCGCAGAAAGTGGCCGTCGGCGCCGGTGTCGAACAACGCGCCCCACCGGACGAGTGCGGAGACCGCCTCGAAGCCGTCGCTCACGATGGATTCGGTCGCGACCGGATCGGTGAGTCCGGCCCCGGCGACCACGGTGTCGCGCGTGTGGAGCGCGACCGAGTCGTCGGTGTTGTGTGGCTCGACCACGGCGATGCCACCCTGGGCGAAGTAGGTGGCGGTGCTGGGCTCACGGTCGCCCGGATGCCATCCGCGGCCCTTGTTGATGACCAGGACCTTCAGGCCGGCTTCGGCCGCGGTCACCGCGGCCGTGAGACCCGCGACACCGGCACCGACCACCACCAGATCGGTACGCAGCGCAGCGTCGGAAGCCATGGCAGGAGATTCTATCGGGCGGTCCCCAGAAGGTAGATCAGGGTTTGACCAGCGATATCCGCAGCTCGTCGAGGGGCACCGCGTTGCCGTCGGGTGTGGTCAATGCGGCTTTCACCGGTTCGCCGGTGACATCGGAGATCAGATCGAGTGGGTGGCCCTCGGGCTGGAGGTACTTGTCGCCCCACTGCATCAATCCGAAGACGACGGGCACGAGGTCGGTGCCCATCTCCGTGAGGTGATACTCGTGCCGCGTACGTTGCCCGGGCTCCTGGTAGGGGACTTTTTCCAGCAGGCCGGCGTCGACCAGACCCTTGAGCCGTGCAGACGCCACGGCGTCGCTGACCCCGACGCGGCGGGCGAAGCCGTCGAACCGGGTGGTGCCGTACATCGACTCCCGCAGGATCAACATCGCTGTCTTGGTCCCGACCACATCAAGGGCGCGCGTGATCGAACACCGATTGCCCGGGATCCAACGATCGAGATCTGCCAGTTTGTCATCGAGAACCGCTACCATGACCGCCAATATACGCCCACCTGACTAGGGCGGACCAGAGTCAGTGGAGAACCAGGCAGAACGGATGGCCGACGGGATCGAGGTATACCCGGAAACCCTCGAATTCCTGACCCTCGACCTTGGTGGCGCCCGCTTCGAGAACCCGTGGTTCAGCGGTCTCGAAGTCGGAGACGTTGATGTCGAGATGGGCCTGCTGGCTTCCGTTCGGGTCGGGAAATACGGGTGGTACATACGTGGTCGACCGCTGAAAAGCCAGCTTCGCGGTGCCCAGGCCGCAGTCCAGTTCGATCCATTCCGAATCGCTGGTGTCCAGGTCTCCGCCGAGCACTCGCTGATAAAACTGCGCCAGGGCCAGTGGATCCGGGCCGTCGAGCGCAATTGCATTCACGAAACCGATCATCAGTACTCCCAACTCGTGTGTCGAACTCGCCACTGTCGGCGCTTGAGGCCAAGATGTACGTGTGGCGGGAGAATTCGATGTGTGTTGGTCAACGGTAATAGCTGCTGCCGACACGCATGCCGCCTTCGGTGAGGCGCCGGACAACGGGTGGGTTCAGCGTTGCCGCCTGGGTTCGGGACATTCCGGCATCCACGCCAGCGATGCCGGTGTGGGCCCGCTCGGTGGCCTCCGCTTGTGGTTGCAGTGGTCGGAGGACGATGACGCGCACCGACTGACCGAACTCGAATCCTGCCCGGTCGCCGACGGTAGGGACCTGGCCTGCGTCTACTTCGCGGGCCACGGTGGACCGCATCGATTTGCCCCGACATCCCCGAATCCGCGGTTCGGTTCGCACTATCGGCCCGACACGACGGTGAGTCGCAACGGTTCGGGCCGGGCCGGGTCGATCGCCACCGCGGAGAGTTTGACGGTGGCGGCGCAAGACCCGGCAACGAGCGCAGAAGAGCGCAGCCCGCAACATCGACCGGCGCGGCACTCCGGCGAGCCGGCAGGCGATGTTGCACAGCGGGTCGCCGGGCACGCCGGCCGGGTGCGTCCGGTGGAAGAAGTGCTGCTCGATCTGGTCGACCTGCTGTCCGAGCTGGCGACGGCCATCAAGGCGCAACGCGAGTCCTGACCCCCACCGAATCCGGTGTCTTCTCGCCCTCTTGTTTGTGGCCGGGAATACGGTAGGGGGGTATGGTAGTTCCTGTTGAAGACGACAAGGAGCAACCATGACCGACGAGCATGAGCATCAGCACGGTTACATCCATCGCAAAGACGACTACCTCAAGCGGCTGAAGCGGATCGAAGGTCAGGCGCGCGGACTCCAGCGGATGGTCGAAGAGGAGAAGTACTGCATCGACATCCTGACCCAGGTGTCCGCGATGACCAAGGCGTTGCAGGCGGTGAGCCTCGGTCTGCTCGAGGAACACATGTCGCACTGCGTCGTCGATGCCGCTCGTGAAAGCAACGAGCAGGGTCAGGCGAAAGTCAGAGAGGCCACCGAGGCAATCGCTCGGCTGGTCCGTTCATAGAGGGAGCGCGAGAGATGAGCGTTGAAACATATCGGGTGGTCGGAATGACCTGCGACCATTGCGTCGCATCGGTCACCGAAGAGGTCGGTGAGATCCCGGGCGTTGACCGGGTGGAAATCGAACTCAGCTCTGGACGGATGAATGTCCATGTGGCGCAACCTGTTGCACGCGACGTGGTGGAAGCAGCGGTTGTCGACGCCGGATACCGGTTGGGCGCGGACGGATGACCACCGCATCGCTGTCCCAGGTCGATCTCGAGATCGGCGGCATGACGTGTGCCTCGTGCGCGAATCGCATCGAGCGCAAGCTCAACAAGATCGACGGCGTGGAGGCGACGGTCAACTACGCCACTGAAAAGGCGAGCGTCAGTTACTCGGACCCGGTGGACACCACCGACCTCATCGCCACCGTCGAGGCCGCGGGCTATCACGCCTGGGTGCCCGAGCCGTCGGGTGGCGACACCACCGACGACGGCAACTCAGACCCTGAGCTGCACACGCTTCTGCACAAAACGCTGGTCAGCGCAGCACTGTCGATTCCGGTGATCGCCATGGCGATGATCCCGCAGTTGCAGTTCGACAACTGGATGTGGCTGTCGCTGACGCTGGCCGCACCGGTGGTCGTCTGGGGTGGCTGGCAATTCCACCGGGCTGCGGCGATCAACGCGCGCCACGGTGCTGCCACGATGGACACCTTGGTCTCCGTCGGAACGTTGGCGGCCTTGGGATGGTCGGTCTACGCGCTGTTCTTCGGTGCGGCCGGTGATCCCGAAATCCAGGCCATGAACATGGACATGACCTCCTCTGATGGCACGGCCAACATCTACCTCGAAGCCGCGGCCGGCGTCACCACCTTCATCCTTGCGGGTCGATACTTCGAGATGCGTTCGAAGCGGCGGGCCGGTAGTGCGCTGCGGAGTCTGCTCGAGCTCGGCGCCAAGAGTGTCACCGTGCTCGCCGGCGGACGCGAAAAGCTGATCCCGATCGAGCAACTCGGCGTCGGTGATCTGTTCGTGGTCCGGCCGGGTGAACGCATCGCCACCGACGGTGAAGTCGAAAGTGGCTCGTCCGCAATCGATGCCTCGATGCTCACCGGTGAATCGGTACCGGTGGAGGTCGAACCCGGCGACTCGGTGGTGGGCGCCACCGTCAACGCGGGTGGCCGGATCGTGGTGCGGGCCAAGCGAATCGGAAGTGATACGCAGCTAGCCCAGATGGCGCGTCTGGTGGAGCAGGCGCAGACCGGGAAGGCGCAGGTCCAGCGTTTGGCCGATCGGATCTCGGGTGTGTTCGTCCCGATCGTGATCGCCCTCGCGCTCGGCACCCTCGCGGTCTGGCTCGGCTTGGGCTACGACACCACCGATGCGTTCACCGCCGCTGTTGCGGTCCTCATCATCGCCTGCCCGTGTGCCCTGGGTCTGGCCACCCCCACAGCCTTGATGGTCGGCACCGGCCGGGGCGCGTCGATGGGCATCCTGATCAAGGGACCGCAAATCCTCGAATCGACCAGGCGGGTCGACACGATCGTGCTCGACAAGACCGGCACTGTCACCACCGGGCAGATGACGCTGACCGACGTGGTCGTGGCCGATGGCGAAGACGCCGATCGGGTGACGCTCCGGGCGGGGTCGGTGGAGGATGCCTCCGAGCATCCGATCGCGAAGGCGGTGGCCGTGGGCGCCCGGGAACGGATCGGCGAACTGGCCGCGGTGACGAAGTTCGCGAACACCGCCGGCCTCGGTGTCGTCGGCGATGTCGACGGGGTGACGGTAGCGGTCGGACGGCCGCAGTGGCTGATCGAGCGAGGCCTGCGCCTGCCCGACGAGCTGGCAGCGGCCATCGATTCGGCCGCACAGTCCGGGTATACCGCGATCGCGGCCGGATGGGACGGCGGTATCCGCGGTGTCCTGGTGGTCTCCGATGTGCTGAAACCGACGTCCGCGCAGGCGGTTGCCGAACTCGTCGAACTCGGTCTGACCCCGGTCCTGCTGACCGGTGATCACGAGGCAGTGGCGAATACCGTTGCCGCACAAGTGGGCATCGGCACCGTCATCGCCGGGGTGTTGCCGGAGGCGAAGGTGGATGCGATCAAGAATCTGCAGGCGCAGGGCAAGGTCGTCGCGATGGTCGGCGACGGTGTCAATGATGCTGCGGCGCTTGCCCAATCCGACCTCGGGTTGGCGATGGGCACCGGTACCGACGCCGCGATCGAGGCCAGCGATATCACTTTGGTGCGTGGTGACCTGAGAGCTGCCGCGGATGCGATCAGGTTGTCCAGGGCGACTCTGCGCACGATCAAGGGCAACCTGTTCTGGGCCTTCGGCTACAACGTGGCAGCGATTCCGCTCGCGGCCGTGGGCCTGCTCAGCCCGATGATCGCGGGCGCGGCGATGGCTCTGTCGTCGGTGTTCGTGGTGGGCAACAGTTTGCGGTTGCGCCGATTCGGGTAGCGGGCGACCACCGGGGTGAACTAAGGATCCTTTCCAGGCGGTTTGAGGTGGGTGAATACTGGGAACTGTCCGTACTGTCGCCTGTCACCGCTGGAATGGAGTGCGCAATGAACCGGATCAGAAAGACGCTCACCTCGATGGTGGTCGCCGCCGCCGCGGCCGGAGCGCTGGTGATCGGCGCACCTGCTGCGCAGGCTGCGCCCTGCGGACCCGACATGAACCTGTCCGGCACTGTCAGCGCGTTGAAATATGGCTGTACACAGGGGCAATTCGACAGTCTGTTCCGGAACGCGCCGGCCGGGCCGATTCCGTGGAATGTGGTGATGAACGGCGGCGTCCGACCCGTCGGTGATGCCAATCCGGGTGCCACAGATGCCGTCGCGGGGTTGTGGCAGGGCAAACACTTCTACAACGGATGGTTGAACAACCGGGTTCTCGGTGGAGAAAACGTCTCGGCGAGCGTCTTCTACGCGTTGTCCGCCCGCGATGGGAAACCCGTTGTGCGCGTTGACTATGCGCGGTCCGGCATACCGTTTGCCCATGACGAACTCCGTCAGCTGCCCAATGGGGTCTACGTGGGGTACGGCTACCTCAACAACAATGCCTATGTGGACTTCTGGGTGTATCCGGCCTGATCCGGCCCACAGACACGCAACTGCCCGGTCGACATCGACGTCGACCGGGCTTTTTGTGTTGGGTAGCTACGGATCTACGTGGGAACGGGTGGATTGGGGATCTGGTCGAGGTCGGGTTCATCCGCGCCCTTGCCGAACACCAGCGGATACAGGATCCCGGCGAGGATCGCGCCCACGATCGGTGCCAGCCAGAACAGCCACAACTGACCGGGTGCGCCGTTGCCGTTGAAGAACGCGACGGCCGTTGATCGGGCCGGGTTCACCGAGGTGTTGGTGATCGGGATGCTGATCAGGTGGATCAGGGTCAGGGTGAGGCCGATGGCGATGCCGGCGATACCCGCCGGCGCCCGCTTGTCGGTGGCGCCCAGGATGACGGTGACAAAGATTGCGGTCAGCACCACCTCGGCGATCAGGGCGGACCACAATGCGTACCCGGCCGGAGAATGGTCCCCGAAACCGTTGGCGGCCATGTTTCCTTCGGCTTCGAAACCATCCCGGCCGTTGGCTATCGCCAGAATGATGGCGCCGGCGATGAGGCCGCCGATCACTTGGACGACGATGTATCCGGGCACGTCCTTCCACGCGAAGCGTTTGGCCAAGGCGGCGCCCACGGTCACCGCGGGATTGAAGTGGCCACCTGAGATGTGGCCGAGGGCGTAGATGCCCGTCAGGACGGTGAGTCCGAATGCAAACGAGACGCCCAGGAAACCGACGCCCTGCTGGAACATCGTTCCGGTGTCGCTGTCCTGTGCGATGGACTTGGCTGCGAAGACCGCGGTGCCACAACCGCCGAGCACCAGCCAGAAGGTGCCCAGCCCCTCGGCAGCGAGTTTCTGAAATGTGTTCGGAGTGGCCATAAGGTCGTACCTCCAGGTGTGATCGGTGAGTTCAGGTGCGCTCTGCACGTCGGCAACAGTCGTCGCGTCGACGATGAGCGACAGGTGAAATGACCGTTACTATCGGAAAGTATTACCACCGCGACATGAATTTTGGTTTGCTGAATACAAATTGATATGTCACGGATTGAGAAAGGTTGCACAACATGGTGGAAGTCGGAAGAAACGGGCAATGAGCAATCTTGTCGACGGCCCGGAGATCGAGTGCCCATCCACGCCGTCCACCGATCCCCATGTTCAGATCCTCACCGCGCGTGACGTCCCACTCGGTGGTCCCCGCGCGATGCTGGTTCGCCGGACACTCCCGCAACGAGCGCGGTCTCTCATCGGAGCATGGTGTTTTGCCGACCACTACGGTCCCGCCGACGTGCGGGACACGGGTGGCATGAACGTGCCGCCTCATCCGCACACCGGCCTTCAGACCGTGAGCTGGCTGTTCTCCGGCGAGATCGAGCACCGCGACAGCTTCGGCGTCCATGCGATGGTGCGGCCGGGCGAGGTCAATCTGATGACCGCCGGATACGGAATCTGCCACTCGGAGGTGTCGACGCCGGAGACCACCGAACTCCACGGCGTCCAGCTGTGGGTGGCCCTGCCCGCGGACGCTCGAGATACCGAGCGGGGGTTCGATCACCATGTGCCAGAACCGGTATACGTCGACGTCGGGCGAATCAATGTCTTCATCGGAACACTGATGGGGAGTACGTCACCGGTCAAGACCTTCAGTCCATTGCTCGGCGCGCAGATCGATCTCGACATGGGTGCCACGCTGACCATTCCGGTCGATCCCACCTTCGAGCACGGCATCCTGGTCGACCAGGGCACGGTCAGCGTCGACGGCGCCGAGGTCGCCCGCGCCGAGATGGCCTATGCCGGTACCGGGCACAGCCAATTGACCCTGCAGAGTTCCGACGATCAGCCGTCCCGCGTGATCCTCCTCGGTGGCACACCGTTCGGCGAGGATCTGGTGATGTGGTGGAACTTCGTCGGCCGCAGTCATGACGAGATCGTGACCTACCGGGAGCAATGGGAGCAGCAATCCGATCGATTCGGGGAGGTCGCCGGATATCAAGGTCCGGTGACCCGGCTACCCGCCCCGGCGTTGCCCAATGCCAAGATCAAACCGCGCACCCAGCAATGACCGGAATATCCCAGACGAGAGCGTAGTTCAGCTGACATGACCAACAGCAGTGGGACCATCACCGACAAAACCGGAGCACCCGTCACGATCGCCGACGATCCCGACAACCACCGGTATACCGTCACCGTCGACGGTGTCCGTGCCGGTCACGCGGCCTACGCCGATCGGACCGACGATCATGGTGTCGCGCAACGGGTTTTCTACCATACCGAGGTCGATGAAGCCTTTGGCGGACGTGGGCTGGCCACCATTCTGGTCAAAGAGGCGCTCGATGACGCTCGCGCGCAAGGGAGAAAGATCGTCGGCGTGTGCCCGCTGGTGGCAGCATTCCTGAAGAAGCATCCGGAGTACTCGGAGGCCACGAGCCCGGTGACCAAGCAGATCTTGGACTGGCTCAAGCGTTGACGGTGCCCGGGTCAGGACATCCCGGCCAGGCGTAGCAGCGCCGTCGTAGTGGCTGCAGCCACCACCACTGCCACAAATGGGACCCGCCGCCAGGCCAGCACGCCACCGACGGCCACGCCGATAATCCTTGCCGGACTCGAGATCTCGTGATCTGAGATGAACGTGGCGGTGGCGACGAGGGCGGTCAGCAGCACCACGGTGCCGATTCCGGTGAGTTGCTCGAATCGCTCGGGTATGGTCCATCGTCCGGCAAGCATGGGCCCGGCAAAGCGAAAAGCGAACGTGCCCAACGCCAGGGTGGCGATTCCGATGAGCAGGGCCGGAGTGCTGACGGTCATCGGGTCGCCACCTTTTCACGTCGCCGGATCGGAACCGCGAGGGCAACTGCGGACAGCGCCAAGAGAATTGGGATTCCGGCGGGTGTGAACGGCGACGTGGCCACCGCGATCACGGCGCCCACGCATGCCGCCTTTCGGGTGGCGCGGTCCCGGAGACTGGGCAGGACCAATGCCAGCAGCACTGCCGGGAAGGCGGCGTCGAGACCGAACGCGTTGGTGTCGCTGATCATGGAACCACCGATGGCGCCCACGATGCCGCCGATGTTCCAGGAGACGAACAGACCTGCGCCGCAGGCCCAATACACCGCGCGCCGCCGTGCCGGATCCCGCTGCGCGATGGTGAACGCAACGGATTCGTCGATCATCAGATGGGATCCCACCAGGCGTGCGGCAACGGATTTGCCGAGTACGTCTCCGAGGGAGAAACCGAACAGGATGTGGCGGGCATTGGTCAGCAGGCCGGCGGCGACGCCGGCGAAGATGCTTCCGCCCGCCGCGATGATCGCCACGAACGCGAACTGCGATGCGCCCGCGAAGACGACAACCGACATGAGAAGTGGGACCCAGATCGCGAAACCGCTGCCGACAGTGATCGCACCGAATGACAACCCCACCAGCGCGATCGCCGCACAGACCAGTGCAACGTCGCGGGCCAGTCCGCCATCGAGTGTTCGCCATATCGAACGCATGGACATTATGATGAACCTATCGGGCGGTGTTCGTCAACCCGAACGATTGGTAGTGTAAATCGAACGACGACGTCGGCGACGGACTCGCCATGGAATGCCACTGCTCGAGAGGATGCCGATGACGGGAGCACCGCTGCAGGCCATTGCGGCTGCGCTACAGCGGGAACGCAAGCGGACCGGGCTCTCGCTGGCCGAGGTCGCACGTCGGGCGGGGGTGGCGAAGTCGACGTTGTCGCAGCTCGAAGCCGGCAACGGCAATCCCAGCGTGGAGACCCTGTGGGCTCTGAGCACCGCACTCGATGTGCCGTTCGCGCTGCTGGTACAGCCGCCGGCGCCGAAAGTTCAGGTGATCCGGGCCGGGGAAGGTCCAGGCGTGTTCTCGGAACGTTCGGACTATGTGGCAACGCTGCTGTCGGCATGTCCCACCTATGCCAGGCGCGATCTGTATCTGATCACCGCCGAGCCGGGCGAGCCCCGGGACTCCGACCCGCACATGGCGGGTGTCGTCGAGCATGTGGTGCTGGTGTCCGGGCGTGCGCTGGTCGGCTTGATCGACGAACCGATCGAACTCGGGCCGGGCGACTACATCAACTATCCCGGCGATGTCCGGCACACATTCTCTGCATTGGAGCCGAACACCGTCGCCGCGCTCATTTCCGAACACGTCTGAAGCGTGACGCCGTCCGCACGTTTGACCTAAAGTAGAACGAGTTCTAGTTTGGGTCGACAGGTTGAGCGGAACGAGTGAGGAATGCGCTGATGAAGGCTGAATTGCCCGAGGTGGTGGCCGCATCGACGGTCGACGAGTGGACTGACGAAGTCGATGTACTCGTCGTCGGATGCGGGATCTCCGGCGGTAGCGCTGCGGTCGAGGCATCGGCAGCGAGCGCCCGGGTGCTCGTTCTCGAGCGTGCCGCCGTCGCGGGCGGAACGTCGTCGATGGCCGGTGGGCACTTCTACCTCGGTGGCGGCACCGCGGTGCAGAAGGCGACCGGGCACGAGGATTCGGCCGAAGAGATGGAGAAGTACCTCCTGGCGGTTTCCCGGGAACCGGAACCGGACAAGATCCACGCCTACTGCCAGGGCAGTGTTGAGCACTTCGACTGGCTCGAGGCGCTCGGCTTCGAGTTCGAGCGCACCTACTACCCGGAAAAGGCCGTGATCCAGCCCGGTACGCAGGGGCTGATGTTCACCGGAAACGAGAAGGTCTGGCCGTTCTGCGAACAGGCGGTCCCGGCGCCGCGCGGCCATAAGGTCCCCGTCAAGGGCGATACCGGCGGCGCGGGCATGGTCGTCGATCTGCTGGTGAAGCGCCTTGCCGAACTCGGCACCGAGATCCGCTACGAGACCGGCGCCCGCAATCTCGTCGTCGACGACAACGGTCAGGTTGTCGGGGTGCGGTGGAAGAGATTGCAGGACACCGGCTTCATCAAAGCCAAGGCAGTGATCATCGCGGCCGGCGGATTCGTGATGAACGAGTCGATGGTCGCAGAGTTCGTCCCGGCGATGGCCGAAAAGCCCTACACACTGGGCAGTACCTATGACGACGGGTTGGGCATCCGCCTCGGAGCGTCCGTCGGGGGCGACCTCAAACACATGGATCAGCCGTTTGTGACCGCACCGATCTACCCGCCGTCGATCCTGATCACCGGACTCGCGGTGAACAAGGAGGGTCACCGGTTTGTCAGCGAGGACTCCTACCACTCCCGGACGTCGGCCTTCGTGCTCGAGCAACCGGACGCCATTGCCTACCTCATCGTCGACGAATCGCACATGGAGCGGCCGGACTTCCCATTGGTGCCGTTCATCGACGGGTGGGAGACGATCGAGGAGATGGAGTCGGCGCTCGGCATCCCGGAAGGAAACCTGCAGGCGTCGATCGCGAGGTACAACGAGTACGCCGCGCGGGGCGAGGATCCTGACTTCGGCAAGCGAGCGAATTGGCTGGCTCCGCAGGACAAGGGACCGTGGGCGGCGTTCGACATGTCGCTGGGTAAGGCGATCTACGCCGGATTCACCATCGGTGGCCTGGCGACCTCGCTGGACGGTGAGGTACTCACGGAGTCGGGTGTGGCGATTCCCGGCCTCTACGCCGCCGGTGCCGGAGCGGCGAACCTCGCGCAGGACGGCAAGGGCTACGCCAGCGGAACGCAGCTGGGCGAGGGCTCGTTCTTCGGTCGCCGGGCGGGACGACACGCCGCCGCCCGCTAGACCGATCAGCCGGCGGTGGTGAGCTGCTTCCGCAATGCCCGGGAGAACACGTGCCGGAAGGTCAGGAACCGTACGCAGGTGGCGATCAGGTTCACGATCATCAGGATGACCAGCTCGAGCCGGCTCGATGGATGCTCCGAGATCTGATGCAGCACGAACAGTGAGAGTGCGGTCAGCGCCCACCCGAAGGCGAAGACGGCGATGCCCTGGATGTGGTGGAAGAGGATCTGCCGGGAGCCCCGCAGCCCGAAGGTGAAGGCCCGATTCGCGGCGGTGTTGAGGATCGCCGAGACCAGCATGGCGATGAAATTGGCGGCCTGAGCGCCGAGAGGTCCGTGCAGTGTGAGGTACAGCAGGGCGTAGGTGGTGGTGCACACGATCCCAACCGCGGAAAAGCGCAGGACCTGCATCGGCAGGGGCCTGCGCACGAACTCGACAAGAGTTCCCCGCTGGGGAGGATCGGTTTCCGCCGCAGCGGTCTCGATCTGATCTCCAGGGATCGGGCCTACCGTCACAACGAACACGATATGGGAGGACATCGGAATTCGTGCTATCGGCAGGCTATGTTGTCGGGCAAACTATGGAAATTTGCTGTATTGGAGTCCAAGGCTCGGGCCGGAACGGCCGGTCGGGGGTGTGCCGCCCCGGCCCGAGTTCTTGATCTACCCCTCAGGTCATTGATGCCTGGTCGCAGGTTATGCGGCCGGCGGCATCAGCACCGTATCGATGAGGTAGACGGTCGCGTTGGCGGTCTTCACACCGCCACAGATCACGGAGGCGTTCTGGACCTTGAGAGTGTCGACCGGGCCGGTCACGGTGACCGTTCCACCTTCGACGGTCTTATGGTCGCCGATGACCTCATCAGGCGAGAGCTGTCCTGGCACCACGTGGTAGGTCAGGATCTTGGTCAGCGTCGCGCTGTCAGTCTTGAGCGATTCGATGGTCGCCGGGTCGATCTTGGCAAAGGCGTCATCGGTGGGCGCGAAGACGGTGAACTCGCCACCGTTGAGGGTGTCCACCAGGTTGACGTCCGGATTCACTCCACCGGAGACCGCTGCGGTCAGGGTGGTGAGCTCCGGATTGTTACCGGCGGCGGTGGCAACCGGATCGGCCGCCATACCGTCAACCGAGCCCGCACCGGTCGGGTTCGCTTCGGCGTAGGCCGCGCAACCCGGTCCGACCAGGGTGGCCGGTTCCATCGAAGTGCTTGATCCCGTTGCCATTTCGGACGAGGTCATCGGTGCCGAGGTGGCGGCGGCGGTGTCCGAGGAGGAGTCGGAGTCGTCCGAACAACCTGCCACCAACCCGATTGCCAGGCCAACGCTCGCCACGGTCACTGCCAGTCGCTGAATTCGTTTGAGAGCCATCTTCGCTGTCCTTATCCCTAACGTCGGTCAAAAATGTTCGGCGCCGGTGATGTGCTGTGGCGCCGATCATTTGTCGGTCACGGCAGGTTCGGAGCTGCTGCGGGGGTGGATGGGTACGGATGAAGAAAAGTTGTCAGCGGCCTGGGAGCCATCCGAAGCGGCGGTGATTCCGAATCCCCCTCAACACAGGCATGTTGAGAACTCTTGAGAGGCTGAGGAATTGCATACAGCTGCAGTGGCACGTCACGGGCTCGCCGGCCTGGTGGCGGCAGGTGCCGGGCTTGCTGTCGGGGAACTGACGGCAGCGTTCATCTCGCCGTATGCGTCTCCCTTCTACGCGGTCGGATCGTTCCTGGTTGATCACGCCCCGGCGTCGATACGTGAGTTCGCCATCGAGACCTTCGGCACCAATGACAAGCCGGTGTTGTTGTGGGGCATAGCAATTGCCGTTGCACTTCTGTCGGTGGTGGCCGGCATCGTCGAACGGCGAACTGTCCCTGCCGGTTCGGTGTTGATCGCCATGTTCGGCATCTTCGGTATGTTCGCGGCATTGCAACGGCCCACGTCGGACCGGTGGTATGCGCTGCCCTCGTTGATCGCGATGGTGGTCGGCGTTCTGGTGTTGCGGTATCTCCGCGGATTTCTTTTCGCCGGTTCACGCAGCGACGAGACCGACCCGGTCGAACCGGAGCGGGAGGGATTGTCGCGTAGGCAGTTTGCGATCTCCGCGGCTGTGATTGCGGTTGCCTCGGCTGCCGGGGCGTACCTCGGCCGGCAGATCTCGACGATGGGTGACGTCATCGCCGATCGCAAGCGGGTACGGCTGCCGCGTCCGGCCAGTGCCGCCGCGCAGGTCCCGGCCGGCACCGATGTCGAGGTCGAGGGCGTGACCCCGTTTGTCACCGCCAACAACGACTTCTATCGCATCGACACCGCATTGCAGGTTCCGGCGTTGACCACCGGTGACTGGAAACTGCGCGTGCACGGGATGGTCGACAACGAGTTCACCCTGACATGGGACGACCTGATGGACATGCAGGCAACGGAACGGATCGTGACGCTGACATGTGTCTCCAATGAGGTCGGTGGCGCCCTGGCCGGTACGGCCCGGTGGGTGGGCTATCCGATGAAGGCGATTCTGGAGCGCGCGGGGGTGAAGGACGGTGCAGACATGCTGTTCTCCACCAGCGTGGACGGTTGGACGTCGGGTACACCCATCGACGCGGTGATGGACGGTCGCGACGCGATGCTGGTGATCGGCATGAACGGTGAGCCGTTGCCGCTCGAACACGGCTATCCGGTCCGTCAGGTGGTCCCCGGGCTCTACGGTTTCGTCTCGGCGTGCAAGTGGGTTGTCGATTGGGAGATCACCCGGTTCGACATGGCAGAGGCGTACTGGACCAAACGCAACTGGGGTGAGAAGGCGCCGATCAAAACCGCATCCCGCATCGATCGCCCGGCCGGACTGTCGCGGCACCCGGTGGGCGATGTGGTGATCGCTGGTACGGCCTGGGCGCAGCATCGTGGGGTTGCGAAGGTCGAGGTTCGTGTCGACGACGGTCCGTGGAACACCGCAACGCTCGCGACCGAATACTCCGACGACACCTGGCGGCAGTGGTACTGGACGTGGCCGGCCACCGCCGGACAACACACCGTCTACTGCCGCGCGACGGACAAGACCGGGCAGGTTCAACCCGAGCAGCGGGTGGCGCCGATACCTGATGGCGCGACCGGTTGGCACAACCGAGTGCTGCAGATTGAATAGGTGTTTTGATGACTATCGCTAGGGTCATGGATGTGACCGACCGAATTCCCGAAGCGCGAGTGGACCTCGCCGATCTGCTGATCCGGACGGCCGACCGCGATCGAGCGGCTTTCGCCGACCTCTACGACGCGACGAGTGCCCGGGTGTTCGGGTTGATCTGTCGAGTTCTGCGAGATCGTGGTTATGCCGAGGAAACGCTGCAGGAAGTCTATTTGCAGGTGTGGCAGAAGGCCGAAGGCTTTGATCCGGCCGCCGGATCCGCATTGAGCTGGATGATGACCATCGCGCATCGGCGGGCAGTGGATCGGGTTCGCAGCGAGGAAGCGGCCAGCCGACGATCCACCGACTACTCGGTTTCGAACCTGGAATTGCCCAGTGACGTCGTGGCCGATTCCGTGGTGTCTCGTGAGGAACGTGCCGGCGTTGTGTTCTGCCTGGACAGCCTGACTTCGACGCAACGGCAGAGCATTGAGCTGTCCTACTATGGTGGCCTCACTTATCGCCAGGTCGCAGAGCGGCTCGATGCAGCTCTCCCCACGGTCAAATCTCGTATCCGCGATGGACTCCGTCGCCTGAAGCAATGTCTGGAGGCGAATCCCCGTGGCTGAGAACAGCTGGCTCGACGAGCACATCGAGTTGTACGCCCTGGGGGCGCTGGAGGCCGACGAGGTCGAGCGCGTCGAGCGGGAGATCGCCGCCGCACCCGTCGCCGAGCGGCAGCGGTACCGCCGGGAGATCACGCGAACGCGCGAAGCGTTGGCTTCGCTGTCGGCGGGGTACGCCACGCCACCGCCACCGCGGATCCGGCAGCTTGTGCTGGCGGACTTGCCGCCACGCGAGACGATGCCATCGAATGTGGTTGACATCACATCGCGTCGACGTCGGGTGACCATCGCCGTCGGGGCTGTCGCGGCCGCGCTCGCGCTGATCGTCGGCGGCGTGCTGGTTGGTCGGGTCACCGCCCCCGACGCCACTGGTCCGGTTGCGCAGGACGTGGACAATCAGATCAGTCAGGTGCTTGCGGCACCGGACATGCAACTGCAACAGGCCGACATCGGCGAGGACACCAGCGTCACCGTCGTGGCATCGCGCGAAGAGGACAAGGCCGTGGTGCTGGCCGACGGACTGCCCGCGGTCCCAGCAGGTCAGACTTATCAGATGTGGCTGATGGGGGACGATCATGATCCCGTGTCGGTCGGACTGATGCAGGGTTCACCGGGTCGTCAGGCGGTCGCGGTCGACAACGTGTCCGGATCGGACACCTTCGGTGTCACAGTCGAACCCGCGGGTGGATCGCCGCAGCCGACCGGTGATCCAGTCGTCGCGGTCAGTTTCTGACAACAGCGGAACGCAGATAATTAGCTGTTCAAAGCTTTTTTGAATTCCGGGTTCTGCCATTTGAACTGTGTTCAGTTACACAGCTCCCGGGCCTTTTACTCATGCTATGTTCCAACCCAGTGATGTGGCGCACGCGTGTCGTGGGCCACATCGGCCATTTACGGGCAGGCGTCGGACAGCTGTCTCCGATGAACCGCCCAACCCCATGACGAGGGAGCTTTTATGAGTGTGGGTGTGGTGCGCGAGACGGCGGCGGGGGAACGCCGGGTTGCGCTGGTTCCGAAGGTCGCCGCCACGTTGGTGAACAAGGGTGTGCCGGTGATCGTGGAGTCCGGCGCGGGTCTGGGTGCGTTGATTCCGGATGATCTGTATGTCGCTGCCGGTGCTTCGATCGGCGATCCGTGGTCGGCGGATGTGGTGGTCAAGGTCGATGCCCCCTCTGATGCCGAGATCGGCAAGCTGTCGACGGGTTCGTCCCTGATCGGCTTCCTGAATCCGCGCAACGCGGAAAACCAGATCGGCGCACTCAAGGCCGCCGGGGTGCAGGCATTTGCGGTGGAGGCGATCCCCCGGATCTCGCGGGCGCAGTCGATGGATGCACTGAGCTCGCAGGCCAACGTTGCGGGCTACAAGGCCGTGGTGTTGGCGGCCGAGCGTTCAACCCGCTTTTTCCCGATGCTGACCACGGCTGCCGGAACGGTGAAACCGGCCACAGTCCTGGTCCTGGGTGTGGGTGTGGCCGGCCTGCAGGCGCTGGCGACGGCCAAGCGTCTGGGCGCGCGGACCACCGGTTACGACGTGCGCCCGGAAGTTGCCGAGCAGGTCAAGTCCGTGGGCGGGCAGTGGCTCGATCTCGGGATCGACGCTGCCGGTGAGGGCGGGTATGCCCGCGAGCTGACCGAAGACGAACGCGCACAACAACAACAAGCCCTGGAGAACGCGATCAAGGGCTTCGACGTGGTGATCACCACCGCCCTGGTGCCCGGTCGCCCGGCACCACGGCTGGTGACCGCCGCTGCGGTGGAGGGCATGAAACCCGGCAGCGTCGTTATCGACCTGGCCGGTGAGACCGGCGGCAACTGCGAGCTGACCGAGCCGGGCCAAGAAGTGATCAAGCACGACGTGATGATCTGCTCGCCCCTGAACCTGCCTGCCGGTATGCCCGAGCACGCCTCGGAGCTGTATTCGAAGAACGTGCTCGCGCTGATCGAGTTGATGCTCGATGAGAGCGGCAAGATCGTCCCCGATTTCGACGACGAAATCCTCGCCGCGGCCTGCGTCACACGCGAGGCGACTGATGTGAAGGCTGGTGCCTGACATGTACGAAAATTTGCTCGCGAATATCGCGATTCTGGTGTTGGCCGGGTTTGTCGGGTTCGCCGTCATCTCCAAGGTCCCCAACACCCTGCACACGCCACTGATGTCGGGTACCAACGCCATTCACGGCATCGTGGTTCTCGGTGCCCTGCTCGTGTTGGGCCGTTTGCCCGATGATGCTCCGTGGGGGGTGCGGATCATCGCGTTTGTCGCGTTGATCTTCGGAACCCTGAACGTGGTGGGTGGCTTCCTGGTCACCGACCGCATGTTGGGCATGTTCAAGAGCAAGAAGGCTCCCGTTGCCGACAAGGCTGCTGCCGCTGCTGAAGGAGCCGACAAGTGAACAACCTTGTCTCCATTCTTTATATTGTTGCGTTCTCGATGTTCATCCTCGGTCTGTCGGGGCTGACCGGTCCCAAGACCGCGGTGCGGGGTAACTGGATCGCCGCGACCGGTATGGGTATCGCCGTCATTGCGACCCTGATCGAGATCCGCGACACCTATGCCATCAACTGGATTCTGATCATCGTCGGGTTGGCGGTCGGTGTGATCCTGGGCGTTCCGCCGGCCAAGCGCACCAAGATGACGGCGATGCCGCAGCTGGTGGCATTGTTCAACGGTGTCGGTGGTGGCACCGTCGCGTTGATCGCGTGGGCCGAGTTCATCGAAACCGCAGGCTTTTCCGAGTTCCAGCACGGCGAATCACCGACCATCCACATCGTGATCGGTTCGTTGTTCGCCGCGATCGTCGGTTCGGTGTCGTTCTGGGGTTCGCTGATCGCGTTCCTCAAGCTGCAAGAGCTGATGAACAAGAACGTCGAGAAGACCTTCGTCCGCAACGCCAAACTGTTCCAGGTCGCGAACATCGTGCTGCTGCTGATCGCTTTGGCGGCGTGTGTGTTCATCGGTATCAACGCCACCCCGGGTGAAGGCTCGAGCCAGTGGTGGATCGTGCTGGTGCTGATCGCGGCGGGGATCATGGGCCTGTTCGTGGTGCTGCCGATCGGTGGCGCCGACATGCCGGTGGTCATCTCACTGCTCAACGCGATGACCGGTTTGTCTGCTGCGGCAGCGGGTCTGGCATTGAACAACACGGCGATGATCGTGGCCGGCATGATCGTCGGTGCCTCCGGTTCGATTCTGACCAACCTGATGGCCACGGCGATGAACCGCTCGATCCCGGCGATCGTGTTCGGATCGTTCGGTGGCGGCGGGGCGGCCGGGTTGGCCGGTCCGGCCGGCGAGCAGGGGACTGTCAAGGCCACCAGCGCGGCCGATGCTGCCATCCAGATGGCGTATGCGTCGCAGGTGATCGTGGTCCCCGGTTACGGTTTGGCCGTTGCTCAGGCCCAGCACGCGGTCAAGGACCTCGCGAGCATTCTCGAGGAGAAGGGCGTCGAGGTGAAGTACGCGATTCACCCGGTGGCCGGTCGTATGCCCGGACACATGAATGTGCTTCTGGCCGAGGCTGATGTCGAGTACGACGCGATGAAGGAGATGGATGACATCAACGGCGAGTTCGCCCGTACCGATGTCACCCTGGTCATCGGCGCCAACGACGTCACCAACCCCGCGGCACGTAACGATCCGTCATCCCCGATCCACGGGATGCCGATCCTGAACGTCGACCAGTCACGGTCGGTGATCGTCCTCAAGCGCGGTATGGCCTCCGGGTATGCCGGCATCGACAACCCGCTGTTCACTCTGCCGGGTACCTCGATGCTGTTCGGAGACGCCAAAAAGTCCGTCGGCCTGGTCATCGAGGAACTCAAAGCCCTGTAGTAACTGGGCCCGGTAGCCCAACGCTCCACCAACATTTGCACCGCCCACCTGAAACTTCAGGTGGGCGGTGCAAATTCAGGTGGAGAGGGGTCAGAACCAGCCGGGCTCGGCGTCGAGAGTGGTGCGGTCGAGCGATGCGAGTAGATCGAACTGTGCCCCGGTCTTCGGTAGTTCGTATCGGCAGAAGTACTGGGCGGCAGCGCGTTTGCCGTCGTAGAAGTCGCCCTGGCGATCACCGACGGCCAAGAGTTGTTCCAGCCACATCCAGGCGATCACCACATGCCCGGCGGCCTCGAGGTAGATCGTGGCGTTGGCGAGACTGACCTCGGGGTCACCGGCCGACCACACCTGCGTGGTCACGCTGACGAGCCGGTCGAGCGCCGACTTCAGGGCGTCGGCCAGTTCGGCTTGCCGCTCTCCGGCGCGTTCGATGGTGGCGGTGATGGTCTGGGCCAGCAGCACCAAACCGGCGCCGCCACCCATGACCACCTTGCGACCGAGCAGGTCGAGACCGTGGATACCGTGTGCGCCTTCGTGTATGGGGTTGAGCCGGTTGTCCCGGTAGAGCTGTTCGACGTTGAACTCCTTGGTGTACCCATAGCCTCCGTGGACCTGGATCGCCAGGCTGTTGGCTTCCAGACACCACTGCGACGGCCAGCTCTTGGCGATCGGTGTCAGCACATCGAGCAGAAGCTCTGTGCGGGCGGCAGATTCGGGATCGGTGTCGGTGTGTTGCTCGTCGACCAGCTTCGAACAGTAGAGCCCGAGCGCCAATGCGCCTTCGACATACGACTTTTGGGCGAGGAGCATTCGTTTCACGTCGGCGTGGTCGATGATCGCGACGGGCGAGCTGCTCGGATCCTTGGACGCCACCGGGCGACCCTGGGTGCGGACCTTGGCGTATTCGACGGACTGCAGGTATCCGGCGTAACCGAGTGCGGTGGCGAGGAATCCGACGCCGATCCGGGCCTCGTTCATCATGTGGAACATGTACGACAGTCCGCGGTGCGGTTCGCCGACGAGGTAGCCCACCGCGCCGGACTGGTCGGACGGGGTATGGGTGCCGTCGCCGAAGTTGAGCAGTGCGTTGGTGGTGCCGCGGTTACCCATCTTGTGGTTGAGGCTCACCAGGGC
The DNA here is from genome assembly GCF_000383535.1 of Nocardia sp. 348MFTsu5.1. Taxonomy (NCBI): domain Bacteria; kingdom Bacillati; phylum Actinomycetota; class Actinomycetes; order Mycobacteriales; family Nocardiaceae; genus Nocardia; species Nocardia sp. 348MFTsu5.1. Next base: position 354,896 of record NZ_KB911513.1, read on the forward strand.
GATGTCGTTGCGGGTGCCGTCGGCAAGGTACTTGGGCACCACGAACAAGGAGATGCCCTTGACGCCGGGACCGCCGCCGGGAGCTTTGGCGAGCACGAGGTGCACGATGTTCTCGGACAGCTCGTGGTCGCCGCCGGAGATCCACATCTTGGTACCGGTGATGCGGAAACTGCCGTCGTCGGCGGGCTGCGCCTTGGTGGTGATGTCGGCCAGGGAGGAACCGGCCTGTGGTTCGGACAGGCACATCGTGCCGAAGAAGCGGCCCTCGAGCATCGGGCGGACCCAGGTGTCGATCTGTTCGGGCGTCCCGTATTCGACCAGCAGACCGGCGTTGGCCATGGTCAGGAACGTGTAGGAGGACGTCGCGGCGTTGGCCGCCTGAAACCAGGCTCCGGCGGCGCGGGAGATGGTTGTCGGCAACTGCATGCCACCGAGTGCCTCGTCGAAGGGCGCGGCGATGATCCCGGCCTTGCCGATCTCGTCGAGCGCTGCACCGACCTCGTCGATGATGACAACTTTGCCGTCAGGCCCGATCTGCGGTTCGTTCTGATCGGACTTCTTGTTGTGCGGCGCATAGCGTTTGACGGCGATGTCCGCGCACAGATCGAGGATGCCGTCGAAGGTCTCCCGGGAGTGCTCGGCGAACCGTTCCCGCGTCGTCAGTTCCGCGACATCGAGCCACTCGTACAGCAGGAAATCGAGGTCGCGGCGGGAGAGCGGGGAAACAGTCATTGGGGTTCCTTCCGGAGTTGCCCGATGCATGTTACCGAACGGTCAGCCGCGCGCCATCTCGTCGATGCACACGGTGATGGCGAGGATGAACGCCTGATCTTCGCCTGCGGCGATGTCCACGCCGTACGTGTCGCGGACACGGAACCATTTCTTGGAGATCGTGGCGACGGTGTCGCCGTCGCGCTCGATCTCGTATTCGTGGCTGACGAAGTTGCCTTTTGCTTTCAGGTCCGGCCCGGAGTCGGGGTTGATCGTGTACCGGTCCCGGATACCGATCAGGGCCTTGTGCACGGTGGCTCCGGAGTTGCCCCGCTCGATGTGCATCTTGTCCCGGACGCTGAGCTTTTTCTCCTGGATCTTCGCCAACTCGGCGCCCTTGCTGTCTTCGAGGATGAACGTCTGCCGAAAGCGGACGGCCTTGCCATTGACCTTGAAGACTTTCTGGCCGGCGGCATTCTCGATCCAGTAGTCGTCGCCGATGGAAAGCAATTTCTCTCGCATCTGATAGCGGATCGCCGGCGGTCCGTCGTCGTGTGAACGGTTGAAGAGGCCCATGACAGTCAATGGTCCCCGCCTGCCGGGTCTGCGGCATCACCCCCCGTGGATGATGCCGCCTCGAAATGCGGGTGTTACCGAGCTGAGACCGCTTCAATGCGGTGCCGTGGCTTCGACCGCCTACTGTGGCCAGAGTGACGAGTGGTGCACGTGTGACACGTGTCAATAGAGCGCTGGTGGCTGCGGCCGCCGCCATCGGTATGTCGACCGGAGCGGTCGCGCTGATCCCTACCGTGATGAACGCATCGACCACGGTGTCGCCGGTGATGTCGGGGACAGACGTGGCGAGCCTGTACAACGCTGCGCAATTGCAGTTCCGCCGCGGCGAGGTACCGCTCGGGCTCAACGCCCTGCGCAAGCTACTCGCGGCTGATCCCAGCGACACCGATGCGCTTGCATTGCAGGCGATCTGGTCGAATTACAGCGGCGATTCGCGACTGTCCCAGGCGGCACTCACGGCCCTGGGGACCTACGACGGACCTCTTCAGGTGCGTGTTCGGGATGCGCTCGCCGGCATCGACCGCGGAGTGGTCATCGGTCCGAATCCGGTGCCGGGACTGCATGCAAAGGGCACCGGGATCGTGGTTCTCGGCGCCGGTCTGAACGCTGACGGAACACCCACCGACGAGACGGCCAGCCGGCTGTTCGCGGTGTGGACCCAGGCGATCGTGGCCTTTGAGTCGCCGGTCATCATCTCCGGCGGCGCCGCCGTGGGCGCGCACCGCGACGCCGACGTCATGCGCACCTGGCTGGTCGACCACGGCATCGCGGCCACCCGTATCCACGTCGACTCCGCCGCTGCAACGGTGGCGCAGAGTGCCGTCGGAAGCGCTGGGATCTTCGCGAAGCTCGGGCTCGCCGACGTGGTGGTGGTGACCTCTCCGGATCAGGTCCGGCGGGCCGCGGCCGATCTTTTTGTCGCCGGGGTGCCGGTGGTGTCGGCAACCACGTCGACGCGTGAACTGATCGGCAATCTCGCGGTGCCGGCCAAGGTGGATCAGCGCACCATCTACGTCGACGTGACCGACATCCTCGGGCTGCCGTCGGACCGGTTGCAACCGCCGGTGCTCACCGCTGCGTGATCCGGATTACCTAGGCGCTCCGGAAGTGGCTGATCACACGGCCGTCGGCGTATGTGTGGAAGGCCAGGCCGGCGGGTTGTGTCTCGTTGATCACGCCGGTGCCCTCGAAGGGCAGATTGAGTGTTGAGGCAACCCCGGGAGCCAGGCACAGTGGGCGGCCGGCGAAGGTCGTGACGGCACCGGTGTGGGCGTGTCCGCACATGAACATGGTGATGTTCGGATGTTTGTCGACGAGCGCTGCCAACCGCTCTTCACCGGTCTGCCGGATCGTGTCCATCATCGGCATCTGCAAGACGACCGGCGGGTGGTGGAACGCGACGAGAACCGGTACCGCGGGGCCGGCGGCCGTGATCTGTTCGTCCATCCAGGAGATCGTCTCGTCGCTCAGGAATCCGTTGTTCTGGCCGGGGATGGAGCTGTCACAGATCAGGAACAGTGCGTCGGCGACGGTCCGGGCGTAGTTGAGCGGACCGATGCCGCCCCGCTCGTCGGGGAAGTTCTGTCCGGCGAGGAATGTCTGTCCGAACTCGCCGCGGACGTCGTGGTTGCCGGGGCAGATCATCAGTGGCAGTGGGCTCTTTAGGGTGGCGCCGGCTTCCTCGTATTCGGACGGCCTGCCGTTGTCGGTGATGTCACCGGTGACCACTAGGGCGTCGATGCCGCTTGACCGGGAATTGACGTACTCGAGCGCAGCATTGATGCGGTCCCGCCGCGCGGCGGTTCCGTTGAAATGAAGATCGCTGATGTGCGCGACGACGAGCACGTGGACTCCTTATGGTGTGGCTGGGGTTCTCGCGGGACGCAGGCGGCCATCCGAACCCGTAAACACCGTAACTCCCCCTCAGTTTCCGGGCACATTCAGCCGTGCAGGCTATGCCCTGATCACAGGTCTCCGGGCAGTTTGTCGCGCCGGATCCCGCGCCATGAGGGGTGACGTAGGTGACCCGTGCTGGTCCAGTCCATGAACCTCACATCCGCAACGAGTTTGGGCAGAACCCACACCGCGTCCAGTTCGACAGGTCGGTCGAGATTGCCGAGGAACGGTGAAGTCTTGCGGCGCAAGGGCTCCAGTTCGGCGAGCAGGGACTCGAGCTGGGCATCACTGAATCCGGTCCCGACCCGGCCGACGTAGCGCAATCCGGTCTCCTCGGGCAGCCCCATCAGCAGCGAGCCGATCCGGTTGCTTCGACCACCTTTGCCGGGTCGCCAGCCGCCGATCACGACTTCGATGTCGCTCCAGTTCTTTTGCTTGAGCCAGGTCTTGGAGCGACGACCCTGCTGATAGGTCGAGTCGCGGCGCTTGGCGACAACACCTTCCCAACCGCGATCACGGCTGACGGCAACGGCATCCGAACCCGGCCCGGACAGAAGCGGTGGCAGCTGGACGGGAGCGTCGGAGGAGAACGCCTTCGCAATCTCCTCCAGTAGTCCGCGCCGGTCCTCCCATTTGAGTTTGAGAAGAGATGATCCGTTGAGATAGAGGATGTCGAACAGCAGCAGCTTCACGTCGAGGTCGTCTGCGTTGCTGCGACCGGCAAGCTGTGTGAAGTTGGTGCGTCCCTGCTCGTCGAACACCACCACTTCGCCGTCGAGCACGACGTCGAGAAGTCCCAGATCGTCGGTGACCCTGTGGATCTGAGGGAAGTCCTTGGTCATGTCGATGCCGGATCGCGAAGTCAGCTGTAGCTTTCCGTCGATGTAGCGCAACAGGATTCGGTAGCCGTCCCATTTGCCCTCGAAGGCCCATTTGTCGTCGGTGAGGTGCTCGATGGTCTCGTCGGTGGCGAGCATCGGTCGTGGATCGCGCAGACTGTCGGGCAGGATCGGCCGCGGTTCGTCGGACATCAAGTGCGCCAACCAGTTCTTGTCGCCGGTCTTGATCAGTGCGTAGCGGCCCTGGATGCGGTCGCCGTGCAGACGGACGATGATTTCTTTGTCCCGCCACTTCTCGGTTTCATACGTGCCTCGATCCCAGATCTCGACGTGGCCACCGCCGTACTCTCCCGACGGAATGTCACCCGAAAAGTCCGCGTAATCGATCGGGTGATCCTCGGTCTGGACCGCCAGCCGATTCTTATCACCTTCCAGCGGAAGGTTTTTGGGCACTGCCCAGGACACCAGGACTCCGTCACGCTCGAGCCGGAAGTCGTAGTGCAGCCGGCGTGCGTGATGCTCTTGGATCACGAACATCGGGTCGCCGCTCCGGGAGTCCTCCGGCCGGCTGTCCCCGAAGGGTTCCGGAGTCTTTCGTTCATCACGTTTGCGCCGGTAGGCGCCGAGGTCGACCACCGGTGTGGTGGGGGTGGACTTCGGTGAGGTGTCAGGCTCGGTTTCGAGCTCGGCCAGCAGGTCGCCGTACTGGTCGATCCGGTCGGCCATCTCGTCGAACATTATGTGCTGGATATCGTTGTCTTCCAACTCTTCCCAGAGTCGGGGTGCGGCGACGCAGGGCCGTTCGCGGCCACGCATCGAGTACGGCGCCAGCGTGGTCTTGGAAGCACTGTTCTGGCTCCAGTCCACGAATACCCGGCCGGTGCGCACCGCCTTGGTCATTTGCGCGGTCACCAGATCGGGACTCTCGGACTGCAGACTGGTCGCGATCTGCTTGGCGACCCGTCGTGCCGAATCCGGGGATATCGGGTCCTGCAGCCTGAAATAGACGTGAATGCCCTTGGATCCGCTGGTCACCGGGAAGCAGGGCAACCCGATGGCGTCGAGCATTTCTTTGATGCGCAGTGCGACCCGGGCGCAATCGAACAGGGTGACGTCGGGGCCCGGGTCCAGATCGAGGACAACACGATCGGTCAGACGATCCACCTTGTACCTCGCGCCGGTACCACCGGTGGAATGGTCGAGTGTCCATTGCGGGACGTGCAGTTCGAGTGCGGCCTGTTGGGCCAGCCAGATCAGGTCGGCCCGGGCCGACAACACCGGGTACACCACGTCGCGGTCGCTGTGGCCCAGCCGCACCCGGCCGAGCCACTCCGGTGCATGGCCGGGCAGATTCTTTTCGAAAAACGGTGTCGACTCAACACCGTCGGGCCACCGCTTTCGGGTCACCGGCCGGTCCCGGAGATGCGGCAACATCACGTCGGCAATTGTGTTGTAGTACTCGATGACCTGGGCTTTGATCGTGCCGGTGGCAGGGTAGATCACCTTGTCGAGGTGGGTGACCGCAATGCTGTGCCCGTCGACCTCGAGTGTGTTGCGGCTGGGCATGCCCCGACTTTTCATCCTCCAGGGGGCTGCGTCAAATGGTTCCGACCTGCACAATGGCGTTATGCGTTCGATTTGGAAGGGCGATCTCAGCTTCGGGCTGGTCAATGTGCCGGTCAAGGTGTACTCGGCCACGGAAAGTCACGATCGTAAGTCCCACCAGGTCGATTCCAAGGACGGCACCCGTATCCGCTACCGCAAGGTCCGCGAGGGTACGGACGACGAGGTCGAGTTCTCACAGATAGCCAACGCGTACGAGAGCGATGGCGGTCAGACGGTGGTGCTGACCAAAGATGACCTGTCCGAACTCCCGGTGCAGCGCAGTCCCGAGATCGCGATCACCGATTTCGTGCCGGTCGATCAGGTCGACCCCATCTTCTTCGACAAGCCGTACTACCTGGAACCGGCGAGCAGATCCCCGAAGGCCTACGCGCTCATGCGGGAAGCCCTCAAAGATACCGACCGGTTGGCCATCGCGACGTTCACGCTGCGCAATCGCACCCGGCTGGCCGCGCTTCGGGTGGTCGGCAACGTCTTGACCCTGCAGACATTGCTGTGGCCCGACGAGGTGCGAGAAGCGGCGTTCCCCGCGCTCGACGAATCACCCGACATCAAGCCGCAAGAACTCAAGATGGCCGCGTCCCTCATCGAGTCGATGTCGGGCGATTTCGATCCGGGTCAGTACGAGGACACGTATCAACATGAGCTCAGCAAGCTGATCGAGGCAAAGGCAGACGGGACCGAGGCGTTCACCGAACCCGAGAAGTCGGATGAGGACAGCGACGAAGACACGGAAGTGGCCGATCTGCTCGCGGCACTGAGGGCTTCGGTGAAAGACCGTGGCGGCTCACCCGCAAGCGACGACGACACCTCCGACCAGAAGGCCCCGGCGAAAAAGGCCGCTGCCAAGAAGGCCCCGGCGAAGAAAGCCGCTGCCAAGAAGGCTCCGGCGAAAAAGGCGCCTGCCAAACGTAAGGCCGGCTGACTCCGACGCCCCGCCCCCGCGGTCGGGTTGTCTGGCAATCTGGACAGATCGAACAATACGAACCACTCCCCGAACATGGCGGCAACGTGAAGACGCGTCGCAGCGCCCGCATCGGCCGCCGCGTCACCGCGGTGGAAATCGCGGAGGCCGCCGCCCTCGCCGACGTCGCCGCGGCGATCTGTGTGCTGAGCCGGGTCGTGCCCGTCGGTGGTGCCGCCGTCCTTGTCGGGTCGGTACCGTTCGCCATCCTCGCCGGCCGCCGACGGTTGCGTGTCAGCCTGCTCGGCGCGATGACGGGATGGATTGTTGCGTTTCTCTTCGGTGGGGTGACGGCGGCGAACCTGGTCGGCTCGGCGGCGATCTTCGGCATCCTGTCCGGGACCGCGCTGCGCCGTGGATGGAAGTCACCGCAGGTGGCCTTGAATACGTTCCTGTTCATCGCGATTCCGTCGGCGGCGATCGCGACGGCCATGATCGCCCTCCTGAGCGACTACCGCGAGTTCATGATCACGCAGATCCGCAACGGTTGGCAGGGCCTCGAGCGGGTCTTGAACAACGCCGGACTCGAAGGGCTCACAGCGGTCATCGATCCGGTGGTCAATTGGTGCATCGACTATTGGTGGATCGCGATTCCGGCGATCGGCATCGTCGGGGTCACCTTCTCGGGCCTGGCCGTGTACGTCGTTCACCGGCGTCCGCTCCCACCCATGATCGCCCGGCTCGGTACCCCGCACGTCGAGGAGAAGATCGGCGAGACCGGACCCGTGCGGCCGCTGCCGATGCGGTTGGACGGCGTCGGGGTGCAGTATCCGGGCGCACCCGTGCCGGCGATCTGGGATGTCTCGATGACGCTCGACGCCGGTGAAGTGGTCGCGGTGACCGGACCCAACGGCGTCGGCAAGTCGACGTTGGGGAAGGTGGTGGCCGGGCGGGCTCCTACCTCTGGATCCGTGAGCCGCCCTGGGGCGGTCGGCCTCGGAAAGCCCGGTGGCACAGCGGTCATCAGTCAACGCCCGGAGACGCAGGTGCTCGGTATGGTCGTCGCCGACGACCTGGCGTGGGGCAATCACGATCTGACCGAGGCGCAGATGAACGAACTGCTCGATCGGGTCGGTCTGAGCGGCCTGCTCCACCGCGAGACGAGCACCTTGTCGGGCGGTCAGTTGCAGCGCCTTGCGATCGCCGCCGCCCTGTCGCGTGATCCGGCTGTCCTCATCAGTGACGAGTCGACGGCGATGATCGACCAGGAAGGCCGGACCTCGGTCATCGAGGTCTTCCGCGAACTGGCCGACAGCGGGGACACCGCCGTTCTGCAGATCACCCACGACGTCGACGAGGCCGCCCTGGCCGACCGTGAGATCGTGCTGGATTCGTCTCACCGTGAGGTCTCCACCGAGTTGCTCAATCCGAGCCGCCGGATCGGGCACATCAACGGCGCACACATTGCGCTCTACGACGTGGGCTACGCCCATGATGCGGGGACACCCTGGCACAACCAGATCTTCAGCGGTCTGAACCTGCGGATCGAGGCGGGTTCGGCGGTCTTGATCACCGGCCCCAACGGCGCCGGAAAGTCAACATTGGCAAGGGTTCTCACCGGGCTCGAGAAGCCGACAGCAGGGCAGGTGATGCTCGACGGCGAGCCGGTTCGCAACGGCCGCAAGCATGCGCTGCTCGGATTCCAGTACTCCAGACTGCAACTGGTGCGTTCGCGGGTGCGGTCGGACATCAAAGATGCCGCCGACGTCGACGACCTGGCCGTGAACGTCGCACTGATCGAACTGGGTCTCAATCCCGCGGTACTCGGCGACGAACTCGTCGATCAACTGTCGGTCGGCCAGCAGCGCCGCGTCGCGCTGGCCGGGCTGCTCGCCTGCAAGCCCAGGCTGCTGGTGCTCGACGAGCCGCTGGCCGGACTCGACACCCCGGCGCGCGCCGCGATGGTCCGGGGACTCAACAGGGTGAAAGCCTCGGGCACCACGCTGGTCGTCATCTCCCACGACATCGGTGAGCTCGCCGACCTGGTCGATCGCACCGTCGTCGTCGACGAGGGCACGGTCGATGGTCAGCCGACTGCGCCGGCACCCGAACCCTCGACGGTGAAGTCGACCGCCAACCTTGCGAATGTCGTTCGCGCGCTGCCACATTCCTCTCCGGCGCGGAGGTGGTGGGTCGGCACCAAGCTGCTGATGCTCGCGGCGGTCGCGGTGATGTTCATGCTCGAACCGACCTGGATCAGTATCGGGGTCGGGGCCGGTATCGCCATCGGCTGGACCCTCCTCGGCAAGGTTCCGCGAGCTGCGCTGCCACGGCTTCCGAAGTGGCTGATCCTCATCACCCTGTTCGGCGGATTGATCACGGCGCTGGGCGGCGAAGATCCCTACGTCACGATTGCCGGGGTGGAACTCGGACTCGGCGGCGCGCTCTACTGGGGAATCCTCATCTGCATGACGGTGCTGTCGCTCTATTGCGCACTGCTCTTCTGCTGGACGACGCCGATGGTCGAAATACCTTCGTTTGCGCAACGATTGGTCGGCTGGGCGGAGCGCTTGCGGATACCGGCTCAATCCGCCGCGGTCTCGGTGGCCCTTGCGCTCCGGCTCTGTCCCTTCATGATCAGCGACTTCCGCGTTCTGTTGCAGACGATGTCGCAACGCAAACCGGAGCACAAACAGTCGGCGGCGGAGCAGATCAACGGTTGGATCAACTGTTTGACCGTCGTTTGTTCGCTGGCGGTGCAGAACGGCAGGGAACTGGCCGCGGCTGTCGAAGCCCGTGGCGGAATCGGATCCGTGGCCCGATCTGACCGGAGTCCAAGACTTATCGACCTTCTGGTGCTTATCGTGGTGTTCGGGTCGGTCGGATCGGTCATCGCTTTGGGTTGAACCCCCCGGGTGGCAGGGAAGAACGGACTGATCCGAAGTCGACGAGGACTGGGAGAGATTTCCGTATGACCGCACAGTCAAACTCAGGTGTCCCCGATGAGGATGCTTTGTTCACCGACGTCCTGATCATCGGAGCCGGCTTGTCCGGTATCGGCGCCGCCTACCGCATCAAAGAACGAAACCCCGGTCTGAGCTACGCGATTCTGGAACGTCGCAGCCGGATCGGTGGAACGTGGGATCTGTTCCGATACCCGGGTATCCGTTCGGACAGTGACATCTTCACGCTCAGCTATCCCTTTGAGCCCTGGAAACGGCCCGAGGCGATCGCGGACGGCGAGCACATCCGCGAGTACCTCACCGAGACCGCCCGCCGCCATCAGATCGACCGCCACATCACCTTCGACACCCTGGTCCGTTCGGCCGACTGGGATTCGCTCACCGATACCTGGACCGTGCAGGCCGAGCAGGGCGGCGTCGCGGTGACCTTCAGCTGCCGGTTCCTCTTCTTCGGCACCGGCTACTACAACTACGACGAGGGCTACCGGCCCGAGTTTCCCGGTGAGACCGAGTTCAAGGGACGGATCGTTCACCCGCAGTTCTGGCCCGAAGACCTCGACTACCGCGACAAGAAGGTCGTCGTGATCGGTAGCGGTGCCACGGCGATCACGCTTGTTCCGGCGATGGCCGAAAGCGCGGCCCTGGTGACAATGCTGCAGCGGTCGCCAACATACATCGGCAGCATGTCCACTCGGACAAAGACCGTCGATACTATCCGAAAAGTGTTTCCCCGCAGGGTTTCTCATACAATCATGCGCTGGCGAAACTCTGCCATCATCGTGCTTTCGTATGCGTTCTCCCGCAAACTGCCGGAGACCATGAAGAAGCTCCTGCGCCTTGTTGCCGTCCGCAACCTTCCCGACGGATACGACGTCGACACTCACTTCAAACCCACCTATCAGCCGTGGGACCAGCGGATGTGCGCGGTACCTGACGGGGACATCTTCAAGGCGATCTCGGCGGGCCGTGCAGCGGTGGTCACGGACCGCATCAAAACATTCGACTCTTCAGGTATCCGGCTGGAGTCCGGGGAGAGGCTCGACGCCGATATCGTGGTGACCGCGACCGGGCTTCAACTCCAATCGCTCGGCGGAACCACCGTCAGTGTCGACGGCGCCGAGGTGAAAACCACAGATCGGTTTGTCTACAAGGGCCACCTGCTCGAGGACGTGCCGAACTTGGCCTGGTGCGTTGGTTACACCAACGCCTCGTGGACGATGCGTTCGGACATGACCGCGCAGGCGGTGGCAAAACTGTTGGCGTACATGGGCGAAAAGGGTTATACGCACTCCTATCCGCACCTCGGTGCTCGATCGATGTCGGTGAAGCCCAGTTGGGACATCAAGGCGGGGTACGTGCAGCGCAATCCTGACGCCTTGCCGAAGTCGGGAACTCATCGGCCCTGGAACGTTCGCCAGAACTACGTTCTGGACGCGATCGACCATCGTTTCGACCGGATCGAGGAGGCAATGGTCTTCGGTCGGGTGGACGATACCGTGACAATCGAGGTCTGAGCGGTTTTGCTGCATTCGTTGAAGCCCGGCGCTCTCGAATGCTGCTGCCTCACCGCGGCTAGGCTCCACCCATGGTGAAGTTCAATGTGCTCTTGGGGCTGGTGGCCGCAGCCGGCGTGCTCGTCGTCGCGGCCGCGGTCAACCGGCACACCGTGTGGTGGTATGCGGTGGTGATCGTCGTGATCGCCTTGTTGGTAGCGATCTACGACGTCCTTCAGAAACAGCATTCGATACTTCGGAACTATCCGGTGATCGGGCACATGCGGTTTCTGCTCGAATCGATCCGGCCCGAGTTGCAGCAGTACTTCATCGAGCGGAACTACGACGGTCGGCCGTACGACCGCAACGTGCGGTCGTTGATCTACCAGCGGTCCAAGGGATTACACGCCGAGGCGGCATTCGGTACCGAACGCGAGATCACCGAACCCGGCTACGACTACCTGCTGCATTCGATGGCGCCGGTGCCGATTTCCAAGACCGTCCCGACCGTGCGACTCGGTGGCCCCCAGTGCACCCAGCCGTATGACGCGGCCCTGTTCAACATCTCGTCGATGAGTTTTGGCGCATTGTCGGCAAATGCGGTGCGAGCGATGAACAAAGGCGCGGCACTCGGTGGATTTCTCCACGAGACGGGTGAGGGCGGTTTGACCGCTCACCACCTCGAGTACGGCGCTCCGCTGGTCTGGGAGATCGGCTCGGGCTACTTCGGGTGCCGTACCCGTGACGGGAAGTTCGATCCGCAGCGCTTTGCGGAGAAGTCGGCGCACCCCAACGTCAAGGCGATCCTGCTCAAACTGAGTCAGGGCGCGAAACCCGGGCTCGGTGGCGTGTTGCCTGGTCGCAAGGTCTCCGCGGCGATCGCCGAGGCCAGGGGTGTCGAACAGGGTGTCACGGTGATCAGTCCACCGGCGCACGGCGAATTCTCGAGCCCGATCGAACTGATGCAGTTCATCGGCGAGCTCCGCCGCCTGTCCGGCGGAAAGCCGGTGGGCTTCAAGCTCTGTGTGGGCACCCGCACTGATGTGCTGGCGCTGTGTAAAGCGATGTTGCGCACCGAGATCCTGCCCGACTTCATCACGATCGACGGCGCCGAGGGTGGCACAGGTGCGGCACCGCCGGAGTTCGCGGATCATGTTGGGACACCGCTGAAACTCGGTCTGATGACGATGCACAACGCCCTCGTCGGCAGTGGACTGCGAAGCAGGATCAAGATCGGTGCCGCCGGCAAGATCGCCGGTGGCACCGACATCGTGAAGGCGCTTGCGCTCGGCGCCGATTTCACCAACGCTGCGCGGGCGATGATGATGGCGGTCGGTTGTATCCAGGCGCAGGAGTGCCACACCAACAACTGTCCGGTGGGAGTTGCCACGCAGGACGCCCGCCGGGCCAGGGCACTCGACGTCGAGGACAAGGGCGACCGGGTCTTCAATTATCAACGCGGAACAGTGGAATCGGCGATGCAGGTGCTCGCCGCGATGGGATTGACCAGCTTCGACGACCTCGGTCCTGCGGTGGTGATGCGCCGGGTGGGTCACTCGTCGGCGGAGTCGTTCGAGGACCTGTTCGAATGGCTTGACGAAGGCGAACTGGTCCGGGGAACCACACGTCCGGAATGGGAACGCGACTGGCAGCGGGCCGATCCGGAATCCTTTGCGGTACCGAAGATCAGGACCGCGTAGCTCGTCTGATGTGCCGGCGTGCCGGGTTGAAAACTGACTGCTAGGGATGTGTCGTACCCCTCGATTAGACTCGCAATTATGTTCGAGGGGGAGATCGAAGATGCAGGTGGGGCCGATGAGATCGGTCCCGCCTACCTGCTGCGCACCAATGAGCTGTTGCGTAACACCAAGCTGGCGATGGCGCAGCAGAGTCGGATGGAGTGGGAGCGCTATACCGCTGCTGCAATGGTGCATCAGCAATTGGTGGAACCGACGGTCGGGACCCAGGTGGAGATGCGGGCGCTCGATCCGTTCGCGCAGTGCGCCGCGAGACTCGCAGTGGCGCAAGGGATCACTCAGCATGCCGCTGAATTGCAGGTCAACCGGGCTCTGGCGCTGCGAGATCGGTTGCCATCGGTCAATGCGGTGTTGCGGGCAGGAGAAGTTGCGGCCCAGCATATTCCGGACATTGTGTCGCGGACCGAGTTGATCGACGGGTCGCGGCATCGAGCGGACATTGATCAGGCGATCGCCGACGCCCTAGGTCGGCGGGGGTCGTGGTCGAAGAACCGGATGCGGGACATGGTCGATGCCATCATCTTCCGGCGTGACCCTGACCTGGTGCGCCAAGCCCGCGAGGATGCGAAGAACCGGCGTGGGGTGTGGGGCTCGCACGCCGATCACGGCATGGCCGTCCTGGAGGCACAGTCCACTGCCGAAGAGATGACGATGATCATGGCGCGGCTGGAAAAACTCGCCCTGTCGACGTGCAAGGCTGATCCGCGGCGCAAAGCTGATCGGATGGCCGATGCGTTGTTTGCGACGGTGATGGGTCGCGAGTTCGGTTGCCAGTGCCCGGACGACCCGAAACATCCCTGCACCGCTGAGATCGTCACGGTCCCAGCGGATCAGGTGATCTCCGGTGTGGATGTGAAGATCGTTCTGCATGTCATCACTGATCAGGCGACGCTCGAGGGGACGGCGGACAATCCCGGGTTCCTCGATGGTCATGGGGTCATCTCCGCCGCGCACATTCGCGACATCGCTGACCGCACGGAAACAGTTCAGCGGCCGATGGGTAACAAGGCCGCAGAGCCCGAGCCAGAATCGGAGCCGGTACCAGCCCAAATCCGAGCAGGCGGAACCCGAACCTGAACCAGTGCAGCCAGAGGCTGAGGCCGAACCACAACCACAACCGGCACCGGCCAAACCCAAGCCCGAGCCCGAGCGGACTGAACCCGAACCGGCACAGTCCGAACCCATACGGCCGGAACCTGAGCAGCCACAGCCGGAAACGAAACCTGGCAAGCCCACCGTGTATATGCGGTCGCCGGAAAACCCAACTCTCGGTGAGTTCTCGGATACGGGCGATGCGGTGAAAGCGCCGTTCGCGCAGATCGTTCCACTGCCTGCCACCCAGCCAGGTGACATGTACCGTCCGTCGGTGGTCCTCGACAGCTACATCCGGATCCGGGATTGCTATTGCATGTGGCCCGGCTGTGACAAGAAGGCGTGGGGCGCTGATCTCGATCACACCCGCGAGTACAACCACCACGATCCGGATGCGGGTGGGTGCACCCATCCGTCAGAGATGAAGACACTCTGCAGGTTTCACCATCTGATGAAAACCTACAGCGACTGGCTCGACGACCAATACCCGGACCCGCGAACTGGACGCCCACGGCTGATCTTCACCACGCCGGAAGGCCGCAGCTACGACGGACCGGCGTGGACCGGTGATGATCTTTTCCCGACACTTCGGCTGATTGTCTTCGACAATCAACGCGGCTCGCCCAGTCGACCGCCACCTACAGCGCCGGACTCTCGGCAGCAATCGCGTACGGCTGCCAAACATGCACGCCGCCAACAAGAACGACTACGGAACCGCAGAATCCGCGAAGAACAGGAAAGGAATGATCCGCCGCCGTTCTGATGTTCACAACTTCCCGGCCCCTGCGCTCAAGTGCGCGCAGGGTGCCGGACCTCTAAAATCGCGGCATGGACCGCATCTTCCAGTGGATATGGGATCGGTACGCGCGGAGGTACTCATGGGCGCTCTGCGCCGTAGGTTTCCCGGCGTCGCTGCTGGTCTGCTTGGTTTTGTCGATGCCCGTTGTCGCTTTCGAAGGGTCAAGTCACTACGGCGAAGTGGCCGTCGTGACCTTTGTTGCCGTGCTGGGGCGGGCTTACCTGGTCGTTCTTCCTGGCCTGCGGGAGATGCGCCTCGTTGATCAGTGGGGTGCGGGCCACGGGGTCGACTCGACGAAGGTGTTGGTCGCCACCTACACCTATGCTCGGCGGGCGGTTGTCCGAGGCATTGCGACCGATGCGGTGTGGTGCGCCCTGTTCATGGCCACTGTCGGGGCGGTTGCCGGTGCGACCGGGGCGCGGCTGGTCCAGTACGCGATCCTTGGTGCCGGGATCGGAGCTGCCGCGATGCTGGTCTCTGTGCACGGCTTGGTAGAAGCAGCGTTCCGGCCGGTCCGAGTCGCGATCGCCGGCGACACCGGGATCAGTGACTCCCTGCCACGCTCTCGCCCGACCTTCGCCACTTGGACGAACCTGTCGATGATCGCCACAGCGTTTGCGTTTGCCGCCTCGGGCGCGATGCTGGCAGCGGTGTTCGATCCGGCCCGGCAAGGTCCCGCGCTCGCCGTGGTGATCGGGTGCGCACTGACGCTTGCCATAGCGATACCGGTCACTGTTGCCTTTTCGTTCTCGCCGGTCCTACGTCCCATTCGAGACCTGGCGGTGGCAACCGAACGCGTTGCGGCCGGCAACTACGGCCGGCGCGTGCCGGTGGTCCAAGACGATGACCTCGGGGTGCTGGCGGCATCGTTCAACCGCATGCAGGCCGGATTGGCTGAGCGGCAACGACTTCAGGCCGCATTCGGTACCTACGTCGACCCTGCTCTGGCCGCGCAGCTGCTCGATCAGGGTGACGACATCTTCACCGGTGAACGCCGCGAGGTGACCGTGATGTTCGTTGACATCCGCGACTTCACCCCCTTTGCCGAAGCGAACACCGCCGAAGACACCGTCGCACGTCTCAACGCCCTGTTCGAGATCGTCGTGCCAGCCGTCATCGAGGCAGGTGGACACGTCAACAAGTTCCTTGGCGACGGCGCCTTGGCCGTCTTCGGCGCGCCCAACGACCTCACAGATCATGCCGACGCCGCAGTGAGCGCCGCTGTGCGGATTCACCGCCTCGTTGACGAGCGATTCGGTGGGGCGCTGCGGATTGGTACCGGGATCAACACTGGTTTGGTGATCGCCGGAACCATCGGTGGCGGAGGCAAACTCGAGTTCACCCTGATCGGTGACACCGTCAACGTTGCTGCCCGCGTCGAACAGTTCACCAAGATCACCGGCGACGCGATCCTGCTGACCCAACAGTCTGTCGACGCTCTCACTGCTCGACCGGCCGCCCTCACCGACCGGGGAGCCCACGCACTCAAGGGAAAGTCCGCCGCGGTGCAGGTCTTCGGCCTCGACCCGCGGGCCGACGACGTCGTGGGCCGATCCGTCTAGGTGTCGATCTCGTCGATCAGGCCCCAATCCAAAGCCGTTGTGGCGTCGATGTTTTTGCCGCTCAGTACCAGGTAGGCGGTTCGCCACCGGCCGATGCGTCGGGGGATGCTCACGGTCCCTCCCGCTCCGGGTATCAATCCGAGTGTCAGTTCGGGCAGGCCGAAAACTGTGTCGGGATGCGCGGTGACGTGCCCGCAGACGGCTGCCATCTCGAGTCCGCTACCCATGGTGGTGCCGTGTGTGAACGCCACGAGGTTCTCCCCGAGCCGATCGCGCACGGCATTGAGAAGTAGCGCCGGACTGAAGCGGGTGCGCGCCAGATGGGATTCTGCCGGATCGTCGAAGGTGCCGAATTCTCTGAGATCGCCTCCGCTGCAGAATGATTTGCCGTTGCCCCGGAACTCAACACGCGTGATAGATGGATCGCTGAGGACAACGGTGAGGCCGTCGATCAGTCCGGCCCGCAGGGTGTTGCTGAATGCGTTGTGCCGCTTGGGTTGATTGAGCGTGACAACAACGGTGTCACCATTGCGTTCGAGGACAACGGGTTCCGGCGGATCGGCCAGACTGCGGGGTCCCTGCCCCTCCAGCCAGGTCTTGAACTCACGGCCGGCCTGCAGCGTCGAGTACCCGAGAGACTCGATCATCACCCCGGCGAAGGTGTCGGTGTTCGAGTCACCGGCTCGGAGCACGTCGTCGCAGACCGCAGCTGAGACCGGCCGGTCGGCCACGCGCTGCCTCAACTCGTCGACGGCGGCGGGTATCGAATCGACGGTGATGAATCGGCGATCGGGGGCCGGGCCCGCAGTGAGAGCAAAGGTGGACCGGCCGACGAGACGTTCGGCGTCATCGGAGAGGGGGCCGCCGGTCGAGTCGACGGCGATCAGGCATCCGGGTACCGAGATGTCCCAGGGCAGGCCTTGCGGGTCGGCGAGGTCGACAACGGTCAGGGCCTGTTCGGCCGGATCCCCGGGTAGCAACGACACACCAACTCCTTTTGCCTCGGACACCTGACATGGTGTCGGACTCACCGTACTGGGGTAACCGTGGGCTCAGTGTGACGTACCTCACCTGCGCCGTTTACCGGATTGGTTCACGGGTACGCCCTTCTATGAACGCTGCATATCGACCCCACAATCAATGCAGAGGAGACTGATATGAGCACTTCCACCAGCACTCTGCGCAATCAGTTGCGCATCTTGTTGACCTTGACCAATACCGAGATCCAGGTTGCCCAGACCCGTACCGGGCAGGCGCGAACCGAGGCAGTTCGTCGCGAACTGTCTGAAAATGCCGCTCACGGCCGAATCCGCGCCGTGGCGATCGAGAAGGCGATTCGCGAACTCGGCGGCCTGCCGGATCTCTTCCGGCCAATTTTCGGACGCTTCACGGCGACCGCCAAGGCACTGGCCGAACAGGTCCAGCCCTTCGACGAGGCCTTGCTCGGGGATCTGGCGCTCGAGCACCAGCTACTCGACCGCGCCATTTACCTGAAGGCGTTGGCGACCTCCGAGGGTGAAACCGACATCGTCGCGCTCGCCGACCGGTTGATCGTGGCCCACGAGGCAACGGTCGAGTGGATCACCACAGTCCTGGCCGAGGAGGCCATCGGCGGACCGGTGGCCCTGCGACGTAGTCCGTTCCAGGCCGCGAGCGGCACTGCCCTCCGCGTTGCCGGCATTCCGGTGACATTGACCGCGCGCGGTGCCGAGCGGGTGGTCGACGTTCTCCGCAGCGCCCCCACCCGGTTCGGCGGATTCGTCGACAAGACACAGGAAACCGGTGGCGCGGCGGTCAAGCGAGCGACCGATGCGGGTCACGGTGCCGTCGACCGGCTGACCTCGACCAGCGATGCAGCCGTCAAGCAGGTGACCGGGGTCGGCGAGGCGGTCGTCGGGCGTGCCTCCGATTTCGGGAAGACCGCCCGCAAGACCGCCAAGGCCACCCGGGATGCGGCGCTCGACGCCGCTGAGGACACCGCCCGGGCCCAGGGTGCAACCGGCGCAGCAGATGCGGTGCATGCGGTTCGTGATGCCGTCGGGGTGATCGATCCCGCGGACCTGCCGATCGCCGACTACGACGCGCTGAACGTCAGCGAGGTGGTCGCCGAGATCAAGGAGCTCACCGAGCCCGCTGACATCCGGACAGTTGTCGCCTACGAAGAAGCGCACAAGGACCGCCAGGGTGTCGTATCCGCGGCCCAGACCCGACTCGCTGCGATCGCACAGGAGATCATCGGTGTGAACTGACCTGACCGGTCGCCCATACCGAACTTGCTCGCCGCCACCGTAATCCGGTGGCGGCGAGTTTTCGCGTGTCGGTGGACGAAAATCGCTGGTGAAAGCGGTGGTCCATCGGGCACAGTTGGCTGATGACCGCATCATCCGGCTTGCCTCGTGCCCTGAGGCCCTTCGCACATCAGCAGTATCGCCTGCTGTGTACGGGCCTGGTGCTCGCGATGTTCGCCGACGGTATCTGGACGGTAGGTGTTGTCTGGCAGGTCATCGCGATGGGTGGTGGTCCGGGACAGTTGTCCCTCGTCACCGCGGTCGCCGCCATCGGCATGGTGGCCTCGACGCTGCTCGGTGGTGTGTTGGCCGACCGGATGTCGCAGCGAACGATTCTCATCGCACTGGAGGCGGTCAAACTCATCGCGGTCGGTGGGGTCGGAGTGCTGGCGATGACCGGATCCATCCAGCTGTGGAATCTGGTGCTGGTGTCGATGATCGGTGGCGTCACCACCGGTATCTACTACCCGACGTATTCGGCGATAGTTCCCTCGCTGGTCCCGCGGGACGAACTGATGGCCGCCAACGGTATCGAAGGTGTCTTGCGGCCCACCGTCTTCCAGGCCGCCGGGCCGGCTCTCGCCGGTGGACTGATCGCCATCTCATCGCCCGGACTCGCGATTGTCGGTTCCGCGGTGGCCTCGGCGCTCTCCGCCGGTTTCTATGTGCTGATGGGGCCGACCCCGGTACGCCACGAACGTCGTGCCGGTACGAAATTGGTGCGCGGCGCCGTCACCGACATCGCGGAGGGGTTCGCCCACATGTGGCGCACACCCTGGCTGCTCGCGACGCTGTTGTATGCGCTGATCCTGGTGTTGATGGTGATGGGGCCGATCGAGGTGCTGGTGCCGTTTGCCATCAAGGACCGGCTCGGTGGCGACGCGGGTGATCACGCGATCGTGTTGGCGGCCTTCGGGTTCGGCGCAGGATTGGGTGCGATCGTGCTCGCCTCGATGCCGATGCCCCGGCGCTACCTGTCGGTGATGTTCGCGATCTGGGGTCTGTGTTCGGTGCCGTTGGTGGCCATTGGGCTCGCCACCGAGCTCTGGGTGTTCGTTGTCGCCGCGTTTGTTCTCGGGATGGCCTTCGACGGTCCGATGGTCTTGTGGGGCACGCTGTTACAGCGTCGGGTGCCACCGCATATGCTCGGCCGGATCTCGAGCCTCGACTTCTTTGTATCGATTGCGTTGATGCCGGTGTCGATGGTGATCGCGGCTCCGGTCAGCGAGTTGATCGGGCTCACGGCCACGTTTGTCATCGCCGGGCTGGTTCCCGTGCCGCTGGCCGCGATCGCTTTCTTTGCGTTCCGGCTTCGTGATGACGAGATCGCGAATCCGTTGCGTGATGCCCCGAGTGTGGAGGAGCTCGTATCGGTGGGTTCAGACAAGGAAGTCCCGGGCACTGTCCTTGATGAGATCGGTGAGGTCGTTGATGATCGGTGACCCCAATTTCCAGTATTGCCAGAACAATTTGATGTCGACGTGCTGGTTGCCGAGTTTCTTGACGGTGCCGGCGGCAAGTGCGGGTTCGATCTGGGTGGCGGGTACCGCGCCCCAGCCGGCGCCCAACTCGACGGCGCGGTGGTATTCGACCGACGCCGGTACGTAGGTCACCGGTGGATCGACGTGTTGTCGGGTGAGCCTGTTCAACAGATCGAGTTGGATGGTGTCCTTGCGGTCGAAGGAGACCATCGGAGCCCGTGCGAGGTCGGCGGCCCGTAGTCCGTTCGGCAGCCAGGTGTTGATGAATTCCGTGCTGGCGACGGGCAGGTAGCGCATCGAGCCCAGCGGCAGCACGGTGCAGCCGCGAACGGGCCGGGGATCAGACGTGATCGCGCCGACCGCCTGCCCGGCTCGCAGGAACCCGGTGGAGTGGCTCTCGTCGTCCCGCAGCACCTCGACGGCCACCGGATGGCGCCGCTGGATCTCGGCAACCACCGGCAGCAGCCAGATGGAGATCGAGTCCGCGTTGGCGGCGATGGGCAGATGTATTCGCGGTACGTCGCGCCAGTCCCGCGGGTCAGCTGCGGGGTCGCCCTGTTCGGGTTTGCCGGCCAGATCGGCCGCCGCCTCCAGCCGGAGCAGATCCCACTGCGCGGCGAGGCGCAGCAAGATCTCGCCGTCCGGTGTCGCCCGGACAGGCTTGGTGCGTTGCACCAGGACCACACCGACGGCTTTCTCGAGCGCCTTCATTCGTTGGCTCACGGCAGAGGGAGTCAGGTGCAATGCCGCCGCGGCTCCGTCGAAGGTTCCCTCGCGGATCACTGCGGCCAGTGTCTGTAGTCCCTCGCTGCTGATGTCCATCATGAATCAATCTAATGGTTCTTGAAAAACATTTGCTGGATTGACGCGGATCGGCGTCATAGCGTGGCCTCGTGAACGTTTTTGTACCCGCCATTGCGGGACTGTTGACCGGCGCCGGCCTGATCATCGCCATCGGCGCGCAGAATGTCTTTGTGCTGCGCCAAGGCATCAGACGCGAGCATGTGATGCCGGTGGTGGCGATCTGCACCGTGTCGGACGTGGTGTTGATCCTGGCCGGCGTGGCCGGACTCGGCGCCGTGGTCGCGGCGTATCCGCAGGTGGTGGATGTCGCCACGGTGGCCGGCGGTACCTACCTGCTGATTCTTGCGGCGATGGCTGCGCGCCGGGTGATGTACCCCGACGCGATGAAGGTCTCCGGCGGGTCGACCGAGGTGGGGCGGTGGGCAGCGGTGGGCACGGCCATCGCGCTGACCTGGCTCAACCCTCACGTCTATCTGGACACGGTCATCACGTTGGGCGCCGTTGCGAACAGCCACGGTCCGCAGAGCAAGTGGGTGTTCGCTGCCGGTGCCTGCGTGGCGTCGTTGCTCTGGTTCGCGGCATTGGGCTTCGGATCGTCTCGCCTGGCACCGCTGTTCGCCCGGCCCCGGGCCTGGCAATTGCTCGATGTGGTGGTCGCGGTCGTGATGGGATTGCTGGGTGCCGGGCTGATACTCAGTGCAGCATTCTGACCTGGCACATTTCACAGGCGACAACTTTCTGATTACTGTCGTTGTCAAACTTGTTCGGTAGTGAGGTGGATATGAACAACGACAAAGCTGTTGCCACGTTCTTTGAACTCAAGGAGAGTCAGGCGGTCAGTGAACCGGCGGAGCTCGACGAGTTGTGGGCAGGATTAGAGCCGATCGGCCGGGACTTCATGTTGGGTGCCTGGTCGGGTGGTGAACTGCCCAGCGGTCATGCCATGGACGGCCAGCTCTCGCTGGTCAACTGGCACGGCAAGACTTTCGACAGCTACCACGACGTGAAACCCCTCGTCTGCCGCGACGACGACGGCAACCTGTACTCGAACAAAGAACTCGGCAAGGGTGAAGCCAGCCTGTGGGCAGTGGAGTTCCGCGGAGAGACCACGGCGTCGATGGTCTACGACGGTCAGCCCGTGATCGACCACTTCAAGAAGGTCGACGACACCCACGTCATGGGCATCATGAACGGTAAGTCCAGCCTCGTGCGCGATCGGCACTTCTACTTCTATCTCGTCCGCGAGTGACAGGAAAACAAGGGACGGGCGCGCGGGCAGCGGTCCTCTCCGAGGTCGGCGGGACACCGCAACCAGAGGACATCGAGATCAGGGAACCGGTCGGTGCCGAGGTGCTGGTCCGGATCGACGCGGTGGGCATCTGTCACACCGACATCTCCCTGGCGGCGCGCTGGCCTGCCAAGCGCATGCCGATGGTCTTCGGTCACGAGGGCGCGGGTGTGATCGAGGCCGTCGGCCCGGACTGCACGCTCCCGGTGGGTACCCGGGTTGTGTTGACGTTCAACAGCTGTGGGGACTGTTCCAGCTGCGTGGCGGGAGCCCCGGCCTATTGTGTGCGGTCGACCGCACTGAACATGCGTGGCGGTGGTGATGCCCTGAGTCATCCGGGCGGGGTGATCATCGGCGACTTCTTCGGCCAATCCAGTTTCTCCACGTACGCACTTGCCCACCAGCGCAATACGATTCCGGTCGGTGATGAGATCGACGCCGCGTATGCGGCACCGTTGGGGTGCAGTGTGCAAACCGGGGTCGGCGGTGTTCTCAACGCGCTGGCGCCCGCCCCGGGGCAGGCGCTGGTGGTCTTCGGCGCAGGTGCCGTGGGTCTGTCTGCGGTGATGGGTGCCCGGATCGCCGGCTGCGGTGTCATCGTGGCAGTGGATCCGAAGGCGGAGAGGCGTTCTCTGGCAGCCGATCTCGGTGCAACCCACGTTCTGGATCCGGTCGGGGCGAACGTGGTGGCCGAACTCGTCGAGATCACCGGTGGCGGTGCCGATCACGCGCTGGACACCACGGCACTGCCCTCGGTGCTGACGGACGCGCTCGCCGCGCTACGGCCGCGTGGCCAGCTCGCGATCGTCGGACTCGGTGCCCCCACCGCAGACCTGCCGGTCGGGCTGATCATGGGCAAAGGTCTGCGGGTGC
Source organism: Nocardia sp. 348MFTsu5.1 (assembly GCF_000383535.1). Taxonomy (NCBI): domain Bacteria; kingdom Bacillati; phylum Actinomycetota; class Actinomycetes; order Mycobacteriales; family Nocardiaceae; genus Nocardia; species Nocardia sp. 348MFTsu5.1. The sequence goes on from NZ_KB911513.1 coordinate 377,845, forward strand.
GAGGTGTCGTCGAAGGTGACAGTGTTCCGCATCGGTTCATCCCGGAACTGATCGGATATCACTCCCGAGGAGAACTTCCGCTCGAAAAGCTGGTCACCACATACGACTTCGATGACTTCGGCACCGCGTGGGATGCGGCGCGTGACGGTTCGGCCATCAAACCGGTACTGACCATGCCCGCCTGACCCGAAGGTGTGCCCTTTTGGCGGTCCTCACCTGAGGTTTTGTTCGCCAGAAGGGCACACTATCGGGTGGTGGCGGTCAGTCGGCGACGCGGACCAGGGCCTTGCCGAAGTTCCGGCCCTTGAGTAGTCCGCGGAACGCTTCGGGTGTGTTTTCCAGTCCGTCGGTGATGTCTTCCCGGTATTTGAGGGAACCGTCGGCGACCCAGCCGGATGCCTCTTCGAGGAATCGCGGTGTCTGTTCCGCGGCGAACTCCGTCTGGATGAAGCCCCGCACGGTCAGGCTCCTGGTCAGGATGTTGCCCATCAACTGTCCCGACCGGTCCGGTCCTTCGGGGAGTGCCGTCAGGTTGTAGTTGGCGACAAGTCCGCAGACCGGAATCCGGCCGTACGTGTTCATCCGCTTGAACACCTCGTCGAAGACTGTGCCGCCGACGTTTTCGAAGTACACGTCGATGCCGTCCGTTGTGGCAGCGGCCAATTGCTCGGCGAAGTTGTCGGCCCGATGGTCGATGGCGGCGTCGAACCCGAGTTCATCGACGAGATATGCGACCTTCTCGGGACCCCCGGCGATGCCAACGGCGCGGGCGCCCTTGATCTTTGCGATCTGGCCGACAGCCGACCCCACCGGGCCCGCCGCCGCTGCCACCACCACGGTTTCGCCGGGTTTCGGATCACCGATGGTCAGGAGCCCCGAATACGCGGTGAACCCGGGCATGCCGAGCACACCCAACGCGGTGGACGGCGGATTCACCGTCGGGTCGAGGAGGCGCAATTGCTTGGCCGGCTCCACCGAATGTGTCTGCCAGCCACCGTAACCCAGCACCACGTCGCCCGGTGAGAATCGGTCGACGGTGGATTCGATCACGCGGGACACCGTGGCTCCGACCATGGTGTCGCCGACCTCGACCGGTGGGGCATAGGACTTCGCGGCACTCATCCGGCCGCGCATGTACGGATCCAGCGACAGGTACAGGGTCTGCAACGACACCTCACCGTCCTGCGGTTCACGCAGCGGGACCTCCTCGAATCGGAAGTCGGAGTCCTTCGGTTCGCCGTGCGGACGTGCTGCCAGGACGATACGGGTGCCGCTTGTCATGTGTCTCCTCATCGAGTTCCGTTCCATCAGCGATTGTTCACCACCCATTGTCCATATACCTCGGTATCACTACGGTGGACCGATGAGCAGCGACGCGTCAGACGTGGCGGGCGGGGCGGATTCGATGGGCCGGGCCCGGCAGAACACCATCTATTCCGATGGCGTGTTCGGTCGAAAACCGCGGGTGCCGACCAATTTTCACGCCCTCGAGCGGGCGGCCAAGCGGAAGATGTCGCCGAAGGCGTGGGCGTATGTGGCAGGTGGCGCCGGTGACGGCGGCACGATGTCGGCCAATCGCCGGGCCTTCGACCGGTGGGCGATCGTGCCGCGGATGCTGCGGGATGTATCGAAGCGGACATTGGCGACAGAACTCTTCGGTCAGCAACTGGCGGCGCCGGTCCTGTTCTCACCGGTCGGTGCCGGCGCGTTGGCATTTCCGCAGGCCGACATCCACATCGGGCGTGCCGCGGCCGAGCTCGGTGTCCCCTATATCTTCTCCAGTCAGGGCAGCGTACCGATGGAGGAGACCGCGGCCGCGATGGATGCCGTCGCGCCCGGTGCGTCGCGGTGGTACCAGCTATATTGGTCGACCGACGAGGATCTGGTCGACAGCTTCCTGCAGCGAGCCGAAAGGTCCGGGGCCGCAGCAATAGTCGTCACCCTCGACACCACGATGCTGGGCTGGCGCCCGCAGGATCTGAATCTGGGATCATTGCCGTTTGCGCAGGGGCTCGGGATCGACCAGTACACATCGGATCCACGGTTTGTCGACATCGTCCGGGCGCGGATTGCAGCGGCACTCCCGCGGGAGCGTCCGCAGATCACGGTCGGTGCCATCAAATCGCTGGTGTCGATGGCGCGCAATACCCCGGGTAGTGCTGTGCGCAACCTACTTTCACCGGTTCCGCGGGAATCGGTGCAGACGTTTCTGGAGATCTATTCGCGCCCCTCGCTCAACTGGTCCGACATCGCCGGGCTACGTGAGCGCACGTCGCTGCCGATCGTCCTCAAAGGCATCCTGCACCCCGACGATGCCTTGCAGGCGGTTGATCTGGGTATCGACGGGATCCTGGTGTCCAACCATGGTGGGCGACAGGTCGACGGAGCGATCGGATCGGTGGATGCGCTGGTGGATGTTGTGGCTGCCGTGCAGGGACGCGCAAAAGTGTTGCTCGACTCGGGAATTCGCGGTGGTGCCGACGCCTTCAAGGCCCTCGCGCTGGGCGCCGATGCGGTCTGTGTGGGCCGTCCGCACATGTACGGGCTGGCACTGGCCGGAGCCGAGGGCGCCCGGGACGTCGTGGCCAACATCATCGCCGAGCTGGATCTGACCCTGGGATTGTCGGGACACACGAGTACCGCCGAGCTGACACCGGCATCGTTGAAGAGAGTTTCCTGACATCAGCACCTGACTATTGGGAACAAAAGTCAGAGGGCTACGGTTCTCCACATGGAGGCGGTCAACCCGATCGCGATGGGAGAAGTCACATGGTGGATCTGAAGGACGCAACAGTACTGGTCACCGGCGCCAATGGCGGCCTGGGAACCGAATTCGTCAATCAGGCCCTCGCGCTCGGTGCGCGCAGGGTCTACGCGGCGGCCCGGAATCCGCGGGAGTGGAGCAGTGATCGGATCGTGCCGCTTCGCCTCGACGTCACCGACGCGGAGTCGATCGCCGCGGCGGCGCAGGAGGCGTCCGACGTCGATGTCGTGATCAACAATGCCGGGACGCTGCTTCCCGGAAAGCTTCTCGACCAGTCGATCGACGAAATCCGGGGCCTGATGGACACCAACGTCTACGGGCCGCTCCTGGTGACCAAGGCATTCGCTCCGGTACTCGCCTCGCGGGGTGGCGGCGCGGTGCTCAACGTGCACTCGGTGTTGAGCTGGTTGGCGATCGGTGGGTCGTACAGCGTGTCGAAGGCGGCGCTGTGGATGACAACCAATGTGCTCCGGCTGGAATTGGCGTCGCAGGGCACCCAGGTGGTGGGATTGCACCTCGGCTACACCGACACGCCGATGGTCGCCGGTGTCGACGCCGAGAAGAATGATCCTGCCGACGTGGTCCGCGACGCGTATGCCGGCCTCGAGGCCGGCGCGACCGAAGTGCTGGCCGACGACGTCAGTGCCGCGGTCAAAGCCGGTCTCGCCGGACCCATCGAGGCGCTCTATCCGCAGGTTGTCGGATAGAGCGCTCGGGCCACCGGTCAGGTCAGTGGTTTTCCGGCCTTGATGCGCCGCCGGACATCCCAGAGGTAGGTGTTGAACGGGAAGGCGCGCAACGGTTGCGGGAGTCGTGTTGCAACGGCTCGGGCGATCCGGTTGTGGACGTCGAACACCTGCTGGTCCCGATCGGACCACTCGAGGCCCATCTTGTCGCGGAACTCCGACGGCAGGAAACCGGTGGTGACAAACAGGCCGTAACCGCCGATCACCAAGGACAGCGGCCGCGGCAAGAACTCGAACTTGGAGATGGACAGGAGCAGGTCGCGGATCGTGTCGTCGATCTCGAGTCCGGCGACCGTGGTGTCCCAGTACACCTGGAAGTCGGCGCGGGTCGCGGGCCACATGTCCCGCGGCATCTGCAGCGTGGTGCCCATGAGCGCGCCCTGCTGATAGGCCTCTTCGGTGACGGCTTCGGGATCGCCGTAGAGGTACTGCATGTCTTCCCAGCCCTTGTACAGGCAAGCAGCGACCCACAACTGAAGTGTCGGGTCGAATGCGTTGTATTTGACCGGACTGGCATCGGTGGACTTGACCTGGGAGTGCGAGTGACCGACCGCCTTGCGGTAGGCCTTGCGGTCGGCGGGGGTGCCGTTGACCGCGACCGCGAGATACGCCAGCGTGGTGCGGGCCCGCTTGACCGGGCGCTTGAACAGGTTGCCGGAGTCGACCTTGCTCTCGGCGACGCCGTATCCGACCGCGGGTAGCGAAAGCTGCATGATCACGTTCGCCGCACCGGCGAGAGCCGAGATACCGGGCATCTCCAGCAGGTCTCCGGAAGCGCTGTCGGCCTCGTCCCGGGTCCAGACGGGCGCCAGTGGCTCCACAGCGAGAGCGCTGCTGCCGTCGATGATTCCAGACGTCATTGTCTGCCTTCCAGTGTCAAATTGTGACTACGTGCGTTGTCGAATAGATTGAACCGATCCGGCGCCCGAATGTCAATCCCGCCGAACACAAGGTGAGAAGATGGAGTGATGGCTGACCCATTGCGCCCCTATGCAGGCGAAAACGGAGCAGACCGGGTCAAACGTCGCCGGGCTGCGCTGATCGAAGCAGCACTGGAGATCCTCGGTGCGCCGGACGGGGGACCGATCAGTGTGCGCGGGGTGTGTCGCCAGGCCGGATTGACGGCCCGATACTTCTACGAGAGTTTCGAAGATGTCGATGCGCTGGTCGCGGCCACATATGACGAGGTGGTTTTCGACATCGCGGCAGCGGCGCAGGAGGCCGTGGTGGCCGGCGGCCCATTGCCCCGGGATCAGATCACGTCGGTTGTCCAGGTCATCGTCGACCGGATCGATGCCGACCGCAGGCGCGGTCGGGTGCTCTTCTCGCAGACCCTGCTGAGCGGCAAGCTGGCCAGCAAACGGATGGACACCATCCTGATGTTCGCGGCCCTCACCATGCAGAACTCGGGTGCGGAAGACGAAGGTCCCGAGGTTCAGGGTGCAGCCCACTTCTACGTAGGTGGCTTCGGGCAGGTCCTGTCGGCCTGGATCGACGGCCGGATCGACTGCAGCACCGATGAACTCGTGGATCTGTGCGTCAAGATGATGTACGGCGCGGTGACGGAGTTGCTTCCGCTACGGGCTGATCAGACCCACTGACGCGACCACGGGTGTTCCAGCGGTCGAAGGCGATCCACGTCAGCAGGCCGAGGATCGAGGCGCCGATCCCGATCAGGCACAACGTGCCCCAGCCGCCACCCGCATAGGCGAAACCCGAGCACACCGATCCGGCGACCGCGCCGGTGAAGTACGTGACCATGTATGCGGTCGTGACTCGGCTGCGGGCCTCGGGCGCCAGCGAGTAGATGGCGTTCTGATTCGACAGTTGTGACGACTGCGCGCCGAGGTCGAAGACCACGAGCCCGATGATGAACGCTGGCAGCGGGGTTCCGGGCCAGGCGAGCAGTAGCCAGCCGGCGATGGTGACCAGCCACGCCGATGTTGTTGCCAGGCGCAGATGTCCACGGTCGGCGAGTTTTCCGATCAGCGGCGCGCCCAACGCGCCCGCGATCCCGGCCAGGCCGAATGCGCCGATCACCGCCTCGGAGTAGTCGAAGTGCTCACCGCGGCTGCCGGACAACAGGAAGGCCGCCGAGGTCCACATCGCGCTGAATCCGAACATCGTCAGGAAACCCAGAGCCATCCGCTGGCGCAGCATCGTTTCGGTGCGGATGATCCGGACCACCGACAGCAAGAGTCTTCCGTACGGCTGATGCGGCCGGGAGGTGTCGGGCGGTGCGAGAAAGTACACGATCACGGCGAGGACCGCCATCAGTCCGGAACAGACGAACATCACAGACCGCCAGCCACCGAACTCGGCGATGAGGCCGCTGACCACGCGGGCGAGCAGGATGCCCATCAGCAGGCCACTCATCACGACACCCACGACGCGGCCACGATCGGAGGGCAGTGCCAGTGACGATGACCAGGGGATGACGAGTTGCGCGGTGGCCGCGCTGATCCCGACCAGGATCGATGCCGCGAACAGCGCGATGAATCCCGGGGCCAGTCCACTGAGCAGCAATGCGCCGGCCGATGCGATCATCATGCTGGGCGCCAACAGTTTTCGATTCCACAGGTCGCCGAGGGGGACCAGGAGCAATAACCCGAGGACGTAGCCGAGCTGTCCGGCCGTCACCACCAGGGCCGCGGTGGCCGTGCTGACGGCGAAGTCCGACTGGATGTCGTCGAGAACCGGTTGTAGGAGATACAGGGACGAGACCGACACTCCGCACGTGAGGGCGAACAAAAGCGTCAGTGACGAACTGATCCCGGCCGAAGCCGTCCGCGGCGATGTGGGCTCGGCCTGCATGGAGTCAGCTTGCCGGATGAGGGGTTCTGATTGCGAATCGGGTATTCGCGACTCGAACCGGTGAGTACGTTTGCCGGCGGGGGCGACAAGCTAGGTTGAGATCCATGAACTCCGGGGTCGAGCCGACGTCGCACGTCAGTGATGACGGTGTGTGGGACGAAGGTACGTGGCGCCAGTACGCGGATGAAGAAGATCTCCCGATTCCCCTCGCGGCTGCGCTCGCGGCATTTGCCGAACACGGTTACCACGGGACGTCGGTGCGGGACATCGCCGCAAGGGCCGGGTTGAGTGTGCCGGGGCTATACCACCACTACCCGTCCAAGCAGTCTCTGCTGAAGGGCCTGCTCGAGCGGACGATGAGTGACCTCCTGGAACGTTCGGAGGCGGCGCTGGCCGAGGCCGGGCCGGCGCCACTGGAACAGTTCGACGCCGTGGTCGAGTCATTGCTTCGCTTTCACATGTACCGGCGGGCGCGGGCGTTTGTCGGGTCGACGGAGATCCGTAGCCTCGAGCCGGACTTCCGTCTCGAATACATCGCACTGCGGGACCGCCAGCAGCTGATGGTGGACAACATCGTCGAGGCCGGAGTCGCCGCGGGTGTGTTCGACTGCCCGAATCCGAAAGACGCGGCGCGAGCGGTCGCCACCATGTGTGTGGGCGTTTCGACGTGGTATCGACCACAGGGGGAGCTCGGCCCCGATGAGTTGGTGTCCCGATATCTGCTGATCGCGCGGCAGATGGTGGGTGTTCAGCCCGGAGCCGGCTGAGTCCGGTCCTTGACCGCTGCGGTATCGGCATGGCACGGTGTTCCCCACAACCGAACGATCGCTCGGTCGGTCCGGATTCCCGGGGCGTCGGGCGTCGCGCACGAGGAGGTGCCCATGGCGATTCAACTTTCCTATGATCCCCAGGTCCAGGACGTCATCAAGAAGACGAATGAGTTTGTCCGCGACTACGTACTGCCGATCGAGGACGAGTTCGCCGGTGACATCGCCGCTGCCGGTGGCGACGAGCGTCGTCTCCAGATGCGCGACCAAGCCCGCGCGGCCGGGATCTTCGCGCCGCACGCCCCGGTCGAGTATGGCGGCCTCGGGTTCAACATGTCCGACCGCTCTCCCGTCTTCGAGGCGGCCGGATACTCGGTTTTCGGGCCGATCGCACTGCATATCGGCGCTCCGGACGAGGGCAACGTTCACATGCTCGCCCACATCGCCAGCGACGCGCAGAAGGAGAAGTACCTCGCGCCACTCGCCGCCGGTGACCAGCGTTCGGCATTTGCCATGACCGAACCCGCGCCCGGCGCCGGGGCCGACCCGTCCGCCCTGCGGACCGCGGCCACCAAGGTCGACGGTGGCTGGAAGATCAATGGCGACAAGTGGTTCATCACCGGAGCCGACGGCGCCGGATTCTTCATCATCATGGCCCGCACGGCAGGTGCCCCCGGCGACCGCGGTGGAGCGACGATGTTCCTCGCCCCGGCCGGCACCCCGGGCATCACCGTCGGACGGCATATCAACACGATCGACAGGGCGATGATCGGTGGGCACTGTGAGGTTGCCTTCCGTGACGTGTTCGTCCCCGACGAAGACGTCCTCGGCGAGGTCGACGAGGGCTACCGGTACGCGCAGGTGCGGCTCGGACCGGCCCGCATGACCCACGTGATGCGCTGGATGGGTAGCGCCAATCGCGCCCATGACGTCGCGCTGAACTATGTCGCGCAGCGTGAGGCATTCGGCGGAAAGCTCGGTGACCTCGGCATGATTCAGCAGATGGTCGCGGAAAACGAGATCGATCTCGCTGCTGCCCGCGCACTGCTGGTCAAGGCTTGCTGGGCGCTTGATCAGGGTTCGAATGCCGGTGACGAGACCTCGATCGCCAAAACATTTGGTGCCGAGGCATTCTCACGTGTCGTGGATCGCTCGATCCAGATGTGCGGTGGAATGGGTGTCTCGGATGAACTGCCGCTGGCCCGTCTGCAGCGTGAACTCCGCCCGTTCCAGATCTACGACGGTCCGTCCGAAGTTCATCGCTGGGCGATCGCCAAGCGCGCTGTCGGCAGGACCAAGAAGGCCATCGCCGCCGGGAAGGTGTCATGACCTCGTTGCCCGGGATGGATGTTGCCAAACTCCGCACATTCCTGATCGAGAACGGTGTCACCGTCACCGGCGAGCTGGTTGTCGAATTGATCAGCGGCGGACGGTCGAATCTGACCTTCAGCGCCCATGACGACAACTCGCACTGGGTGGTTCGCCGCCCGCCGACCGGTGGCCTGACCCCGTCGGCCCACGACATGAATCGCGAATGGACGGTCACCAATGGGCTACAGGACACTGCGGTTCCGGTGGCCGGCACCGTTGCCTTCGACAAAGAAGGCGTCGTCTTCGGCGCGCCCTTCACCGTGGTCGAGTTCGTCGACGGACTCGTGGTGCGCAGTGCCGACGACCTCGAGGCATTCGGCGACGATGATGTGGAACGCAATGTCGACGGCCTGGTTCAGGCACTCGCCGACCTGCATGCGGTGGACTACCAGGCCGTGGGCCTGGGTGACTTCGGTCGTCCTGACGGTTTTGTCGCCCGCCAGGTCAAGACGTGGGCCCGTCAGTGGGAGCACGTCAAGACCCGGGAACTCGACGACGTGGCCAAACTCCATGCGGCACTGAATGAAGCGATTCCGGCGCAGACATCCAACTCGATCGTCCACGGCGACTTCCGGGTCGACAACACGATCCTCGACGCGAGCGATCCGGGCAAGGTCAAGGCCGTGGTCGACTGGGAGATGTCGACACTGGGTGATCCGCTCACCGACGTGGCGCTGATGTGCACCTACCGCACACCGATCTTCGATGCCGTACTCGGCATGGAAGCCGCGTGGACCAGTGACCGCTATCCGTCGCCGGATGAACTCGCCGAGCGGTACGCCAAGGTGTCCGGACGTGAATTGTCGGACTGGAACTTCTATCTGGCGCTGGCGAACTTCAAACTCGGTGTGATCGGTGAGGGCATCACACACCGGGCTCGCAGTGGCTCGTCGTCCGGTTCCGGCGCCGAAAGTGCCGCCACCGCAACGGCAGAGTTCATGGCGGCCGGCCTGCGGGCGATCAACAACAAGAGCTGAGGGGAATTTCTAGGTGGGAGTTCAGGACAAGGGTCGAAAAGTCGCGTTGGTGACCGGCGCCTCACGGGGCATCGGCGCCGAGATCGCGACCAGGTTCGCGGCCGACGGCTGGGATCTGACGATCAGCGCACGCAGCCTGGAGCCGTTGCGGGAGTTGGCAACTGGCTTGTCGGGCAAGTTCGGTGGGCGCGTCGACGTGGTGACCGCCGACGCCGCCGACGAAGAGCAGCTGACGCATCTTGCCGCCATGCATGCCACCGAGTACGGCCGCCTCGATGCGCTGGTGCTCAATGCGGGTATGGGGCAGAAGGGTCCGATCAGTGAGCTGCCCGCCCGGCGGCTCGACAAGCTGTATCAGGTGAACGTGCGGTCGGCGTATGTGTTGTTGCAGGCGCTGATCCCGACGCTGCGCAGCACCGCCGAATTGGCCGGTGCCGCAAAGGTCATCGCCATCGCCTCGATCACCGGTGTTCATCCCGAACCCGAACTCGCGGCATATGGCGCCACCAAGGCAGCGTTGATCTCGTTGTGCGAGACCTTCAATCTGGAGGAGTCGGGGGCCGGTGTCTCGGCCACCACGATCTCTCCGGGATACGTCAGCACCGACATGTCGTCGTGGACCGCGATCCCGCAAGAAGAGATGATCACCGCGGCCGATGTCGCGGTGATGGCCCTGGCCGTGACCCAGCTGTCCCGGTACGCGGTACTGCCCGGTGTGGTCCTGACCCGCCCGGGGACCAATCTCGGCCGGGCCTGAGTACTGTCAGGGACTCTCGCGCAGCGGACTGTAGTTGGCGTGGAGGATGCGCTTCCCGAAATGGCGGAGCATGACGTTTCGGATCCTCGGAGGCAGGTTGCGGGCGTGGTCGCGGCGATGGGTCTGGGCGAGCACCCAGTCGGTTCGCGGGCGGCGCCGTCGTTCGAATGCTGTCGGTACCTCGGTGATGTGGGTTGCGGTACCGAGGGATTCAGCCAGGACGATGGCGTCCTCGAGGGCCATCGCGGCACCTTGAGCCATGTTGGGGGAGGTGGCGTGGGCGGCGTCGCCGATGAGCAGGACGTTGCCGCGCGACCAGGTGTCGAGGGCGACCTCCTCGATCGGGCCGGCCTGCACGGCGTCGCTGTCCTTCGTGTCCAGCATGCCCAGCAGGGTAGTGATCGGTTCGGCGGCATAGTCCGACAACAGGTTTCGTAGCGGGACCACGGGATCGCGGATCGGCCCATCGCAGTAGCAGTACACCTGACCGTTGCCGATCGGGATTGTCAGGAAGGCCGAACCCGGCCCGAGCATCACCGACCACTGGTCTGGCGGTCCGTCCCACGGCGCCAGGAAGCGGTACGCGTGTTGGCCGACCGGCGTGGCCGCACCGGCCTCGAGGATCAGCCGGCGAACCGTGGAGTGCACGCCATCGGCGCCCACGACGAGGTCGTAGTGTCCGACGTGGCCTGCGGTCGTTTCGACGGTGACGTGGGGTCCGTCCGGGGTGATCGCCTGTGGCGAGTCGTCCCACCGAATCGGGATACCGGCGGCCCCGTCGAGCAGGATCCGGTGAAGGTCGGCCCGGTGCATGGCCAGGCACGGCCCGATGCCGCCCCAGATCTTGTCGACATCGACATCGAACAACAGTCGGCCGCGGTGATCGGCGGTGCGCTGCCCGCGGATACCGACCGCGAGGTCGGCCACCGGACGAGCGAGTCCGACGGCGTCCAGCGCAGATCGGCGAAGATGGAGTGGGCAACGGCGAACTCCATCTCGGCGCCCTCGACATCGCCGAGCCGCCTGCAAGCACGACCGATGAGCACGATGGCCCGGGCCTGCTCGAACGGTACTTCCAGATCACGCCACGCCCTGGCCGCGCGGCGCAGGCGACCAGGGCCTGCTCAGGCGATCCGCCGTCGAAGAGCACCGCACCGATGGCGTGGTCGGCAGCGGCGCGCAGGAAAGTGGTGTTCCACGCCGTGGCCAGCGTCGCCAGTTCGTCTGCCCCGGCCCGGGCTGAAGCTGCATCACCACCGGCCAGCGTGATCTCGACGTAGCCGGCCAGCAACGGCGCGCGTGCGGGTGGCTCGGTGGCTTCTGCAAGCGCCCGCCGGATCGCCGCACCCGCTCCGTGAACGTCGCCCTGGGCCAGGCGCAACAGCGCCAGCCCGGGATGCGGCTGCCGACCCTGACGGTTCGCCTGCCGGTAGTGCTCCTCGGCGGCGGCCGACTCCCCGCGCAGCCGGTGCAACTCAGCCTGCAGGTACAGCGATTCACCGACGGCGGGGTGACTGAAGAGCCGGTCGAAGGCCCGCGCGGCCTCGTCGGCCGCTTCGGACCAGTGACCGTGCAGCATCATCATCTCGGCGCGGTGGATGAGGCACTGACCGTGGTAGAGCACCAGTTCGGGCTGGCTCCGACACCACCGGCTGAATGCCGCTGTCCACTCCTGCACGCGCTGGATGTCGAAGAGTTCGTGACAGCCGTCGATCGCAGTGCAGTAGATGTCGCCGACGGCGATCGGTGAAACCTTTTGTGCGGCAATCGCTACGATGACTTCGTCAAGCAGAGCTACCCCTTCGGCAACTTCGCCTCGGTAGATCAGGCACCGCGCCAGTGCGACCCGCGCCAGCGCGACGAGCTCGGGATCATCGAACTGTTCGCCCATCGCGCAGGCCTCCACGAAACAGTGATGAGCGCCATCGGTGTCGCCTTCGAACAAGAGCCTCACCGCAGTGAGATAGCGCAGGAAGCCCTGCTCCGCACCGTGGACATCCGCATCGTCGAGCAGTCGCTGCGCGTGCGACACCCAGCCGCCGCCGCGAGCCAACTCGCCGCGGTTCAACAAGCCGAACGCCAGCCACGCCGCAGCGCGGGCCGCCCGGACGACATCGCCCGAGGTGAGCGCCGCCTGATGCGTACGTTCCCACACGCCGATGCTCTCCTCGTATCGACCCGTGAGATACGCGGCCACAGCAAGGCGTTCGAGATCGCCAATGACCAGCGGCGCAGATGCGGCCGATGCGGACAATTGTTGGTAGGCCGTCTCCCACGCGAGTCGGCCGAACGCCTCGCCACCCGAATCGGGGACGTTCTCCATCCATTCAGTATGACCCGTCTGCGCCGGTCACGGTTGGTGGCTGTTCTCTGCCTGCCTGATGATCTCGGTTGCCGTGGCGTCCAACATCTTTCGGTGTCCAGGCCACATCGCGTACCAGTAGCCGCGGCCCGCAACACCTCGTGGATAGAACGCCGTGCGCAGGTCGAGGCGGGATCCACTGCCGGTGCTTGACACCTTGATCTCGAGCCACTTGGTACCAGGAATCGACTGGCGTGACCGCAGGCGCAGCACCTTCTCGGGCTCGCAGACGTCGACCTGCCATTCCGGTCGCTCACCGATCATCTCGACCGCTTTCCACAGCGTCGCCGGATCTGCGGTTGAGTTGCCGGAATGGTGTGTTGCGTAGACCTGTTCACCTGCCCACCCGGGGTCGGTGGGGATCGGATCGGACGGTGGATGGTCGGGCGAGGCGTTCGCCCACGCGCTTTCGACTTCTCCGCGGTCGATGCGTGCCAGGGCCAACTCGACGGACCTGCGATAAGGAGTCAATCCCTCGGCGGGCGGCGGTATCACGGTGATGATGTCGTTCTCGGAGACCACCGCGTTGTGTTCCAGCGATTCGACCAGCGGACGGGCCAGTCCACCGGGTATCGGCGTGACGGTACCCACCCATCGACTTGCGAGTGTTGGTGTGAGAAGCGGTAATACGAGCATCCGTCGCTTCGAGAGCCCGGCCACCTCGGCGTAGACCTGCATCATGTCGCCGTACTCGAGGACGTCGGGGCCACCGATATCCCAGGTCCGGGACTTCGGTACCGCCGCGGTGGCGGCCTCGATCAGGAAGTGGAGGACGTCGTTCACTGCGATCGGCTGAATCTTGTTGTGTACCCACCGGGGAGTGGTCATGACCGGCAGACGCTCGGTCAGGTGGCGGATCATCTCGAACGATGCGGAGCCGGAACCGATCACCACACCGGCCTGCAGCACGATCGTCTCGATGCCGGAGGCCATCAGGATCTCACCGACCTCAGTACGTGAACTCAGGTGTGCCGAGAGCTCCACGTCGGATGGATGCAATCCGCTGAGGTACACGATCCGGCTGACCCCGGCGTTGGTGGCCGCGGCGACCACGTTCTGCGCCGAACGACGTTCTTCGTCGCCGAAATCCTTCGTTCCACCCATCGAATGAACCAGGTGGTAGACCACGTCGACGCCGTCGAACGCCTCGGCCAGAGATGCCGGATCGGACAGGTCTCCCTTGATCACCCTGGCGTCGTCGGCCCATGGGGCGTCCTGCAGCTTGTCGGGTGTTCGCACCAGTACGCGGACATCGTGCCCACGTTTGATCAGCCGGGGAGCGAGGCGCCCGCCGATGTATCCGGTGGCGCCGGTGACGAGGATCTTGCGGGTTTGCGTCCGTTGCGGCTGCACAGACGCAATATGCCCAGAACAGCCGTTCGCAAACGTTGATCGGCCGTTGTCGGGCAGTGATCAGCGCATGGTGACCATCGGCCGTTCGCCATCGGCGTCGTCGATGTCGGCGTGGGCATGATCGTTCACGGACATGACGTTGATACCGGACCGCCCGACGAGGAGTTTGGTGATCGATCCGTTCACCATCGTCCGGGAGACGCCCGGCCAGTTGTCGGTGCTGATGCCCCAGAGGTCGGCGATCACCGCGCCGATGGTGCCGGCGGACGACGCCGCGATGGCGACCTGCCCGGGCCCGGCGTGTTCGGCGATCTGCGCAACCGCATCCCGGACTCCGGCGCGATATTCGGTGTACGAACTGTCACCGCTGTTCGCCCAGTCGATCAATGCGCCGTCGAGGTTGCGCTGGAACCCGCGCTGCGCCGAGGTGGCCTCGGGCGTGATGCCGGTGGGCGGCACGTGGGTCTGGGCGAGGCGTTCGAGGTTGTACTCGTTCCAGCCGGGATTCACGACCGGTTCGGGTGCTCCACCGCTCGGGAACTGCGCCACGATCTCCTCGATCGTCTCGAGTTGGCGTGCAAGGTTTCCCGACACCGTGAAGTTGACCTTGCCGGCCCGGGCGGCCAGCGTCTTGCCGACATTGTGGGCTTGCCTCCGCCCGAGTTCGGTCAAACTGCCGTAGCCGTTTTCGTCGACGCCGGCCTGCCCATGTCGAACCAGATAGATGACACCCATGGCACTCATCTTGCCGGTACCGATCGGGGATCGACGTGCGGACCCCATCGAAGTCTCGGTAAAGCATCCGCAGCGCTCGATCATCGACCTCAAAAACGAAGCGGACATGTGCACCGGAGGTGGTCGTCGTCACTAGGATGGTTCTGGATCAAGACACGAGGATTGGACAAAGCCCTGATCAACGAAGTGATGGACTCCCAAAAGCGGGTGGTGCGGCGTGGCCGCACCAGCCTCGAAGACGTGCATCAGATGCTGCGTGACGGCTCGTGTTCTGTCTTGTCGCTCGACATATTCGACACCATTTTGTGGCGGCGGGTTCCGCGGCCCACCGACCTCTTCGCCCTGTTGGGCGAGCGACTCGTGCGTGAGGGCGCCATCCCGCCGTGGGTGGATGCCGCGACATTTCGCCGGATGCGGATCGTCGCCGAATCGGATTCGCGCGAGCGGCGGGGCGCGCTGGGCCCCGAGGTGTCGATATACGACATCTGGCGTGAGATGCCCACCGCGATCATGCTGCGCGGCAATATCGACTTCTACGTCGAGGCGGAGATCGACGAGGAGTACCGGACCCTGGTGCCGGACCTCGACATCGCCGCCCTGATCAACACCGCTCACGCACATTCGATCCCGATTGTCGTGGTGTCCGACACCTACTTCCTCCAGGAACATCTCGACCGCTTCCTCGATCAGCCCGGCCTCGAACCACTCAAGTCTGCGAAGTTCTTCCGCTCTCATGAACACGGCGTCGACAAGGCCGACGGGTTGTGGAAAATCGTCGTGAAAGCGCTGGGTGTACTCCCCGGCCAGATCGTGCACATCGGCGACAACAAGCGTCCGGATGTGACGGTGCCCGGCAAGCTGGGTGTCCGGACCGTGCATTTCACCCGGATCGGCGAGAGGTACGAGCCGATCCTCCGTCGCGAGCGCAGCCCGCTCGAACCGTTCGGTGCCTGTGCGCCGCGACTGGACCTGACTCAGGGCGACTTCGGTATCACCAGCCTGCGCGCCAAGTTGATCGAGGATGCGCAGCTCGATGCAGTCGCACCTGATGTGGCGTGCGCGTGGCGCTACGGCGCATCCGTGCTCGGACCGGTACTCACCGGCTTTGCCGAATGGGCGGCGCGCCGGGCGCACGAAGAGGGCACCTCGGTGCTGTGGTGTCCGATGCGGGAAGGGGAGATGCTGTCGACCCTGATCAACAACGCCGCCCGCCAACATGGCTTCGATGTCACCGCCAAGCCGGTCTGGCTGTCGCGGCATCTGACATCGGTCGCGGCCCTGGGGGTTGTCGACCAGGACAGCATCCACACCTTCATGCGCCGCCGACACGGGATGACCATCGGCGGCCTGCTGGGCATACTCCAGCTGCGGCCCGGCGATGTACCGGCGTTGTCGGCCCGACTGGGCACGGTGCTCGACAACGGCATCATCGCCGACGACGTCGCGACCGCCCTGACCGAGTCGCCGGCCCTGCGGAACCGAATCGCGACCACCGCGACGGCCACCCGCGAACGGCTCCTGGCGCATCTGCGGCTGGTCGGCGCACTCGACTCGGGCGAAATCACGTTGGTGGATCTCGGCTGGGGCGCCACGATCCAGAGCCAGTTGGCCACAGCTCTGGAGCTGTCCGGAATCCCGATCAAACCGGCCGGTCTGTATCTCGCAACCGACAAACGCAGCACCAAGGTGGCGCTGCGTGGTCTGCGCCTCGAGGGCTATCTCGGCTCCGCCGGTGAACCCGAAGACATCGTCGGTCCACTGGTCCGCAGCCCGGAGGTTCTGGAACAAGGCGTGAGCAGCCTCTGCGGGTCGCTGCTCGATTTCACTCCCGAGGGCGAACCGATCCTCGGCCCGATTGCCGGCTCGGCGTCGCAGTTGCACGCACGCGCAGCTCTTCACGAGGCAGTTCATGCGTTCCAGAACGAATGGCTGCGCTACGCCTCGGAGTTGCCGGAGTGGCCCGCGTTCAACGGTGGTGAGGTGGTGCAGCTGGGCAACATCCTGGCGACGTCCATTATATATCCCACCCCCGACGAGGCTGCGGTCTTCGGTGCCTGGGAACACGAGGACAACTTCGGCTCGGATCTCGTTACCCACGTTGTCCCGGTCGATCTCCTGCCGGCGGTCCCGTATATGTCGCCGGGAGACGTCGGTGACCTCCTGATGCGGGACTCCTTCTGGCCCCAGGTGCTGGCTGCAGCGGACCCGAAACTGGCCGCCGCCGCAGAGGCCGTGAACTCGGGGGCTGTGCCGGCCGAGGTCTTCGAGCCCGATGCGCCCGGTAGCGAGACCGTGTTGCGCTTTCGGACCGGCGATGGCAAGTGGCACGACGGACCCAAGGTCCCGCTGCGCATCAACCGGAACGGATTGTCGTTCGCGCGCTTGAACTTCGAGGCATTTGACGCGACGGACATCTCACTGGCCATTCCCGGTCGCCCCGCGCTGGTGCGGGTGGACTGGATCGAGGCGACCGTCACTGCCGGTGGGCATCGCCTGCCGGAGCCGCTGCGCTGGGACCAGCCGGGGGACTTCTCCGGCCTGGTCTATGCGGAATCGACGTGGCTGGGCGGCAATCTGGTCGAGTTCCACGAACCGCATTCGGCGTTGTGGTTGCCACTCGCCGCGCGAGCGGGCGCGCCCGTGAGCACTGCTGCGATCACGATCGCGTTTGCTGTTCTCCCACAGTCATTGTCGGGACTGCAGCATCGGCCGCCACCGGGACGCCGACTCACCCGGTTGACCTCGCGCGCCAAAGAAGAATACCGCGCCGGCGGCCCCCTGGCCCTGGCCGCCGGAGTCGCCAGGATCGTGACGCGTGCCGGAGGTCCTCCACCTCTGCCGCAGGAAGAGGACGACAATGACGACATCTGAGTTCGGGGATCGAGACGATCCACACGCCCAAGCGCGGAGTGCGCGGAACGCCCCGCTGCTGCTGCATTCGCTGACGCTGTTCTCCGAGGTGATCGGCCGTATCTTTGCCGCAGCTCGTCCGGCGACGGTGGTGGAGGTGGGCGTCGAATCCGGTGGAGCGAGTTCGATCTACCTCGATCACGGTGCGAACGAGGTGTACTGCATCGAACCGACTCCGACCGAACAGATGCGTACCACTCTGGCTCAGAACGCCAATTTGCATCTGGTGGAAGGCTTTTCGCCGGAGGTGCTCGGTGACCTCCCGCTCGGTGACGTCTACATCCTCGATGGCGACCACAACTATGCCACCGTCCGTGGCGAGGTCGACTGGATTCTGGCGAAGGCGCCCGATGCGATTGTCATCCTGCACGACGTCCTATGGCCCTGTGGGCGCCGCGATCAGTATTACAACGCGGACGCGATCGAGGCCGGCGGAGTCCACGAGCACGGCGACGACGGAGCAACGGTGTGGCACGACGACGTCACCCCGGCCGGATTTGTGGGACAGGGACACTTCACCGTGGCGGTGGAGGCGGGTGGTGAACGCAACGGTGTGCTGACCGCCGTCGAGGACTCGCTCGCTGCGCAGGCCCCCGGGACGCACGAGTTCGCCTTGATACCAGCAATTTTCGGACTCGGGATCATCTACCCCACCGGAGATGCGGATCAGACGGACCGCCTGCGGACCGCGCTCGAGCCCTATAGAGACTCGCCGTTGCTGGCAGCCATGGAGAACAATCGGATCGCCCTGTACACGCGGGTCCTCACGATGCAGTACGAGATGGCCGCGGCGGCCGTCAACCGCGACGAGCTGGTCCATCAGCTCGATCGGCAGCGGGACGGGCATCATCGCGAGATTGCCGAACTCGAGCGTCGGCACCACAACGAGATGGCGGCGCTACGGGCGAATCCGCCCATCTCGATCCGCAACGTGACGCGGCGTGCGGCGCGCAAGGCCGTTCGTGGGGTACGTGGTGTCAGCCGGGGCCGGTCGGCGCGGTAGCCGTCACCGCTCCGGGGTCTCGAACAGGCGCCGCCAGCTCTCCATGCTGGTCACGCGTGGCAGTGCATCGTGGTACGCCTGCGCGGTCTTCGTGCCGTCGGCGCGAAAACGCCTCATCAGCAGGAGGGTTCGCTTGGTCAGCTGTCGAGCGAGCCTGACATCGCGGGTGCGGACCCGGTAGCCGCTGCCGGAGGCATCGGTGACAACCACCTGATCGAACAGCGACACGTGCCACCAGTGTTCATTTTGTGGCGGTATCGTCACGCAACCTCGCTGGACTCGACCTGTCAGCTGGGTTACCGCGCGTTTGGACAGCACGAGATCGAACTTGTCTTTCGCGGGTGGAATACCCGCCGGGTGCACGGGCAGAGCGTCGTAGGAGGCACCGGGTATCGCCGACTCGGGCGAAATGGTGGTCTCGGGGAATCGCTTTCGTTCGGTCCGGATGTCGACGAGGGCTTGGCGTCCACCGTCTTCGAGAATCTCTGGGCCGGCGAGGAAATCCTCGATGCTCCGGATCATCGTGAGGGCCAGGCCGTATCGCATCGACACCAGGTACTGTGCGATCTCGCGGAACAGCAGGACGCTCAGCGGTGCGGTGTCGAAGTCGCTGTGCAGCGCGGCGGTGATCAGTGAATTCCGGATACTGAAGTAGAGGGTCCAGTCGTCGTGGTCTTTGACCGCGAAGTCCATGTGCCACACCGCAGCACCCGGGAGTGTGACGGTGCGGTATCCGCCCGCCAAGTTGGCTCGAATGCCGTACTCGATGTCGTCCCACTGGAAGAACATCGGAATCGGCAGGTCCATGGTCTTGATGATCTCGGCGGGGATCAGGCACGTCCACCAGCCGTTGTAGCCGGCGTCGGCTATCCGGTCCTGACGTTCGGTCAGCATGTCGGCATCGTGCAGTGCGTGCTCCGACCACCTTCCGGCCCTGAGCTTTTCGAGGTTCGCTTCCTCCGCACCGACATGAAGCCGGGTCGGATGCATCAGGTAGAGCATCTGTGCGCCGACGATCATGGGCTCGGTTGTCAGGTTGGCAAAGGCGTTGAGGCGCAAGACGGATTCCGGCTCGCACCGGATATCGTCGTCCATCAGGATGACGTTGACGTTGTCGTGGCGCTCGGTGATCTCACACATCCCGCGCGTGAATCCACCGGCGCCACCGAGATTCGGTTGTTGTACGTAGGTGAACCGGTCCGAAAGGCCGGCGCTCACCCCGCGGAAGTCGGGTTGGTCTTCCACGCGGTCGGTGCCTTGATCAACGACACAGACAGCCAGCAGTTCGTGTGCGACCACTGAATCTGAGACGAGAGTCGCCAGGGTGGTGACACAGTCGGCCGGTCGGTTGAAGGTGCAGATAGCCACCGCGGGCTGCCGTATCGGCTGCTGCGCGGTGGTCGACCACCGCACGTCGTCGATCGTCAACGATCCATCGCCGGCCGTGAATGTCAGCCAGACATTGCCGCCGTCGGTGAAAGGTGTCAGATCGACCGTCAGGGCCAGGGCATCGGTGCCTTCGACGTCGATGTCGTGTAGATCGTGGACCATGCCGGTGTGGTCCGAGCCGCGCACGGTCACCCGGGAACGTGCGGTGGCCTCGAATCGAAATGCGAGATCCACCTGCGTCAGGGTGGTCCACCGGCGGAAATACCCGGCGGGGAGTCGACCGAAATAGGTGTCGGTGTCGACCACCGCCCCAGGACTCAGGTGCAAGCGGTGCCGTTCGCGAGCCGCTTCACCCTGTGCCACAGTTTCATACAGCCCGGCGTCGGTTGCGGCCACTGGACCACTGAAAACCCCACGCTGCAGGACCAGCGTGGTCCCAACCCCGTCACTCATGCCGACATCCTGCTACAAAACGACGAAAATTGGGATTCGGTCGTTCGGGGACCTTCCGAGGACCATGAGCCCGGCGGCCGGGTGAACCTTCCGCATCACTGCGAGTTCACCCGACCGCCGGGTCATGACTCGACCCGTCGATTGCGCTATTAAGTTCTCAAAGGTCGTGCAGTACACAGCCGTTGCTGTGTTGCTTGGGGTACTTGGAATATGTCGTCGTAGGGTTTCTGGTCTTGCGGTTCCGGCTTCGCCTGGTTATGCGGCGGCGAGGTCGGACGTCATGGTGCGGCGGGCGTGGGATCGCAGAGGTGTTTTGGTGGCGTCGTCCGGATTGATGAACCAGGGGTGCCCGTCGGTACCGATGAAGACTTCCCAGCGCAGGTGATGGATGTACCGGTGGTGTCGCTTGCACAGGAGGACGGTGTTGGTCAGGCTGGTGACGCCGCCCTTGCTCCAGTGCTGGATGTGGTGGGCATCGGTTCTGCCGGGCGGGCAGCCGCAGCCCGGGTATGCGCAGCCTTGGTCTCGGGCGATCAACGCTTTGCGGATCGCTGGGGTGACGGTCCGGTGGTCGCGGCCGACGTCGAGCGGGACCATGTTGTTGTCGACCAAGATTTTCGTGATCACCGAGTCGCAGGCCACCATCTGGGCTGTCGATGCGGAGGCGGGTCCGGTCCATTCAAACGAGGCTGCCAACGCCGGCGGCTTCACACCACCCAATCCACGCAGTTGTAGTGCCTGTAGATGTTCTGGTGACACCGTCAGGTTGACGTGGGGTTTCGCGCCACCACGGGTGGGTCGGTATTCTTGTTCGAGGTAGGAATCCAACAGTTGCTCCAGCGCGTCGGCGGTGCGTTGGGCTCTGGTCCGACTATCGGGTGATCCATCGGGTTCGGGAACCTGTTTGGACAATGGATCCAGCGCTACTGCAAGCTTTTCTCCGAGTAGGTTGTCCAGATCGAAGGTGCCATGAGTGCGACCGTCATCGCCGGTCCCGAATGAGAAGTCGTTCAGTTCATGATTCTCGGCATCGGGTATCTCTTTGTCCGGTGGCGACAGGGCTATCGCCATATGCCGTGCCCG
>NZ_KB911514.1:0-363646 GCF_000383535.1 Nocardia sp. 348MFTsu5.1
TTTGTGACTTACTGGTTGTTTCACATTGTTACGGCGGCTATAGCGGTAGGGAAACGCCCGGTCCCATTCCGAACCCGGAAGCTAAGCCTACCAGCGCCGATGGTACTGCACCCTAATCAGTGTGGGAGAGTAGGACACCGCCGAACACAATTTGCGAATACCCCGTATTCACAGTCCCCGGACTACGAATACGGGGTATTTTGCTATCCCCGGCCTGTGTTCACCGTCGATGCTGTTGGTCGATCCATGTCCGTTCTATCCCAGTTCGGTCGGGTTCTTGATTAGATGAACCCATGACCTTGCCGGCATCCCTCGGACCTTCACTGGTCGAGTCCTACCTCCAGTTCATTCACGACAGCTGTGCTGTCGGCGAGCAGGGGGCGTTGGCGGACTACATCCCCGAGTTGACGAGAGTTGACCCGAATGGATTCGGCCTGAGCATGGCGGTGCATGAGGGTCACGTCTATTCGATCGGCGATGCCCGCATCGGCTTCACCATCCAGTCGGTGTCGAAGCCGCTCACGTACGCACTCGCGTTGACCCACAAGGGTTTTACTGCGGTGGACGAACGAATCGGAGTTGAACCGTCCGGTGAGGCGTTCAATGAGATCAGCGTCGACTCGCAGCGTCGGCCCCGGAATCCGATGATCAACGCCGGGGCGATCCTGTCGGCGTCACTGCTGCTCGAAGCTCAGCCCGACGTCGACAAGGCGTTTGCCGAACTGCTGGAGTTCTACGGCGCATGCGCCGGACGCAAGCTGTCGCTCGACACCGAGGTGTACGAGTCGGAGATGCGCAGTGGGGCGCGCAATCGGGCCATCGCATTCATGCTGCAGAGTTTCGGAACGCTGAAGGCGCCGCCGGAGGACACCATCGACCTGTACTTCCGCCAATGTTCGGTCATCGTCACGACGGACGATCTCGCAGTCATCGGCGGAACCCTGGCCAATGGTGGAGTGAACCCCCGAACGGGGCGACGAGCGCTGGGACAGAATGTCGTGCAACGGGTCCTGAGCGTGATGACGACCTGCGGAATGTACGACGGGGCCGGCGACTGGGTGACCTCGGTGGGTTTGCCGGCAAAGAGTGGTGTCGGGGGCGGCATCATGGCGGTACTGCCGGGCCAGTTGGGGATCGGAGTGTATTCGCCGCTCCTCGACGAACACGGCAACAGCGTCCGCGGAGTCAGTGCCTGTAAACGACTCTCCTCTGATCTCGGCCTGCACATCTTCAACGTGACCCGCGAGAGCCGGGTCACTGTTCGCTCCCACTACGACGCCGAAGAACTCGACATCGAGACCGACCGGACACCGGAGGAACGCCGGTTCTTGAACGGCAAGCGGAACCGTATTCGCGTGTACGAGTTGCAAGGTGATCTGACATTCTCCGGAATGGAGAGCGTTCTGCGGCGGCTGCGGGCGTCGGCATCGAGTTTCGATGTAGCCATCCTGGACATGAGCCGGGTCGATCAGATCGACGAGGTGTCGCGGGCAATGCTTGTCGGGTCGAGCCAGAATTTGCGGGCATCCGGCCGTGACGGCGTGATCTTCGATCCGGACTCCGTTGTGGTCCAGAAGGGCGCGCATGCGTCGGAGGCGAGGCGGGGTGCGGAGTCGGTGGTGCAGACCATGACTGAAGCCCTGACGCGGGCCGAAGACTCGTTGCTGGAGATGGCAAAAGAACCTTCGTAGCGGCCCATTTGTTGGGGCCTCGGCCCTTACCGGTCGTGCACCCGAAGGAGGGTCAGCGCTGCCAAGGTCTGAGCGTCGCAGATCTCGCCGTCAGCGACCGCTGTCCACACCTCATCACTTGACCACCATCGTCCGTCCATGTCCTGCTCCTCGTGCTCGCGGGCAGTGGGGCCGGCGCTCAGCTCCTCGGCGAGAAACACGGACTGTCGCTGACTGCTGAATCCCGGTGCCACGTCGACGATTCCGATCTGCGTCAGCCGACCCGACCGCAGGCCGGTCTCCTCGGAGAGTTCGCGTTCGGCCAGAGCCGGGGCCGCCATGTGTTGCCGGTCGGGTGCGGTGCCGGCGGGGAACTCCCATCGCCGCGCGTTCATCGCGTACCGGAACTGTTCGACCAGATACAGGCGGCCATCTTCGCGAGGGATGACGATGACGCCCGCCGGCTTGTCGACGACGCTGTAGATACCGGAACTGCCGTCGGAACGAACGATCTTGTCCTCGCGGAGAGACAACCACGGATTGGCATAGATTTCGGCTGAGGACACTCGCTCGATCGACACCACATCAGAATATGACGGGTGCACGGCACGGGGGCGTCGCGCATGACGGCCGCGGGCCTAAGGTAGTTGTCGTGCGTCTTGTTATTGCCGAATGCCAGGTCGACTATGTCGGACGGCTCACCGCCCATCTGCCCAAAGCTCGCCGACTGCTGTTGATCAAGTCCGACGGTTCAGTGAGTGTGCACGCCGACGATCGTGCCTACAAGCCCCTGAACTGGATGAGCCCGCCATGCTGGCTGGTCGAGACCACACCGGAAACCGTTGACTCGCCGGAAAACGCTGATGGAACGCAACTTTGGGTGGTGACCAACAAGGCGGGCGAGGAACTCCGGATCACCATCACCGAGATCGAGCACGATTCGAACCACGAGCTCGGCGTCGACCCGGGTCTGGTGAAGGACGGTGTCGAAGCCCACCTGCAGGAGCTGCTCGCCGAACATGTGGAGACGCTCGGAACCGGCTATTCACTGGTGCGGCGTGAGTACATGACCGCGATCGGCCCCGTTGACCTGCTGTGCCGCGACGCGGACGGAGTATCGGTTGCGGTAGAGATCAAACGACGCGGTGAGATCGATGGTGTGGAGCAACTGACCCGCTATCTGGAACTGATGAATCGCGATCCGTTGCTGGCGCCTGTTCAGGGTATTTTTGCGGCTCAGCAGATCAAGCCGCAGGCCAAAACACTCGCCAATGATCGCGGAATCCGTTGCGTCACGCTCGACTACGACAAGCTGCGGGGTACCGAGAGCACCGAATTCCGGCTCTTTTAGTGGCCAGGCTCCAGAGAACCGGCGAGTGATGGAACGGATCGAATCAGGCCCCGGTGGCGACGACTACTACGTCCGGCCGATTGCGGGCCAGCGTGCCACCAAGATCTACCGATGCCCGGGGTGCAACCAGACCATCACGGTCGGTGTTCCGCATGTGGTGGCCTGGCCTGTCGATGACCACTGGTTCGAAGGACAGGGCGGCGATACCCATGTCGATGATCGCCGCCATTGGCACACCGGTTGCTGGCGACGTGGGCAACGGGGGTCGCGTCGCTAGCGTCCTATCGGTAGGAGGCGCTCACCCGGTCGGGAGTGTCCTTGCTATCGGGCTCGCTCTCGGTCTCGGCGCTGTCTGATTCGGAATCATCTGATTCGGCGGCGTTCGATTCGGCAGTACCCGATGTGGACGGTCCGACGTGTTTGTCGGTGTTGTTGTCGGCCGGCGACGATTCTTCGAGACGCGCATTGTCGGAGAGCTCTTTGTTGAGGAGTCCGGTGGTGTTCGGATCGAGCAGTTCGGGCTCGTTCTCGACCTCGGCGAGCAGCTGTGGCACGTCGTCGAGTTGGCTGCGGATCTCCGCGAGCTGAGACAGCATCCGGCTTCGCAGCGCACGCACCTGTTCGGTGACTTCCTGTGAGCGCGTGACCCTTTCGGTTGCGGCAGAGGCCGCGCGTTGTCGCAGGCTCTCGGCTTCGGCGCGGGCGGTCTCGAGCCGTTCGCGGGCTTCGTTCTTGCTGTCGGTCTCGAGTTTGTTGGCGGCGGCGATCGCGTCGGACCGGCGGGCGGCCATCGTCACGTCGAAGTCTTCCTGAATCCGCTCGCGGTTGCCCTGCGCGCGAGCATCGAGTTCCTCGGCCTGCGCGGTGGCCTCGGCGACAATGCGTTCGGCTTCTTCGCGGGCGGCCTTCATCGTCGCCTCATGCTCGGCGTGCATCGCCTCGCGACGTCGGTCGAGCTCCTCGTTCTGGCGCGCGATCTCCGCACGGTGCTCGGTGGCTTCCTGGCGAGCAATCGAAAGTATCTCAGCCGCTTCGGCTTCCGACTGTGCCCTGATCTCGGACGCCTCGTCGGAGGCCAGGCGCAGCATGCTCGAGACGCGCTCGCTCATCCCCTGGACGGTGGTGGGCGGTACCGAGAGCCGGTTGACCTCACGACGAAGTTCGTCGATGTCGTCGCGTGCGATTGCGAGATTTTCGGCGAGCTCGCGGGCGTTGGCCGTCGCGGCGTCGCGGTCTGCGGCAATTACCCGCATTTCCGCGTCGAAGCGACGGAAGAAATCGGTGACCTGGTCCCGGTCGTAACCGCGCATGACCGTGGCAAATGGCAGGCCGCTGGCAGATGTGGCCTCGTTATTTGGCATGGCAGCGATTTTACGCTGTGTCGCCGCCGGTGCCGGACGTGAACACGGGGTGCTGCACAGGAGTTACCAGGCTGCAACCCGCGTTCGTGGCCCGGGCGGCGACGTCAAGCGTCCGATTCAGTGCGCGGCGGCCGGTTCGACCAGTTCGAGGAGGACTCCACCGGCATCTTTGGGGTGGATGAAGTTGATCCGGGAGTTCGCCGTGCCGTGGCGCGCCTCGGGGTACAGGACCCGCAGACCGTTGGCGACCAGGCGGCGGGTGACCTCTTCGACGTCGGTCACGCGGACGGCCATCTGCTGCAGTCCGGGGCCGTTGCGGTCGATGAACTTGGCGATGGTCGACGTCTCATCGATCGGCGACAGCAACTGGATGAGGGCGTGCGACTTGTCGGCACCGGCGGGGCCGACCATCGCCTCGACCACACCTTGGGCCGTATTCGTTTCCTGGTGAAGCGTGACCAGGCCCAGGTTTTCGAGGTACCAGGCTTTCGCGGCCTCGAGATCGGGCACGGCGATCCCGACGTGATCGATGGCGGTGACAAGCTCGCCGATGGTGGCCAGGGCCGCTGACTGGGGGTTCTGTTCGGATGTGCTCATGGCCTAAAGGTAACCTCGGGGGTAGTTGAGCGACGATTCAGCCAGCTTTCAGAGAGGTCAGAACAAGATGACAACGTCGGTAATAGTGTCCGGAGCTCGAACCCCGATCGGTCGATTGATGGGTTCGCTCAAGGATTTCAGTGCAGTGGATCTCGGCGCGATCGCCATCCGCGGTGCGCTCGAGAAGGGCAACGTCCCGGCCTCTGAGGTCGAATACGTCATCATGGGTCAGGTCCTCGGTGCCGGTGCGGGTCAGATGCCTGCCAAGCAGACCGCGGTCAAGGCCGGCATCGGCTGGGATGTCCCCGCTCTGTCGATCAACAAGATGTGCCTGTCGGGTATCAACGCGATCGCCATGGCCGATCAGCTCATCCGCGCCGGCGAGTTCGAATGTGTCGTCGCCGGTGGACAGGAATCGATGACTCAGGCGCCGCATATCCTGCAGGGCAGCCGCAACGGTTTCAAGTACGGCAACACGGAGCTGGTTGATCACACGGCCTACGACGGTCTGCACGATCCCTTCACCGATCAGCCGATGGGCGCGCTCACCGAGCAGCAGAACGACGTCGAGAAGTTCACCCGTGAGCAGCAGGACGAGTTCGCCGCCCAGTCGAACCAGCGTGCCGCCATCGCGTGGAAGAACGGCGTGTACGACGACGAGGTCGTGCCGGTGCCGATCCCGCAGCGTAAGGGTGATCCGGTCCTGTTCACCGAAGACGAGGGCATCCGCGCCGATACGACCGTCGAGTCGCTGTCGCGTCTGCGTCCGGCCTTCCGCAAGGACGGAACCATCACCGCGGGTAACTCCTCGCAGATCTCGGACGGCGCCGCTGCCGTCATCGTGATGAGCAAGGCCAAGGCGCAGGCCCTCGGCCTCGAGTGGATCGCCGAGATCGGTGCCCACGGCGTCGTCGCCGGCCCCGACTCCACCCTGCAGCACCAGCCGGCCAACGCCATCCGCAAGGCTGCCTCGAAGGCCGGGATCGATCCCGCCGGATTCGACGTGTACGAGATCAACGAGGCGTTCTCGGCCGTCGGCCTGGCCTCGGCGAAGGAACTCGGGATTTCCGAGGACAAGGTCAACGTCAACGGTGGCGCCATCGCCATCGGTCACCCGATCGGTGCTTCCGGCGCCCGCATCACGCTGCACCTCGCACTCGAGCTCGGCCGCCGCGGCGGCGGCACCGGTGTGGCGGCACTCTGTGGTGCCGGTGGCCAGGGTGATGCGCTCATCCTCACCGTTCCCAAGAAGTGAAGTCGGCGCACCGAATGATTTCTGCAAAGCTGACCGCACAGGTTTTCCGCGTGGTCGCGATCGCCGAGGCCGTCACCTGGCTCGCGCTGCTGATCGCGATGTTCTTCAAGTGGGTGCTCGGCCATGAAGAGGCCATCGCCATCCCGGGTATGACCCACGGGATCGTGTTCGTGGTCTACGTCGTGGTCTCGCTGTTCACAGCGTGGCGCCTGAAGTGGACCCTCACGACCACCGGACTGGCACTGGTGGCGAGTATTCCACCGTTCGGCACGCTGGTCTTCGAGATCTGGGCGAAGCGTAAGGGCCATCTCGACGACGTGGAAGCTCCGTCGAAGGTCGCAGCAGCCTGACAACACAACCCGAAACCGCCATCGCGCACCCGAATCTTCGGGTGCGGGTGGCGGTTTCGTGCATCTTCGGCCTCAACGGGCTACTGGCCGCGATGTGGGTGGCCCATATCCCGGTGATCGGGGCCCGGACCGGGGTCGACCACGCCACGCTCGGTCTTCTGCTGCTGGCGATCGGTGGATCGGCGCTCGTCGCAATGCAGCTGGTCGGGCCGCTGACCGACCGCATCGGATCGAAATGGCCCACCGTGGTCAGTGCGATCGGGTTGTCGCTGGCGATCCTGTTACCCGGTCTGGCCACCGGCACCGCATCGCTGGCAGTGGGTCTTGTCGCCTTCGGCTTCTGCAACGGTGCCCTCGACGTCTCGATGAACACCCAGGCCGTGCTGTGTGAACGCGCCTACAAACGGCCCATCATGTCGTCGTTTCACGGATACTTCTCGGTCGGCGGTCTGGTCGGTGCCGGCATTGTGGCGGTCGGTTTGGCCCTGGACGTGCCGCTCATGGCGGTATTGGGCACGTTCAGTGCCCTGGGCCTGCTCAGCGCAGTGGTCCTCTCACGCGACCTGATGCCAGGCCGGGCCGGCGATGAAGTGGGCACACCTGATCGGGACAAGGTCAGCGAGACCGTCGAGCGCCGGCCGTGGGGCCGGATCGCGGTACTCGCCCTGGTTGCTTTCATGCTCATGCTCGCCGAAGGTGTTGCCTACGACTGGAGTGCGCTCTACATCGTGGAAAACTTCAGTACCTCCGCAGCGGTGGGTGCAGTGGCGTTCGGTGCCTTCAGCGCCTCGATGGTGATCTTCCGCTTCTCGGCCGATGCGGTCAGTGCGCGGTTCGGCCCGGTGGCGGTGGTCCGCGGTGGTGCGGCCGTCGCGGTCGCCGGGATGGCGCTGGCGATCTGCGCACCCACTGCCCCGTTGAGCATCGTCGGGTGGGCGGTGTTCGGTCTCGGCATCGCGGGCGGGGTTCCACAGCTGTTCACCGCGGCCGGAAACGTGACGACTGCGTCGAGCGGGCAGATCATCTCGGTGGTTGTCGGGACCGGTTATGTCGGGATGCTGGCGGGCCCGGCCGTCATCGGGCCGCTGAGCCACTGGTTCTCTCTCGGGAGTGCGTTGTGGTTTGCGGTGGCCGGGCTGGTTGTTGCCATCGTTTTTGCGCCCGTGGTCCGGCCCCGCAACACCGGACCTCGGACAACCGGACCCAGCCGCCACCTCGCCGAAGACCGTGCCAAACTGGAGCAATGACCAGACCGCAACAAAGTCAGCAGGCGGCTGCCCGTGCGGCAGCGGCGATGTCCGGGGCCGTGGACCTTTCCGTTCTCAAGGAACGGGCCGAGGCGCAACGCGCACAGGCGAATCGGCCCACCCCGCCACCCGCGGCCGCATCGTCGTCGGCTCCGGGCCCGGCCGGGGGAGCAGCTTTCCCGGCTGTCTACGACGTCACGGAGGAAACCTTCGAGACCGAGGTTGTCGCCCGGTCGTCGCAGGTTCTCGTGGTGGTGGACTTGTGGGCGACGTGGTGTGGCCCGTGCAAGCAGTTGTCGCCGACCCTCGAGCGGATGGCCGCCGAATCCGGTGGCACCTGGGTACTCGCGAAGGTCGACGTCGATGCCAACCCGCGCATCGCGCAATTGTTCGGCGTGCAGTCGGTGCCGACCGTGGTCGCGATCGCCGGCGGACAACCAGTGTCGGCGTTTGCGGGCGCACAGCCGGCAGCGCAGATTCAGGGCTGGATCGACGACATCATGACCCAGCACGGCGCGGCGATCACGGGTGTCCCGGCAGCCGAGGACGGCGACGAGGCCGAAGAGCCTGTCGACCCGCGGATGGCCGCGGCCGAGGACAAACTCAACGTCGGCGACATCGACGGTGCGCTCGCCGATTACAAAGCCATCGCCGCCGCTGAGCCGAACAATGTGGAGGCCGCCTCGCTGGTTCGCAACCTCACGTTTGTCGCGCGGGCACAGGCCCATGACCCCGCCGACGTTGCCGACGCGGCGCCCGACGACCTCGAGAAGCAACTGGCCGCCGCGGACATCGAACTGCTCAATCAGCAGCCCGAGGCCGCATTCGACCGGATCGTCAAGGTTGTTGCCAGGACTGCGGGCGACGACCGCAGCGCTGCGCGGGCCCGGCTCCTCGAACTCTTCGAGCTGTTCGATCCGGCCGAACCGTTTGTGGTCGCGGCGCGGCGCAAACTCGCAACGGCTCTCTACTGACCGCTGCTGCCCGGGCCGGTCAGGCCTAGGGGTCGTAGCGGGAGCATCCGGTGTCGGTGTTGAAGTAACCGGCCGAGAACGCCGCGATCCGGGAGAACCCACTGGGAAGCGCGCGGCCGGTCACATCGCTGGCCACCGCGCCGCTGATCAGCAGTCCGGACACCAGCTCGTCGAGGTCCCCGCCGCGCAGGGTGAAGGTGCCGGCGTCCGCGGTGGATCGGGCCCACTGACCGGTGGCGCACGCGGCTCGCGCCGCAGCGACCGGCTGGTCGATCGCCTGACCGCGGGCCTGCTGGGCGGCGATCGAATAGCGGGATGCGACCAGGGAGTAGGCGCTGAAGTCGCCGCTGATCAAACTCGGTAGCCCGGACGGGCCGCTGGTTCCGTTGGTGGCGATCGACTCGAGTTCCGACGAGTCCATCGACACGGTGTTGGTGGCGGGGCAGAAGGCCACCGGAGGCTCGACGCCGACCGTGTCGATCGCGGGGCACTCAGTGCTGCGTGCATCGGTGTCCACGGCCGGCCGGACGTCGGGCGGTAGGGCGAAGAACCCCTCCACCGACGAGATCACCGACTCCAGCCCACCCTCGCTGAACGGTGTTGTGTCGATGCTGCCGGAATTGTCGAAACGCGGCGGCATCGCGTCGCGCATGTCGTCGACGCTGATCGCGTCGATCGACGCACACCGCTGCGGACCGTTGCCGAATCCGGTTTCGAAGGCGTGCGCCCGTTCGAACGCGGTGCCGTGATCGGATTGCCCGCGTTCGCTGTCCCGGGCCGAGATCAGGGCGGCGACTGCGGTGTTCAGTCCGTCGGAGGTGTTGATCTGCAGGTATGTACCTTTGTCCTCGGCGATCCAGCGGATGAAGTTGCCGGCCAGGCAATCCGCCTGCTGCTCGCTGACGATCGGTGAGGCCTCGTCGTCTATACCTGCGAGCATCTGGACGTAGTGGCCGTATTCGTGTGCGATGACCGTGACCGGAGCCATCGGCCCGAACTCGTCGAGCAGTGCGGGCATCAAAACGCCGCGGTCCCAGCCGATCTGGTCACGGGGCGGGCAGAAGGCGGCATTGACGTGTCCGTAGGTCGAGTCGCCGCAGAAGTTCACCGCCGCGCTGCGGGGTGCCTCGGCATCCCAGGACACAAACCCGAGCCCGGTTTTGAACTCCTCACCGAACGCCGGCTCGAACGCCTGCTTCCAGTAGGACTCGAGGTCCAACAGGGCGGCAGCCATCAGGGTGTCGATCTCACCGGAGTCCGCATTGTCGATGTCGAGCACCGGTTCTTCGGCGCCCTCCCGCACACCATTGGGCCCGTCGCTGACCGGGAGGCCGGCGACCGTGAACGCGTCGGAGTACACCGACACCGGATCACCGTCGACGATCACCCGCTCATCGCGACTGGCACACCCGGTCGACACCAGCAGGCAGATACCCACCAGCGCACAGATCCAAGAGATTTTTCGTGTGATCACCGATGCCCCCGGCGCCGTCAGGCCGGCGCGATCCAGATGGCTCCGTTGGCAGGCAATGTCAGGCGGGCGCATGCAGGGCGTCCGTGCCACGTTTCGTCGTTGGCGATCACTTGGCCGAGATTACCTTCGCCGGATCCGCCGTAACCCGGTGCATCTGTGTTGAGGATCTCGTTCCACCGTCCGGCGATCGGAAGTCCGACCCGGTAGTCGGTGCGTGTGGTGCCCGAGAAGTTGAAGACACACGCCACCACCGAGCCATCGGATCCCCACCGCAGGAAGCTGATGATGTTGCCGGCGGTGTCGTTGGCGTCGATCCAGGAGTATCCGCTGGGTGTGATGTCCTGGCTGTAGAGCGCGGGATGCCGACGGTAGATGCTGTTGAGGTCGGTGACAAGTGATTTGACCCCGACGTGCAGCTCACCTTCCCAGCCTTCGAGTTGCTCCCACGACAGGCTGCGGTTCTCCGACCATTCGGGTGTTTGCGCGAATTCCTGGCCCATGAACAGCAACTGTTTGCCCGGATGCGCCCACATGTAGGACAGCAGTGTCCGGACGCCGGCCGCCTTGGTTTGTGAATCACCGGGCATCCGTGTCCACAGGGTGCCTTTGCCGTGCACCACTTCGTCGTGGCTGATGGGCAGCACGAAGTTCTCGCTCCACGCGTACATCAGGGAGAACGTGATCTCGTGGTGGTGGAAACTGCGGTGGATCTGATCGCGCCCGAGATAGCCGAGCGTGTCGTGCATCCAGCCCATGTTCCACTTCATCGAGAAGCCGAGTCCGCCCAGATTGGTGTCGCGGGTGACACCGGGCCAGGACGTCGACTCCTCGGCGATGGTCACCACACCGGGATGGTGTTTGTGCACCGTCGCGTTCATCTCCTGCAGGAACTGCACGGCCTCGAGGTTTTCGCGACCCCCGTGGACGTTGGGGGACCAGCCGCCGTCCGGCCGGGAGTAATCGAGATAGAGCATCGATGCGACGGCGTCGACACGCAGACCGTCGATGTGGAACTCGTCGAACCAGTAGAGCGCGTTGGCGACCAGGAAGTTGCGGACCTCCGGGCGTCCGAAATCGAAAACGTAAGTGCCCCAGTCGAGTTGCTCACCACGCTGCGGGTCACCGTGTTCGTAGAGCGGGGTGCCGTCGAAGCGGGCCAGCGCCCAGGCGTCCTTGGGGAAGTGGGCGGGAACCCAATCGACCAGGACACCGATCCCCAGTTCGTGCAGGCGGTCGACAAAGAACCGGAAGTCGTCGGGACTGCCGAAACGCGAGGTCGGTGCGTAATACGACGTGACCTGATATCCCCACGATCCACCGAATGGGTGCTCCGACACCGGGAGCAACTCGACGTGGGTGAAGCCGAGTTCGCTGACGTAGGCGCCGAGTTCGTCGGCGAGTTCGCGGTAACTGAGACCTTGACGCCACGACCCGAGATGTACCTCGTACGCGCTCATCGGTTCCTTGACCGCTACCAGCTTCTCGCGCTGGGCCACCCACTCGGCGTCACTCCACTCGAAGTGGGTCTCGGGGATCACCGAGGCGGTGGCCGGCGGGATCTCGGTGGCCCGCGCCATCGGATCGGCCTTTTCCCTGGCCACTCCGTCGTTGCCGGTGATCCGGAACTTGTAGGTTGTTCCCGGCCCGATGTGGGGCACGAACACTTCCCAGACCCCACTCGAACCGAGGCTTCGCATCGGCGCGGTGTGCCCGCGCCAGCCGTCGAAGCTGCCGATGAGGGTGACGCCCTGGGCGTTCGGTGCCCAGACGGCGAAGCTGGTGCCCTCGACGTCCCCGTCCGGCGTCGAATAGAGCCGTGCCTGCGGGCCGAGGATTTCCCACAACCGCTCGTGCCGGCCCTCGGTGAACAGGTGGATGTCGAGTTCGCCCAGGCTCGGAAGGAACCGGTATCCGTCGGCGACCACGAACTCGCGGTCGACGCCGGATTCCGCATCGCGATAGGTGACCCGATACCGGTAGTCGATGAGTTCCGGGTACGGCACCGTCGCGACAAAAAGTCCCGAATCCTGGTGTGTGAGTGGATGGTCGACACCGCCGATCACAGCACTCACCGAGACCGCGTCGGGCTTGAGGGTGCGCAGGATCGTGAACTCACCCGAGGTGTGTGCGCCGAGGATCCCATGCGGATTGTGGTGGGTACCGTCGAGCAGTCTGCTCAGCTCCGACTGCTCGATGGTGGCGTCGGGTGCGGTCTTCGGGGTATTCGAGGGTTTTGACGGAGTGGTCATGACGGAGTCCTGAACGCGAGTGCGCTGCGCGCTGATTCGGGCATGGGCGGCAGTGCGACGATGTGGGCAACGGAGCGCCAGGGTTCGAGCCGGACATAGTTCGACTGACCCCAGTGGAAGCTCTCGCCGGTGACCTCATCGATTCCGCTGAACCGGTCGTGCCAGTTGTATCCGATCGAGGGCATGTCCAGCCACACGGTTGATTCCTCGGCGCCGTAGGGGTTGATGTTGATGACCACCACCACGGTGTCGCCGGTGTGCGGGTCGAACTTCGAGAACGCGATGAGCGCATCGTTGTCGACGTGATGGAACTTCAGATACCGCAACTGCTGCAGCGCCGGGTGGCGCCTGCGGATTTCATTGAGTGAGCGAATCCAGCCTTCGAGGGATTCGCCCCGGCTGGCCGCGCCCTTGTAGTCGCGGGGGCGCAGCTCGTACTTCTCCGAATCCAGATACTCCTCGCTACCTTCACGGACGGCGCGGTGTTCGAACAATTCGTAGCCGCTGTAGACACCCCAGGTCGGCGACAACGTGGCTGCCAGCGCGGCCCGCAGCGCAAACATGCCGGGACCACCGTGTTGCAGGCTCTCGTGGAGGATGTCCGGGGTGTTGACGAACAGGTTGGGGCGGCCGATGTCGGCCCTGTCCGCGATCTCGTTGCCGAACTCGGTGAGCTCCCACTTGGCGGTCCGCCAGGTGAAGTACGTGTACGACTGCGTGAACCCCAGCTTGGCCAGACCGTAGAGGCGGGCCGGACGGGTGAAGGCCTCGGCGAGGAACAGCACGTCGGGGTCCCGCTTCTTCACCTCGATGATGAGCCACTCCCAGAAGTCCGGTGGCTTGGTGTGCGGGTTGTCGACCCGAAAGATCTTGACGCCCTGCGCGACCCAGTGCAGGACAACCTTCAGGACGCCGCGGAAGATCCCGTTGCGATCGTCGTCGAAGTTGAGGGGGTAGATGTCCTGGTACTTCTTGGGCGGATTCTCCGCATACCGGATCGTGCCGTCCGGTTCGATCGTGAACCAGTCGGGATGCTCGGTGGTCCAGGGGTGGTCGGGCGCGCACTGGAGCGCCAGGTCGATGGCGACCTCCATGCCGAGTTCTTCGGCGCGCTCGCGGAAGTAGATGAAGTCGTCGAGGGTGCCCAGACGCGGGTGGATCGCGTCGTGTCCGCCGTCGGCCGATCCGATCGCCCAGGGGGAACCGACGTCGCCGGGTGCGGCGGTGACGGAGTTGTTGGGGCCCTTGCGGTTGACCTCGCCGATCGGATGGATCGGCGGCAGATAGACCACGTCGAAGGCCATGTCGGCGATCCGGGGGAGGTCTTCGGCGGCGGTGAGGAAGGTGCCGTGCACCGGGCGTCCCTCGTTGTCCCAGCCACCGGTGGACCGGGGGAACATCTCGTACCAGGACCCGTACAACGCCCGCTCGCGGTCGACCCAGATGCGGTGGGTGCGGCTCTTGGTGACCAGCTCCCGAACCGGGTAATCGATCAGCAGGGTGCTGACGGGCTGGGACATCGCCGGTCCGACACGACTCGGAAGGGCGGCGTGCTGGTCACGCAATGCCGTGATCGCGCTGGTCAACAGCTCGCGATCACTCGGCGGGACGATGTCGAGTGCCTTCTCGAGCAGACGTGCGCCGCGCTCGATGTCATTGGCGAGTTCGGCACTGCCCTGACCTGCGGCGAGCTTCTTGTCCATCGCGTCGCGCCAGGTCGCGAAGGGATCGCTCCAGCCATCGATCCGGTAGGACCAGTAGCCGATCGCGTCCGGTGTGAACAGGGCATTGAACGTGTCGGGCTCGGCGCCCGGCGACATTCGGACGTCAATGGTCTTGCTACGTGCCGGCCCGTCTACATGCAGGGTGGCTGCGACGGCGTCGTGGCCTTCCCTCCACACTGTTGCACTGATTGGGAAGGTCTCTCCAACAACCGCTTTCGCGGAGAACTGACCTGAGGAGACCACGGGGGCTATGTCATCGATCCCGATGCGCCCTATCACCTTCTGTGCCACCTTTCGATGTTTTCAACTGGTTCTCGAGGGTGCTGCACTGTCATCGCTGTCGCTACCACCGTATGCGACCGCGGCCGGTTCGGCTGGGGCTCGGCGACCTTCAGGGCGTGGTGCCCCCGTGCAATCTGCTCAGGGCTCCACGGACCAGCTGCCCATCCGAGGTCCGCCAGAAGGGTGGCAACGACGCCAGTAGATAGTTGCCGTATCGGGCCGTGGCCAAACGTGAGTCGAGGACGGCCACCACGCCCCGGTCGGAGGTGGATCGCAGCAGTCGGCCGGTGCCCTGGGACAACAGCAGTGCGGCGTGGCCGGCGGCGATGGCCATGAAGCCGTTACCGCCACGGGCCTCGACCGCCTGTTGGCGCGCCAGCAACAGCGGATCGTCGGGCCGCGGGAACGGGATGCGATCGATCAGCACCAGATTGAGCGACGGCCCTGGGACGTCGACGCCCTGCCACAGGGACAGGGTGCCGAACAGGCAGGTGCTCTCGTCGGCCGCGAACTCCTTCACCAGGGCGCCGGTGGCTCCTTCGCCCTGGCAGAGCACGGGGAGCTCGATGCGGCCGCGGACCGCCTCGGCCGCGGCCTTGGCCGCGCGCATCGACGAGAAGAGGCCCAGTGTGCGACCGCCCGCAGCGGTGATGAGTTCGACCATCTCGTCGACGATGCGGGGCGACAGGCCATCGCGGCCCGGTGGTGGGAGGTGACGGGCCACATAGAGGATCGCGGCCTTCTGGTGGTCGAAGGGGGAGCCCACATCGACGCCGTTCCAGATGATCTTTTTCTTGTCGGATGGCGGTGGCTTGCCGATGGCGGTGATGCTCTGCGCCGATTTGGTCGCCTGCGTTTCGGGCTCGGACTCGTCGTCCGAACTCGGCCGGTGCGGGGGCAGGCCCCATTCCGCGGCCAGGCCGTCGAACGAACCGCCGACGGTCAGCGTCGCGGAGGTGAGGATCACGGTGGCGTTGGCGAACAGGGACGCGCGGAGCAGTCCGCCCACCGATAGAGGTGCCACCCGCAGAACCTTTTTGCGGTCGCCGCGGACGAGCTCCTCGGCGACCCACACGACGTCGGGCCGCCGGGCCGGATCGGGATCGTCGAAGGCGCCCAGGATCCGGACAGCAGTGTCGTGCATTTCTTCCAGCGCGGTCAGTGCTGCCGATCGGGCGGCACTGGCATCGGCGTCGAGCTCACCGCTGCGGCGGGCCGGACCGATGGCGGTGTGGGCTTTCCACAGCCGATCGCGCAGCGAGGACAGGGCCAGCGGCGCGCCGTCGGGCAGACCCGTCCACCGGCCGGGTGCGAGTTCGTCGAGCAGTATCTCGATCTGCTCGCTGCTGCCCGCGATGTCGTCGGACAGCTCGTCGTCGATGAGCCTCCCGCAACGCCGGGCGACACCGGCAATGGATCCGCCCGACATCTCGGCGGTGGCCACCGAGGTGATCCGATCGGCGAGTTCGTGCGCTTCGTCGACCACCACGACATCGTGTTCGGGAAGGATCGCGGCCGGGCTCATCGCATCGATCGCCAGCAGCGCGTGATTGGTGACCACCAGGTCGGACTGACCGGCCTTGGCCTTTGCCTTCTCGGCGAAACATTCGGCGCCGTATGAGCAATTGGTGGCGCCGAGGCATTCCCGGGCGGTCACACTGACCTGCCGCCACGCGCGATCGGAGACGCTGGTGACAAGGTCGTCGCGGTCGCCGGTCTCGGTGTCGGAGGTCCACTCGCGCAGGCGGGTGACCTCACGGCCCAGTCGGGAGGCGGCAAACGGATCGGGTTGACCGCCGGCACTGAACAGATCGTCGTCGGCGGATTCATCAATCGTCCCGGCGTGGATCTTGTTGAGGCACAGGTAGTTTCCGCGACCCTTGAGGATGGCGAACTCCGGTGCCCGGCCGAGCGCCTTGGTGAGCGCCTCAGAGGTCCGTGGCAGATCGCGATCGACGAGCTGGCGCTGCAACGCGATGGTCGCGGTCGAGACGATCACGGTCTTGCCCGTGTCGACGGCATGACGCAATGAGGGAACCAGGTAGGCCAGCGATTTGCCGGTACCGGTGCCGGCCTGGACGGCCAGATGTTCGCCGGTGTCGATGGAGTGGGCCACCGCAGAGGCCATCTTCAGCTGGCCGTCGCGCCGGGCGCCGCCGAGTGCCGAGACGGCCTCGGCGAGCAGGTCGGGTACCTCGGGTATCGAACTCACTGCGGGTCTGTCATCGGACGTGATCTCCCAGCGACGGCGGCACGATGGTGACGCCGGCATTGCTCATCTCGGCGACAGCGGCATCGGTGGTGTCGATGCCGACGCCTGCGCAGTAACCGAGCAGGACGCGGGTGGTGAACCCGGCGGCGACGGCGTCGAGGGCGGTGGCACGGACGCAGTGATCGGTCGCGAGCCCGACCACATCGACGGCGTTGATCTCACGGTCACGGAGCCAGTCGCCGAGCATCACGTCATTGCTGTCGGCGCCCTCGAAGCCCGAGTATGCCGCGCTGTACTTGCCCTTCGAGAACGTCGCATCGGCGATGGACGCATCGAATCGGGGATGGAAATCCATGCCCGGTGTGCCCTCGACGCAATGCCTGGGCCAGCTGTTGACGTAGTCGGGGTTGTCAGAGAAGTGATCTCCCGGGTCGATGTGGTGGTCGCGGGTCGCTGCGATC
The DNA here is from genome assembly GCF_000383535.1 of Nocardia sp. 348MFTsu5.1. Taxonomy (NCBI): domain Bacteria; kingdom Bacillati; phylum Actinomycetota; class Actinomycetes; order Mycobacteriales; family Nocardiaceae; genus Nocardia; species Nocardia sp. 348MFTsu5.1. Next base: position 17,208 of record NZ_KB911514.1, read on the forward strand.
GCCAGGTAGCCGTGATCGCGCTGCGTGTAAAGCGTGATCGCGGCTGCGACGTCGCTGCCTCCGGATACCGCCAGCGAGCCGCCCTCGCAGAAGTCGTTCTGCACGTCGACGATCAGCAATGCAGTTCGAATATGTTCGCTCACAACAGATTCCCTACTTGATGAGACAACATGATCCTTACCGGGTGAAACACTGCGCCTACGGGGTGATGAAGCGCGTAGGTATTGCCGGTTCGCCGCGGGACAGACCCAAACCTTCCCACGGCAGACTGACAAGGGCCGCGGCCAGGTGCTGCCGGGACTCTTCCAGGGTAGGTAGCCCGTCGACCGGTTTGCCACCCCGGATCAGCGGGATCTGCAGCGGCCGCGACGGTGCCGGCAGGCCGGGGGCGGCGGATCCGCTGGGGTACACGACTTCTTCCAAGATCGTGCCCGACGGCTTCGCCGTCCGCAGTGCGGCTTTCGCGCCGCCGCGAGATTCCTTGTGGCTGGAGCGTTTTGCCACCGGGATGCCGTCGACCTCCACCAGCTTGTAGACCATTCCGGCGGTCGGTGACCCCGACCCGGTGACCAGCGCCGTGCCGACCCCGTAGGCGTCCACCGGTTCGGCGCGCAATGCCGCGATGGCGTACTCATCGAGGTCGCCGGAGACGATGATCTTGGTCTTGGTGGCGCCCAGATCGTCGAGTTGCTGGCGAACCTGACGGGCGAGCATGCCCAGATCGCCGGAGTCGATGCGCACGCCGCCGAGTTCGGTGCCGGCCACCTCGATGGCGTTGGCAACACCCTGGCGGATGTCGTAGGTGTCGACGAGAAGTGTGGTCCCGACACCGAGACGCGCGATCTGTGACGCGAACGCCGCCTTCTCGTCCGGGCCGTCGGCCGTGGTGTGCAACAGGGTGAACGAGTGCGCACTGGTGCCGGTGCTGGGGATGCCGTGCCGGCGCGCGGCTTCGAGGTTGGACGTCGCCGACATCCCGGCGAGATAGCCGGCCCGCGCCGATGCCACCGCGGCCTGCTCGTGGGTGCGGCGTGATCCCATCTCGATGATCGGACGGGAACCGGCCGCGGTGACCATCCGGGCCGCCGCCGAGGCGATGGCACTGTCGTGATTGAGGATCGACAAGGCCAGGGTCTCGAGGACGACCGCTTCGGCGAAGGTGCCGCGAACGGTCAGGATCGGGGAGCCGGGGAAGTACAACTCGCCCTCCGGATACCCGTCGATATCTCCGGAGAACCGGTATCTGCTCAGCCAGTCGAGCGTCTCGGGGTCGAGGAACCGTTCGACGAGGGCCAGTTCGTCGGGGCCGAAGGTGAACTCGGCAAGTTGCTCGACCAGACGCCCGGTACCAGCGACAACGCCGTACCGGCGACCATCGGGGAGTCGCCGCGCGAACAGCTCGAACGTGCAGGTGCGGTGCGCACTTCCACCCGCGAGCGCGGCCGCGATCATGGTGAGCTCGTATTGGTCGGTCAGCAGCGCTGTCTTCGATGCGGTCACTATCGGTACCCTAGGGCTTATGCGCGGACAGATGATGACCGCACCGCAGCGTGTCCACACCACGTTGACGGCGGGCGACGGTCAGCACGAGGCTACCCCGTCCACCACCGCCGTTGCCGAACGCGACGCGGCACTCGACCGCCCGTGGGTGACCATCGTGTGGGACGACCCGGTGAACTTGATGCGGTACGTGACATACGTCTTCCAGAAGTTGTTCGGGTACAGCGAGACCAAGGCCTCCGAGTTGATGATGCAGGTGCACACCGAAGGGCGGGCCGTGGTGTCGTCCGGCGACCGCGACAAGGTGGAACTCGACGTGCAGAAGCTGCATTCCGCGGGCCTGTGGGCCACGATGCAGCGAGACAGCTGATCGCGTGCGCAATTGGAAACGGCGTGGTTCCGGTGATCGTCTGCGTATCACCACCGAACTCGATCAGCACGAATCCGACCTGATCGCATCGCTTGTCACGTCGATGACGGAGTTGCTCGACGAGCGTGAGTCGACGGCTCCGACCGATGAGCTGTCTGATCTCACGGGTATCCGGTCGGGGCACTCCAATCCACCGTCCGATGCCACCCTGGGCCGTCTCTTTCCGGATTTTCATCGCCCCGATCAGGACGAGACCACGTCGATGGACGCGGCCACCGGCGACCTCAACGGCGCACTGCGCAGCCTCCACGAACCACACATCATCTCCGCCAAACAGGAAGCCGCCCGGGTGGTCCTCGACTCGCTGCCCGAGGGCGGCGGTGCGGTCTCGTTGACCGCGGAGGAAGCCGATCAGTGGTTGTCCGCGGTGAACGATGTGCGGCTGGCACTGGGCGCGATGATCGGAATCAGCGAGTCCACCCCGGATCAGCTTCCCGAGGGCGATCCCATGGCGGCGCATCTCGATGTCTACCACTGGCTGACCGTCGTGCAGGAACTGCTGGTCGTCGCACTCATCGGCAAGTAATGCGCGGTAAGTAAGCGACCCGCGAAGTGAGCGGCCCGCCAAGTGAGGAATGGATGATCCCAGGACCGTCAGACTCCATCACCGACGTCGCCGGCGTGCGCGTCGGCCAGCATCAGCGGCTCGACGACCACGTCATCGTGGCCACCGATGATGCCGCCGGCGAAGGCTGGGCCACCGGTACAACGGTGGTGTTGTTGCCCGAAGGCGCCGTGGCCGCCGTCGATGTCCGAGGAGGTGGCCCGGGTACCCGGGAAACCGACCTGCTCGATCCGTCCAACACTGTGCAGCAGGCGCACGCGATCGTCCTCAGCGGCGGCAGTGCTTACGGATTGGCCGCGGCCGACGGTGTGATGACCCACCTCGAGAGCCAGGGCATCGGCCTCGCGATGGACAAGCGTGGTTCGGTGGTGCCGATCGTTCCCGGCGCGGTGATCTTCGATCTGTCGGTCGGCGCCTGGTCGGCTCGTCCGGATCGCGAGTTCGGTGCGCAGGCCGCGGCGAACGCGGATACTTCGGTTGCCGTCGGATCGGTCGGTGCCGGCACCGGCGCCCAGGCCGGAGCGCTCAAAGGGGGCGTGGGCAGCGCGAGCATCACCTTCACCACGGGTCCGGCAACGGGCATCACGGTGGCGGCGCTGATCGTGGCCAACCCGATGGGCGCGGTCATCGACCCGACCAGTGGATTGCCGTGGGGTGCACTCCCATTGGAACTGGACTACTACGGTCTGCGGCAGCCGGCACCCGGCGAGGTGGCGAACCTGTTGAATCTCACCGCCAAATCGAATCCGCTGAACACCACCATCGGTGTCATCGCCACTGACGCGGCATTGGATCCCGCGTCGGTGCGCCGGGTGGCGATGACTGCCCACGACGGACTGGCCCGAGCGGTCCGTCCTGCCCATTCACCGCTCGACGGCGACACACTTTTCGCATTTGCCACAGGTTCGGCGACGCCGACGCCCGGACCCGATGAGACACCGCAGGTTCCGCCGGGCATGAACCCGGACGTGGCACTCGTCGCGGCGGTCGGGGAGGCCGCGGCGACCGTGGTGCAACGCGCCATCGTCAATGCGGTCATCGCCGCCACTCCGGTCGGCGGAATACCGACCTACCGGGAGACGTTGCCAACAGCATTCGTGTCCGGATAGTTTCGGGCACCGCAGAAGCCACCGATACGAGGTCAGGGGTTGTCGAAGTGCTCACCATCAGCCGGTCGCTGGTTGATCAGATGCTCGCCCATGCCCGTGCCGACCACCCCGACGAGGCCTGCGGTGTGATCGCCGGACCCGAGGGTTCGGACCGTCCGGAGCGATTCATCGCGATGGTGAACGCCGAACGGTCACCCACCTTCTATCGCTTCGATTCCGTCGAGCAGCTCAAGGTCTGGCGCGAGATGGATCGCGGCGACGAAGAGCCGGTGGTCATCTACCACTCGCACACCGCGACCGAGGCGTATCCGAGTCGTACGGATGTCTCGTTCGCCTCCGAGCCGAATGCGCACTACGTGCTGATCTCGACCCGTGACCCCGAGACCGAGGAAATCCGGAGCTATCGGATCGTCGACGGTGAGATCACCGAAGAGCCGATCGCCATCACCTAGAGGAGTTCGCCATGGCAGTAACAGTTTCCATCCCGACGATCCTGCGTCCCTACACCGACGGCAACAAGCGGGTCGAGTCCAGCGGGGCCACCGTGGGTGAGCTGATCGACAACCTCGATGCCAGCCACAGCGGTCTCAAGGACCGGCTGATCGCCTCGGGCAAGCTGCATCGCTTCGTGAACGTCTACGTCAACGACGAAGACGTGCGGTTCTCCGGCGGCCTCGACACGTCGGTGGCCGATGGCGACGAGGTGACGATCCTGCCTGCCGTTGCCGGCGGCTGAATCGAACCGGGATGACACGTAACTGAGATGGCACGTTATGAATCGCTCATCGACTCGGTGGGCAACACCCCACTGATCGGGCTGCAGCACCTGTCGCCGCGCTGGGACGACAGCGATGAGGGTCCGGCGGTGCGGCTCTGGGCCAAACTCGAAGACCGCAATCCCACGGGCTCGATCAAAGACCGTCCGGCGCTGCGGATGATCGAGCAGGCCGAAGCCGATGGCCTGTTGGCACCCGGTGCGACCATCCTCGAACCGACCAGCGGCAACACCGGCATCTCGCTGGCGATGGCCGCAAAACTCAAGGGCTACAACCTGATCTGCGTGATGCCCGAGAACACCTCGATCGAGCGTCGCCAGCTGCTGACGATGTTCGGTGCGCAGATCATCTCGTCGCCGGCGGCGGGGGGATCGAACAAGGCCGTGGCGATGGCCAAGGAATTGGCAGTCGAGCACCCCGACTGGGTCATGCTCTACCAGTACGGCAATGCCGCGAACGCGCTCGCGCATTACGAGGGCACCGGCCCCGAACTCCTGGCGGATCTGCCGGAGATCACACACTTTGTCGCCGGGCTCGGTACCACCGGCACGCTCATGGGGGTGGGCCGGTACCTGCGGGAGACCAAGCCCGGCGTCGAGATCGTCGCCGCCGAACCTCGCTATGGTGACGAGGTCTACGGCCTGCGGAACATCGACGAGGGATTCGTACCCGAGCTGTATGACGACGCGATCCTCACCAGCCGGTTCTCGGTCGAGGGGCGCAACGCCGTCCGCCGCATCAGGGAACTGATCGAGTCCGAGGGGATCTTCGCGGGTATATCGACGGGTGCGATCCTGCATGCCGCGCTCGGCGTCGGACGCAAGGCGATCAAGGCCGGGGTCCGGGCCGACATCGGGTTCGTGGTGGCCGACGCGGGGTGGAAGTATCTGTCGACCGGAGCGTACGAAGGTAGCCTCGATGAAGCAGGTGAGGGGCTCGAAGGGCAGCTCTGGGCCTGACGCGCCACCGCTGTGCCACCATTCGATGTCGCCACCGTTCGATCGGAGAACCATGACCGGATCACTTGGCTCCTATGGCGGTGCCGGTAGCAGTCCGCCGCCGTCCGGTTCACCGTCGAAGGGCCCGGCTTCCTGGCCGCTGTGGGCACGGTCGGTCATCATCATGCTGTCGCTGACGGCATTGCTGTACGTCATCGAGTTCATCGACGTGGTCAGCGATCGTGATCTCGACAGCGCCGGTATCGAACCTCGTGAGCTGGATGGCCTGAGCGGGATCGCGGCATCCCCGTTTCTGCATGCCGACTGGGAACACTTGATGGCCAACACGATTCCCGGCATCGTGCTCGGATTCCTGGTTCTGATGACCCGGCACTTCCTGATCGCCACCGCGATCATCTGGGTTGTCTCCGGTCTCGGGGTGTGGTTGTTCGCGCCGCCGTATACGGTGACCGTCGGCGCGTCGGGCATCATCTTCGGCTGGCTCACCTACGTTTTGGTGCGCGGCCTGTTCAACCGGAATTTCTTACAAGTCGTGATCGGTGTGGCCGTCTTCCTGATCTACGGCGGCATCTTGTGGGGTGTGGTGCCGGCCGGCACCGGTGTGTCGTGGCAAGGTCATCTCTTCGGGGCCGCCGGTGGCGTTCTCGCGGCCTGGTATCTGTCCAAGAAGGACCGGAAGCAAGCCCAGACGCCGCCACCATCGCCCTACGGAACCACCAACTTCGGCAACCCCGGGAGCACCAGACTGTGATTTCAGATATGCCTGCGAGTCCAGATGTCAACGCGCCGATCGGCATCTTCGACTCCGGCGTCGGGGGGCTCACTGTTGCCCGTGCGGTGATCGATCAGCTGCCGTCGGAGAACATCATCTACATCGGCGACACGGCGAACGGTCCCTACGGACCGCTGACCATTCCGGAGATCCGGGCACACGCACTCGCCATCGGCGACGAGCTCGTCGAGCGCGGCGTCAAGGCGCTCGTGATCGCGTGCAACACGGCGTCCGCGGCCTGCCTGCGTGATGCTCGCGAGCGCTATCCGATTCCGGTGATCGAGGTTGTTCTGCCGGCGGTCCGGCGTGCGGTGGCGGCCACCCGGTCGGGCCGGATCGGCGTGATCGGCACGGAGGCGACCATCGCCTCCCGGGCCTACGAGGACTCGTTCGCCGCAGCCCAGAACGCGGTCATCACCTCGGTGGCCTGCCCGCGGTTCGTCGACTTCGTGGAGCGCGGGATCACCAGCGGACGTCAGGTACTCGGACTGGCGGAGGGCTACCTCGAGCCCCTTGCCGCGGCGCGCGTCGACACCGTGGTGCTCGGGTGCACCCACTATCCGATGCTGACCGGGGTCATCCAGCTGGCCGTCGGCGACGACGTGACGCTGGTGTCCAGTGCCGAGGAAACCGCCAAGGATGTCCTTCGGGTACTGACCACACACGATTTGCTGCGCGCGCCGACCGATGTTCCGGCGGAACGGATTTTCCAGGCCACCGGGGATCCAGAATCGTTCGCAAAGCTTGCGACCAGATTCCTCGGACCAGCGCTCGGAGCAGTCCAACACGTGTGATGGCGGTTCCGGCAACCGTGAACTGAACAAGCGTGGCAGCATGGCGGCATGCGTTTGACCGTGCTGGGTTGTACTGGCAGTTTGTCGGGCCCCGATTCGCCCGCGTCGGGGTACCTGCTGACAGTGCCCGGCCGGCAGCCGGTGGCGATGGATTTCGGTCCCGGCGTCCTTGGTTCACTGCTGCAACATGCTGATCCGAACGACGTCGCCATCGTGCTCAGCCACCTGCACGCCGATCATTGTCTGGACCTCCCCGGCCTGTTGGTGTGGCGTCGCTACAGCCCGGTGCCGGCGGTGGGCAAAGGCACGTTGATCGGGCCGCCGGGGACAGCGCAGCGGATCGGCGCGGCGTCGTCGGAGTATCCCGGTGAGGTCGACGACATCACCGACACCTTCGAGGTCGGTGCCTGGACCGACGGCGGTCAGATCGAGATCGGTGGGATGACTTTCTTCCCGCGCCGGGTCAATCATCCGCCGTCGACGTTCGGTTTTCGCGTGACCGGTCCCGAAGGTCAGGTACTCACGTACAGCGGCGACACCGGCGTCTGCGACGAATTGATCGAACTGGCCGAGGAAGCCGACGTGTTCCTGTGCGAGGCGTCGTGGACCCACGATCCGGTCAACCGGCCGCCGAATCTGCACTTGTCGGGTCGTGAGGCGGGGGAGGCGGCGGCAAAAGCCGGCGCCAAGAGTCTCCTGCTGACCCATCTACCGCCCTGGACGTGGGCCGACGATGTGTTGGCCGAGGCTCGCTCGGCGTACGACGGACCGATCCGGGTGGTCCGCCGCGGCGACGAAATCGACATCGCCTGACAACCACTCACGCGGCCGGGCAACGGGTATCGCCCACCCCGATACGGCGTGCGGGGCGACTCGATAGGGTGGTCCCTGTGAGTAGACGTGCAGATGGCCGAACCGATGACGAACTGCGGAAGGTGACCATCACCCGTGGTTTCACCAGTCACCCCGCCGGATCAGTACTTGTTGAATTCGGGGACACGCGGGTCATGTGCACCGCCAGCGTCACCGAGGGCGTGCCGCGTTGGCGTCGTGGATCCGGGCTCGGCTGGCTGACCGCCGAATACGCGATGTTGCCGGCAGCCACCCACGACCGTTCGGACCGTGAGTCCGTCAAGGGCAAGGTGGGCGGTCGGACTCAGGAGATCAGCCGGCTGATCGGGCGCTCGCTGCGCGCCTGCATCGACCTGGCAGCACTGGGGGAGAACACCATTGCCCTCGACTGCGATGTGCTGCAAGCCGACGGTGGTACCCGCACCGCCGCGATCACGGGAGCCTATGTGGCGTTGTCCGATGCGGTCACCTATCTCAACGCGGCCGGGAAACTTGCTGATCCACAACCGATCTCGTGTGGGATCGCGGCGGTCAGCGTGGGTGTTGTCGACGGCCGCGTCCGCCTCGACCTGCCGTACGAAGAGGATTCGCGCGCCGAGGTCGACATGAACGTCGTCGCAACCGACACCGGCACGCTCGTGGAGATCCAGGGCACCGGCGAGGGCGCCACGTTCCCGCGGTCGACCCTTGACCGCCTGCTGGATTCGGCAATGGCCGGCATCGAGCAACTGTTCGTCGTGCAGCGCGAGGCTCTGGCGTTGCCGTACCCGGGTAAGCTCCCCGAACCCGAACTCACCGGCAAGCGAAAGACTTTCGGTAGCTGATGGGCCAGATCCTGGTCGCCAGCCGCAACAAAAAGAAGCTGGCCGAACTGCGTCGTGTTGTCGAGCAGGCGGGTATCGAGGGTCTGGACGTGGTCGGTCTCGACGAAGTGCCCCCCTTCGAGGAGGCGCCCGAAATCGGCGCGACGTTCGAGGAGAACGCACTCGCCAAAGCGCGTGATGCCTATGCGGCCACCGGATTACCCTGTGTTGCAGACGATTCGGGTCTCGAGGTCGATGCACTGAACGGCATGCCGGGTGTGTTGTCGGCGCGATGGTCCGGACGCCACGGTGACGACATGGCCAACACCGAGTTGTTGCTCAATCAGCTGGGCGACGTTCCCGAGGAACGTCGCGGCGGGGCATTTGTGTCGGCCTGCGCGCTGGTGACCGCCGACTCGGAAGTTGTTGTCCGGGGTGAGTGGCGTGGGCGGATCATCTCAGAGCCTGTTGGCGACAACGGTTTCGGCTACGACCCGGTGTTCGTTCCCGACGAGGAATCGGCGAGTGGCCGCAGTTCGGCGCAGCTGTCGCCGACCGAGAAAGACGCGTTGAGTCATCGCGGCCGGGCGCTGGCACAGTTGATTCCGGCGCTGCAGGAGCTGGCCGCGAACTGAACCGGGGATCGGGGCCTGGTTCGGTCAGACGTCGAACTGGGCCCGGATCTCCAGGGTGCGCTTGTGCTCCACCCAGAACGACAGGAACGGAATCGTGCCGGCGATCAGCGTCAGGATCGCTTTACCGATCGGCCAGCGAACCTTGATGCCCAGATCGATCGCCATGATCAGGTACACGAAGTAGACCCAGCCGTGCACGATCGGGACAAAGTCGAGGCTGTGGTTGTCGAATCCGTAGGCCAGGATCAACTCTGCAACAAGCAGGAGTAGCCACAGGCCGGTGACCCACGCCATCACCCGGTACCGCAGCAGCGCGCCCTTGATCTTGCTCGGCGGTGCCGTTTTGGTGACTGTGGTGGTCGACTCGGCGGGGGTCTGGCTCACTGATTGCTCCGTTGCGGGTTGTCGGTGGGGTGATCGTTGGTGCTGTCGGTGCGGGTTGCCCGATGAGAGTTCGGATCGGCCAGCTCGGCCAGCAGTCGGTTGTACTCGGCGATCTGTTCGCCGTCGGCGGTGCCGTCGTCGACCAGCGGTGTCGGTGCCGAATCCGGGCGGGGCGGCAGGATCCCTTCCGGGATCTCCGTCATGCCCCGGCTGTTGAGCTTCTCGACCTCATCGGGATCGGATTCGAGAACCACGAACTTGCGATAGGCGTAGACGCAGAACGCCGCGAACGCCGGCCACTGCAATGCGTACCCGAGATTCTGACCGCTTCCGGAGCTCGACTCGAAACGGCTCCACTGCCACCACGCCAGCGCCAGGCATGCGGTAGCTGCGACAACAACCAGCACTATGAGGGCTGGTCGGTGCCTCCGTTTGTTCGATGCCATGTCTTGACGGTACCTAAGTGATTCAAGTCGCAGGTCAGCCGGTACTCTGTCTCCTGCACGCGCGAGTGGCGGAATTGGCAGACGCGCTGGATTTAGGTTCCAGTGTCTCAGGACGTGGGGGTTCAAGTCCCCCCTCGCGCACAATTCGAACATCCAGCTCAGGGCGATCTTTGGCCCTCACCTGCTGATATCCAACTTGGGGCTCGGAGTTGCTGTGAGTGTGTTCGAGCCCTTTTCAGCACCAAACGTGGTCAAAACGTGGTCAAGTTCGCCAGCATCAACCATGTGATGCATCCGGTACTCGTGTGTCGGAATGGTCCGCTCGATGGCTCGCCTGATCAGCCCATTCAATGCTTGAATCTCACCGTGACGCAACCACCGAAACAACCAAGTTGGGACCGCGAACCTCTGTCGCCGGAACAGAAGAGGCGCAACAACAAGATCGTCATGCGGGCCGGCGTCGGACTGTTGGTCTTCTTCGTTGTGGTGGTGCTCCCCATTGCCATATTTGGTGCCGATGAGGATTCCGATGCGGAAGGTCGAGTCGACGTGACCGTCACCGACTTCACGTCCTACCCGCCTCCGACTGCCGCAACGACGTTCACGCCACCGCCGGCCACCACGCCGACGCTGACAGTTGCCAATGTTGCCTGCGAGGCCGCACCGGACGCCTACGTCAGCGCGATCGAGATGAGCCTGATCGACTCGTCGCTCGCCCTTGAGAATCTGCAGTCGTTGGAAGCGCCTCGCGGACTGGTCTATATCGGAGCCGACGTACTACGGGACGGTGAACGGGAGTCAGGTCAGGACATTTGGGTCGTGAAGGATGACGTGATCTATGCCTTGTCCGGCTCGGCCAACAAGCTCTCGATCTTGCCCGATGGGCGGGACCTGCTCGACGTGAACATCAGCGCGGGGGACGAGTACGGTTCGGCGCTGCAGAACTGCGTGGCGAGGGTCCGCCAGGGTGGGTAACGCAGGACGCCTGTCGCACACCTGATCTACAGTCTTCATCCGTCGGGTCCGCTTCTGGGGAGGGGTACGGCCCGACGCAAAAGAACGCCCCGAACCGTCACGGCTCGGGGCGTTCTCTGTGGCCACGAACCTGTAGTTCGTTCAGATGACGTCCGAAACGCCTTTTGCGAGCCCTTTACGATCAGCGTCGGAGAACATCAGTTTCTCAGCGAATACACAGCAGGAAGTAACACATATGACAACGCCTCCACCGCCCTCCTCGCCCGAACAATCGGGTCTACCCAACTGGGCACAGCAGCCGCCACAGTGGAGCCCGGGGCCCCCTCCGCCGCCGGTGAAGAAGAGCCGCAAGGGATTGTGGATCGGGTTGGCCGCGGTCGTCGTCGTCGTCGTTATTGCCGCGGCAGCCGGTGGTGGCGAAAGTGACGAGAAAGAAAGCAACGCCGCATCGACATCGACGTTGGCGCCGGCTCCGGCTCCGGCTCCGACCACTGTTGCGGAGACGACTCAGTCCGCGCCGCCTGCGCCGGTCACCGAACCGGCCGCACCCGCACCCGCACCAGCGGCTGCTCCGTCGGTCGCACCAGCGCCCGTCCAAGCACCAGCACCCGCACCGCAGGTCACCGCATCGCAGAAGAACGCCGCCAAGTCGGCTAAAAAGTACCTGGAATACACGTCTTTCTCTCGTAGTGGCCTCATCGGGCAGTTGGAGTTCGAAGAGTTTTCTACCGCGGACGCCACCTATGGCGTTGACAGCCTCCACGTCGACTGGAACGCGCAAGCTGTGAAAACGGCCAAGAAGTACCTGGACTACACTTCTTTTTCCCATGGCGGACTTGTCGACCAATTGGTCTTTGACGGGTTCACAGACGAGCAAGCCGAGTACGGTGTGGTCGGCGCGGGCATGTAGCCCAAACTCACGTGACGCTAAGAACGCCCCGAAACCAGTTCGATCCTGGCTCGGGGCGTTCTCTCTCGTTTCGTGGATGTCAGAGTCGGCGGGCGCGTGCTGGTTCCCTGTGTGCGTTTAGATCAACGAATGCCTCACGAAACCAGAACGATCTATGACGTCGAGTAGCACCCAGCCTGGATGGCATCCAGACCCTGAGGGTGTCCCAAATCAGCTTCGGTGGCGGGAAGGTCTGCAGTGGACCAGTGCTACGCGTCCCATCGGGTATGCACCTCAACCTAGCCTTGGAGGGCATCGCCAGCGCTATGGACGGGAGGCGGTCGCGATCTCGAGGCACGAGCTTGATGATCTAGGACGCCAGCTAAATGCGTTGCGCGACAGTTTCCCTGGCGAGTTCGTGTGATCGTGGTGGAAATGAAGAACGAGCACGGTGAGGTATACGTCGCTGGTGCCGAACTCAGTGAATTCAAGCATGAGTTCGATGGTCGGTGCTGGTGGTGTGGGGCCGAAAAGGTCACTTCGGAGCACAAGTTCAAGCGCTCAGATCTCAAAGCGCTCGGCGATGATGCGCTGCTGTGGACAGATGGTGTCGAGTGGCAGCAACTGCGGAGCTCGGGAGATCGACGCGCTCGGCACAATCAGAAGAACCTGTGCAGTCGCTGCAACAACGAGCGAAGCCAGCCCGCGGATCGTGCCTGGCAAGCACTCAGCGAATATACGTTTGAGAATTGGGTGACCATGGGCGGTCGGGACACACTCGACCTAGGTGAGTTGTATGGCGACCATCCGCTTGAGTTGTCACGACAGGCGCTCGAGTTGCAGCAATATGTCGTTCGGCAACTGGGGTGCCGTATCAGCAACGACGGATTCAGAGTTCCTGACGACATCAGGTCCTATCTCGACAGCGGCGCGAATAACGGCAGTCTTGGCATCTGTCTGTTCTACAGTCATGAGCGAGCAGCCCTGATGGACCGGCAGGCACCGATAACCATGCTCTCGATCGGACCACTGATCGCAACGATAAGCAAGAGCAAGAGAATTCCAACCGCCTTGGTCACCGAGATCTGCGTCGGGCCAGTCGGCGCTCTTGTCAAGTGGAGTTCCGACGAACCAGTCGGCGGGACGATTGCTAGTCGGTTCGCAAACGTCTACTCGCGTGCCGGCCTTCCGTACCTCGAAATACATCAGCCGTGGCCAATTCTCGAATCGGACCCGGGGCCCGAATAGGTGCCACGCCAACGAGGCCGAAGGAGTGTTATGGGCGGGACTGTCCGGACTAATCACCGCACAAACCTGGCACCGATCAGTCACATCGTCGCTCATCCACCCAACATCGCCGAGCAGCTCGCGGGCGACGGCGTCGGCATCCGCTGCCAAAGATGCGGCGGCGAAGGCATGGACTACTGCATTGGAAGCCAGAGTCGATGCCGGGAGCCGACATTGTGCCTGACGTGCACCAGGTTTGACGCAAAACCGCTGGCAACAGACTTGTCGGAGGGCACTGATAGAAATATCTCATGGGTTCGGGGGTGGCAGATCTGATCAACCGTATCGAGGGCATGGCTCTTGATGCGGAGGAGATCGTTGCTGTCCGTGAAGTGTTGTCCCGCAGGCTTGTTGATGTTTCGTTGGCGATGTTGTCGGACAAAGAAACAGTGAACCTCGCTCAAGTTGTCGAGATGCAGACCCGTCGTGATGAAGCCGTGAAGGTTCGGGTCGCAGTCGAGTTGCGGGAGCGGTCGGTCGCCGCGAAGCAGGGTCTCAAGCACAACAAGTTCTTACGTCACCACCTACGCATCTCGGCGACCCAGGCCAGCGCGCGGTCGAAACGCGCTGAACGCGTGGGTGAATGGCACACACCATCGGGTGAGGTCACCTCGCCGGTGTATCCCACGACGTGGCTGGCGTTGCGGGACGGTGCGATCGGAATCGCCCATTACAACGTGATCGATGAAGTGTTGCGGGCGTTGCCGGGAACGATTCGTAGTGATCTGGCTCTGTGGTCCGAGGGTGAACGGTTGATGGCCGAAGCCGCCCGGACGATGGATCCGGATGAGTTGAAAAGGGTGGGCCTGCATCTACATGCCTACCTCAATCCGGACGGTGAGTTCGATGACGTCGACCGGGCGCAAAAACGAGACCTGAAAGTGTCCAAGCAGGGTGCCGACCATATGGCGGGGATCAAGGGCACGTTGGATCCGGCCACCAAAGCGTTGTGGGACATCGTGGCCGCGAAGTGGGCCGCGCAGGGGATGAACAACCCGAACGATCCGGACTCACCCACCGGGAGCGCAGACAAGGCTGATGCTGAGACGCTCAAGGCCGCAGCCAAGCGTGATACCCGCACCCCGGGTCAGCGCAATCATGACGCGTTCAAACGGTTGATGGAAATGGTGGTCGGGCAAGGCATCCTCGGTCAGCATCGTGGTCTGCCCGCGCAGGTCATCGTGACGATGACCCTGGAACAGCTCGAGGCCGAGGCCGGCTTGGCGACCACCGCCTCCGGCGGGGTGGTGCCGGTCCGCGATGCCCTGCGCCTGGCCGGTGTGAGCCGCAAGTTCCTGGCGTTGCTCGACGACAAACACCGCCCCCTGTTCCTCGGCCGTGAAAAACGATTGGCCACCGCATATCAACGCCTGGCGTTGATCGCCGCCGAACGGGGATGTTCCCGGCCGGGCTGTGATGCGCCCGCGACGGAAACCGCGGTGCATCACACAGTCGAGTACTCCAAGGGCGGTCGTACCGATATCACCGTCCTGACCCTGGTCTGCGGTCCCGATCACGGTCACATCCATGACGGGGACACCGGGTGGATCACCGAGATCATCAACGAGGGCACCGGCCCACCGGGCTGGCAGGGCCGAGTCGGGTGGCGCCAACGCGGAACCCTGGATCCGCCGCGGCCCAACAACACTCATTTCCCGGAGAAGTACTTCACGAATCCGGAGTTGTGGAATCCCGACAGCGACGCCGACGCCGAATGGTTCAAGCAGCGCGCCCGCGCGGCATTCGAGCAGAAGGCCGCCGAGGCACCGGTGTACAAAGTCGACTTCGGCTGGCGCCGCGCGATCTACCGCGCTGCCTGATGTGTCCGCTGATTGAGCTGAAATGGCGGGCGGCGTCTTCCACATCCGCGTTCGCGTCTGCAGGTATCGCCGCCCTGCCGTAGTTGAGACTAGCAGAGATTCGAACGTATGATCGAACGGTGAAGGTGGCGAATATTGGCGGAGACGGTGGGCAACCCCGTCGGCCGGCGTTTGTTCGAGTTGGCCATGTTGCCGTGTCGATAGACCTCGTGACGCTCTACGCCTACCAGCCGCATCACTCCGGCATCTATCACCCCGAAGGTCTGCAGTTCCGAAGGAAGACGGTCGGTGTCCTCACCGAGTGGGGGATGACCGAATGGGGCGAGTGGTTCGGCAAGGTCACGTACACGATCCCGGCGCGGGGCCGTGACGAGAAGGTGACGCATTGGGTACCCGGCTGGGTACTGCGGCCGATCGAGGAGTCGAAAAGCACCTGACTCGAGCCGACGGGTGGTCCCGAAGTGGCACCGCAAGACATTCGAGCGGATGCTGGAAATACCATGTTTGCCAGCCTCGCAGCCTCCGGCCACAAGTCCGCACGAGCTGTCGTGGCGGGCTGGTTGATTGCTGTGCACATCCTGTTGACGGCCTCGGTCGGTGCGGTGTTCTGCGGTGCCGGCAGCGCGACCGAGGCCGGCCCCGACGTGATCGCGGCGGACTCGGCGACAGCGAACCAGAACTACGTAGACGCAGCCGCCGAGGCCGCAGCGAATGCGGCCGATGGCATGGGACGGATCGAGCTCGAGGCAGCCATCCTTGATACGCAGACCGGTCAACTGGCGCTGGGTGGTCGCCCTGCAATTCCGATGTTGTCGGCGTCGCTCTCGAAATTGATTGTCGCGGTGGACATCGTCGACAGGAGACGCGCTGAAGGGTTGGTGGTGGATCCGTTCGCCATCGATCTGATCCGGCAAGCACTCGGGCCTAGCGACGACCTTGCGATGAACGAGCTGTGGACTGGCTTCGACGGGGCAGGAGCGGTCGGCCGGGTGGCGGCGCGACTTGGCCTGACCGGAACGGTGATGCCAGAAGATCCGTCCATTTGGGGTGAGGTGACGGTCACCGCCGCGGACATCGCGCGGATCTACCGGCACGTGCTGCGCATGCCGCAGCGCGACCGCGACCTGATCATCGGGGCGCTCGCCGCGGCACCAGCCGTGGCCGCCGATGGCTTTGATCAAGATTTCGGTCTGCTGGCTCCGCGGTCCACCGGCCCGATCGCCGCCAAACAGGGGTGGATGTGCTGTTGGGGCACGACCAGCTACTTGCACAGCGCGGGACTCGTCGGTGACGAAGGGCGGTTTGTGGTGGTTCTGCTCAGTCGTCAAGAGCTCGAAGAAGATTGGCAGGCAGGACGGGACCGCCTTACAGCGTTAACGAATACCGTCAACGAGGTGTTGAGCGCCGCAGTCGGCGTCGTACCGTAGCCGGAATGTGACGTCGGTCCCGCGCGGGCACGTTTGGGGAACACAGCTGCAGTGCCCGCCGTTGACCGGTCGCCAAGTAATCGAGGAGTTGTTGATAGTGAGTGCGTTTCCACCCCCACCGCCATGGACCAATGGCTTCCGCGCGCAACAGGCCGGCCTACACCCGGACGGTGATGGGGTGACGTCGCGAAAGAGTCGTGGCGACAAGCTGGAATGGTTGATCCTGGCGGTCCTCGTGGCGGTTGTGGTGGTTGTGCTGGTACTGAAGTAGAGAACCAAAGGGAGATCACCGCGACGGTGATCTCCCTTTGTTTTGTACCGCTGTTGTGTTCCGCCGAGGCGGTCCTACTTGGTGTAAAGACCCTCGATCTCAGTGTTGTGTGAATCGTGGATCACGTTGCGCTTGAGTTTGAGCGTGGGAGTGAGCTCGCCCGACTCGATGGTGAAGTCGGTGTCGATGATGCGGTACTTCTTGATCGCTTCGGCCTTGGACACCAGAGCGTTCGCCGCGGCGATGGCGTCGTCGATGTCGGCGCGTATTTTCTCGTTGTCCAGCAGATCTGAGATCGGCGTGTCCGCGGGGAGTTCGTGCCGATGGAGCCAACCCGGCAGTGCCTCTGGATCCAGGGTGACCAGGGCGGCGATGTACGGCTTGTTGTCGCCGACGACCAGAGCCTGGCTGACCAGCGGATGGGCGCGGACGGCATCTTCCATCTGGGCCGGCGAGACGTTCTTGCCGCCGGCGGTGACGATCAGTTCCTTCTTGCGTCCGGTGATGGAGAGGTATCCGTCGTCGAGGGTGCCGATGTCGCCGGTGTGGAACCAGCCGTCCTTGATCGCTTCGCTGGTGGCCTGCTCGTTCTTCCAGTAACCCCCGAAGACCACCGGTCCCTTGAGCAGGACCTCGCCGTCGTCGGCGATGGCCACCGACTGGCCGTGGACGGGGCGGCCGACGGTTCCGATGCGTTGTGCGCCTTCGGCATTGACTGTGACGGCCGCGGTGGTCTCGCTCAGTCCGTAGCCCTCGAAAATCGGGATACCGACGCCGCGGAAGAAGTGGCCGAGGCGTGCGCCCAGAGCTGCACCGCCGGAGACGGCGCTGTCGCAATTACCTCCCAGTGCGGCGCGCAGCTTCGAGTAGACGAGGACGTCGAAGATCTTGTGCTTGACCTTGAGGACCAATCCGGGCCCGCCGGATTCCAGGGCCTTCGAGTAGGCGATGGCGGTTTCGGTCGCGGCGGCGAAGATCTTGCCCTTGCCGCCGTCCTCGGCCTTCTGCTCGGCGCTGTTGTAGACCTTTTCGAACACGCGGGGGACCGACAGCAGGTAGCTGGGCTTGAACGCGGCCAGGTCGTCCATCAGCGTGGGGGTCACCGTGGTGTGACCGAGCTGCACGAGATGCACGATCGATGCCACCGAGATGACTCGCGCGAAGATGTGCGCCAGCGGGAGGAACAGCAGCGTGGAGCTGCCTTCCGACATCAGGTCCCCGAGGGTGACACGGACCGCGTGGCATTCGTGGATGAAGTTGGCGTGGGTCAGTGCCACACCTTTGGGCTTACCGGTGGTGCCGGAGGTGTAGACCAGCGTCGCGACGTCGGACGCCAGGGTGTTCGCGTGACGCTGTTCGAGTTCGTCGTCGCCGATCCCCTCGCCTCGCTTGACCAGTTCCTCGATGGCTCCCTCCTCGATGACCAGCGTCTCTTTGAGTTCGGCGGCGTCGGCCAGTGAAGGCGAGTGCTGCGCCTTCTGATTGGCGTTTTCGACAACCAGCAGCGATGTGCCGGAGTTCTCGACGATGTACTGGACCTGCGACGACGACGAGGTCTCATAGATGGCGACGGTGGTGCCGCCGGCCCGCCAGACGGCGTAGTCGACGACGGTCCACTCGTAGCGGGTGGCCGAGAGGATGGAGACCCGGTCGCCCGGTCCGACGCCCGAGGCGATGAAACCCTTGGCGACCTTGTCGACGAGATCGGCGAACTCTTTGGTGGTCACGTCGTACCAGGAGCCGTCCGCTGCACGGCGCTTGAACAATGCTTTTGTAGGTGACTCCGAGCGGTGCTTCAGCATCGAATCGACGATCGATGCCTTCTCCGGAACAACGAAGTCAGAGGGGACGGTGATCTCTTGCACGTTGGCCTCCAGTGGAAGGTTGGGGCGGAGAGCGGGTGGCCGACCAATTCGGACACCAGTGGTTGTGGGCCAGGTTACCTTTTCGCGTTACTCGCGAGTAGGGCGCGGGCAGTGTATGCGTATCGCATCCTCACCACGCGGGTTGGGAATAACGGATTTGAGCTGATCACGGCTACAGTGGGAACCGATGACAGACAGTATTGGTGCGGTCCCCACGAGTGATATGGCCGCCGAAAATGAAGAAACCGTGACCTTTGCAGACCTCGGGATGGATCCCCGTGTGTTGCAAGCACTCACGGATGTGGGTTATGAAACCCCTTCGCCGATCCAGGCAGCGACAATTCCGCCGCTCCTCGACGGCCGGGATGTGGTCGGTCTTGCACAGACCGGTACAGGTAAGACCGCCGCCTTCGCGGTACCGATTCTTTCGGGCATCGATCCGAGCGCTCGTAAGCCCAAAGCGCTGATCCTCGCACCGACTCGTGAGCTCGCATTGCAGGTCGCCGAAGCCTTCGGGCGTTACTCGGTTCACCTCCCCGGTGTGAAGGTCCTGCCGATCTACGGTGGCCAGAGCTACACCGTCCAGCTGTCCGGTCTGCGCCGCGGCGCCCAGATCATCGTGGGCACACCTGGTCGCGTGATCGATCACCTCGACAAGGGCACCCTCGACATCTCCGAGCTCGACTACCTCGTCCTCGACGAGGCGGACGAGATGCTCAACATGGGCTTCGCCGAAGACGTCGAGCGGATTCTGCGCGACACCCCGGAGAGCAAGCAGGTCGCTCTGTTCTCGGCCACCATGCCGAAGACCATCGGACGGTTGTCGCAGCGGTACCTCAAGAATCCGGTCGAGGTCACCATGAAGGCCAAGACCGCGACCGCGTCCAACATCACGCAGAAGTACTTGCAGGTATCGCACCAGCGCAAGCTCGATGCGTTGACGCGCGTGCTCGAAGTCGAGTCGTTCGACGCGATGATCGTCTTCGTCCGTACCAAGCAGGCCACCGAGGACCTTGCCGAGCGTTTGCGTTCGCGTGGCTTCTCGGCGGCAGCGATCAACGGTGACATCGCCCAGGCGCAGCGTGAGCGGACGATCGCTCAGCTGAAGAACGGTCAGGTCGACATCCTGGTCGCCACCGATGTTGCTGCCCGCGGACTCGATGTCGAGCGGATCTCGCATGTCCTCAACTACGACATCCCGCACGACACCGAGGCCTATGTGCACCGCATCGGACGTACCGGCCGCGCCGGTCGTTCGGGCAATGCGCTGCTCTTCGTCTCGCCGCGCGAGCGTCACCTGCTCCGGGCGATCGAGAAGGCCACCCGGCAGCCGCTCGACGAGATCGGCCTGCCCAGTGTCGATGACGTCAACGCGCAGCGTGTGGCGAAGTTCGGCGAGTCGATCACCAGCAACCTGGGATCGGACAATCTCGACCTCTTCCGCAAGCTGATCGAGGACTACGCCAGCGAGAACGACGTCACGATGGCCGACATCGCGGCCGCCCTGGCACTCGAAACGCGTGACGGCGGATTCCTGCTGTCACCCGATCCGCCGGCAAGCGAACGCAAAGACCGTGACCGCAAGGAACGCACTGAGCGTTCCGGGCGCGGTGACGGAGATTTCGCGACGTACCGCCTTGCTGTGGGACGTCAGAACAACGTCACGCCGGGTGCAATCGTGGGCGCAATCGCCAACGAGGGCGGCCTGTCCCGTGGAGACTTCGGTCACATCAGCATTCGGGCCGACCATTCCCTGGTCGAGCTGCCTCGCAACCTCGACCGCGAAACGTTGTCGCGGTTGCGCAGCACCCGAATCGCCGGTGTTCCCATCGGGATCAAGAAGGATGAGGGATCTCCGCGCGGTCGTTCGCAGGGGTACGGCAACAAGTCATACGGCCGCGACCGACGCGGTACGCAGAAGGTAGCGGGTCGAGGCCGACCCTAGATAGTCCCTGTTCGAGGCTGTTCCTTATTGCCAAACCATGTCCGTGTTTGGGCTACGTTCGTTAATGTGAAACATTCCCGTAACAATGCGGGTCTGCGACGCGACCTAACGAGTGGCGCACGTGCTTTTGAGCAACACGAAGGTTTGAGCAGTAGGAATGGTGATGAGTCCAGTGGCGACGGCGGATCCGATCTCGGCGGCAGAAGCCGCCGAACATCGCGATCGCGGAACGGCGATAGTGGTCGACATGCGACCACAGGTGGTCCGGCATCAGGGCAGTTTGCCCGGAGCCGTGGTGGTCGAACCCGGTGAGTTGCACGATGCATTCGAACCGGGGTCGAGCCGCCGAATCGCTGCGATCGACGGTCTCGACACCGAGATCGACGTCGTGTCGGTGAAGTCACAGGCCGCCCGGATCGCCGAGAAGATCGCCGCCATGGGATACACCAACGTGCATTACGTTGTCGGCGGGTATCGCGCATTGCGCACCGCCATCGGACACAAGTGACAACAGGGCCGTCAACTGGGCCGTCAACCAGCCACGCGGTGTGAACCGAGGCGCTTCAGCGGGTAGCGTTCAGGGTGGCAAAGAGTGTCAACCTGAGGCTTAACTCGAGGACGTGATGACCGATTCGGTGTCCGGCGACGACCGGCGTGGCAGAGTTCTGCGTTTGTTGCAGTTCCTGCATGAACTGATCCGCGCAAAATCGTCAGTCATTCGTGATGTCGACGACCATGCCGGCGTGGTGTGGCTCGGCGACAGCTACGACATTCCGATGAATCGCGATGCGGCCGTCGGCCAGGTGATCACCGAGCTGTCGCGCGACAATCCTGCGCAGAACACCGGGTATGACCTTCTCGCGCAGGCGATCGACGAATTGGCCGAGCGCCCCGAGTCGCTGGAACTGGTCCTCGCGTCGGGACTGCTGACATACGGCGACCCCGTGCTGGTCCGAGAGCATCTCGTGACACAGCCCGTTCTTGCCCTGCACGACCACACTGCGGGAACCATCACGGTCAAGCTGGCCGGTGGTTCGCAACCAGAACTGCATGCCGGACATCTGCTGACCGGTTTCGAGGGGTTCGATCTCTCCGCCTCGGCAGAGGTGGCCGGTCAATTGGCCACCACGCGTTCGCCGGTCGCGGATTCCATCGAGAAGTTCTTCACCAAATGGCGCCGTGCGGTCGCCGATGATCCGGCGTCGGTGAAAGTCGACCTGGAGCCGGCGCTGGTGCTCCGGCGCCGCGGTTCGGCCCCGCTCCTGGATTATTACGAGTCGATGATTGCCGCCCTTCGGGACGAGTCGAACGAGATCCCGGTCGGTCTGGCCCAATTGGTCGAACCGGTGGAGGCCGAGGAACGTATCCAGCGCCTGCGCGAGAGCGGCGCCATGTCGGCCGAAGAGCTCATCGAGGACGCGCTGTATCCGTTGCCGTCCAACGTCGAGCAGCGTGACATCCTGGCCCAGCTCGGTCTCGACAGCGGCGTTGTGGTCGAGGGGCCTCCCGGAACCGGTAAGACGCACACCATCGCCAACCTGATGACCGCTCTGCTGGCCAAAGGGCAGCGGGTGCTGGTTGTTTCGGAAAAGGCGCAGGCCCTGCATGTCCTGCGTGACAAACTGCCCGTCGAAGTTCAGCAGCTCGCGGTATCGATCACCGACGTCACCAAAGACGGGTCGCAGTCACTGATCGACAGCGTGGAGGCGATTGCCAATCGCAAGGGGAGTTTCCAGTCGCGGGTGGCGACCAGTGAGATCAAGAACCTGAGGTCCAAGCGTGACCAGGCCCGTTCCAAACGGGAGCAGATCCTGCGCGAGATCTGGCAGCTTCGCGAATCCGAGACAGAAAAGCACGAGTGGGTTGCCGCCGGCTACAGCGGCACCGCCGCCGGAATCGTCCGGCAGTGCAATGACGTTGCCGCACAGTATGAATGGCTTCCGGGGCCGCTACACAGTGCGCTGCCGCCGCTGGAGTCCGAAGAGTTCGACCGGCTTCTCGAACTCCTGGGTCGACGTACCGAGCGCTGGTCGAGCCGGCTCGGTCAACATCTGCCCGACCTCGACGTGGTGTTGCCGGGGACGATGGAACTCGAAACCATCTGCAGTCGGGTACGTAATCGCCCCGTCGAAGAGATGGTCGGCAGCGGGTCGCTGCTCGCGATCCTCGCCGATGTCGACAGCGCCCGTTTGCTCAGGGTCAAGGCACGGTGTGATCGGCTCGGTGCCGCGGTGCGTGAAGTCCGTACGTTCCCACCACATCTGCAGCAGATGGCCGACCGTTTGCTCTCGGGTGAGGCGTCATACCTGTGGAATCGGGTGACGGCATTGTCGGGTGTGATCGACGACGCCACCGAACGCGACACCCGGATCGGCACGCACACCATCGAAGGTGGTGGCGCCGCGCCCGGCGATCTGGTGCTCTACGAGAAGGCCGCCGAGTACCTCGAGTCCGGTGGCCAGTGGCGTGGGCGTTTCCGAAAAGCTCCACAGCAGAAGGCCGTCGAAGATCTCGGTGCCACGTTCACCGTGGACGGCCGTGAACCGTCGGATGCGGCGTCGCTGCGCCTGGTCGCCGATCATCTCGGTGTGCTCGACGCGGTCGCGCGTGTGCAGGCGATCCTGGCCGAGGTGAACGTCCCGATGGATACCTCCGGGGCGCGTTCGGTGCAGCTCGGCCGGTTGGTTCGTCTCGACGGACAGCTCGCCTGGGTATCCGAATTGCTCACCGGCCGTGATCAGTTGGTCCGTGAACTCAATGCGATCAGTCCTGGCGGTCCACGGCCGAAGAGCATCGACGAGGTCGAAGAGGTTGCCCGGCAGGCCGGCGCGATCGCCGCGGCCAACGACGGTGTGCTGGCCCGACGCGAGCTCGACGATGTCGCCCGAGCACTGTCGGCCGAGGTCGAAAAAGGTCCGTCGCCGGAAGGGGACGCGCTCCTGGCCGCGGTGCGGGCAGCCGACGCAGATGGGGTGCTTGAAGCACGCCGGGCCTGGTACACCGCCCGCGGAGAACTCGAAAACCAGGGCGCCCTCGATCTTTTGGAATTGCGTCTGAAGCAGAAGGCGCCCGCGCTGGTGAAGCTTCTGATCGAGACGTCCGACGACCCGGTCTGGGAGGACCGGCTCGCCGACCTCGATGCCGCCTGGTCGTGGCGCCGCGCCTACCAGTGGGCCCAAGAGCGCAGCGATCCCACCCGCGAGACCCGTCTCGAAGCCGACCTCGACGAGGTCGAGGCGGACATCACACACTTCACGGCCAGGTTGGCTGCCGCGTGTGCCTGGCGAGAGTGCCTGGAGCACATGACCGTCAGCCAGGTGCAGGCGCTGCAGTCGTACCGCGACCACATCACCAACATCGGGAAGGGTTCGGGCAAACATGCCGAGCGCTTCCGGCTGGCGGCCCGGTCGGCGATGGCACAGGCCCAGACGGCGGTTCCGGCATGGATCATGCCGATCGCCCAGGTTCTCAGTTCGGTTGCGCCTGCGCAGAACTCGTTTGACGTGGTCATCGTCGACGAGGCCAGCCAGGCCGACATCTCCAGTCTGTTCCTGCTGTGGCTCGCGCCGCGCGTCATTGTCGTCGGCGACGATCGTCAGTGTGCACCAGGTGGTTTCGGCGGATCGGGGATGGAAGAGGTGTTTGCCAAGCTCGACACCTATCTGCCCGACATCCCGCAATACATGCGTGACAGCCTCACTCCGCGGTCGAGTCTGTTCTCGATGCTTCGGACGAGGTTCGGTCATGTGGTGCGATTGCGCGAACACTTCCGGTCGATGCCCGAGATCATCGAGTTCTCGAGCCGGCAGTTCTATCCGGATTCACCGCTGGTCCCGGTCCGCCAATTCGGTGCCGACCGGTTGCCGCCGCTGCGGACGCACCACGTCGAGGACGCCCGCAGTACCGGATCGAACTCGTCGCTGGTCAACGTGGATGAGGCAAATGCGCTGGTGCGTCTGCTGACCGAGTGCGCGGACGACCCGCGCTACGACGGCATGTCCTTCGGTGTCGTGGTCCTGCAGGGGCAGCGTCAGGTGGATCTGGTCACCCAGTTGTTGCGGGAAGCGATCGACCCGCAGGTGTGGCGTGACCGCAGCCTCCGGGTCGGCACACCGCCCGACTTCCAGGGCGACGAACGGCACGTGGTGTTCCTGTCGATGGTTGTCTGCCCCGACACCAACGTGAATGCTTTGACCCGCAGCGAATCTCAGCGGCGCATCAACGTTGCGGCATCACGCGCGATGGAACAGTTGTGGCTCGTCCACTCCGTTCAACCCGACGATCTCAAAGAGAACGATCTGCGCTATTCGCTGCTGACGTACTTGCAGAAGACCGAAGGTGCGCTGGTGGATCCGATCCCGACGGGCGTGACCCCGACTGCACGCACCGAACCGTTCGATTCACTTTTCGAGCAGCAGATCTTCGTCGACCTGGTCGACCGTGGGTTCTATGTGAATCCAAAAGTAGTGGTGAACAACCGGATTGTGGATCTGGTCGTCACCGGAAGTGATGCACGGCTGGCTGTCGAGTGCGACGGCGACGAGTTCACCAGCACGCCCGAACAGGCCCGCGCGGACATGGAGCGCGAGCGTGAACTCCGCCGATGTGGCTGGCGTTTCTGGCGGGTCCGGGAATCGGAATACCTGCTGAATCCGGGGCACGCACTCGACGGTCTCTGGGACGAACTCGAAAAGCGTGGTGTGCGGCCCGATTCGGTGGGGCCCGACCTTGCGGGCGGTCCGGTCGAGGACCCCTGGGAACCGTTGACCCTGACCCACGGCGACTAGCATTCAGCCCGCCGGCGGGACTTCCTGCAGCAATGCGGGGAGCCCGACGGCTGCGGTGGTCTGCATGAAGTGGGTCACCAACGAGCTCAAAGGTGTTGGCTCCGGGTTGATCTCGATCACCGGGATGCCTGCGGCGAGAGCCCGCTCGGGCAATGATGCGGCCGGGTAGACGATGCCCGAGGTACCGACGACGATCAGCAGGTCGCATCCGGCGGCGGCGTCGGCAGCACGTTCCCAGGCGTGGGAGGGGAGTGGTTCACCGAACCACACCACACCGGGGCGCACCTCTGACAGACACCGGGGACACGACGGTGGTTGGACGCGGAGCGTCTCGGTGGCGACCTCGGGGTCGGCGTCGATGCCGGAATAGGGCAGATCGCAGTGGGAGCATCTCGGTTCGAACAGACTGCCGTGCAGATGCGCGGTGACCGCGCTACCGGCGCGCTCATGGAGATCGTCGACGTTCTGGGTCACCACCATGACGGTCCGGCGGTCGGCCCACTCGGCGAGCGCCACATGGCCGGGATTGGGTGTGGTCGAACGGACCAATTTGGCCCGCCACTGGTACCAGGCCCACACCATCGCCGAGTCCCGGGACCACGCCTGCGGTGTGGCCAGTTCTGTCGGGTCGAAGCGTTCCCAGAGTCCGGTCTCGGCGTCCCGGAAGGTCGGCACATTGCTCTCGGCGGACATTCCGGCGCCGGAGCAGACCGTCACCCAGGCTGCGCCTCGCACCAGATCTGCGATGGCCGGGTCGAGCGTGGTGTCGGTCATCGGCGAGGACCCTCCAGTTGGGCACGCAGGATCGCGGCCGTTGCGGGCATGTCGTTGTCGCGTCTGGTCAGCAGGCCCCGTGCCAGGGTCAGTTTGTCGCCGTGATGACGCGGCACCACGTGCAGGTGGGAATGGAAGACGGATTGGAATGCTGCACGCCCGTCGTTGACCAGTAGGTTCACGCCGTCGGCTGCGATCGACGATGCGCGCAGTGCGGCCGCGATGGATTGGCCCGCCACGAAGAGTTTGCCGCCCAGTTCCGGGCTCAGTTCGGCGAGGTCGGCGGCATGCTTCTTCGGGATGAGCAGGGTGTGACCGGGGCGAACGGGGCGGATGTCGAGGAAGCCCAGGATGTCGGTGTCTTCGTAGACGATGTGGGCCGGCGACGAGCCGTCGGCGATGGCACAGAAGATGCACTCCGTCATGACCCCAGCCTAATGGGAGCCGCTGACGCGACAGATAGTGACCAATTCAATTGTCACGGTTCGATAACAACTTTTTGTGTCCGATTTTCGCCGTCCGAGTGATCGTTCGGGGGGTGTGAACTGCCTATCATCCGATTGCTTGCCCCCCTTTGCGGATTGCTGGAGGGGGTGCCCGGGAGGTTACCCGCGGGTATACCCGTGGGTCACTTTCAAACATGAGGAAAACCTCATTTTCGTGTGCCAACATAGTTCCCATGCGCATCTGAGGACGCCGGGCGTCGAGGCCTGGCTCTGGCGATGAATCATGTTGTACCACAACATGATCAACAACGTTGTGGTCGCTGACGGGTGTAAACAGCTCGCAGGTGCGCAGTCACAGACGATGAGCGGTGTCACGCCGCAGACCATCAATATGCAACAGCAATGAGGGAGCCCCGTGACCATTCACCAGTTTCGCGCAGGAGCAGAAGAGAACTCAGCCTGGGCCCCGCGCCCAGATGGATCGTTGATCGACCGGCTTCGCGAGGGTGAGTCCTATGCAGTCAGCTTCGGGGGACAGGGTGGCCCGTGGCTGCCCGTGCTCGCCGAATTGGTGATCGACGCAGATCTCGACCGCAGCACCACCAAGATCGTCGAAGCCGCCGAACGACTCATCGAGCCGGTGGCCGATCAGCTCTCGGCCGCGCGCCCCGATGGCTTCCATCCCCTGAGCTGGGTGCACGCCTACAACAGCGAAGAGGTCTTGCCGACCGACTCGGCACTCGTTGCCGCCCCGGTCTCCGTGCCGGGCATCCTGCTGGCGCAGCTCGCCGCGATCAGCGCGAACCGCAAGCAGGGACTCGACCTCGGCGCGTTGCCGCCGGTTGCCGCCGTGGGTCACTCGCAGGGCGTATTGGCCGCCGAGGCCATCAGGTCCGCATCTGAGGATGGTGGGCTCGGAGACGGCGCGCTCCTCGCGGTTGCGCATCTCATCGGTGCTGCCGGAGCGTTGATCGCCCGCCGCCGCGGACTGACCGTGGACGCCTCGGGCAGCCCGATGCTCTCGGTCACCCAGGTCGATCCCGCCCGCATCCAGGTGCTTGTCGACGAATACGCCCAGGGACTCGCGGAGTCCGACCGGGTGTCGGCACCTGTTGTCTCGATCATCAACGGCCGTCGCTCGGTCGTGCTCTCCGGCGCCCCGCGTCACCTGGCCGCGTTCATCAGCCAGTGCGAGACGGTTGCTGCCGCGGAAGCCGCCGACCGCAAGAAGAAGGTCACCGGTGGCTCGCCGTTCGCGCCGGTCTTCGATCCTCTGTCCGTGTCGATCGCGTTCCACCATCCTTCACTCGAAGCCGCATGCGATCTCGTTGCCGATTGGGCGCGAGCCTGCGACATCGACGAGGTTGCTGCCCGTCGACTCGCCGCCGCCGTCCTGGTCGATCAGGTCCAGTGGGTTGATGCCCTCGACGACGTGATCAACGCCGGCGCGAAGTGGATCCTCGACCTCGGTCCCGGCGACGTCGCCACCCGTCTGAGTGTTCCCGTCGTCCGCGGACAGGGCATCGGACTCATCTCCGTCAGCCAGCGCGGCGGACAGCGCAACCTGTTCGCACCCGGCGGCATCCCTGATGTCCAGATCCCGTGGAGCAGCTACCGCCCCCGCATCGTGTCGCTTCCCGATGGCCGCCAGGTTGTCGAGACCGCGTTCACCCGCCTGACCGGTCGCTCACCGATGCTGCTGGCCGGTATGACCCCGACAACGGTTGATCCCGCGATCGTCGCCGCTGCCGCCAACGCCGGCCACTGGGCCGAGCTGGCCGGTGGCGGACAGGTGACCGAGGCGATCTTCGCTGAGAACATCGCGAAGCTGACCGACTTGCTCGAGCCGGGCCGCCAGGCACAGTTCAACACCCTGTTCCTCGATCCGTACCTCTGGAAGCTGCAGATCGGCGGCAAGCGCCTGGTGCAGAAGGCCCGCGCGAACGGCGCCCCGATCGACGGTGTCATCGTGTCGGCCGGTATCCCCGAGCTCGACGAGGCCGTTGCGCTCGTCTCTGAGCTCGCCGACGCGCAGATCCCGTACATCGCCTTCAAGCCCGGCACGATCGGACAGATCCGCTCGGTGATCCGCATCGCCGCCGAGGTGCCGCACTACCCCGTGATCGTGCAGATCGAGGGTGGCCGCGCGGGTGGACACCACTCGTGGGAAGACCTCGACGCGCTGCTGCTGGCCACCTACGGCGAGCTGCGCGCCCGCCAGAACGTCGTCATCTGTGTCGGTGGCGGCATCGGCACCGCCGAGCGTGCCAGCGAATACCTGACCGGTGTCTGGTCGGCGGCCCACGACTACCCGCTGATGCCGCTCGACGGCATCCTGGTCGGCACCGCCGCGATGGCCGCCAAAGAGGCGACCACCTCGCCGGCCGTCAAGGAACTGCTGGTCAACACCCCCGGGTGTGACGAGTGGATCGGTGCCGGTTACGCCGCTGCCGGAATGGCATCGGGCCGAAGCCAATTGGGCGCCGACATTCACGAGATCGACAATGCCGCCTCGCGTTGTGGCCGTCTGCTCGATGACGTCGCCGGTGACGAAGAGGCTGTTGCCGAGCGTCGCGACGAGATCATCGAAGCCCTGTCCGGTACGGCCAAGCCGTACTTCGGTGACGTCGCTCAGATGACCTATCAGCAGTGGCTCGAGCGCTACATCGACCTCGCCGTCGGTGACGCCACCGGTGACAAGACCTGGGTCGACATCACCTGGCGCCAGCGCTTCGTCGAGATGCTGCAGCGCGCCGAGGCGCGGCTGAACGACTCCGACCGCGGCCAGATCACCACCCTCTTCGGACACGACTCGGCCACCGACAACGCCGGTGCCGCCGTCGATGCACTGATCGCGGTCTACCCGTCGGCCGGCACCGATGTACTGCATCCCGCCGACCTGGTGTTCTTCCTCGAGCTGTGCCGGACGCCGGGCAAGCCGGTCAACTTCGTGCCCGTCATCGACAAGGACGTGCGCCGCTGGTGGCGCAGTGACTCGCTGTGGCAGGCCCATGACGCCCGCTACGGCGCCGACGAGGTCTGCATCATCCCCGGACCCGTTGCGGTTGCCGGTATCACCCGCGTCGACGAGCCGGTGGGCGAACTGCTCGACCGTTTCGAGGCGCAGGTCGTCACCGACCTCGCCGGTGTCGGTGAGCAGTCGCAGCCGATCAGCGCTCGCCTGCGGGCCGGACTGGTCGATGTCGACGGAGTCGTCGGCAGCGTCATCGAAGCGCTGAACGTCCAGTGGTCCGGCCGCCTGGTCGCCAATCCGATTGCGCTGCTGGGTGATCGCGATGCCTGGGAGTTCCCGTCGGACGAGCGCGGTGAGCACGAGCCCACCGGTGCCGTTCTGGAGCGCACCGAAGACGGCGTCGTCCTGAATGTGCCGATCGGAAAGTCGACCGTCTCGATCCCGATGATCGTCGACAACTCGATCTTCGACGGTGGTGCCCCGAAGGTGACCATTGATGCGGCTGCCGGTGCGATGCGCCAGATCCTCACCGTCGCCGCCGGAGGATCGCTCACCGCTGTGTCCGACCGGACCGCGACCTGCACGGCGACCTGGGACCCGGAAGCGGTTGCCGATCACGCCGCCGTGACCGCGTACACGCTGCCCGAACACCTCAGCGCCTCACTGCCGCAGGGTGTGAGCGGCTTCGCCAACCCCGACACCCTCGTCGGACTCTGCTGGCCGACCGTGTTCAGCGTGATCGGAGCGGCCACCACCGACGACGGTGCACCCGTTGTCGAGGGCCTCCTCGATCTGGTCCACCTCGACCACGTGGCATCGACCGTGGGACAACTGCCCCGCGTCAAGGCCGAGTTCACCGTCACCGCAACCCTTTCGGATGTCACCGACACCGACATGGGCCGCGTGATCACCATCGCGGTGGCCATCACCGACGGATCCGTCGTGATCGCCGAGATGACAGAGCGTTTCGCCGTGCGTGGCCGCACCGGCGCCGGCGAACTGTCCGATCCGGCCCGCGCCGGTGGCGCCCTGAGCGCCGCAGCCGGTGACGCAACCCGGAAGAAGTTGCGGGAAGCCAAGTTCGCGACCCCGTCGCGGATGCACGGCTTTGCGTTGGTGTCGGGTGACCACAACCCGATCCACGTCAACGATTCGGCCGCGAAGATGGCCGGACTCGGACGCCCGATCGTGCACGGCATGTGGCTGTCGGCCGCTGCGCAGCACGTCGCCACCGCCACCGACGCCAAGAACCCGATCCCGGTTCCGCGTGCACTGCAGGGCTGGACCGCCCGCTTCCTCGGCATGGTCCGTCCCGGCGATGAGGTGACGATTCGCGTCGACCGCGTCGGCATGGATGCCGGCCGCGACATCATCGAGGTCAGCTGCAAGGTGGGTGACCTGCTGGTCATGAACGCCACCGGACTGCTGGCCCCGCCGAAGACCGTCTACGCCTTCCCGGGTCAGGGCATCCAGAGCAAGGGCATGGGTCTCGACGCCCGGGCCCGCTCGAAGGCCGCTCGCAAGATCTGGGACCGCGCCGACAAGCACACCCGTGACGCACTGGGCTTCTCGATCCTGGCCGTGGTCCGCGACAACCCGACCACGTTGTCGGCAGGCGGCACCACCTACCAGCATCCCGATGGCGTCCTGTTCCTGACGCAGTTCACCCAGGTCGCCATGGCGACTCTCGGTGTTGCGCAGATCGCCGAGCTGAAAGAGTCCGGAGCCTTCGTCGAAGGTGCGATCACCTGTGGCCACTCGGTCGGCGAGTACAACGCGCTGGCTGCCTGCGCCGGTGTTCTCCCGCTCGAGGCAGTTCTCGAGGTCGTCTTCCAGCGCGGCGAGGCCATGCACCATCTCGTTCCGCGAGATGCCAAGGGCCGCAGCGACTACCAGATGGCGGCCATTCGGCCCAGCCAGTTCGGTCTGGCCGACGAGGACGTCATTCCTTTCGTCAACGAGATCGGTGAGCGCAGCGGCGAGTTCGTCGAGGTCGTGAACCTCAACCTGCTCGGTTCGCAGTACGCCATCGCCGGCACCGTGAAGGGTCTCGAAGCACTCGAGGCCGAGATCGAGATCCGCCGCGCGAAGACCGGTGGCAAGCGCTCGTTCATCGTGGTTCCCGGCATCGACGTGCCGTTCCACTCGACAGTGCTGCGCGCCGGTGTGCCGGACTTCCGGACCCGCTTGCAGGACCTGCTGCCCGAGCACATCGATCCCGACATCCTCGTCGGACGCTACGTGCCCAACCTGGTGCCGCGGATGTTCAACCTGGGCCGCGACTTCGTCCAGGAGATCGCGGACCTGGTTCCGTCGGATCCGCTGAACGAGGTTCTGGCCGACTGGGATTCGTGGAGCACCAAGCCCGGCGAGCTGACCCGCGTGATCCTGGTGGAGCTGCTGGCATGGCAGTTCGCCAGCCCGGTCCGCTGGATCGAGACCCAGGATCTGCTGTTCACCCCCGCCGAGCGCGGCGGAGTCGGCGTCGAACGCTTCATCGAGGTCGGCGTGAAGTCGGCACCGACACTGAGCGGTCTGGCCGGCAACACACTCAAGCTCGACGACTATCAGCAGGCCACCGTCCAGGTGCTCAACATCGAGCGCGACTCCGATGCGATCCTGTCCAAGGACTCCGCACCCGAGGTGGACGAGGACGACGACGTCGCCGAGGCACCGGCGGAATCCGGTGCACCGGCCGAAGCTGCCGCGCCGGCCGCAGCCGCTCCGGCTCCTGTTGCCGCCCCGGCAGATTCGGGTCCGCGTCCCGACGACATCTCGTTCGGCCCGGCCGACGCCGTCAATTCGGTGATCGCACTGTGGACCAAGATCCGCGTCGATCAGATCGGATCGGCGGACACGATCGAGGCGCTGTGTGACGGTGTCTCCTCGCGTCGTAACCAGCTGCTCCTCGACATCGGCGGCGAACTCGGACTGGGTGCGATCGACGGTGCCGCAGAGGCGGAGATGCCGGCGCTGGCATCGACCGTGAACGCACTGGCCCGCGGCTACAAGCCACTGGGTTCGGTCCTCTCCGACGCGGTGGGCGATCAGATCCGTAAGGTCTTCGGCCCGGCGGGCAAGCGCTCGTCGTACATCGAGGACCGCGTCACCTCGGTGTGGCAGCTCGGCTCCGGCTGGGCGACGCACACCACGGTTGCGGTGGCACTCGGCAGCCGCGACGGCGTGAGCGTGCGCGGTGGCGATCTCGGTGACCTGATCTCGACGCCTCCGGCCAACGCCGAAGCCGTCGACGCACTGATCGACGCAGCGGTCGCCAAGGTCGGTGCCATCAAGGGCATCGCCGTGTCGAAGCCGGCCGTCGGTGGCGGTGGTGGCGGAGGCATGGTCGACGCTGCGGCACTGGGCGAGCTGACCGAACAGTTCACCGGGCGTAGCGGGGCCCTGGCCTCGGCTGCCAAGACCATCCTGGAGAAGCTCGGTCTGGCCGATGAGGTTTCGGCCGCCGAGCCCGTCGAGGACAACACCGCCGCCCTCGAACGTGTCAGCGCCGAACTGGGTTCGGACTGGCTGCGGGTCGTGACCCCGGCCTTCGACGAGCGCCGTGCGGTCCTGATCGACGATCGCTGGGCCACCTCCCGTGAGGATCTGGCGCGACTGTGGATCGAAGACGAGCACGTCCTCGACCAGGACTTCTACGACATCGCGGCGCGCTTCGTCGGTGCCGGCGAGACGGTCTGCCACCAGGCCACCTGGTGGCAGGGCAAGGCATTGGCCAACGGCTACCAGGAGCATTCGCGCCTGTACGGCCAGATCGCCCACGCCGCACAGGATCCGAAGCCCTCGTCCTACTCGGATGACATCGCGGTCGTGACCGGCGCCAGCAAGGGTTCGATCGCCGCAGCGGTCGTCGAACAGCTCCTGGCCGACGGCGCAACCGTTGTCGCCACGACATCGCGTCTCGACGACAACCGGATGGCGTTCTTCAAGTCGCTGTACCGCCGCAGTGCCCGCGGAAACGCTGCACTCTGGGTGGTTCCGGCGAACCTGTCGTCGTACACCGACGTCGACGAGCTCGTCTCGTGGATCGGTAGCGAGCAGACCGAAAACCTCGGTGGCAAAACAGGTGTGGTGAAGCCGGCCCTCAAGCCGACGTTGCTGTTCCCGTTTGCCGCACCCCGCGTTGCCGGTGATCTCACCGATGCCGGTGGTCGCGCCGAGCTCGAGATGAAGGTGCTGCTGTGGTCGGTGGAGCGGTTGATCGCCGGACTCGGTGACATCGCTGCCGACCACCACCTGGCCGCACGCCTGCACGTGGTGCTGCCCGGTTCCCCGAACCGCGGAATGTTCGGTGGCGACGGTGCCTACGGCGAGTCCAAGGCGGCGCTCGACGCGCTCGTGAAGCGTTGGGGCGCCGAGGATTCGTGGAACTCGAAGGTCACGCTGGCTCACGCTCTGATCGGCTGGGTCTCCGGAACCGGTCTGATGGGCCACAACGACGGACTCGTCGCGGCCGTGGAGGCCGCCGGTGTCAAGACGTGGTCGACACCCGAGATGGCCACCGAACTGCTCAAGGCCGTCACCCCGGCGGCACGACTGCAGGCACGCACCGAACCGTTGCAGCTCGACCTGACCGGTGGGCTCGGCGATGCCAAGCTCGACATGAAGGCACTGGCTCAGGCTCAGGCCGACGCGGCTGCCGCAACCGAGGACGACACCGAGGACGACGAGCCGACAGTGGCGGCGCTGCCGTCGCCGGCCCGCGCTCCCGAGTCGACCACCCCGGCATGGGGCAACATCGACGCCCGCCCCGAGGATCTGGTGGTGATCGTCGGCGCCGGAGAGCTCGGACCGTACGGCAGCAGCCGGACCCGCTTCGAGATGGAGGTCGCAGAAGAACTCTCGGCCGCCGGTGTGCTCGAGCTGGCCTGGAGCACCGGGCTCATCACCTGGGAGGCAACACCGAAGCCGGGTTGGTACGACGTCGAATCGGGTGATCCGGTGGCGGAAGCGGAGATCGCGGATCGCTACCACGACACCGTGGTCGAGCGCTGCGGCATCCGCCGGTACGTCGACGACGGCGACATGATCGACAACGCGTCGCCACTGCTCACGTCGGTGTTCCTGGACAACGACCTCACCTTCTCGGTGGCGTCGGAAGCCGAGGCACGGTCGTTCCTGTCCGCAGCACCCGACAAGACCAAGATCAAGGTCGACGCCGAGAGCGGCGAATGGCAGGTGACCCGCATGTCGGGCACCGAGATCCGCGTCCCGCGCAAGTTCAAGCTGAGCCGGACCGTGGGCGGTCAGATCCCCACCGGATTCGATCCCACTCGCTGGGGTGTCTCCGCGGACATGACCGAGTCCATCGACCGGGTTGCACTGTGGAACCTGATCGCCACCGTGGATGCCTTCCTGGCCTCCGGATTCGAGCCGTCGGAACTGATGCGCTGGGTCCACCCGGGTCTGGTCGCCAACACCCAGGGCACCGGCATGGGCGGCATGACGTCGATGCGGTCGCTGTACCTGGACACCTTCACCGGTGAGGCCAAGGCCAACGACATCCTGCAGGAAGCTCTTCCGAATGTGGTTGCGGCCCACGTGGTCCAGTCCTACATCGGTAGCTACGGCGCGATGATCCATCCGGTCGCCGCCTGTGCCACCGCCGCCGTTTCGGTGGAGGAGGGTGTCGACAAGATCAAGCTCGGCAAGGCGCTGTTCGCAGTCGCCGGCGGTTTCGATGACCTCGGTATCGAGGGCATCGTCGGATTCGGTGACATGTCGGCCACCGCGGAGTCCGGGAAGATGGCAGCGCAGGGCATCAACGAGCGCCGCTACTCCCGCGCCAACGACCGTCGTCGTGGCGGATTCGTGGAGTCCCAGGGCGGCGGCACGATCCTGCTCGCCCGCGGCGATGTCGCGGCCGAGATGGGCCTGCCGGTCCTCGGTGTTGTCGGTTGGGCACAGAGCTTCGGCGACGGTGTCCACACCTCGATCCCGGCTCCGGGCATCGGCGCACTGGGTGCGGCTCGTGGACAGAAGGATTCGGGCTTCGCCCGGTCGTTGCGCCAGCTGGGTGTGAGCCCGGACGACGTGGCACTGGTCTCGAAGCACGACACCTCGACCAAGGCCAACGATCCCAACGAGGCGAACCTGCACGAGCGTCTCGCCGCGGCGATCGGCCGCAGCGAAGGTGCACCGCTCTTCGTGGTGTCCCAGAAGTCGCTGACCGGACACGCCAAGGGTGGTGCGGCAGCCTTCCAGCTGATCGGCCTCTGCCAGATGTTGCGCGACGGCGTCATCCCGCCGAACCGCAGCCTGGACTGTGTCGATGAGGCCATGGAGGAGTACAAGCACCTCGTCTGGCCGACCAAGCCGCTGCACTTCGGCGACCGGTTCGCACTCAAGGCGGGTCTGCTGACCAGCCTCGGCTTCGGTCACGTCTCCGGACTGATCGCGGTTGTCCATCCGGAAGCCTTTGTCGCATCGCTTGATCCGGCTCAGCGTGAGCAGTACCGGACCGCGGCAGCAGAGCGTTCACGGCTGGGACAGCAGCGTCTGCTCGAGTCGATGTTCGGTGGCAAGCCCGCCTACCAGCGGCCGCCGAACCGTCGCTTCGACGACAGTGCCTACGAGGGTGACCAGGAAGCGGCCATGCTGCTCGACCATGACGCTCGCTTGTCGGCCAACGGGCACTACGGCGCCGGCGTATGACGGCCGGCACGGAATGACGGTTATCGGAGTGGGGATCGACCTCGTGTCGGTCCCCGGCTTCGCCGAACAGCTGAAGCAGCCGGGCACCACATTCGCCGACCGGTTCACGGTGGGGGAGCGTCGTGACTCGGCGTCCGGTACCGGCGAAGACGCCCGGCACCTGGCCGCCCGTTGGGCGGCGAAGGAAGCCTTCATCAAGGCCTGGTCGGTGAGCCGCTTTGCACGGAAGCCGTTGTTGCCCTTGATCCGTCACGGCGACATCGAGGTTGTCACCGACACCTGGGGTCGGCCGGCGATCAGGCTGGCCGGTGAGATCTCCAGATTCTTGGAGGGCACTGTGGTGCACATCTCGCTGACCCACGACGGTGACATGGCCGCCGCCGTGGCCGTCATCGAGGATGTGCCGACAGAGAACTGAATTACTCGGCTCGCGGATGCCGCCGGATCACTCTGTGGTCTGGCGGCTTTCGGGATTCTCGAGCATCATGTACCGCCCGAGCATGAGTTTGAGTTCGGCCACGGTGTCGGGATGGTTGTGGCCTTCCTGCACCGAGAAGCTCAACAGCGAATACGCCGTGTGCACCAGCAACTCCGACATCAGCGCACGGCGATCGCGCTGCGGGGTCAACGGCGCGATGATGCGCGCCACCTGGGCGGCCAGAGCGCGTTCATGGACTGTCGCGGTCGCCCTGGTCGCCGGCGTCGACTGAACGGCCAACCACACGGCCCGCCGGGACGGGTCGTCGTGCCAGAGCCTGGCGAGGTGATCGATGAACTTCTCGAGCAGCCGGGGCCAGTCCAGCGACGGGATCTCCGCGGCAAAGCTCGCCAGCTCGCTCTGGACGCCGGTCGCGTCTTCGCGGTCGAGCTCGCAGACCACCACGTACTTGTTCGCGAAATACTGATAGAGGGTGCCGATCGGGACGTCGGCCCGCGCGGCGATGTGCTCGCAGGTCAGGGACTCGAAACCGACCTCGATCAGCAGCTCCCGGGCAGCGGCCAGCATCGCATCGAAGCGCAGTTGGCTACGTTGCTGTGTCGGCCGCTTGCGGGGAACCAATGGTTCGGCACTGAGCAGCCTCGAAGCTCCGGACCGCGGAGCACTGGTCTTGAGCGCTCCGGTGGGCCCGGGTCCGGGGCCGGACTGCCGTGAAACCATGGACGATGCCCGCCTCCGGTCAGACCGAGAGGTCGCGGCGCAGCTTGGCCACGTGGCCGGTGGCCCGCACATTGTATTGGGCGGCAGCGATTTTGCCGTCGGCGTCGACCAGGAATGTCGACCGGATGACACCGGTCACGGTCTTGCCGTACATCTTCTTCTCACCGAAGGCGCCCCACGCCGTCAGGACCGATTTGTCGACATCGGAGAGCAGCGGGAACGTCAGGCTCTCGGCGTCGCGGAACTTCGCGAGCTTGGCCGGTTTGTCGGGGGAGATCCCGATGACGTCGATGCCCTCGGTGTTGAGCTCGGCAAGATTGTCACGGAAGTCGCAGGCCTGCTTGGTGCAACCGGGTGTACTCGCGGCCGGATAGAAATAGACGATCACCGCTCGTCCGCGGTAGTCCGCGAGGGAGACGGTGTTCTCGTCGGCATCGGGCAGAGAGAATCCGGGGGCGTCGTCGCCCACCGCCAAACGTGTGTTGTCAGTCATCGAACCCAGGCTAGCCGAGTGGGCAATCAGTGTGGCGCAACACGTGCAACACGGTGGGTGAACTACCGTAGAGCGGAAGACCTGACCGGACCGATCCACGCCCCAGATTTCGGCGAGGACGGCACTGCACTGATGGAGGACCTGTGGCACGCGACACCCCCAACACCCCCAAGCCGCCCAGCATCGACAGCATCGAACGCGATATCGAGCGGGCTCGCGACGAACTGGCCGGGACTCTCGACGCGCTTGCCACCCGCACCAGTCCGCAGCGGTTGGCCGATGACGCCAAGGCGACCGTCATCGCCACGGTCAGCAAGCCTGCGGTTGCCGGAACGCTGATCGCGGTCGGCGTGGTCGTGATTGCCGTCGTCATCAAGAAGATTGTGAGCTGACGACGTCTTCGTCACCGTCCACCGCCGACCGCGTGGCCGTGTTACTTCAGGTCGTCGCGTAAGAACTTGATCCAACCCGGCACGATCACGATCAAGCACCACCCAAGGGTCCCGATCGCGGCCAGGGTCCATCCATGGACTGTCGCGCCATTGCCGGTCAGGTGGTTGCTGAGGTCGTTGGAGAACTGGGTGACGGTGTACTCGGCGGCGTGCGGGGCGAGCGAGACGACACCGGAGATCACAAAGGTGAACGCCAGCGCGACGGTGATACCGCCGCCCATCGAACGCAGTAGCAATCCGAAACCGAAGCCGATCAAGGCGAATGCGACCGACACCGGGATTGTGCCGAACAATGTGCGCACCAGATGCGCCTTGTCGATGTCGACGTCATTCTCGATCGCGGCGAAATGGATGAGCCCGCCGAGGGTGGCGACCGATACGACGAGCAGGATGAGCGCGGCCACTATCAGCACCACCAGCTTTGCGGTGAGGACTCGCGTACGCCTCGATTCGGCGGTCAGCGTGCGCTGGAGAGTGCCGGAGCTGAACTCGAGGGTGGCGATCCAGACACCGAGGACCATGAGGGCGATCTGGTTCAGCGAATCGAGGACCGTAGAGGGGACCTCGGTGTAGGTCGAGCTGCTGTCCGGCCGGAACGCGATGAGCGCGAAGCCGGCGATGACTGCTGCCGCGAGGACCGCGACCGCGGTCCAACGCGGCAACGGAAGATAGCGCAACTTGGCGATCTCGGCCCTCATCGGCCCGCCTCCTGGGTGAGTTCGAGGAACGCGTCCTCCAGTGTCGCGCGATGGGATTCCAAGGCGCGTAGGTAGATTCCGGCGTCGGCGAGCAGATGCGAGATGGCGGACGGGTCAGGCAATGTCTGTGTCGTCTCGATGACCCCGCCGGACACTGTGATCTCTCCGAGGGCGAGAGGGGAGAGCACCCGCAGGGCCAACTCGACCTCGTGGGGCGCAACTTCGATCCGGTGCCCGAAAGCCGACGACGCCGCAGCGAGGATGTCTTCGAGGCTGCCCTGTGTGACGAGTTCCCCTTCTCGCAGGACAACGACGTAGTCGCACATGTGCTCGACCTCGGCGAGGCGATGCGTGCACACCAGGGCGGTCGCGCCGCGTTGGGGCAGGGCGGTGACCAGCTTGCGGATGTCGACTGCACCCGCGGGGTCCATGCCGTTGGTGGGTTCGTCGAGTATCACGATGTTGGGTTCGCCGATCATGGCCAGCGCCAGGCCGATCCGCTGGCGCATACCGAGGGAGAACTTGCCGACGTCGTCGCCGCCGCGGCCCTCGAGGCCGACGTGCGCGATGAGGCTGTCGATCTCGTGACGGCCGATCTTTTGACCGATTGCCGCCGCCCTGATCGCGAGGTTGTCCCGCGGAGAGACGTTTTTGTACAGCGGCGGCGCCTCGAGAATCGAGCCGACCTTCTTCAGCTCTTTCCCGTAAGCCGAGGTTCCCGGCTCGTGTCCCATGATCCTGACCGTTCCCGCAGTGGGACGCTGGAGACCGAGCAGGATCCGCATCGCGGTCGTCTTTCCGGCCCCGTTGGGGCCGAGCAGGCCGACGATCGAGCCGGCCGGAACGCTGAAGTTGAGTCCGTTGAGAACGGTACGGCTGCCGTACTTCTTGACTGTCCCTTCGAACTCGATCGGATGAGCGCCACCGGATCCACCGGGCGGCGAGGCGAGAGCATGGGACACAGTCATCTCCTAGGAGTCGGAATGTCCACATCTTAAGATCTCGAAACCCCGCAAACTGACCCGACATACCTGAACGAATCGCGACACGCCGGATCGACTTTGGGAGGGTAGGAATCACCTCGTGCGTGATCGCGGGGTGTGACATCAGGTGGATCATTCGGCCGAATGTCATTCGGACAAGAGAAAACCCCCAGTCGCCCGGGGGTTTTACTTTGCTGTGCGCCATCAGGGACTCGAACCCCGAACCCGCTGATTAAGAGTCAGCTGCTCTGCCAATTGAGCTAATGGCGCATGTTCTTCAGTTGTTTTTGACTTGTTCTTGCGAGACAGAACGCTATCAGGCCGACCCGCAGAAATAAAAATCGCCTGGTCGCCCGGGTTGAAACAGTGGAAACCCCTGGTTCGCAGGGTGCTTCGTGTAAGGGGCGTCACAGTGCCGGCGGGTTTTCGTTTCCATGGATGTCGTCTCCACCCCGTAGACTGCGGATAGTTAGTTTCTTGCCCGCGTTGTCGGGCCTTAGACAGATCTTGGGAGTGTGATGGGGTTCCGGCAGGCCTCTGTGACCCGGAGGGCGAAAACGCCCACGGTTCTATTGATTTTGTTGCTGACACTCGCGGGTGTCGCTTCGGCGTGCTCTTCTGCTGAACCCAAGCCGCCGAAGTACAGCGACCAGGTGGTGAGCACCACGCCCTTCGACGATCTGCTGCAGCCTGCCGTCGAGGTCACCGGATTCGCGAACCAGCCGGTCATCGATGGAGACGTCGGTTTCGCGCCGGGCGCACCGGTTCAGGTGGTCGCCAGCGATGGCCGACTGACCAACGTTCAGATCACCAACGAGGCCGGAACCGCTGTGCCGGGTGTCATGTCCGACGACCAGAAGACCTGGACGGTTCCCGCCGGATCGTTCGGGTACAACAAGCAGTACACCCTGGTGGCCGACGCCAAGGGCATCGGAGGCACGACCCAGTCGAGCCGCACGTTCACCACCAGCTCCCCGAACAACCTGACCCAGGCCTACCTGCTGCCGGACGAGGGCTCGACCGTCGGTGTCGGGATGCCCGTGTCGATCCGATTCGACGAGTCGATCCCGAACCGCAAGGCTGCCCAGGACGCGATCACCATCAAGACCGATCCGCCGACCGAGGGTGCGTTCTACTGGCTCAGTGACACCGAACTGCGCTGGCGGCCCGAGAACTACTGGAAGCCCGGTACGAAGGTCGACGTCGAGGTCAACACCTACGGAATCGACCTGGGGGACGGCCTGTTCGGTCAGGAGAACCTCAAGACGAACTTCACGATCGGCCGTGAACTGATCGCCGTTGCCGACGACAACACCAAGATGATCACCATCAGTGAGAACGGCAACGTCATCAAGACCATGCCGACGTCGATGGGCAAGGATTCGACCCCGACCAACAACGGCACCTACATCATCGGCGACCGTCTCGATCGGATCGTGATGGACTCGTCGACCTACGGTGTCCCCGTGAACTCGCCGGCCGGATACAAGCTCGACGTCGACAACGCGACCCAGATGTCTTGGAGCGGTATCTACATCCACTCCGCGCCGTGGTCGGTGTACGCGCAGGGCTCCGAGAACACCAGCCATGGATGCCTGAACGTCAGCCCGGAGAACGCACTCTGGTGGGTGCAGAACTCACTCCGCGGCGACATCGTCACCGTCAAGAACACCATCGGTGACGAGCTGCCGGGTACCGACGGCCTCGGTGACTGGAACATCCCCTGGGAGACGTGGAAGGCAGGCAACGCCTGATCTGGGCCGAGTCCCGACCCGCGTGATTCGTAGGCTGCGCCGGGTGGTGATCGTCGAGAGACGGTTACCACCCGGCGTTTGTCGTATGTGGGGCTCCGAGCGCGACGCTGTGCGTTCAGGACGGGTCAACGCATCCTGGGCGTCGTCGACGTCGGAGGGGAGCGCCTGAGAGGCGCTGAGACCAATGCTGTTGTCGCGGTGGGTCAACCGGCCCCGGGTTGCAGATACAAAAATGGTCTACCACGCCGGTAGGCGTGATAGACCATCTTCGTTGGGTGGACGACGGGACTCGAACCCGCGACAGCCAGAATCACAATCTGGTGCTCTACCAACTGAACTACGCCCACCATCGGTATCCGCTCTGCGGACCGGAACTAACTTTAGCGGTATGCCGGGCAGAAACTCCAATCGGGCTTTGACCTGCGGGTTATCAAGCCGGACCGAGTGTTTTGGTCACTTCTTCGATGGCTGAGGTGTCTGGGCCCGGCAGTGCCACGAATGCGGTTTCGCGGTAGTACTTGAGTTCGCGGATGGATTCGCGGATGTCGGCCAGGGCGCGGTGGGCGAGGCCCTTCTGCGGCTGGCCGAAGTAGATCTTCGGGTACCAGCGCCGGCACAGTTCCTTGATCGAGCTGACGTCGACCATGCGGTAGTGCAGGTAGCCGTCCAGCTTCGGCATATCGCGTGCGATGAATCCGCGGTCCGTGGCGATCGAGTTACCGGCCAGAGGAGCGGCGCCGGCTGAACCGATCTCCGCCCGCAGGTACTCCAGCACCATCTTCTCGGCCTCGTCGAGAGTGACCGTGGAGCGTCGCACCTCCTCGGTCAGGCCTGATGCGGCATGCATCTTCTTGACGACGTCGGGCATCGCGGCCAGGGCGTCGTCGTCGGCATGGATGACAACGTCTACGCCGTCGCCCAAGATGTTCAGTTCGCTGTCGGTGACCAACGCTGCGATTTCGATGAGTTTGTCGCTGCCCAATTGCAGGCCGGTCATCTCGCAGTCGATCCACACAAGTTTGTCTTGCACCACTTCACCTTAGTTCAGCGATACTCTGCGCCCGTAGGCCAGACCGGCACGGACATCGAGGGCATCGGCGGTCTCGATCCGGCCGGTACGGTTTTCGAACATGCAGCTCGACGATCAGTCGCCGAACT
Source organism: Nocardia sp. 348MFTsu5.1 (assembly GCF_000383535.1). NCBI lineage: Bacteria > Bacillati > Actinomycetota > Actinomycetes > Mycobacteriales > Nocardiaceae > Nocardia > Nocardia sp. 348MFTsu5.1. Next base: position 60,062 of record NZ_KB911514.1, read on the forward strand.
TTCGGTAGAACGTTCCGACGATGGGGGCGGTGAACTTGCGTGGGATGTAACCGCCCCCAACTGACATCGCCTTGGACAACATGCCCGGCACAACGCGCATTTTGTTGCGTTCTAACGCATCCAGACTCAGCTTCGCCACGTACTCGCTCGAGTTCCAGAGGAAGTCCGGGACCACTCGGTCGACGGTGCTGGCTTCTTCCGGCGACGGGGTATGCGTGCGGACGGGCCCCGGTGCCAGCAACGTCACGTGGACACCCTGGCCGGAGACCTCGCCGCGCAGGGACTCGGAGAAGGTGTTCACAAACGCCTTCGATGCGGCATAGGTGGCGTTGTGAGGAATGGGCATGTTGCCCGCGGCCGACCCGACCATGAGGATGCCGCCGGAACCCCGCTCGACCATCCGGGGCAGGACCGCCAACGTGAGGTCATGCACGGCAACGGTATTCAGCCGCACCTGGGCCCGCTCATACTCCGCGTCGAGCTCCACCAGTGCCCCGAAGGTCGCGATTCCGGCGTTGTTGCACAGGATGGAGATCTCCCGGCCTGCCAACTGTTCGCACAGTGCCGTGGTCGCGGCGGAATCGGAGAGGTCTGTCGCCATCACCTCGACCTCGACGCCGAACTCCTGCGCGAGTTCGGTCGCCGTGGCCTGCAGGATCCCTTCTCGGCGCGCCACCAGGATCAGGGAATGGCCACGGCGGGCCAACTCGGTGGCGAGCGCCGCGCCGATTCCGGAGGAGGCTCCGGTGACCACTGCCCGGGCGGACGATGACGGCTCAGGAATACCCATGGCCCAGATCGTAACCGTCCACGCAAGCACCAACGGCCCCGAAAGCCAGGGCATACGCCGCGTGAGGTCAGACAATACTCGCGGCGACCTCGGTGCCCTGACGGATCGCGCGCTTTGCGTCGAGTTCGGCGGCCACATCGGCACCACCGATCACGTGGGTGTTGACTCCGCCCACGGTCAACGGATCGATCAGGTCGCGGACCGATTCCTGTCCGGCGCACACCACGATGGTGTCGACGTCGAGGATGCGCGTGGTGCGCTCGCCACCCTCTTCCTTCGGATCGAAGCTCAGGTGCAGTCCGGCGTCATCGACCTTGTCGTAGGTGGCGCCCGAAATCTGTTCCACGCCCTTCATTTTGACGGTGGCGCGGTGCACCCACCCGGAGGTCTTGCCAAGTGTCTTGCCCTGGCGTCCGGGCTTGCGCTGGACGAGGTAGACCTTGCGGGAGGCCGGCGTGGGCCGCGGCCTGCCGACGAATCCGGGAACGGTGAGGTCGTCGGTGATACCCCACTCCTCATTCCATTCCTTGATGTTGAGGGCGGGGGAGTCGTCGACGATCAGGAATTCGCTGACATCGAATCCGATTCCGCCGGCACCGATCACCGCAACGGTCTTGCCTATCTCGCCGCGACCGAGGACGGCATCGGCGTACGACAACACCTTCGGATGGTCGATTCCCGGGATGTTCGGCATCCGGGGCGTGACACCGGTCGCGACGACAACGTCGTCGAACTTCTGCTCGATGAGTTCATCGGCGGTGATCCAGGTGTTGAGGTGGACCTGCACGCCGGTGACTTCGAGTTGCCGCTTGTAGTAGCGGATGGTCTCGGAGAACTCCTCCTTGCCGGGAATTCGGGCGGCGATCGAGAACTGGCCTCCGATCTGCTCGCCGGCCTCGAAGAGATGCACGGTGTGTCCACGCTGCGCGGCGGCGACAGCGGCAGAGAGTCCGGCCGGGCCGGCACCGACAACCGCGACGCGCTTGGCCATACGCGTGGGGCCCAGGGTCAGGGTCGTCTCGCGCCCGGCGCGCGGGTTCAGCAGGCAGGACACCTTCTTGCCGACAAACGCGTGGTCGAGGCAGGCCTGGTTGCAGGCAATGCAGGTGTTGATCTCGTCGCCGCGGCCCGCCCGGGCCTTGTTGGCGAACTCGGGATCTGCCAACAAGGGTCGTGCCATCGAGATGGCGTCGACCCGGCCACCCTCGAGGATCTCCTCGCCGAGTTCTGGGGTGTTGATCCGGTTCGACGCGATCAGCGGGATCGACACCTCTTCGCGCAAACGCTCGGTGTAGCTGACAAACGCTCCACGCGGAACCGACGTGACGATCGTGGGGACCTGTGCTTCGTGCCAACCGATGTCGGTATTGATCGCGTCGACGCCGGCGGCCTCGAGTTTGCGTGCCAGCGAAGCGATTTCGTCCCACGTCTGGCCGTCCTTGACCAGGTCGGCGATCGACTGGCGCATGATCACCATGAAGTCGGGGCCCGTCTTCTTGCGGATCTCCTTCGCGATCTCGACAACGATCCGCTGACGGTTCTCGGTATTGCCGCCCCACTTGTCGGTGCGGTTGTTGGTGCGTTTGCACAGGAATGTGTTGAGGAGGTAGCCCTCACCACCCATGATCTCGATGCCGTCGTAACCCGCATCCTTGGCGAGTTTTGCGCAGCGACCGTATGACCAGATCGCATGCCTGATGAGCGCATCGTTCATCTTGATCGGCTGGAACGGGTGGACGGGCGACTTCTCCCAGCTGACACTGAATTTGAGCGGGGTGTAGCCATAACGGCCGGCATAGAGGACCTGCATGGCGATCTTGCCGCCTTCTCTGTGCACGGCGGAGGTGAGTCGTCGGTGCCGGATGACGTCGATCTTATTGGTGAGTTTGCTACCGAACGGCAAGAGGAGCCCGGCGCGGGTGGGCGCGATACCGCCTGTGATGATCAGGCCGGCGCCGCCACGGGCGCGTTCCGCGTAGTACGCGGCCAGCTTATCGGTGTCCCAGATGCGGTCTTCGAGGCCGGTGTGCATCGATCCCATGATGATGCGGTTTCTGAGGACGGTCTTGTTGATCGTCAACGGCTCGAACAACTTTGGGTACGGATTGGTCATGGAGAACCTCTCTGGTCACGGGGGCTGGCCGTGTGGTCAGTGTTGGATGATGTATCGACGACGCCCTCGAGTGCGGCGATCACTTCGTCGCACCAGTCGATGAAGCCGACTTCGATGCGCACGCCACCACGCAGCACGAGGTGTTGTTTGAGTTTGCGCAGGTTGAGTGCGCTGGGGTCTGGGAAATCGTGCTTTTCGAACTCTTGGTAGAGGCGGAGGCGTTCCTCGTGCACAGCGCGTTGCCTGCGCAGTTCGCCGATCAGTTGGGGCAGATCGGCGGCCTCGGCGGCCCTGATCTTGACACCCAGTTCGTCGCGAAGTTGCTGGGGTTCGGTGGGTGTACCAACCCAATCACGTAGTGCGGTACGCCCTTTCGCGGACAATGTGTAGACCTTCTTGTCAGGCCGGCCGTCCTGTGCCACGGACTCGAAGCTGACCAGCCCATCGGAGTGAAGCTTTTTGAGCGTCCGATAGATCTGCTGGTGGGTGGCCGACCAGAAATGACCGATTGACCGCGAGAACTGCTGGCCGATCTCATAGCCGGTTCCCGGTCGCTCGGCGAGCGAGGTCATGATCGCGTGTTCGAGTGCCACCTGTGCACCATACCCATGCAACTCAGCGCTATGCAATAGCGTTCATATACTCAAAAGTGCATATGCCTGACCTGGGTAGTTCGCAAACTATGCCGCCATCAACTCGTTGAGGCGCGATTCGATCCGGCTGTGGAGTGTTGGCCGGTCAGTCCGGGGATGGGGAAGCGGGGATCCGGGATGGGAGAGCGGCGGCGCGGTGGAGGTGTGCCGGTGGCCGGTAGGTGTGGTCAGGCGCACTGAATGGCGGCCGGTCGGTGAGGGCTGAGTTGCCGAATGCCAACCCGGTGCCTGTTTGGCGTAGTTGCATTCCTCGCACAGTCCCTGGCCGTTGTCGGCATTCGTGGATCCGCCCTGGGCATGTGGTGTCACATGGTCGACATGGCGCACCGGAGCGTCACAGTAAGGGGTGCGGCACATCTGATCGCGAAGGCGGATCAGCAGTGCCAGGGCTTTGGGGAATGCTCGCGCGACCGATTCCATCGCGACCAGCGCACCGGTCGCAGGTTTCGTGAACAACCGTCTGATCGCGAGCTTCGCGTCGCGTCCGGCGGCAGTGGCGACCAGTTGTCTGGCAATCCCGGCCGGGATGGGACCGTGGCCGTCGACATGGGCGGCGTCGTCCGAATCACCCAGTAGCGCAGTGTCGGACATGACGAGGTTGACCGTGATCGGAACTCCCTCGGCTGCGGCTCGGCCGGTCACCCGCTCGAACAACACGTCGGCCATGATCTGATCCCGCGACCGGTTGTCGCCGGTGCTGGTGTGTAGGTCGGCCGCTTTGCGTAGTGCTGCGATCACACCGACGCCCTGTGCGACCGGAAGCAGCGCTGTCACGTTCGCCATACAGTCGGGCGCGGGGCGCGACGTCACCCTCCGATCTTTGGCCGCCTTGCCGGCGCGCGCCACGACTGCGTGCGGATCGCGCTGATAGGCAAGCGCTTTCGCGCGAGCTGTGAGTGCCTTGTCTCCGACGCCATCGAGGGCTGCCGGATCGGCGCAGAGTTCGGTGTCGATCGCGATCCGATCCTCGACGGCGAGGTAGGCGGTCTCGCGAACGAGGATGGTCGCACGCCACTCCGAGAGGCGGCCTGATTCGAGTGCTGCCATCGTGTGCGGCATCTCATCGACCACCGCTCGTGCGAAACCGAGGTAGCGGCCACCTCGGTGAGGCGACACACGTCGGGCCAATCCGACCTCGGAGGCGACGCCCGCACCCACTCTCTTCTCGGGCACACCCTGTTCTCGATGTTCCTGTCGGCGCTTGGTCGAAAGGTTCATCGTCGCCCGCGCCTGGGCGGCGGCGCAGGCAGCTTTGAGATCTTCGAGTGCGGTGATCTGGTCCACCGAATCAACGGAACTGACATCGAACTCGATATGCCGCAAGCGATCTCGCAGGCTGGCAATATCTTCTGTTTGCGACATGTGGTCCCCCCGGACGTCGTGATCGAAGCAGTGTTTGAAGCTTAGATCCGGGGTCCGACAAGGTGGGGTCAGGTGGTCGCGTGATTGTGTTCGATGATGCGGATCTGGCCGGTTTTCTCACACGTTGCGTAGCCGTGTCGTTTGGCGAAGAGCTCCCACGATGGTTTCTCGGGGTCGCTGGGCAGGTCGATCGCACTGCCGTCGCCGAACTCGATGTGAAGGTCACCGTCGTCGTTGCACTCGACCACGTCGCCTCGCGTGCCGAGCATCGCGAACAGCGGTCGCTGCTCGGCGATCACGTTGGCCGGATCGATGTTGTCGTGTTCGATCCCGCGTCCGCCTATCGGGGGTGAGGTCAGCGCGAACGGAGTCCACAGGACCAACTCGCAGTGGTTGCTGAAGAAGAACGTCAGATTGTCTTCGAACGTGAGTCGTTCGACGATGTGACCTTGAATCCACAGTTGCATCGTGAGCCTCCGTGTGTCGGACGTCACATTCGACGGTAACACCCCGTCGGACGTCGACCTAGAGGTGCGACCCAGAGTCAGGCATCGATCAGAAATCGAGAAGCGCGGATGGTGACGCTGCGGATAACGTCACCGACAGGACATCAACTCTCGCGATGTCCCCGTTTGACCGGGAGGTCGGAAGTCATGAAAACGATGACGTGTAAGCAACTGGGCGGACCATGTGACCTCGAACTCCGCGGCGAAAAGGCCGACGAGGTGATCCAGGCACAAGATCGCCACCTGAAAGAGGCGGTCGCAAACGGTGACACAACCCATGAAAGTGCACTGAAGGACATGCAAGGCCGGTGGAAGAAGCCGATATCCGGTCTTGGCTGGTACCGGGCCACCAAGAAGGCCTTCAAGGAGCTTCCGGAAGACTGACCGACCCCCGGTGTGCGGGGTGTTGTCAGCAGGTGAATGTGTGGTGCGCCTGCGTCGATCTCTTTCAAACACAGTAGGCGCACAGCCGCCGGAGGCGGCCAAGGATGTGATGGTGCCCCCGGCAGGACTCGAACCTGCTACCTGCGGATTAGAAGGCCGCTGCTCTATCCTGATGAGCTACGGAGGCTTACCGAAGACCGGCGCAGGTGAGTATAACGGCCCGGGCGAAAGCATGCGGACGCGAGTCACATCGGGCCGGTGCCTACCCTGAGGGGGTGAGTACACCCAGTCCCGATTCGATCGATATCCGGCGCAGTGCCGCGGCAAGCATTGGCTGGGTGTTGGCCTGGGTGGCAGCTGGGGTTGCGGTGGCGGTCACCGCGATCTCGGCCGGCACCGCGCTCGATCTCGCCGGTGTCGGAGATCCTGGGACGCTGACGCGGTACGGGTTGCCCACCGTGCAGACGATCGGTGAGATCGGCGCGGTGATCGCCGTCGGCGGCGCGTTGTTCGCGGCCTTTTTTGTTCCCCCGCAGTCGGACGGCGTGCTCGATGTCGGCGGCTACCGCGCGATCAAGACCGCATCGGTCGGAGCGCTGGTCTGGGCCGTTGCGGCGCTGCTGATGATTCCGCTGACGATTTCGGACGCCTCTGGGTATCCGCTGTCGGAGACGCTGAGTCCCAATCGGCTGATCACCGCATTTGATCAGGTCGCCGACGCCCGGTCCTGGCTGTGGACCGCGATCTTTGCCCTGATCTGCGCGCTCGTGGCACGCATCGCATTGCGCTGGACCTGGGCTCTGATCGTGCTGCCGCTGTCGATCCTGACGTTGATGCCGATCGCACTGGCGGGGCACTCGTCGACCGGTGGAAGTCACGACGTCGCGACCAACAGCCTGATCCTGCATCTCGTGGGAGCCTGCCTGTGGATGGGTGGATTGTTCGCAGTCCTGATCTACGCCCGGGGTGGCGGCCGCTACACGCTGCTGGCGATCACCCGTTACTCCCGGGTCGCGTTCTGGACGTTTCTCGTCGTCGGGGCCAGCGGCGTGATCAATGCCCTGATCCGCGTGCACATCGATCAGCTGTTCACCGAGACGTACGGACAGCTGGTGCTGGTGAAGACAGCGGCCCTGGTGGTGCTCGGTGGGTTTGGTGCATGGCACCGAAAGGCGACCATCCCGGCGATCGAGAAGGACGACAACCGTCGCCCGTTGATCCGCTTTGCCACGGTCGAGCTCCTGGTGTTCGCGGCGACATTCGGGGTCGCCGTGGGTCTGTCCCGGACCCCACCTCCGGCGAACGTCAATCCGTCGAACATGCCGGCGTCCGAACTGCTTCTGGGTTACCGGATCGATCACGAACCCACCTTCGGCCGGATCTTCCTCGACTGGCGGTTCGACCTGCTGTTCGGGACGCTGGCGATCGTCATGGCCGTCGTCTACGTGCGCGGTGTGATCCGCCTGCGCCGTCGCGGGGATGCGTGGCCGATCGGCCGGACGATCGCCTGGATCCTCGGCTGCGCGGCACTGCTGTTCGCCACGTCCTCCGGCCTGGGTAGGTACGCGCCGGCGATGTTCAGCCTGCACATGATCGCGCACATGATGTTGGCGATGCTGGCGCCGGTCCTGCTGGTGCTCGGTGGACCCATGACGTTGGCTCTGAGGGCACTGAAACCGGCCGGCAAGACGGCTCCACCCGGACCGCGCGAATGGATTCTTGCCATCCTGCACAGTCCGTTCTCGCGGTTCATCACCCATCCGCTGATCGCGTCAGTGCTGTTCGTCGGCAGCTATTACGTGTTGTACCTGGGCGGGTTGTTCGAAACACTGGTCGACTACCACGCCGCGCACGTGGCGATGAACTTCCACTTCATCATCACCGGCTACCTCTTCTATTGGCTGGTCATCGGGATCGACCCGGCGCCGCGAACACTGTCACCGGTGGTCAAACTCGCAATGGTGTTCGCCTCGTTGCCGTTCCATGCCTTCTTCGGCGTCGCGTTGATGAGCACCGACAACGTCATTGCACGCAGCTATTACCAGAGCCTGATGCTGCCGTGGGCCCCGGACCTGATGAGTGATCAACGACTCGGCGGCGGTATCGCGTGGGCGGCCGGCGAGGTCCCACTCGTCGTGGTGATGCTGGCGCTGCTCGTGCAATGGAGTCGCCAGGACCTCCGGCAGGCGCGCCAGTACGATCGCCGCGCCGATCGTGACGAGGATGCCGAGTTGGCCAGCTACAACGCGATGCTGAAGCAGATGTCCGGTGTTTCCGAGCCCGAGGCGGCTGTCGCATCGGGCCCGGTGGCAGACGCGGCGGCGCCGGATGAATCCGCGGAACCGGACTCGAGTGAACCGACACCGGGTACTCGATCCTGATCGGAGTGCGACGTTTGTCCACAGTGTTCGATTGCATCCCCAGTTCACCTCCCGGCGTCGGCTGATGGTCGGTACCCCGGGCCATGCTGGTCTCACACCGGAGAACCAGGTGGCGCCGAGAGCGTTCGAAATCATCAGGGGGAGAACCATGTACGAGACCTATACAACTGTCATCGGGACCGTGATCTCGGATCCGCGCCGACGGCACACGACGGCCGGTGAAGAGGTGTTGTCGTTCCGGATGGCGTGCAATTCCCGCCGGCTCGACAAGCGCTCGGGGGAGTGGGCCGACGGACCTTCGCTCTACCTGACCGTCAGTTGCTGGCGCCGACTCATCGATGGTGCCGCGCCGGTGGTGGCCAAGGGGCGGCCGGTGATCGCACACGGGCAGATCAAGACCAACGAGTACATCAGCGAATCCGGTGAACGACGTGCCGACCTGGAGATGACGGCATCCGTGATCGGGATGGACCTGAGCCGGTGCACCGTCAGCTTCGAGGGAATGATGCCTCGGGTCACAACCACGTCGACGGTGCCCGGCTCTTCCGATGGGCGGGCCGGTCAGGACAGCGCCGCCGCTGCCTGAGCAACCTCGATGCCCCATCCTCTTCACGTCGATCAAGCATCCGTAACGCGGGGGCGGAAAATGTCGCGTGTGGATTGGATAGGGTTGAGGGGTGCATTGGCTGGATTGCCTCGGTGCGCGTCGCGAGTGATGCCTGGCGACGTGTCATCGGCCCGAGGTGACCGGCGTTCAGTGAAGGGCAGAACGCGCGCGATCGGTCAGCCCGACACCCCTTACGAGCAGGTAGAGAGGCCCTAACGTGGCAGAGTTTATTTACACCATGAAAAAGGTGCGAAAAGCACACGGCGACAAGGTGATTCTGGATGACGTCACAATGTCGTTCTATCCGGGGGCGAAGATCGGTGTGGTCGGCCCCAACGGTGCCGGTAAGTCGTCGATCCTGAAGATCATGGCCGGCATCGATCAGCCGTCCAACGGTGAGGCATTCCTGGATCCGGCGGCGTCGGTCGGCATCCTCATGCAGGAGCCCAAGCTCAACGAAGAAAAGACGGTTCGGCAGAACGTCGAAGAGGGCATGGGCCTGATCAAGGAGCAGCTCGACCGCTACAACGAAATCGCCGAACTGATGGCGACGGACTACTCGGACGAGCTCATGGAAGAAATGGGCCAGCTGCAGGAAGCCCTCGACCACGGCGATGCCTGGGACCTGGACTCGCAGCTCGAACAGGCGATGGACGCGCTCCGTTGCCCGCCGGCCGACGAACCCGTCACCCACCTCTCCGGTGGTGAACGTCGTCGCGTCGCTCTGTGCAAGCTGCTGCTGCAGAAGCCCGACCTGCTGCTTCTCGACGAGCCCACCAACCACCTCGACGCCGAGAGCGTGCTGTGGCTGGAGCAGTACCTGGCCGCGTACCACGGCGCCGTACTCGCAGTGACCCACGACCGGTACTTCCTCGATCACGTCGCGCAGTGGATCTGTGAGGTCGACCGCGGAAAGCTGCATCCGTACGAGGGCAACTACTCGACTTACCTGGAGAAGAAGGCCGCGCGCCTCGAAGTTCAGGGGAAAAAGGATCAGAAGCTGCAAAAGCGCCTCAAAGAGGAACTGGCGTGGGTTCGGTCCGGATCCAAGGCCCGCCAGACCAAGAGCAAGGCGCGCCTCGGCCGGTACGAAGAGATGGCCGCCGAAGCCGACAAGATGCGCAAACTCGACTTCGAAGAGATCCAGATCCCGACGCCGCCGCGACTCGGCGACATCGTGGTCAACGTCAAGAACCTGGACAAGGGCTTCGGCGGGCGCGTCCTGATCAAGGACCTGTCGTTCACGCTGCCGCGTAACGGCATCGTCGGGGTCATCGGCCCCAACGGTGTCGGTAAGACCACGCTGTTCAAGACCATCGTCGGGCTCGAAGATCCCGATTCGGGTGACGTCAAGGTCGGCGACACGGTCAAGCTCAGTTACGTCGACCAGAACCGCGCCAACATCGATCCCAAGAAGAATGTCTGGGAAGTTGTCTCCGACGGACTCGACTTCATCGAGGTCGGCCAGAACGAGATGCCGTCGCGCGCCTACGTCAGTGCGTTCGGCTTCAAGGGGCCCGATCAGCAGAAGAAGGCAGAGGTGCTCTCCGGTGGTGAGCGCAACCGTCTGAACCTGGCACTGACCCTCAAAGAGGGTGGCAACCTGATCCTGCTCGATGAGCCGACCAACGACCTCGACGTCGAGACCCTCAGCTCGCTGGAGAACGCGCTCGACCAGTTCCCCGGCTGTGCAGTGGTCATCTCGCACGACCGCTGGTTCCTCGACCGCACCTGTACGCACATCCTCGCGTGGGAAGGCAACGTCGCCGAGGGTCAGTGGTTCTGGTTCGAGGGCAACTTCGAGGCATACGAGGCCAACAAGATCGAGCGCCTCGGCGCCGAAGCCGCGCGTCCGCATTCTGTGACACACCGAAAGCTGACTCGCGATTAGCAATTCGTAGGTCGCTGCCGAACACTACATTTGATGGAAGACCCCTCGGAGAGACCGCGGGAGACCGATCAACTGGAGCGTGACGGCAATGACCGGATCGACACAGTCTGATCTGGCTGATTCCTTGTCCGGGAATCTGCCAGCCTCTGTGAAAGCCCTGCTGGCGCAAGCAATCAGCGGGTACTTCCACGGACCGGGCACCCGTCGGCAGAAGTCTTGGGAAGAGTTGGGGTCGTCACAACGATCCCAGCTCTTCCGGCATCTGGGGCTGGGGCACATCAGGACTCCGGGCACAACGGTCATCGACATCGACCACGACGGCGGGTCGGTGCTGATCGCGATGGTCGCCGACGACATGCCGCTGCTGGTCGAGTCCGTGGTGGCGGGCATCGAGGCGACCGATCTGATGGTCGTCCGCATCGATCACCCGATTCTGCCGGTTGTCCGTGACGCCGACGGCGTGCTCCTGGGAGTGGACGGCCCCGACGCATCGGGCGATGAGACCGGCCACGGCCGGATCACCGAGTCGTGGATCTATGTCGAGGCGACACCGACCGCATCGGCGATCGACCTCGGACGAGTCCGGGCAGAGCTCGACACCGTGGTCGGCCGAATCCGCGACGTCCATCGCGATCGGGCCGCCATGATCGGTCTGATCGCGAGCCTTGCCGACATCTTCGGTTCCTATACGACGGCGGACGTGCCGGACGGTATCGACTGCGCGACGGCATCAGATCATGCGCAGATGCTCGGATGGTTCGCCGAGCAGCATTTCTCACCTTTCGGTTACGTGCACTGTGTGACGGCAGACGGCGACCGCACCGCCGAATCCGATACGGGTCTGGGTATCTGGCGGGGTGAGAACGCCGCGCACAGAACCGCCCCCGGCAACGGCCCGGTCAGCGTTCAGCAGCTCTATCTCCCGACGCGTATCCAGCGGTCGAACTTTCCCACCCTCATCACGATTGCCGACTACGAAACCGACGGCACTCGCGTGGGCGATCATGTGTTCGTCGGCAGCTTCACCTCGACTGCGCTGCATGAGAACATCCTGCAGATCCCGGTGATCGACACCAAGGTCAGCGACGTGCTCGCCATGGCAGAGGTCGACCCGAGCTCGTACAACGGCATGGCGATCCTCGAGTTGATGCAGACCCTGCCTCGAACCGAGCTCTTCTCGGTGCCCGCCGAAGAACTCGCCCGGACGCTGTCGGGAGTCCTCGAGGCCGTACCGAGCCGGCAGGTGCGGGTGTTCCTGCGGCCTGATCCCGCCGGCGAGATCGTGTCGGCGCTGGTCTATCTGCCGCGTGACCGCTACACAACCCGGCTGCGCGAGTTATTGCAGAAACTGCTGCTGGCCGAGCTCGGCGGCGGGCATCTGGAATACACCGCGCGTGTCAGTGAATCCGCATTGGCGCTGTTACACGTGGTGATGCGGGTCGATTCGCGTGATTGTCGTGAGCTGGGCAGTCTGGCGGTGGGTACTCCGGGCCAGATTGCCTTGCAGGACAAGATGATCGAGGCTGCACGTGGGTGGGACGAGCGGCTCCGTGAAATCGCGGTGGGTGACGCCGGTGACCTCGAAGAGATCACGTTCTATGCAGCGACGCTGCCCGACAGCTACAAAGACGTGCGCAGTCCGGCGGAGGCCTATATCGATGTCGCGATCGTCGACGCACTGGAAGACGGTGACTTCTACGTTCGCCTGTACCGGCCGGCAGATGACGCACTCGGTGGTGGTCAGGACTGGCGCTTCGCGTTCTATCTGTGTGGACGCCCGGCCACCCTGACTGAGATCCTGCCGGTCCTGCACAGCCTCGGCGTCAACGTCCTCGACGAACGTCCACTAGAGATCGAGCGCCAGGACGGCCGGCGGTGCTTCGTCTACGAGTTCGGGCTCGCACTGGCCGGCGGGATGGTGGTCGACCAGGAGAGCGTCGACGATGTGGAACATCGTTTCACCGAAGCCTTTTCCGAGATCTGGCGCGGCGACGCCGAAGTCGACAATTTCAACGAGCTGATCTTCCGGTGTGGGTTGACGTGGCATCAGGTCGCCATGTTGCGGGCCTACGCCCGCTACCTGCGTCAGTGTGGGAGTTCTTACAGCACAACACATGTGGCGGCGGTGCTGGGCGCCAACACGGTGATCACCAAGTCGCTGGTCGAACTTTTCCGGGCCTCATTCGATCCGGATGCCGCCGACGACAACCGGCGCAGGGAGGTACTCGAAGGCCTGACGGTGGCCATCGGCCACATCATCAGCATGGACGTCGACCGGATCGTCAACGCTTTCGTCGCGGTCCTGTCTGCCACGGTCCGCACCAACTACTACGGCACGAATCGGGAAGGGTTGCAGCACCAGACCCTGAGCTTCAAACTCCGGCCCCGCGAGATCCCGCAAACGCCGTTACCCCGGCCGCTGTTCGAGATCTATGTGTACTCGCCGCGTGTCGAAGGCGTGCACCTACGGTTCGGGTCGGTCGCGCGCGGTGGCCTGCGCTGGTCCGACCGGCAAGAGGATTTCCGGACGGAGATCCTGGGACTGGTCAAGGCTCAGGCGGTCAAGAACGCGGTGATCGTGCCGGTCGGCTCCAAGGGCGGATTCGTGGTCAGACGTCCGCCGATCCCCACCGGTGACGCGGCCGCCGACCGCGAGGCGACCCGGGCCGAAGGCATCGCATGTTATCGACGGTTCATCTCCGGGTTGCTCGACGTCACCGACAACATCGAAGCCAAGTCGGGCGACATCGTCGGACCGCCGGAGGTGGTGCGCCGCGACGACGACGACCCGTATCTGGTGGTGGCCGCAGACAAGGGGACGGCCTCGTTCTCGGACATCGCCAATGATGTTGCCGGACAGTACAAATTTTGGCTGGGTGACGCCTTCGCCTCGGGAGGGTCGGCCGGGTACGACCACAAGGCGATGGGCATCACGGCCCGCGGTGCCTGGGAAGCGGTGAAACGGCACTTCCGGGAGATGGGTGCGGACACCCAGACCGAGGACTTCACGGTGGTCGGGATCGGCGACATGAGTGGCGATGTGTTCGGTAACGGAATGCTGTTGTCCGAGCACATCCGGTTGGTGGCCGCATTTGATCACCGGCACGTATTCATCGACCCGGATCCCGACGCCGCCCGCTCCTTTGTGGAGCGCAGGCGCCTGTTCGAGCTGCCCCGATCGTCGTGGGCCGAGTACGACGCGGACCTGATCAGCGACGGCGGTGGCGTGTGGGCCCGCGATCAGAAATCGATTCCGGTCAGTCCCCGAGCTGCCGAAGCACTGGGGCTGGCTGAGGACATCGGTGCCCTGTCGCCACCGGAACTCATCCGGGCGATCCTGATGGCACCGGTCGACCTGCTGTGGAACGGCGGCATCGGAACCTACGTGAAAGCCGGAACCCAGTCCAACGAACAGGTGGGGGACAAGGCCAACGACTCCATTCGCGTCGACGGAAACGAGTTGCGCGCCAAGGTCGTCGGAGAAGGTGGCAACCTCGGGCTGACCGAACTCGGCCGTATCGAGTTCGCGCTCGGCGGTGGCCGGGTGAACACCGACGCGATGGACAACTCCGCCGGTGTCGATTGTTCGGACCATGAGGTCAACATCAAGATCCTGCTCGATTCCCAGGTGTCGGTGGGCCGGCTGCCGGCGGCGCAGCGAAATCCGTTGCTGGAGTCGATGACCACCGAGGTCGGGGATCTGGTGTTGGCGGACAACGTCTCCCAGAACGCAGAGCTCGGGATCAGCCGGGCCGATGCCGACGTGACGGCCGAGGTCTACACCCGGCTGCTGAAAGAGATGGCCGGTCGCGGCGTCGACCTGCGTCTCGAGGCGCTACCCCGTCCGGAACAACTGGTAGAACGCGGAAATGCCACCGGCCGTCACGGTTTGACCTCACCGGAGCTCGCCACCGTGATGGCCCACGTCAAACTCGGCCTCAAGGTCGACATGCTCGCGGGGGAACTGCCGGACAACGACGTCTTCTCGCCGCGTCTGATCGGCTATTTCCCGGCCCCGTTGCAGGAACGGTTTGCCGAGGGGATCGCAACCCATCAACTGCGGCGGGAGATCGTCACCACCACGGTGGTCAACGATCTGGTCGACAACGCCGGGATCACACACGTTTTCCGTCTCTGTGAGGGCAGCGGCAGCGACCCGGTCGACGTGGTGCGGTCGTATGAGGTGGTCACGGAGATCTTCGGACTGCACGCCCTGTGGCGGGACATCGCAGCGGCCCCGTGTCCGGTGCCGACCACCAACTCGATGATCGTCTACACCCGCCGACTGCTCTTCCGGGCGTCTCGCTGGATGATCGCCGGGCGCCCACAGCCGTTGGCGATGGCCGCCGAGGTCACCCGTTACGGCGGTCTCGTCGCGGAGCTGTCACCGTCTCTGGCGGGCTGGCTGCGCGGGGCGTCGGCGCGAGCCATCAATCGGCATGCCGAGCGTCTGCGCGCAGATGGCGTCCCCGGCGAGACAGCGCAGGCCGTTGCCTCGAGCCTGCATCGTTTCTGCCTCCTCGACATCATCGACGCCGCCGAGATCGCCGACCGCGATCCACTGGAGGTCGGCGATCTGTACTTCGCGCTGATGGAACATCTCGGGGTGCATCAACTGCTCAGCGCGGTGTCCGACCTCGATCGCATCGACCGGTGGCATTCGCTGGCCCGGCTGGCATTGCGCGACGACCTGCACGGGGCGTTGCGAGCGCTGTGTCTGGTGATCCTCGACTCGGGTGAACCCACCGAATCGGCGGACGAGAAGATAGCCGAGTGGGAACTGAACAACACCTCGAGGTTGTCCCGGGTTCGCGCAACACTGGCGGACATCGCCGAGAGTGGGAACCTCGATCTGGCGACCCTGTCGGTCGCCGCCCGACAACTGAGGAGCACCATCCGCTGATGGCCGAATTGACACTGTCCGCCCGTGATCGGATCGATCTGGCGGCGTTCGCCGGGCGGGCACTACGCGCCGACGATGTCGCGGTGATCCGCATCAAACGTCGTCCCGACGGACTCCTCGGCGTCTGGGTCAACACCGGATTCGATGTCTTGGCCAGCCGGGTGGTGTCCGGGTCGATGTCCGGCGACGACGTGGTCTGCGGGGCGTCCGAACTGCGCACGGTGTTGCGGGCGACCTACGACGATCCGGCGGCCGCCACGGTGGACACCGGATTTGCCCTCGACAGTGCGTGGCGCGGCGCGCTGCCGTCGGCCGCCGGGTTCACGCACGTCGACGACGTACCCGCGCGGGTTCTGGTGCAACTGTCGCGGACCGGTGCGGAGGTCGCCCGCACGCAGGGCAGCGGACACGGACCGCCGACCGGCCTGCTCGACCAGCAGGTGCTCAATGTCTCATCGGAGTCGTCTGATCAGGTGGTCGGGGTGTCGATGCGTTCGGTGTTTGCACTGACGGCCATGGGTTTTGTGCGTCAGGCCGACAACCGCGACATCAGCGAGACATCGCCGATCGACGACATCGACGATGCCGAGATGGTCCGGGTGCGTGCGACCGCGGTGTGGGCACGACTCGATGCCCGCTTCGGGTCGGTGTATCAGCGCCGAACCATGCCGTTGGGCCTGTCGGTCAACTAGCGGTGCCCGGACGCCGCGACCGCGGACGGACCGTTCGGCGTCAGACGAGCCAGGCCGCCGCATTCGGTGGGAGTTTGCCGTCGACCAGAGGTGCGCTGCTGAGTAGGACCTCTCCCGGCGGCAGACCGATCGGTTCGGGTCCGGCGTTGAGTGCACAGACCAACTTGCCCAGCGACCGGCGGAATGCCAGGCATCCGGCCGGCGCGCCGTACCACTCGATGGCCTCGCCGGCGAATTCCGGACGCGTCTTGCGGTACTCGATCGCCTGCCGGTACAGGGACAGCGTCGAGTTCACGTCTTCGAGCTGAGTCTCGACGGTCAGGGCCGCCCACTCCGCGGGGATCGGCAACCAGGTATCCGGGTTGCTGGAGAACGCAAACGGGGGAGTTGTGCCCTCCCAGGGCAGCGGCACGCGACACCCGTCGCGCCCGCGTTCGGTATGTCCCGAGCGCTCCCAGACCGGATCCTGCAGCACGTCGTCCGGCAGGTCGGCATTGGGCAGGCCGAGTTCGGCGCCGTTGTAGATGAAGACCGCGCCCGGTAGCGCGAGTTCGACCAGGATCATCGCGCGGGCCCGGTCGATGCCGGCCTGTGGTGAATCGGCGGTCGAGTAACGGGTGACCTCCCGCTCGACGTCGTGGTTCGACAATGTCCAGGTGGGTGTACCCGACACCGATGCGATTGACTCCAGTGAGTGTTCGATCGCCAGCCGGATCTCTTCGGACTCGAACGGCACCTGTGCCAGCCGGAAGTTGAAGCCGAGGTGGAGTTCGTCCGGGCGCACATAATCAGCGAACCGGGTGTTGTCCTTGACCCAGATCTCCCCGACGGCCATGGCATCGGGATAGTCGTCAAGGACCGCGCGGATTCGCCGATGGATGTCGTGCACTCCGTCGTTGTCGAAGCGGGGGTCATCGTCCAGGTTGCCCAGGAGTCCGACCGCGTCATTGTTCATGTCGGGGAGACCCTCGGGCTTTGCCATGCCGTGGGCGACGTCGATCCGGAATCCGTCGACACCACGGTCGAGCCAGAATCGGAGTGTCTTGTCGAGGTCGGCGAAGACCTCCGGATTGTCCCAGTTCAGATCGGGTTGTTCGGGGACGAAGATGTGGAGGTACCACTGGCCCGGGCGGCCGTCGGGTTCGGTGACACGGTTCCAGGCGGGGCCTCCGAACACGCTGGTCCAGTTGTTGGGCGGCAGGCTGCCGTCGTCGCCGAGACCGTCGCGGAAGATATAGCGCTGCCGGGCAGCGCTGCCGGGCTCGGAGTTGAGTGCCTCGATGAACCAGGCGTGTTGGTCGCTGGTGTGGTTGGGGACGAGGTCCATGGTGACCTTGATGTCGCGCTCGTGGGCTTCGCGGATGAGTGCATCGAGCGCCTCGAGGCCACCGAACAGGTCATCGATGTCCCGCGGGTCGGAGACGTCGTAGCCGTGGTCGGCCATCGGGGACTTCATCACCGGGCTGAGCCAGATGGCGTCCACACCGACCAGCTCGAGATAGCCCAGTTTGTCGATCACACCGCGGATGTCGCCGATACCGTCGCCGTTGTCGTCAGAGAACGAACGGGGATAGATCTGATAGAAGATCGCGTTCTGCCACCACCGCGGGAATCCTGGATCGGATTGGGACTGAACCTCCGCCGAAACATCGCTTGCGGCCGTGGAAAGATCGCTTGTCTCGTCACTCACCTGAATTATCTTGCCTCACTCCCGTGCGAACGTCAGGATCATGCGGCTGTGGCGCGTATCGGTCTCACATCGGGGAGTTCACCATCGAGTCGGCCGCCATCTCGACGTAGTCGGTCAGCGCCCGCCGATGATCATCATCGAGGCGTTGGGAGTCGATCGAAGCGATGGCGATGTACATGCATCGCAGCCAGGCCGCTTTTTCGATGGGGCCTATGCGGAACGGGTTGTGCCGCATCCGCAACCTCGGGTGGCCTCGTTCGTCCGAATACGTCCGGGGTCCGCCCCAGTACTGTGCGAGGAACATCCGCATCCGCCGCTCGGCCGGACCGAGGTCTTCTTCGGGGTAGAGCGGTCGGAGGATCTCGTCCTTCGCGACTTCCTCGTAGAAGCGGGCGGTCAGGTCGTGAAACGTCTGTTCGCCGCCCACTGCCTCGTAGAACGTCTGCGGAGAAGTAGTCACGGCACCCATTGTTCCACTCGCCGATCACGTGTGCGTGGCCGCCGCCCGTAGGTCTGTTCGGTGCCCGAACGATCGTGTCTTCATGGCCCAGACGATTGGTGCTGCGGGCGCGGACATCCAGAGTTCACACAGAAGCCCGGTGGCGACCTGCATTTTGTCGTGCAATTGTTCGGTATCCGTGTTGAACTGAATCGTTCCCATCGAGGTCGGTTCGTATGGCCGGGAGGTTAGATGTCGCGGGTGAAGGTGCAGCGCAAGAAGGGCCACGCGGGGCACGATCGTGTCTCGACCACCACTGATGGACGCGTCAGATCGCGCGGCGCGGCGAGCGTGTCCACGCTCGACACCGGTCCCCGCGCCGTCGACGCCATCGGGGCGCCGCCGGCGGGTGGATCCAATTCGCGCTGGGGCAAGCACCGCGTGCTGCTCCTGAATGCGACCTACGAGCCACTTGCCGCGATCTCGATACGCAGGGCAATTGTCCTGGTGCTCCGTGAGCGGGCCGATGTCATCCATGAGGACGGCAACGGGCCGCTCATTCATTCGGCGGAGATGGCGATCGCGGTGCCGTCGGTGATCCGGCTGCGGACATATGTGCGGGTTCCGTATCGCGCGGTCATCCCGATGACACGGGCGGCGCTGATGCAACGGGACCGGACGCGCTGCGGCTATTGCGGGGCGAAAGCCGACACCATCGACCACGTGGTGCCACGAAGTCGCGGCGGGACGCACACCTGGGACAACTGCGTCGCGTGCTGTGCCTCGTGCAACCACAAAAAGGCCGACCGGATGCTCTCCGAGCTCGGGTGGACGCTCAAGGTTGCCCTGACCGCACCGAAGGGACGCCATTGGCGCCTGCTGGCCACGGTGAAGGAATTCGACCCGGCCTGGTCGCGCTACCTCGACGTCGGGGCTGCCTGAGCGCGGTCCGCGAGACCTTCGCGTACTGTTCTCCGACGCGCCGGGTGACCTCGGCGAGACGTGGGCACGGCTCGTCGGCTAAGTTTTGACACAAGAGTCGAGCGGTTCTGAAGGGCGGAACGATGGAAGACCTGATTGTGGCGGTCGGCATGCCGGTCCTCATCATCACAATCATTGCTGTGGTGATGGTGATTTTGGCGTTGCTGTTCACCAGCGGTGTCAAGTACCCGAAGGTGAAGTTCTACACGATCGACCAGAAGTGGGAGCACGGACCGTTGCTGCTCAGCGCAACCGAGGCCGCACCTGTGGCCCCGACGTATCACGGGCACGGCACGGACGATTTGATCGGAGGCTCGGCAAGTGGCAAGTGGTGATGTGGTCAAGTCGACCGTCGATCCGGAAACGCTCCCCATGGGTTCGGCACTGACCATCAGTGGCCGGATCTCGGCAGCTCGTTTCCCCACGGATGTGCCCACCACGCCGCCGTTCAAGACCGACGAACTGGTGGCCTTGGACGAGGCATTGGCCGACGCTACCGATGAGACGGGAATCCGTTTCTCGGTGTTCATCGGCGACCTGGGCGTAGATGCAGTCGCCGGCGCCGCGGCAATCCTGCCGAACGCGCCGGAACCCGAGCACGCCGCGCTGATCGCGGTGTCGCCGAACACCAAGGACGTTGTCGTCGTCTCCGGCAAAGAGGTCGCCGCACGTCTCAACGATCGGGTGGCCCAGCTCGGAGTCACCGCAGCGATCGCCGGCATCCGTTCCGGTGACCTCGTCGACGGACTGATCTCCGCCATCCGGGTCATCGCGGCAGCGGTCACGGTTCGCTGATCCACACCTGAACAAACACATCTGCTCAGACACAAGGGGCGGGGCAACCTTTCGGTTGCCCCGCCTTTGTGTGAAGGCGGTGTGCGTCTAGCTCTTGTCGAAGGTGCGGGCCCGCAGCGTTCGCGCGACGGTGTCGCGTCCCTCGGAGATCAGCCGGCGCAGCGCCGGGGGATGATCGCCGGCCAGCAATTCATCTGCCAGTGCCAGCGCGTCCTGCGACACCGCCCAGCTCGGGTACAGCCCGACCACGACAGTCTGGGCAACCTCGCTCGAACGACGTTCCCACACCAGCGGGGCCATCTCGAAGTACTTCGCGGTGTAGGGCGCCACGAGTTCACCCTGACCCGGACGCGAGAAGCCGGCGATGATCGACCGCCCCAGCGTGTTCGACAGGGTGTCATCCTCGGTCACCTGCGCCCACGCCTTCGCCTTTGCCTCCGGCAGCGGACGGGAAGCACGTGCCTTGGCAGCCTGCCTGCTGCCGGCCGAGGTGTTGTCGCGGGCCAGTTCGGCATCGATCACCGGGCTGGTGGCCGGGTCGGTGTCGATGGCTCCCGCGGTGGCGAGGGCCTGCACGATCGTCCACCGCAGATCGGTATCGACCGTGAGTCCGGCCAGACCCGCCTCGGCCGGGTCGGAATCGAGCAGCGCGCGGGCCACATCGGTGTGCTCGGGGGCGAGCACCCCGGACAGCAGTGCGTTGACGAAGGCCAGCTGGTGATCCGAACCCGGCTCCGCCGCGCGGGCGAGTTCGAGCAGGCGGGCGCTGAACGTCGGCCAGCCCACCGAGGTCGCCCACTCGGGGTCGGCGTAGGCATCAATCGCGGTCTGGGCCTGCAGGAGAACCCGCTGCACCACACCGATCTCGGTTTCGGCGCCGATCCCGTGCTCGACGAGTGCGGCAAACTCACGAGCCCGCATCTCGGCCTGCCGGGTCATCTCCCAGGCGGCCGACCACACCAGGGTGCGGGGCATGGACTCGCTGATGGCGGCGAGGCGGCTCGTCGCCGTGGCCAGCGAATCGGGATCGAGCCGGACGGAGCAGTACGTCAGGTCGTCGTCGTTCAGGAGGATCAGCTGTCCGCGGTTCACGCCGACGAGCTCGGCGACGGCGGTACGCTCACCGGCGACGTCGAGCTCAACCCGCTTGGTACGAACCAGCTTTCCGTCGACGTCGTCGTACACGCCGACAGCAAGGCGGTGGGTCCGGGTTTCGCCCGCGCCGGGGGCCGCGCCGTCCTGGAGGATGTCGAAGCGGGTGAAGGCCCCGGACTCATCGACGTCGAAGTCGGGACTGATGACGTTGATACCGGTGGTCTTCAGCCACTGGGAACCCCAGTCGGACAGGTCGCGGCCTGACGCCTTCTCGAGTGCGCCGAGGAGATCGGCGAACGTGGCGTTCCCGAACTGGTGGGTCTGGAAGTAGTCGCGGAGTCCGGACAGGAACTCCTCGAGACCGACGTACGCGACCAGCTGCTTGAGCACCGAAGCGCCCTTGGCATAGGTGATTCCGTCGAAATTGACCTCGACCGCCGCGATGTCGGGGATGTCGGCGGCCACCGGGTGGGTGGACGGGAGTTGATCCTGCCGGTACGCCCAGGACTTCTCGACGTTGGCGAATGTGGTCCAGGCATTCTTGTATTCGGTGGCCTCGGACTGGCAGAGGACCGAGGCAAATGTGGCGAAGGATTCGTTGAGCCACAGGTCATCCCACCACTGCATGGTGACGAGGTCGCCGAACCACATGTGTGCCATTTCGTGCAGCACGGTTTCGGCGCGGCGTTCGTACAGGTACTTGGTGACCTTGGAACGGAAGACGTAGTCCTCGAGGAACGTCACCGCGCCGGCATTCTCCATGGCGCCGGCATTGAACTCGGGAACAAAGAGCTGGTCATACTTACCGAAGGCGTAAGGGATCCCAAAGTTCTTGTGGTAGAACTCGAAACCCTGCTTGGTCTCGGTGAACAGTCGCTCCTCATCCATGAACTCGGCCAGCGACGAGCGACAGAAGATGCCGAGGTCGATGGTGCCGTGCTCGTCGGTGTAGCTGTCGGTCCATACCGAATACGGCCCCGCGATCAGGGCCACCAGATAAGTGCTCAGCAACGGGGTGGTGGCGAAAGTGTGTGTGCCGGGTCCGGTTTCGGTGCCGGCGCCGTTGGAGATGACCTTCCAGTCCGCCGGAGCGGTGACGGTGACGTCGAAGGTGGCCTTCATGTCCGGCTGATCAAAACAGGCGAACATCCGTTTGGCGTCGGCGGTTTCGAACTGCGAGTACAGGTAGACCGCGTCGTCGGTGGGGTCGACAAAACGATGCAGACCCTCTCCGGTATGGGAGTAGATGCAGTCGGCGACCACAACCAGGGTGTTGTCTGCGGCCAGGTCGGTCAGGGCCAGGCCGTCTTCTTCGGTGTAGGCGGAGATGTCCACCGGCGAACCGTTGAGGGTCGCGGTATGCACCGTTTGCGCGATCAGATCGACAAACGACGACGAACCGGAGGTGGCGGTGAAAGTGATGGTCACCGCCGACCGGAATGTCTTCTCGCCGGGTTTGCCCGCACCGTCGGTGAGGTCGAGATCGATCGCATAGTTGGAGACCGAGATGTTCGCCGAGCGTTGGCCCGCCAGTTCCCGGGTCAGGTTTGGTACCGCCACGTTGCCTCGCTTCTCAGGGATTTTGCCGATTGCTACACAACTACCGTATGCGTGGTCTGCCGCGCCGGTTGAGTGCGGGAGGGAATGTGACCCGCCGCCCGTTGTTGAACCATGCGATGGTTTCCACCGGCACCATTACTCACGTTCTATTGCTGAAGGAGTTCTCCAACTCATGACCGACTCGCTTGATCGCGTTGACTTCTGGTTCGACCCCCTCTGCCCGTGGTGCTGGATCACCTCCCGCTGGATTCTGGAGGTCGAGAAGGTACGCAGCATCGAGACAAACTTCCACATCATGAGCCTGGCAGTGCTGAACGAGGGCAAGGACATCCCCGACGAATACCGGGAGAAACTGTCGCAGGCCTGGCGCCCGGTCCGCGTGATCGCTGCGGCGCAGGCCGAGCGCGGCGATGAGATCCTGTCGCCGCTGTACACCGCCTTCGGAACGCTCATCCACAACAAGGGCATCGAGGACTTCGACGAAGTCATTTCACAAGCGCTCGCCGAGGTGGGGCTGCCCGCGGAGCTGGCCAAGGCCGCCGACGAAACCACTTTCGACGAAGCGATCAGAAAGAGCCATCACGCCGGTATGGACAAGGTTGGCGACGACGTCGGAACCCCGACGATCCACATCAACGACGTGGCCTTCTTCGGACCGGTCCTGTCGCGGATCCCGCGCGGCGAGGACGCCGGCAAGGTGTGGGACGGCGCGTTGGCGCTGTCGAGTTACCCGCACTTCTTCGAACTCAAGCGCTCCCGCAACGAGGGACCGGAGTTCGACTGACCTGCTCAGTCCCCGGGTTACGGCTCCTGTGGGTCCCGGTCGGCCTGATTCTTCGTCAGGTCGACCGGCGGCGGTGAGGCCGCGGGCCCAGACGGCGTCGCGGGAGGTGCCGGCGGAAAGTACGGCGGATATCCGCTGATCGGTCCGCCGGCAACCATGGCCCCCGCCCAGGTCGGGGGCACAGGAGTTGGGGGCGGCAGCATCTGGATGTGGCCGCTGCCGATTCCCCGAACGATCCGGCGGGGGCGGAAGAACATCCGGCCCGCCCCGGAGCGGTCTCGGAGGGCCGCAGCTCGCCAGGTCAGCACCGGATGGGTCGACTGCAGATTGGTCAGCCAGGTGAAGAAGCCCTTCTCCAGGGTTGCCCGATCGGCGAACTCGTCGAAGCTCACCGACGTCAGCATGTATTTGCCGGCAGCCAGTACCCCGATGGCGCCGGGCGACCCCGACGGCTGGTTGTAGTAGCCGTGATTGTCTGCGGTGTACTCCATCGACCGCGACAGGGCCTGGCCGAGCACGGGGATGTTCAGGCCGATCGTCGAACCGAGCTGTCGCCAATACGACACGTGCCCGGCCGCGATGTGACCGACCTCGTGGCCGATGATGAACCGCAACGCCTCAGGACTGCGGGCGTGCCCGCCGATCTCGAAAAGATCTGAATAAACGACAACAAACCGCCGGAATCCGTGGCCGGAGGCATAGGCGTTGATCCTGCCGTTGCCGAGGACGACGTAGGCGTCGGGAACATGTTCGAGCCCGAATCTGCGTGCTGCCTCGACCACCATCTGATAGCCCTCTGGGAACTGGGTGGGGCTCATCTTCACTCCGTTGACGCGCGGCATCGCGTAAGTCAGGCCGCGGATCAGATACAGCAGCAGCGGTGCGATCAGGATCAGCACGAACCACGTGTTCAGAGAACCGGTCGCCACGAGGATCACACCCAGGACGTACCCGCCGATGCCGACGATCAGGACCAGGACCAGGATCGGAATCTCCCACGGATGCCGCCTCGGCCGTCCGGCATAGGGGGCCGGGGGAAGCCAGTGCGACGCCGGTGGGAGTGTAGGCGTGTCGGGATTCACTCTGCCGAGACTAGTGCCGGGCCTGCGCAAACACCCGACCCGTGAACTCCGATTCCCGATCGATGCCCGGGGCGCCGCCGCACTCTGTCAGACTGGTTGCCATGCGCGTGTACTTAGGTGGCGACCATGCCGGATTCGAACTCAAAGCCCAGATTGCCGAACATTTGACCTCTTCGGGTCACGAGGTGATCGATTGTGGAGCGCACGAATACGACGCGCTCGACGACTATCCGTCGTTCTGCGTCGACGCCGCGCTACGGACCGTCGCCGACGAAGGCAGTCTCGGGATTGTGCTCGGTGGCAGCGGAAACGGTGAGCAGATCGCCGCGAACAAGGTCCCCGGAGCCCGTTGCGCGCTGGCGTGGAGCGTCGAGACGGCGCAGTTGGCGCGCCAGCACAACAAGGCTCAGCTGATTGGTATCGGTGGCCGCATGCACAGCCAGGCCGAGGCGCTCGCGATCGTCGACGCCTTCATCGGTACCGAGTGGTCGGGTGAAGAGCGTCACCAGCGCCGCATCGACATCCTCGCGCAGTATGAGCGCAGCGGCGTCCCGCCGGCGCTGCCTGCCGGCTGAGACTTCGAAATCAGCTGTGCCGGAAGGGCATACGCTTCACCGGTTGGCCCGGATCCATCATCGAAAGTTTGCCGGCCGGCAAGTCGCGGTCAGTAGTCCGCAGGGACGTTTCTCCTCGGGGGCCGGGCGGGTCGACGGACAGACGTTCGTCCGGGCCGAGGCCTGGGGCAAGCATCTGATCCATCGCTACGGCAATGGTGAGATCGTGCATGTGCACCTCGGTCTCTACGGGGCATTCAGCGAAGGCGAAGCGCCGCTTCCCGAACCGGTCGGTCAGGTGCGGATGCGTATGGAGTCGCAGGTCTACGGCACCGATCTGCGGGGACCGACCGCCTGCGAGCTGTACACCCCGGACGATCTGACGGCACTGACCGCGCGACTCGGCCCGGATCCGCTGCGCAAGGACGCCGATCCTGACCTGGCCTGGGCGGCGATCACGCGGTCCCGCAAGGCAATCGGGGCGCTTCTGATGGACCAGAAGGTGCTCTGCGGCGTGGGGAACGTCTACCGCGCCGAGGTCCTCTTTCGGGCGGCGATCAACCCGCATCGTCCCGGCACCGGGATCGACCGCCCGGAATGGGAGGCATTGTGGGCGGATCTGGTCGCCTTGATGGCGATCGGTGTGCGGCGCGGCAAGATGCACGTGGTCCGGCCCGATGACGATCACGGGGCTCCGGCGTACGGCCCGGGCCGGCCGCGGACCTACGTCTACCGGCGAACCGGTGAGCCCTGCCGGATCTGCGGGACGCCGATCCTGATGGGAGAGATGGTGGCGCGCAAGGTGTATTGGTGTCCGGTCTGCCAAGCCGACTGATGTGGGTGGTCGCCTCAGCAGGCGCTCAGGTTTGATCGGCATCATGGTCGCATGGCAGTCGTGACGGTGCTCGTGGTCGGAGGAACCGGAGAATCCTATGCAGGTGACACCCGTCAACGGGTCGGCGGGCTGCTCGCCGAGGTGACCGGCCGACTCGACGAACGGTTCGACTGTCAATGGGTGGGGTATCCGGCCAGCTATGGCCCGGTCCCCGATCTGGCCGGTATGAGCTATCTCGACAGCGTGCGCGCGGGCGTGGCCAACCTGCGGGACCGCCTGGTCGCGACGCCCGGGCCGGTGATGTTGATCGGGTACTCCCAGGGTGCAGTGGTGATCCGAAACCTGTTGGCGGATCGGAAGAGTTCGCGGGCAGTCGTCGCGGTCGGGTTTGTGGCCGATCCACACCAGCCGCCGGGGGTCGTTGCAGGTTGTGACGGGTTCGGTCTGGCCGGTGAAGGCCCGGCGATACCCACTGATGTCCCGGTGATGTGGATCGCCGACCCCGCCGACGTCATCTGCAATGCAAGCCGGGATTCACTGCTGCGAGATTTTGCCGACCTCACTGCCGCGATGTCCATCCGGGATGTGCGTGGCTGGTTCCGCAACCTCTGGCAGGTGCTCAGGGGCAATGACTTTCAGAACGCGACTCGCACATCGATCAGTCCACGCCAATGGCGTCAGGACGTGCGGCGTCTGCGGATCGTGATGGCCGAGATCGCGGGATACCTGCCCCGAAAGTTGATGTGGCGTGGTCTGCAGATCGTGAACCGCAGCGGAGGGCGGCACACCGCGTATGACGCAGAGCCACTGGCGGGTGGGACTTTGTCGGGCTGTGAGGTCCTGGCGCAGTGGTTGCAGGTTCAGGTGACGTTCCTCCCGTTCGGCATCGACCGTCGTGCGGCCTAGTTGTTCTGACCTCGGCACCTGCCTTTCGCCGGCTGCCAGGTGCCGAACTGCCCGGTGGTAACAATTCATGCGTCTGAAATGTGAGACACCCTTAGTTGGGCGACACTGATTCCCAGAACTAACAACGCTGGGAGAAATCGACGTGGATCATTACGACCTGGTTGTCATCGGATCCGGCCCGGCAGGGCAGAAGGCGGCCATCGCGGCCGCGAAGCTCGGCAAGAAGGCAGCGGTCGTCGAACGCCGGAACATGGTCGGTGGGGTCTGTATCAACACCGGTACGATCCCGTCGAAGACGCTGCGCGAGGCAGTCCTGTATCTGACCGGACTGAATCAGCGGGAGTTGTACGGGCAGTCCTACCGGCTCAAGACCGATATCACCATCGCTGATCTCTCATCTCGTACGGCGCACGTGGTGCGCAAAGAGATCGATGTCATCCAGAATCAGTTGTCCCGCAACCGGGTTACGCTCCTGATCGGCAGCGGGAAGTTTGTCGGACCCAACGAGCTCACCGTCGAATCCGAGGGCGGCGACCACAAGAACATCACGTTCGACCACGCGGTGATCGCGGTCGGCACCCGTCCCGCGCGGCCGGCCAGCGTCGAGTTCGACGGCGCGACGATCGTCGATTCCGATCAGATCCTCGGAATGGACCGGGTGTCACAGTCCATGGTGGTGGTCGGTGCCGGTGTCATCGGGATCGAGTATGCGTCGATGTTCGCGGCGTTGGGAACCAAGGTCACCGTGGTCGAGCAGCGCGAGAGCATGCTCGACTTCGTCGACCGCGAAATAGTCGAGGCACTGCAGTACCAGCTGCGCGACCGAGGCGTCACCTTCCGGTTCGGCGAATCGGTGAAATTGGTCGAGAAGCATCAGGCGGGAACCGTCACGGTGCTGGAGTCGGGGAAGAAGATCCCTGCCGACACCGTGTTGTATTCAGCCGGCCGTCAAGGTGTCACCGAGGAACTCGGTGTTGCCGCAGCCGGTTTGGAGGGCGACAATCGCGGCCGCCTCAAGGTTGACGAGTGCTTCCGCACGGCTGTGCCGCACATCTATGCGGTGGGCGACGTCATCGGATTCCCGGCGCTCGCGGCCACCGCCATGGAGCAGGGACGACGGGCCGCCTACGACGCCTTCGGTGAACCGGTCGGCGTCGCGGACTCGTCCAAACATCCGATCGGTATCTATTCGATCCCGGAGATCAGCTTTGTCGGCAAGACCGAGGAACAGCTGACTGCGGACAACGTGCCCTTCGAAGTCGGTGTTGCCCGTTACCGGGAGCTCGCCCGGGGCACCATCATGGGTGACGCGTACGGCATGCTCAAACTCCTGGTCCACGCACAGGACCGCAGCATCCTGGGCGTGCATGTATTCGGTTCCAACGCCGCGGAATTGGTGCACATCGGGCAGACCGTGATGGGTTGCGGGGGAACCATCGACTATCTGGTCGATGCGGTGTTCAACTACCCGACCCTCGCCGAGGGTTACAAGGTGGCGGCCCTGGACGCGGTGAACAAGATGCGGGCCATCGCGCGGGTCACCGGCGTCGGCAACGGGCATGATCTCGGCGCGGAATAAGCGCGTCACCACACAGGCACCGGGCGAAGCAACACGCGATACGAAAAAACCGGCGCCGAGAGATGCTCTCGGCGCCGGTTCTTCAGATGCTCTGCGGTCTAGCTGCCCTGGATGTACTCCCCACCGATGGTGCCCTGCACCACGATGGGAGTTCCTTCCGGGAAGTTCTCGTAGGCCCACTTACCGTTCTCAGTGCTCACGTTGATGCAGCCATGGCTCACATTGGTGTTGCCCTGCTGCTCCAGCGACCATGGTGCGGCGTGGAGGAAGATTCCGTCCCACGACATCCGGATCGCGTACTCGACATAGGTGCGGTAACCGCCGGGTGAGTCGATCGGGACACCGTACGTGGACGAATCCATGTACATGTCGCGGTACTTCTCTTTGGTGTAGTACGTGCCGTTGGGGGTCGGGTGTTCGTTCGAGCCCATCGAGATCGGCATCTTGCGGACGATCTTGCCGTCGTGCCACACGGTCAGTTCGTGGGTGGCGTCGTCGGCGAGCGCGACCCAGCCGGTGTCGGTCTTCACCGGAGGTGCGGGCTCGGCCGGCTTGACGGGCTCCGGGGCAGGCTGGGGCGTGGTCTCCGGTGCCTGCGGTGTGGGCACGGTCAGGCCAGGGATCTGGGGGAGCGGCACGCCGGGAAGCCCGGGGATGGTGGGCGACGGCTGTGCCGAAGCTGCAGTTGGGACGGCCAAGGCCATGACAACAACACCGAGTCCGGCGGCAAGAAGGCGTTTCGCGGTGCTCCCGCGGGTGAACTTGCTGGTCGACACTATGGATAACCCTAACGTTAGGCTGCGGTTTAATGCGCCTCCCGAAAGCGCAGATTCAATACTTGCATGTTGGTACCACCCGGCCAAACGCTACGAACGCTTTTGAGGTCAGAGTTGCTGATGGGACCAGTGAGGTTCGACACTCCGGGCCAAGAGTGATCTGTCTCACTGGCCGTCAGCAGGTGCTTGGCGCCGGCAGACCGGCAAATCGATCAGACAGCCACTGAATCGCCCCGGGGATGCCCAGTGGATAGGCGGCCACATGATTCGGTGCCGGGGTGAGCAGGCTCGATACTCGGACACCGGCACGGCAATACCGGTTGTTGGTGGTGATGATCGAATCGACCGGGATCAGTTCGTCCGTGGGACTGTGCCATTCGAAGACGGGCGAGTTCGGTGACCCGGGGTAGATGTCGAGGCCGTTGGCGGCGACGACTGCCCGGACGGTGGGGTCATCGAAGATCTTGACGTCCGGTGTCATCTCGTCGGCGCTGTGATCCTGCCCGATCTCCAGGATCTCGTTGGTGCAGGCATTCTGCATCCGCAGGTACATCGACCGCCCGAGATCAGTCAGGTTGTCCCACATCGGGATCTCGTCCGGGTACTCCCGCGACAGTCCGACCGCGGCGGCGTACGCGAGTCCGAATGCCGGATGAGGGTTGTTGTAACCCAGGCCTTCCGCCATTTTGATCAGATTCATCGGTGCGCCGCCGTATGCGCTGCCGGCCAACCGGAGTCCCGGTGCGTAGGTGGGCGCGAGTGCAGCCGCCCACGCGGTGGCCATTCCGCCACCGGAATACCCGATCAGTCCGACGGGACTCCCGGAGATGTTCGCGGTGCGGAAGTTCTTTCCGGCCTTGATGCCGTCCAGGGTGATCCGGCCACCGAGTTGGGCGGCACCGTACGCGCTGCGCGGGCCGAGATGGTCGGGGACCTCGATGACCCAGCCTTGTGCCAGCAATCCGTTCAGAGCCGGTCCCTGACGAGCGGTAAGGCTGTTGGTCTGCGTGAACAGCGTTTGTGAAGGTGCACATTCGAGTCCGAGCGCGTTCACGATGTCCTGGAAGCTCAGAACAGGCGCGTTCGCGGTCCGGTTCTGGGGCAGCAGCAGGGTCGTGACGGCGGCGATCGGCCGCTCGTACATGTCCGTGCTGCGGAACTTCAATTGCCAGGTCTCGATATTCACGAACCCCGGCGGGTTGGGCATCTTGCGGCTGGCGACGATGTCACCGTTGGCGTAGTCGCCGATATTGGCCGGAGCGACGTAAAAGCGGTCGCCCAGCGGAGTCGGTAGCGCGACGTCGTCGGCGCCGGCAACGGCGGGCGTCATTGTCAGCAGGGCCAAGGTGGTCGCGCAGAGAGTTCCGACGGTAATCAGCCGACGTCGTAGTCGAGTGCGGAACACGGCAGTACTGGACGTGCTCAAAAGAGGGCCTCCGGGTCACATGGGTCAATGCAGCAACGAGCGTCGACCTCCCCGACGACGATGTCCGATATGTAACCGTTGTCAGGCAGGACCTGTCAAGGCGAAGCGGGTGGGCTCAATTCAGCCTGAGCCTGACGATCATTTTGGCTGGGTGATCCCGTCAGCGCCTGGATCACAACGGTTTTGATCGCGGCGATCAAACATTGTGCCCGAGTAGTCCACAACACGCGTAGCATCCGCGCCATGAACCGGCCGGCCCGCTCCGTGTGGAACGAAGGCGGCATCTGGGCGGGCGCGGCGAGGCGATTGGCGCCCTTTCTCGACATCGGCATCGCGGTCGTCGCGACCGCGCTTGCGCTCATCTCGTTGCTGAGCACGGATGTCCACGCCGTCGATCCCCGGCTGCACGAGCCGAACGCGATCGCGGTCATCGGCACGATTGTCGCGACAGCATCGCTCTATTGGCGACGCGTACACCCGACGCTGTCGTACTACGCCTTCGCAACCGGTTGTCTGATCGTTGTGCTGACCGGCAACTACATCGGCTTGCTGTCGATCCTGTTGCTGTTTGCCCTCTACTCCCTGGCCGCGCATGGCCGGCGTCGCAATGCCGCACTCGCACTCATCGGCACCATGGGAGTCTTCGCCGCACTCGCAGCCGCCGATGTCCCCGACCTGCGCATGTCAGACCTCTTGCAGGCCTGGGCGCTTCTCCTCACGGCCTGGGCAGTGGGCGACGCGATCCGCGGTCGCCGCGCACAGCATCGCGACCAGATCCGGGCCGCCGAACATGATGCGGCCCTGGCGCGCGAACAGGCGACGCGCGCGGTCGCCGAGGAACGCCTGCGGATCGCGCGTGAACTTCACGACGTGGTGGCGCACAGCATGTCGCTCATCGCCGTCCAGGCGGGTGTCGGTGCGCATGTCATCCATACCGACGTCGACGCAGCCGAACGCGCCCTTCTTGTTGTCGCCGAAACGAGTCGTGAGGCGCTGGCCCAGACCCGTTCGATGCTCGGCATTCTCCGCGAAGACGGTGACCGTGTCGATGGTCCGGTGCCGCAAGGCCTGGGCGAGCTACCCGCTTTGATCGCTGTGGTCCGGTCGGCGGGGCTCGAGGTGGCGTTCGACGAGACGGGTACACCGGTCGAACTCGATGCCGCAGTCGAATTGTCTGCCTATCGGATCGTGCAGGAGTCGCTGACCAACGTGCTCAAATATGGCGGCTCGTCGGCGCGTGTACATCTCGACCACAAACACGATCATCTCGACATCGACGTGACCGACCCCGGTGGGCGCTCGGTCGCGCCCGGGCCGGACGGCGGTGGCGGCCACGGACTGATCGGCCTTCGGGAACGCGCACAGATTGTCGGTGGTTCCCTGATCGCAGGTCCCGACCCAGCGGGAGGATTCCGCGTCCACGGGACGCTTCCCGCCCGGCGTGAGGGTGCCTCGTGAGCGCGCCCGTGACGACAGTGGCCGTCGTCGATGATCAGGCGCTCGTGCGTTCCGGCTTCGTGGTGCTGTTGAATTCGGATCCCGGTATCGAGGTCGTCGGCGAGGCCGACAACGGACAACAGGGGTGGGATCTGTGCCGCCGGACCACTCCGGACGTCGTGTTGATGGACGTCCGGATGCCCGGCACAGATGGAATCGAGGCGACCCGGCGTATCGTCACCGATCCGGCGTGCTCAGGCACAAAGGTGTTGATACTCACAACCTTTGACGAAGACGAACTCGTGATCGAGGCGCTCCGTGCCGGGGCGAGCGGATTCCTCCTGAAAGACACCAGGCCCGACCTGCTGCTGCACGCCATCGCGGTCATCGCGAGCGGAGAATCCCTCCTGGATCCGGCTGTCACCAGGCGGATGATCGAACGCTTTGCCGCGCTGCCGGATTCGGGTCCACGGCCACCGCCCGAGGACGGGCTCACCGCGCGGGAGCGCGAGGTTCTGATCGCCATTGCGCGAGGCATGTCCAATGACGAGATCGCGACCTCGTTGCACATGGGCTACGGCACGGTGAAGACCCACGTCAGCCATCTGCTGACAAAACTGGACAGCCGCGACCGTGCGCAACTGGTCATGTACGCCTACGAATCGGGACTGGCGGTACCGGGGGCGTGACCTCGTAACCCCCTGCGGTCTCTATCTGCAGACAGAGGAGACGGGTCTGGGCTCTGTCTGCGGTCTCGTCCACAAAGGGCCTCGCGCCAGATGCCCACCCCATGTCCGGGGGAGCACATTGATGGGGCACGGTCAGCCGGCCGCACGCCCCGCAGCGATCGCCCCGATCGCAGTCGCACAGGAGTTCTGATGTTCGGATCCAATGCCTTTCGTGAAATCGCCGTTTTCGTCGCGGTGGCGTACTCGCTTGCCATCGGTATCGCCGTGGTCCTGCCCGACGCCGGTATCAACACGATGCTCAGTGTGCTGGTACCGGTGGTCACCGTCGCCATCATGACGTTCACCATCATCCCGAAGGGCAAACGCCGAGAACTCTGGAACAGCTTCGGTCTGCGGCGCTCGGGCGGTTCGGCGCTGCGACCGGCGTTGGCCATCCCGATGGTGCTGGTGATCCTCGCCTACGGTGCCGCGGTGTTGTCGGGGGTCGCCGACTTCGTGTCCATCCACTTCACGCCGCTCGGCAGTGCGAGCTGGGTGGCCGACCTCGTCATCGAACTCGCCATCGGCACCGTGTTCATCCTGGGCGAAGAGATCGGCTGGCGCGGATTTCTGTTGCCCCGGATCCAGCAGTTCACCAACCGGCGCAAGGCGGCTGTGCTGACCGGATTCATCCATGGTTGCTTCCACCTGCCGCTCATCCTCATCGCCACCACGTATGACGCAGACGGCAGTCGATGGATCGTCGCCCCGATGGCGGTCGCGACGATCACCGTTGCCGGCATCTTCTATGCATATCTCTGGGATCGTTCACACACGGTCTGGCCAGTAGCTGTGGCACACAACGCCGCGAACACGGCTTTTGTCCTCGGCGCCGCCGCCGTGGTCGCCGCGTCACCGGCAGATCTTGCCTACGTGGCGGGGGAGAGCGGTATCGCCACCTTCGGCGCGGTCATCCTGGTCGGTGCCGTCTACCTGGGGCGGGCGAAGGTGTGGCGTCGAGATCTTCCGTTGGTCGAAGACGTGCAGGTGAATCCGAAGCTTGAAGTCGCCATGCATCACTGACTCACCAAAAAAGCCCCGGTCAGCACGCTGACCGGGGCTTTTTGCAGGTGGAGCGGGTGACGGGAATCGAACCCGCGTAGCTAGTTTGGAAGACTAGGGCTCTACCATTGAGCTACACCCGCATGCATACGACATCACTGGGATCGCCACTGCTGCCGCTGCGAAACGAACTGTACCGCCTCGATCCGGCCGACATGAAATCGCCTGGTCGCGACGGCGTGGTGCGGGCCTGTGACGCCCGGTTTAGGTTCGCGGGGCAGCGGTCACGTAGTATTTGCGTTCGGCGAAAGCGGCGAGTGTTGCTCGCTTTCGGAAGACCTCACGGGATGTGGCGCAGCTTGGTAGCGCATCCGCTTTGGGAGCGGAGGGTCGCAGGTTCGAATCCTGTCATCCCGACTCACGAGAGAAACGCACTACAAGGGAGTCAAGTGAAGAGCACCGTCGAGCAGATCAGCCCGACGCGGGTCAAACTCAACGTCGAGGTTTCCTTCGAGGAACTCGAGCCGGATTTCGCCCGCACCTACAAGACGATGGCACGGGACATCCGGATCCCCGGCTTCCGTCCGGGTAAGGCACCCGCCAAGCTGATCGAGGCCCGTGTCGGCCGCGACGCGGTGCTGGCTCAGGTCGTGAATGACGCGATCCCCGCCAAGTACAGCGAGGCTGTCGAGTCCAGCGAGATCAAGGCCATCGGCCAGCCCGAGATCGATCTTTCGGAACTCGAGTACGGCAAGAGCATCACGTTCACCGCCGAGGTCGACGTGCGCCCCGAGATCGACCTGCCGGATTACTCGACCCTCGAGATCGAGGTCGAGCCGGTGTCGGTGGACGACGACGCTGTCGACGAGCAGCTCGAGGCCCTGCGCGCCCGCTTCGGCACCCTGACCGGTGTCGACCGCCCGGTCGCCGATGGGGACTTCGTCTCCATCGACCTGTCGGCCACCATCGACGGCAAAGAGGTCGAGGAAGCCGCGACGAGCGGTCTGTCCCACGAGGTCGGCTCGGGTGAGCTGATCGACGGACTCGACGATGCCCTCATCGGTCTCAAGGCCGGCGAAGAGAAGATCTTCAAGAGCACGCTGGTCGCCGGAGACCACAGTGGCGACGAAGCCGACGTCACCGTCAAGGTCGTGTCGGTCAAGGAGCGCGAGCTTCCCGAGGTCGACGACGAGTTTGCCCAGCTGGCAAGCGAATTCGACACCGTCGACGAGCTGAAGGCCGACCTGCGTGAGCGTGTCGCCCGGTCGAAGAAGATGGGTCAGGCGAACGCCATCAGCGAGGCGCTCGTCGCCAAGCTGGTCGAGACCATCGACGTTCCGCTGCCCGAGGCGATCGTCGCCGCCGAGGTCGACGGCCAGATCCACCAGGTCGTCCACAGCCTCAATCACGACGATGAGGCATTCGAGCGTCTGCTCGAGGCTCAGGGCACCACCCGCGAGAAGTTCGAAGCCGAAGCGCGTGAGGGTGCCGAGAAGTCGGTGAAGACCCAGCTGCTGCTCGACGCGATCGCCGATCAGCAGGAGACCGACGTCGCTCAGGACGAGCTGATGCAGCAGATCATGTTCCAGGCGCAGCGCTACGGCATGCAGCCCGCCGAGTTCGCTCAGCAGCTGCAGCAGGCCGGCCAGGTCGGCGCGATCTACGCCGAGGTCCGCCGCAGCAAGGCGCTCTCCTCGATCGTCAACGAGGTCACCGTCAAGGACACCGACGGCACCGTGGTCGACACCGACGAGTTCTTCCCGAAGCAGGTTGCAGACGCAGAGGGTGACGAGTCAACCGACGAGTCATAAGAGACAAAACGCCAGCAAGCATTCTGCTGTCAGCGAATAGGGGCGACGCCGAGGGTTCGGCGTCGTCCCTATTCGTTACTGTCGAAGCCAGCAGTCAAATCACTGTGAGTCCGTTGAACGAAAAATCCCAGGAGCCGATCCTGGGACGCGAAGGTAGGTACCGTGACTGAGCCGAAGATCCACACGCCAGCGCTCTCCGGAGTATCCGCGAGTTCGGGTGTGGCCGGACTGAATCTGACCGACTCGGTCTTCGAGCGTCTGCTGCGTGAGCGCATCATCTTCCTGGGAACCCAGGTCGACGATGACATCGCCAACCGGCTGTGCGCCCAGATTCTGTTGCTGTCGGCAGAAGATCCGACAAAAGACATCAACCTCTACATCAATTCCCCCGGCGGTTCGGTGACGGCCGGGATGGCGATCTTCGACACCATGCAGCTCGCACCGTGTGATGTCGCCACCTATGCGATGGGCATGGCCGCTTCCATGGGCCAGTTCCTGCTCGCCGCGGGCACCAAGGGCAAGCGGCACGCCCTGCCCCACGCGCGGATCATGATGCACCAGCCGTCCGCCGGCATCGGTGGCACGGCTGCCGACATCGCCATCCAGGCCGAGCAGTTCGCGCTGACGAAAAAAGAGATGAACAAGCTCAACGCCGAGTTCTCCGGACAGACGCTGGAACAGATCGAGTTGGACGCCGACCGCGACAAGTGGTTCACGGCCGAGCAGGCCAAGGAATACGGCCTCGTCGATCACGTGATCTCGCGCGCCTGACCGGCTTCTCTGGTCGAGCTCCGCTCCGCTTCGTCTC
Organism: Nocardia sp. 348MFTsu5.1; assembly: GCF_000383535.1. Taxonomy (NCBI): domain Bacteria; kingdom Bacillati; phylum Actinomycetota; class Actinomycetes; order Mycobacteriales; family Nocardiaceae; genus Nocardia; species Nocardia sp. 348MFTsu5.1. The sequence continues at coordinate 96,632 of NZ_KB911514.1, forward strand.
CGGCCCCTCGCACACTCATCCGAAAGTAATGAGGACCATGAACAACCTTTCACCCCAGTCGCGGTACATCCTGCCTTCGTTCATCGAGCACACACCGAACGGTGCTCGCGAGTACAACCCCTACGCCAAGCTTTTCGAAGAGCGAATTGTCTTCCTGGGCACACCGATTGACGAGACCGTGGCCAACGACATCATGGCGCAGCTACTGGTGCTCGAGTCGCAGGATCCCGACCGCGACATCATCTTGTACGTGAACTCGCCCGGTGGCAGTGTGCCCGCGATGCTGGCCATCTACGACACCATGCAGTACGTCCACTGCGACATCGCCACGGTGTGCCTCGGTGAGGCAGCATCTGCGGCGGCGATCGTCCTGGCCGGTGGTACACCGGGCAAGCGGGCGGCTCTGCCGAACGCGACGATCCTGATCCATCAGCCGCGGACCGGTGGGGCATACCAGGGTCAGGTCTCCGACCTCGAGATCCAGGCCGCCGAGATCGAGCGCATCCGCCGGAAGCTCGACGACATCCTGGCCGGTCACACCGGTCAGCCGTCCGACAAGATCCGCAAGGACACCGACCGCGACAACATTCTGACCGCCGCGCAGGCCAAGGAATACGGCATCATCGACGAGGTCTTCGAATACCGGAAGAAGTCGGGCCGCAAGTAGCGCGTATGGGCTGTCGCGGGCCTGAAATAGGCCCGCGACATTTCGCTTTATCGGTCGAAGTTCCGCCCACCTACGGGTACGGTCGTGGGTACTGTGCTCCGCGTGAGCTGGGGCGGACCGCCGAACTTCATCGTCGTTGGGGCGTCAGGCAAGGGAAGTAGGGAAAGCAACAGATGGCACGTATCGGAGATGGTGGCGATCTTCTGAAGTGTTCTTTCTGCGGAAAGAGCCAGAAGCAGGTCAAGAAGCTGATCGCTGGACCCGGTGTGTACATCTGCGATGAGTGCATCGACCTGTGCAACGAGATCATCGAAGAGGAGCTGGCCGAGACCAGTGACGTCAAACTCGATGAACTCCCCAAGCCGGCCGAGATCCGGGACTTCCTGGAGAACTACGTCATCGGACAGGACACCGCGAAGCGGACTCTGGCAGTGGCGGTCTACAACCACTACAAGCGCATTCAGGCGGGCGACCGCAAGGACTCGCGAGGTGCAGAGCCCGTCGAGCTCGCCAAGTCGAACATCCTGATGCTCGGCCCCACCGGTTGCGGCAAGACCTACCTGGCCCAGACCCTCGCCAAGATGCTCAATGTCCCGTTTGCCATCGCCGATGCCACGGCTCTCACCGAGGCCGGTTACGTGGGCGAGGATGTCGAGAACATCCTGCTGAAGCTGATCCAGGCCGCCGACTACGACGTCAAGCGTGCCGAGACCGGCATCATCTACATCGATGAGGTCGACAAGATCGCCCGAAAGAGCGAGAACCCGTCGATCACCCGCGACGTCTCGGGCGAAGGTGTGCAGCAGGCTCTCCTCAAGATCCTCGAGGGCACCCAGGCATCGGTGCCGCCGCAGGGTGGCCGTAAGCATCCGCATCAAGAGTTCATCCAGATCGACACCACCAACGTGCTCTTCATCGTCGCGGGTGCCTTCGCCGGACTCGACAAGATCGTCTCCGATCGAATTGGCAAGCGTGGCATCGGATTCGGCACCGAGGTGGCCAAGAACGACGACGACAGCAGCGACCACTTCGCCGAGGTCATGCCCGAAGACCTGATCAAGTTCGGTCTGATCCCCGAGTTCATCGGGCGTCTCCCGGTGATCGCATCGGTGACCAAGCTCGACAAGCCGTCACTGATCAACATCCTCTCGGAGCCGAAGAACGCTCTGGTCAAGCAGTACGCACGGCTATTCGACATGGACGGTGTGGAACTCGAATTCGACGACGACGCCCTCGAGGCGATCGCCGATCAGGCCATCCATCGTGGAACCGGTGCTCGCGGACTGCGCGCGATCATGGAAGAAGTCTTGCAGCCGGTGATGTACGACATCCCCAGCCGCGACGACGTCGCCAAGGTTGTTGTCACCGGAGAAACGGTGCGCGACAACGTACTTCCGACCATCGTCCCGCGCAAGCCGCGTCGCGACGAACGGCGCGAGAAGAGCGCGTAACCACTGCGCCCGGTCACTCGACGATGCGGTGACCGGCGCAGTACACGTTCATCGATTCGCCGCGCAAGAAACCGACGATGGCGACATCTTGCTCGGCGCCGAGGTCCACAGCCAGCGACGACGGTGCCGACACGGCGGCAACAATCGGGATGCCAGCCATCACGGCCTTCTGCACCAGCTCGAACGACACCCTGCCGGACAACATCAAAATGGTGTTGCGCAACGGCAGGGTGTTTTGTTGCACCGCCCAGCCGATCACCTTGTCGACCGCGTTGTGTCGTCCGACATCTTCTCTCGCCACGAGCAATGTGCCCTCGGTGGTGAAGAGCGCGGCCCCGTGAACCCCTCCGGTGGAGCTGAATATCTTCTGGGACTCGCGAAGTCGATCAGGTAATCGGGCGAGGGTCTCGACGTCGACGGTGCAGTGGTCGTCGGCCGGGCGATGATTCGAGGCGAGTCGTACCGCGTCGAGTGACGCCTTCCCGCACACACCGCACGACGACGTGGTGAAGAAGTTGCGGGTGGCGGTCTCCGGCACCCGGCGATCGTTGCGCAACGTCACATCGAGGAGGTTGTAGGTGTTGCGGCCCTCGTCGTCGACACCGTTGCAATAGCGGATGACGGCGATGTCGTCGGCTTTGTCGATGATGCCTTCGGTCAACAAGAAACCGTGGGTGAAATCGATGTCTGCGCCGGGCGTTCGCATCGTGACCGACAGTGATTCGCCGGCAACCCGGATCTCCAGTGGCTCCTCGACGGCCAGCGTGTCGGCGCGGGAATCGGTACCGCCCGGGCGTATGCGCCGAACGCGCGTCCGTGCGCTTGCCCGCCCCATCAGCAGCGCTCCAGCCGGATGGTGATGGCCTTCGATACCGGCGTATTCGATTTGGCCGCAACATGTTCGAGGGGGACCAGTGGATTGGTTTCGGGGTAGTACGCCGCCGCATTGCCGCGGGGAGTGGGATACCCGACGATCCGGAATCCTTCGACGCGGCGTTCTTCGATACCGCCGGTGCCCGCGAACTCGGAGACCAGATCGACACTCTGGCCTTCGGTGAATCCGAGATCGGTGATGTCCGCCGGGTTCATCAACACCACTCGCCGGTCGCCCTTGATCCCGCGGTAACGGTCGTCGTGACCGTAGATCGTGGTGTTGTACTGGTCGTGGCTGCGCATGGTCTGCAGGATGAGGCGTCCCTCGGGGACCCGAAGCCACTGCAAGGGGTTCGTGGCCAGATTTGCCTTGCCGGTCCGGGTGGGGAATGAGCGGGTGTCGCGCGGCGGATGGGGCAGCACAAACCCGTCGGGATGACGGACTTTGTCGTTGAAGCCCGCAAAACCGGGGACCACGCGTGAGATGTGGTCGCGGATCGTGTCGTAGTCGTCGGACATCGGGCCCCAGGGGACCGGGTGATCGGCCCCGAGAGTCGCCTGCGCGAGGTCGCAGATGATCGAGACCTCACTGCGGAGCTGAGCGCTCGACGGCGGCAGCGATCCGCGTGACAGATGCACCACCGACATCGAATCCTCCACGGTGACAGCCTGTTTGCGTCCGTCGCGCACATCTTTGTCGGTGCGGCCGAGTGTGGGCAGGATGAGTGCGGTGGTGCCGGGCCGCAGATGTGAGGCGTTCAGCTTGGTGCTCACCTGCACGGTGAGACGGCAGTTCCCCATCGCGGCCGCCGTGGCGTGGGTGTCGGGGGTGGCGGACACAAAATTGCCGCCCATGGCCATGAATACCTTGATGTCGCCGGCGGCCATCGCGCGGATGGTGTCGACGGTGTCGAGACCGTGTTTCCGGGGTGAGGTGATCGTGAACTCGCGGTCGAGGGCATCGAGGAACGCATCGGGCATCTTCTCCCAGACACCCATGGTGCGGTCGCCCTGCACGTTGGAATGTCCACGCACGGGGCACACTCCGGCACCGGGCTTGCCGATCATGCCGCGCAGCAACAGGAGATTGGTGAGTTCCTCGATGGTCGCGACGCCGTGAGCCTGCTGTGTCAGGCCCATCGCCCAGCAGATGATGGTCCGATGCGAGGCGATCATCCGGTCCGCGGTCGCGCGGATCGTGTGCTCGCTCAACCCGGTGGCTGTGACGATCTCGTCGAGGTCGACCTTCTCGAGTTCAGCGAGATAGTCGTCGACACCGAGACAGTGTTCGTTGATGAAGGCGTGGTCGAAAACTGTTCCTGGAGCCTTCTTCTCGGCGTCGAGAAGTAATTTCCCCAGACCCCGGAACAGCGCCATGTCGCCGCCGATGCGGATCTGGAGGAACTCGTCGGCCAATGCTGTGCCCTTGCCGATGACGCCGCTGACCTTCTGCGGGTCCTTGAATCGCAGCAGACCGGCTTCGGGGAGCGGATTCACCGCGATGATGGTGGCACCGTGTTCTTTTGCCTTTTCCAGGACCGACAGCATCCGCGGATGGTTGGTGCCGGGGTTCTGTCCGGCGATGATGATCAGGTCCGCGGCCTCGATGTCAGGGACGGACACCGAACCCTTGCCGATGCCGATCGCCTCGATCAGCGCGCTGCCCGAGGACTCGTGGCACATGTTGGAGCAGTCGGGAAGGTTGTTGGTGCCGAGCGATCGGGCAAACAGCTGGTAGAGGAATGCGGCCTCGTTGCTGGTGCGACCGGAGGTGTAGAACGCTGCCTGATCCGGGCTCTCGAGAGCTTTGAGTTCCTCGGCGATCAGGGCAAAGGCCTGATCCCATTCGATGGGGCGATAGTGGTCGTCTCCGGCGGCCAGCACCATCGGATGGGTGATCCGGCCCTGCTGGCTCATCCAGTATTCAGAGCGTGCGCGGAGGTCGGAAACGCTGTGCGCGGCAAAGAAATCCGGGCCGATCGTTCGTTTGGTCGCTTCTTCGGCAACTGCCTTCGCGCCGTTCTCGCAGAACTCGGCGTGCTTGCGGTGGCCGGGTGTTTCCGGCCACGCGCAACCGGGGCAGTCGAAGCCCTCCTGCTGATTGAGGGCCACGAGCGTCTGAGCGGTGCGCAATGCACCCATCTGTTTCACCGAGCGACCCAGAGCCACGGCGACCGCGGTGACACCCACAGCCCACTGCTTGGGCGGGTGCTGGTCGACTTCTCGGCGCGCGGGCTCCGGGATCGATTCGGTGTCCATGTGTCCATCTTTCCCTGTTTACGATGACTCACCCACCGGGCACGGAGATTTGCTCCACACGACCTGTTGCGAATCGGCCCACAGGGCGACCCGGCTCGCGTTAACTGTCCCCATGGAGACTTCACGAGTGGGCGCACTGGTCTTGGCAGGCGGGGCATCCAAACGGATGGGCAGCGACAAGGCGGCATTGGCCTGGAATGGCGAGTCGATGCTCGTCCGGATCACCAGGGTTGTGTCTGAGCGGTGCGATCCCGTCCTGGTGGTTGCCCCCGCCAAGTCGCCGGCCTATCTGGGGCTCAGCGAAGAACATCCCGGCACCGAGCAGATTCGTTGGGTCACCGACGAGAAGCCGGGTGCCGGACCGCTCGCCGGTTTGGCACGTGGGCTGGCTGCGGCGGCCGAAGCCGGACGCGACGTGGTGTTCGTGTGTGCCACCGACATGCCGCTGGTCTCGGTGGAGATGATCGACGAGTTGCTCCGGGGGCTGTCGGATGCCGATGACGCCGCGATCGCGGTGGATACGCAGCGGGCACATCCATTGGCCGGCGTCTATCGCACGCGGGCGGCAGGCACGCTTGCCGACCTGGTCCAGACCGGGGAACGCCGGATGCTCGCCGCAGTCGACGCGCTGCGTACCAACCGCGTGACGCTCAGCGATCCGTCCTGGTTGACCAATGTGAACGCGCCCGAAGACCTGCATCGGCTCCGGGTTCACTGAGCCCGGATCGGCGTCGGAGTTCCTATACCCGACGTGCGGCTTCGTAGCTCGCCGGGCGACTGCCTAGAATTGGCCGGTGACCGAATCGACCGCGCATCCCGACACCAGTTCCACCGCCCTGCCCAAGGCCTGGGATCCGGGTGCTCACGAGGACGAGCTCTATCAGGGCTGGGTTGACGCGGGATACTTCACTGCGGACCCGAGCAGCGACAAACCGCCGTTCTCGATCGTGCTGCCCCCGCCGAACGTGACGGGGTCGCTGCACATGGGCCACGCCCTCGACCACGTGTTGATGGACGCCCTCTGCCGGCGCCGCCGGATGCAGGGTTACGAGGTGCTGTGGCTTCCCGGAATGGACCACGCGGGCATCGCGACCCAGAGCATGGTCGAGCGTCAGCTCACGGCGAACGGCGAGAACAAGGACGACCTCGGCCGCGATGAGTTCATCAACCGCGTCTGGGCGTGGAAGGCGGAGTCCGGCGGCACCATCGGCACGCAGATGCGCAGCCTCGGCGACGGCGTGGACTGGTCGCGGGAACGCTTCACGATGGACGAGGGTCTGTCGAAGGCGGTGCAGACCGTCTTCAAGCAGATGTACGACGACGGCCTCATCTACCGCGCCGAACGGCTGGTGAACTGGTCGCCGGTCCTGAAGACCGCGATCTCCGACATCGAGGTCAAGTACTCCGATGTCGAGGGTGAGCTGGTGAGCTTCCGCTACGGCTCGCTCGACGACAACGAACCCCACATCGTGGTCGCCACCACTCGTCTGGAGACGATGCTCGGTGACACCGCCATCGCGGTGCACCCCGACGACGACCGGTACCGGCACCTCGTCGGAACCGAACTCGATCACCCCTTCGTCGACCGCAAGATCCCGGTGATCGCCGACGACTACGTTGATCCCGAATTCGGCAGTGGCGCAGTGAAGATCACGCCTGCCCACGACCCCAACGACTTCGCTCTGGGGTCCCGCCACAACCTTCCGATGCCGGTGATGCTGGACGAATCGGCCCACGTTGCCGGGACCGGCACCGAGTTCGACGGTCTCGACCGCTACGAGGCGCGCGCGAAGATCAGGGAGGTGCTCGCCGCACAGGGTCGCATCGTGAAAGAGGTGCGCCCCTACCTGCACAGCGTCGGTCATTCCGAGCGAAGCGGGGAGCCGATCGAGCCGCGGCTGAGCATGCAGTGGTGGGTCAATGTCGAGACGCTGGCCAAGTCCGCCGGTGATGCGGTGCGCAGCGGCGAGACCGTGATCCATCCGAAGTCCCTGGAGCCCCGCTGGTTCGCCTGGGTCGACGACATGCACGACTGGTGTATTTCTCGCCAGTTGTGGTGGGGCCACCGCATCCCGGTCTGGTACGGACCGGACGGCGACATGGTCTGCGTCGGTCCGGACGACGAGCCGCCGGCCGGTTACGTCCAGGACAACGATGTGCTCGACACCTGGTTCTCGTCCGGCCTGTGGCCGTTCTCGACGATGGGCTGGCCGCAGGTCGGCGACGAACTGAAGAAGTTCTATCCCACCTCCGTGCTGGTGACCGGCTACGACATCCTCTTCTTCTGGGTGGCCCGGATGATGATGTTCGGCACCTACGTCGCCGACGCGTTGGGCGCACAGACCGGCAACAACACGCCGGTCCCGTTCCGCAACGTGTTCCTGCACGGTCTTGTCCGTGACGAGTTCGGCAGCAAGATGTCGAAGTCGAAGGGCAACGGCATCGACCCGCTCGATTGGGTCGCGCAGTACGGTGCCGATGCGCTCCGCTTCACGCTGGCCCGTGGGGCCAACCCCGGTGGTGACCTGTCGGTGGGCGACGATCACGCGCAGTCGTCCCGGAACTTCGCCACGAAGCTGTTCAACGCCACCAAGTTTGCGCTGATGAACGGTGCGGCCGTCGGTGAACTGCCGGCGCGCGAAGACCTCACCGACACCGATCGCTGGATCCTGGACCGGCTCGAACAGGTCCGCCTTGACGTCGATGCCGGATTCGAGGCCTACGAGTTCTCCAAGGCCTGCGAGGCGCTGTACCACTTTGCGTGGGACGAGTTCTGTGACTGGTACCTCGAACTGGCCAAGGTGCAGTTCGCGCGTGGCGACGAAGCCCGTTCGGCGGCAACCAAAGTCGTGCTCGGCACCGTCCTCGACGCCCTGCTGCGGATGCTGCATCCGGTGATGCCGTTTGTCACCGAGGTGCTGTGGAAGACGCTCACCGGTGGCGAATCCGTGGTGATCTCGCAGTGGCCGACCTCCTCGGGTGTCGCGACGGACACCGTGGCGGCCGACCGGGTCGAGGACACCCAGAAGCTGATCACCGATATCCGCCGTTTCCGCAGCGACCAGGGCCTCAAGCCCTCGCAGAAGGTGGCTGCCGAACTGATCGGTCTCGACGAGGCGGATCTGGGCGGCCAGCGCGACTACATCGACTCGCTGGCCAAGCTGACCCCGGCCGAGGACGACTTCTCGGCGACCGCAACCATCGAGGTGCGCCTGCGCGCGACCACGGTCACCGTGCGGATCGACACCTCGGGTTCCATCGATGTCGAGGCCGAAAAGCGGCGTCTGGCAAAGGATCTCGGTGTCGCAGAGAAGGAACTCGACACGACCACCAAGAAACTGGGCAACGAGCAGTTCCTGTCTAAGGCGCCGGATGCGGTGGTCGACAAGATTCGTGGGCGACAGCAATTCGCCCGCGACGAAGTTGTCAGGATCTCCGCGAAGATCGAGGCGCTGGGCTCCGGATCGTGACCGAACCGCACCTCCCGAACGCCGATGACCTCGCAGAACTGGCCGAGGTCGAGGCGCTGCTGGACACCCGCTGGCCGGAAACCAAGATCGATCCGTCCTTGGCCCGGATCTCGGCGCTGATGGATCTGCTGGGCTCGCCCCAGAAGGGCTATCCGTCGATCCACGTCGCCGGGACCAACGGCAAGACGTCGGTGTCGCGGATCATCGATGCGCTGCTGACCGCGCTGCATCGTCGCACCGGCCGGATCACCAGCCCGCATCTGCAGCTGGCGACCGAGCGGATCTCGATCGACGGGGTACCGATCTCGCCGCGGACGTACGTCGACACCTACCGCGAACTCGAGCCGTACATCGACATGATCGACGACCGTTCGATCGCCGCCGACGGACCCCGGATGAGCAAATTCGAGGTGCTGACGGCGATGGCGTACACCGCCTTCGCCGAGGCCCCGGTCGAGGTCGCCGTGGTGGAGACCGGGATGGGCGGGCGATGGGACGCGACAAATGTCATCGATTCCACCGTCACGGTCATCACGCCGATTGCGTTGGACCACAGCGACTTTCTCGGCGACACACTCGCCGAGATCGCGGGGGAGAAGGCCGGGATCATCAAGAAGGCACCGGATTCGTTGGTCCCCACCGACCCGGTGACGATCCTGGCGGTGCAAACACCCGAGGTCGCCGATGTGCTGCTGCGGGCTGCGGTGGAGGCGGATTCGTTTGTCGCGCGCGAGGGTTCTGAGTTCGCGGTGCTCGAACGCAGGACAGCCGTCGGCGGGCAATTGCTGACGTTGCAGGGCCTCGGCGGCGAATACCCCGAGGTGTTCCTGCCGCTCCACGGCGCACACCAGGCGTCGAATGCGGTTTTGGCGCTGGCTGCGGTCGAGGCGTTCTTCGGTGCCGGTGCCGACCGGCAACTCGATGTCGAGGCCGTTCGCGCCGGGTTTGCCGCTGTCACGAGTCCGGGGCGTCTGGAACGTGTGCGCTCGGCGCCCACAGTCTTCCTCGACGCCGCGCACAATCCGCACGGAGCCGCAGCACTGGCGACAGCACTCACCGACGAGTTCGACTTCCGGCGCCTCATCGGTGTCGTCAGCGCGATGGCCGACAAGGACGTCGCCGGTCTGCTGACCGCGTTCGAGCCGATCTTCGACGTCATCGTCTTGACCCACAACGGTTCTCCGCGGGCGATGGATCCAGAGCTCCTCGCCGAGGTCGCGATCTCGATCTTCGGTGAAGACCGGGTTCAGGTCCACGGTTTCCTGCCTGATGCGGTCGAGGCCGCCATCGAACTAGCCGAGGAAAGCCTGGACGATAACGGCACGATGTCCGGGACAGGTGTGGTGATCACCGGTTCGGTGGTGACCGCGGGTGCCGCTCGCACACTGTTCGGTAAGGATCCGGCATGAGTGGGGACGACGCCACCGGCGCCCAGGGTTCGACCCCGCAGCGGTTCACCCCACCTGCGGTCGATCCATGGCGGGGATTCCGGGGTGTGATGGCCGGTACCTTGATTCTCGAAGCGATCGTCATCGGCCTGGCGTTCCCGATCGTGTGGCGAGTCGGTGGGGGACTGACACCGTGGTCGGGCATCTACCTCGGCGGGCTGATGCTGGCCATGATCCTCGGTTCCGGCCTGCAGGGCCGCAGCTGGGCGTTGCCCTACGACCTTGCGCTGCAGGTCGTGGCGATCGCGGGCTGGGCGATTCATTGGTCGATCGGTGTCGTGGGTGTCGTATTCGGGATCGTCTGGTTGTACATCGCATACATCAAACGAGATGTCCGGCTCCGGATGGAACGCGGACTTCTGAACGGGCAGGAACCGATCGAGGACTGACACCCGATCCCGGGCTGACGCCGGGGCGGGGTTGTTGCCGGAACGTGACCTGAAATCCGGACATTTGGGGTGTTGTCGTGCGGGCGACGCTGACAAGATGCCTTACGTCTCCGTCGTCCGCCGTCTCTTCCGTCGAACGTCACTTCCCGTGATCGAAAGGTCTGTGCTGTTTATGTTGCGTACCCCGAAGTCTGTTCCCGCCGCAGTCGCCGCTCTCGGCGGCGGTGCCTGCATGGCCGCAGGCCTGGTGATGGGAGCTGGGGCGGCTTCGGCGGAGGCGCTCTCGCCGATGCCCGTCGGCGACAGCCAGTTCGGGTACCTCGCCACACACACGATCACAGAACGCGCCGCGGATTTGCAGTTACCCGAGTTCATCGCGTCGATCCCGGTGCCCGAGGAGTACAAGCTCGCGAACCTGGCGATGGCGGCCAGATTCGACATCGCCGTCGACGAGGCGCTTGCATCGCCGGGCGGCTGCGTACAGGTCGTGATCGATCCGGCGCCCGTCGGTGGTGGGGCCTTCAGTTACGGATTCTTCGCGGTCGAAGGCAAGTACTGCCAGCCCTAGTTGCTGCGCCCGGGTTGCGATGACATTGGTCCGGCGTGCGGCGAGTCCGGCAGATGGCGCACGTTAGGCTTGCCCGGTGACTGAACGAACTCTGGTATTGATCAAGCCCGACGGTGTGAGCCGCCAACTCGTTGGCGACATCATCGGCCGAATCGAACGTAAAGGCCTGTCGCTGGTGGCGATGGAACTCAAGACCGTCAGCGACGAGGTCGCTGCGGGTCACTACGCCGAACACGAGGGCAAGCCCTTCTACCCCTCTCTGCTCGAATTCATCACCTCGGGGCCGTTGGTGGCCGCAGTGCTCGAGGGCCCCCGGGCGATTGCCGCTTTCCGGCAGATCGCCGGCGGCACGGACCCCGTCGAGAAGGCCGTCCCCGGAACAATTCGCGGTGACTTCGCACTCAGTACCCAGTTCAACCTCGTCCACGGGTCGGACTCACCCGATTCCGCCGAGCGTGAGATCGCACTCTGGTTCCCTGACCTCGGGTGATTGCATGGCCGTCCTCCGACTTTTCGCCGAAGTAGGAGGACTTGGCCGCGCCTGATGTGTTGTGTGGGATACTGGCAAAGGTTGTCGAGCCCGACGGGCGCCGACGACCAGATGATCAGATCGAGTGCTCGGTCCCCAGGTCGCATGGATATTCATGCGACGTGGTGTGGACATCGCGGCGCTCGAGTTAGTCAATCATCACGCCAGGCATCGCCGGCGGATGCGGGGAACCTCCCGCACCCACCGGGCGAAGCGAGACCTACAATCCCGGCCGAGTCCGGGTAAATAGCACAGCCCTCGCGTGGCCGCGTTTATCCGCGCCCGGGGGCTTGAGGAGAATACGTGGCCGACACACAGTCGCCGGACGATCTGAACCACAGCGGTTCGGCGCATGAGTTTCCGCACAAGATGCGAGTGCATGCACTCGCAAGAATTTTGGGGCTGAGCAGCCGCGAGGTTCTCGCGCACCTCGCCGACATGGGAATCACGGCTCGCAGCCCCCAGTCGAGCATCGTGCGCAGTACCGCCATCGCTGTTCGCGACAAGATCGCTGCTGAAGCCGAACCGGCGGATTCGGAAGCTTCGGCCGAACCTTCCGAGCCCGCTGAGACCGCCGAGGCTCCCGCCCCGACAGCTGATCAGCAGGCGCCGGCCGCCGAGCCAGAGATCCCGGTCGCCGAACCGGAAGCCGTCGCTGCAGAACCGGAAGCCGAAGCCCCAGAGGCCGAGGCGCCGACGGCGGTGGAACCCACCGACGTGGAACCCTCTCCTGACGAGGCCCCGGTCCGTGCTCCCCGGGTCAGGCGCAAGAAGACCGCCGAAACGTTCAATCTGTTCTCTGCGGCCGAAGAAGAAGCCCCACTCGCGGTGGAGCGACCTGCTTCGACCGAACATGCCGGATCTCCGCTGTTCCTGTCGGCGGAGCCCGTGGCACCGGTGCACGCAGACCAGGAATCAGACGACTCCGACTCCGACACCGATACTGACTCTGATGATGACGGTGATGGTGGTTCACGTCGCCGTCGTCGTGGCCGCCGCGGACGTGGGCGTGGTCGCGGTGAAGCCGCATCCGCGGACGGGACCGACGAAGACACCTCTGTTGATGCGGACACCCGGGAATCGGACAGCCAGGACGCCCAAGAATCGGACACCCAGGCGTCCAGCACCGCGGACTCCGACGACGAGCAGACAGACAAGACCGAGGTCAAGAGCAACAACCGCCGCAAGCGCAGCCGGTCGAAGAAGCCCAGGACCGACGCCGACGCGGATTTGACCTCCGATGCATCGGATGACGGTGACGTCACCGGTGAGAAGGCCGACTCGTCCACCGACGATGCCGAAGCCGCTGAAGACACCACCGCCGGCGACTCGAAGGGTTCGGCCGACGCCGACGCCGATGATTCGGATGAGTCCGGTGACGAGGCCGGTTCGGCCAACCGTCGCCGCCGTCGCCGTCGCCGTCGTAAGGGCGGCGAGAGTGACGACGCCACCACCACGGACGATCCGCCGAATACGGTTGTGCACGAGCGTGAACCCCGCAACAAGTCGCGGGTCCGCGATGAGGTGCAGGGTATCTCCGGTTCGACACGGCTCGAGGCGAAGCGTCAGCGTCGCCGTGATGGACGTGACGCGGGCCGTCGTCGTCCGCCGATCCTGAGCGAGTCCGAGTTCCTGGCCCGCCGCGAATCGGTCGACCGGGTGATGGTTGTCCGGGAACGCTCCGGCGTGGCCGCGACCGTGACCCACGAGGCACACGGCGACAATTCGCCCTCCGATGCACCGCAGGCAACCCGCGACTACACCCAGGTCGCGGTCCTCGAAGACGGCGTTCTGGTGGAGCACTTCGTGACCACGTCGAACTCCTCGTCGATGGTCGGCAACATCTACCTCGGACGGGTGCAGAACGTTCTGCCCGGCATGGAGGCGGCCTTCGTCGACATCGGCCGTGGCCGCAACGGCGTTCTCTACGCCGGTGAGGTCAACTGGGATGCAGCCGGACTCGACGGTGGTTCGCGAAAGATCGAGCAGGCACTGCGGCCCGGTGATCCGGTTCTGGTGCAGGTCAGCAAGGATCCGGTGGGGCACAAGGGTGCTCGCCTGACCACGCAGATCTCGTTGGCCGGTCGTTACCTGGTCTATGTGCCCGGTGGCGGATCGACCGGGATCAGCCGCAAGCTGCCCGACACCGAGCGCAAGCGTCTGAAGCAGATCCTCGGCAAGATCGTCCCCGACGACGCCGGCGTGATCATCCGTACGGCGTCCGAAGGTGTGGCTGCCGAAGAACTCACCCGCGACATCGAACGTCTGCAGCAGCAGTGGGAGACCATCAGCGCGGCGACACCGGCGGCGGGCAAGTCGAAATCGACTGCGCCCCAGGCCCTGTACGAAGAGCCCGATCTGCTGGTGAAGGTTGTCCGCGACCTGTTCAACGAAGACTTCAAGAAGTTGATCGTCGAAGGCAACGGCGCCTGGGATCAGGTCGAGAGCTATGTCCGCGGCGTCGCCCCCGACCTTCTCGATCGCGTCGAGCGCTTCGACAAGGCGCATGCGGACGCACCCGACGTCTTCGATGTGCACCGGATCGACGAGCAGCTGGCAAAGGCACTGGACCGCAAGGTCTGGCTGCCGTCGGGTGGCACGCTGATCATCGAGCACACCGAAGCCATGACGGTCGTCGACGTCAACACCGGCAAGTTCACCGGCTCCGGCGGCAACCTCGAAGAGACCGTCACCCGCAACAACCTGGAAGCCGCCGAGGAAATCGTGCGGCAGATGAGGTTGCGCGACATCGGCGGCATGATCATCGTCGACTTCATCGACATGGTCCTCGAATCCAACCGGGATCTGGTGCTGCGCAGGCTCACCGAGGCCCTGGGACGGGATCGCACCCGCCATCAGGTGTCGGAGGTGACCTCACTCGGACTGGTGCAGATGACGCGTAAGCGCCTCGGTACCGGACTGCTCGAGGCGTTCTCGACCACGTGTACCTGCTGCAGTGGCCGGGGGATCGTGGTGCACGCCAACCCGGTTGAGATCTCCGCCGGTGGCGACGACTCGAACCGCGGCGGCAGTGATTCGAAGCGTCCGCGCCGGAATCGCCGGGGCGGCAAGACCGATCAGCCGGCTGCCGCGCAGGTCGTCGAATCGAAGCCGGCGCCGCACAGCCCGGCCGAGCATCCGATGTTCCGGGCGATGGCGAGCCACACGACGGACTCCGACGGTGAAACGCACCACGCCGAAGCCCACGGCACCGAACAGCATGACGCAGAACCGGATTCGGCGGCAGCGACGACACCGTCGACCGCTGCTGTGGAATCACCGGTCCGTGAAGACGTCGCCGTGGTTGCAGAACCCCAGCGCCAGGCCCCGGTGATCGAGCCAGAACCACAGCCCGAATCGGTTGTTGCCGCTGCGGACAAGGTCGATGAGCCGTCGGTGACGGATGTCACGATCGTCCCGGCCGTGGCCGAGGACGTCTCCACATCGGAGCCCGCACAGGCACCTACCGGGCATCCGACACCGCCCAAGCGCCGGCGCGCGGTACGGCGGAAACCAACAGCTTCTTCGGCTCCATCGCAGCCTGCGGTGGTTGTCGAGGTGACTCCGGCCGCACCCGTCACCACGTCGGGTCCGGTGGGAGCGACCACAGAACCGGTCGTCGCCGTACGTCGCAAGCCGCGACGTCGGGCAGCCGGGCGTCCGGCGGGACCGCCGGTCGAGGAGTGAAACACGCGGGATACGGGCGCTGGTTTGACCTGGTCGACCACACTCCCGTAACCTGGATCAGTCGCCATTCGGCGGACGGATAGCGCTGCGAGAATTGCGGCGCCCGGCCGGATCGGCAACGGGCAAGAGCCCGAACGAACCACGACAGACAGTAAGAGGTAGCTCTCCGATGGCAACGTACGCGATCGTCAAGACCGGCGGTAAGCAGTACAAGGTCGCTGAAGGCGATCTGGTAAAGGTCGAGAAGATTGACAGCAAGCTCGGTGAATCCGTCTCGCTGCCCGTGACGCTTGTCGTCAACGGTGCTGATCTGACCACGGACGCAGACGCGCTGGCGAAGATCTCGGTGACCGGTGAGGTCGTCGAGCACGTCAAGGGTCCGAAGATCAAGATCCACAAGTTCAAGAACAAGACCGGCTACCACAAGCGCCAGGGGCACCGTCAGAAGCTGACGGTTCTCAAGGTCACCGGTATCAAGTAACACAAGCCCACACACTTTTCAGGAGAACAGTCATGGCACATAAGAAGGGTGCATCCAGTTCGCGCAACGGGCGCGATTCGAATGCCCAGCGACTCGGTGTGAAGCGCTTCGGTGGCCAGCAGGTCAGCGCCGGCGAGATCATCGTTCGCCAGCGCGGCACGCACTTCCACCCCGGCATCAACGTCGGACGTGGCGGCGACGACACTCTATTCGCTCTTTCTGCAGGTGCGGTCGAGTTCGGTGCCAAGCGTGGCCGCAAGACCGTCAATATTGTTCCGGAGCCTGTGCAGGCCTGATCCGGCGCAGCCAGCTTCACAAAGCTATAGCTCCTAAGGGGCGGGCAGGGTCACACGATCCGGTCCGCCCCTTAGAAATTTCCGAACTCTCGCAAGGTGAAAAATGTCTAGATTTGTTGACCGCGTGACGATTCACGCGACCGCGGGCAACGGTGGCCACGGCTGCTCCTCTGTTCATCGCGAGAAGTTCAAACCCCTCGGTGGCCCTGACGGCGGCAACGGTGGCAACGGCGGTGACGTGACCCTGGTGGTCGATTCGCAGGTCCACACGTTGCTCGACTTCCACTTCCACCCGCATGCCAAGGCCGGCAACGGCAGGCCCGGTGCCGGCGCCAACCGCGATGGCGCCAAGGGCGAACCGCTGGTGCTGCCGGTGCCGGATGGCACGATGGTCCTCGACCCCGACGGCAGGCTCCTGGCCGACCTCGTTGGGGAGGGCACCACATTTGCGGCGGCCTCCGGTGGCCGTGGCGGTCTCGGCAACGCCTCCCTCGCGTCCAAGGCGCGCAAGGCTCCCGGCTTCGCCCTGCTCGGTGAAGAAGGCGAGATCCGCGAGCTTGTCCTCGAACTCAAGTCCGTTGCGGACGTCGGCCTGGTCGGCTTCCCGTCGGCCGGCAAATCGTCGCTGGTGTCGGTGCTCTCTGCGGCCAAGCCGAAGATCGCCGACTATCCCTTCACGACGCTGCGCCCCAACCTGGGTGTGGTCAACAGCGGGTCGGAAACCTTCACCATCGCCGATGTCCCCGGGCTGATCCCCGGTGCTTCGGAAGGTCGCGGACTCGGCCTCGATTTCTTGCGCCACATCGAGCGTTGCGCGGTGTTGGCGCACGTCGTCGACTGCGCCACTCTCGAGCCCGGTCGTGACCCGATCACCGACATCGATGTCCTCGAAGCCGAACTGGCCGCCTATCAGCCGGTTCTGAAGTCCGACACCGGTCTGGGCGATCTCGCGAGCCGGCCGCGTGTGGTGATCCTCAACAAGATCGACGTACCCGACGCCGCCGAACTCGCCGAGTTGATCAAACCTGAACTGGCACAGCGTGGCTGGCCGATTTTCATGATCTCGGCTGTCACTCACAAGGGACTCAAAGAACTCACGTACGCACTTGCCGACCAGGTGCGGCAGTACCGGATCGATCATCCGAAGCCGGTTGCCCGTCGCCCGGTGATCCGTCCGATCGCCACCGACGACAGCGGATTCTCCGTGATCGCCGACCCGGATGAGCCCGGTGGCTTCATCGTCCGCGGCACGCGTCCGGAGCGCTGGATCAAGCAGACGCAGTTCGGGAACGACGAGGCGGTCGGCTACCTCGCCGACCGGCTCAGTCGACTCGGTGTCGAGGCCGAACTGGTGAAACAGGGTGCCGAGGCCGGATGTCTGGTCACCATCGGCGAGGTCTCGTTCGAATGGGAGCCGCAAGTTGCTGTGGCAGAGGACTTCCCGATGAGTGGTCGCGGATCTGACATCCGTCTCGATCGTCCCGACCGGGTCGGTGCGTCCGATCGTAAGATCGCCCGGCGCCTGCGTCGCGGCCTCGAAGTGGAACTCGAGGATCCGGACGAATCGTGACGACCAGTGCCACCCGGCAACAGATCACTGGTGCCCGCAGCATTGTTGTGAAGATCGGCTCGTCGGCGCTCACCGAGCTGACCACAGGCCTCGACGTCAGGCGGCTCGATGCCCTCGCCGATGCGATCGAAGCGCGGATGCGTGCGGGTTCGGACGTCATCGTCGTGTCGTCCGGTGCCATCGGTGCAGGTATCGCGCCACTCGGGCTCAAGGCCCGACCGAAGGATCTCGCGACCAAGCAGGCGGCGGCCAGTGTCGGTCAGCTTGCTCTGGCGCATGCCTGGAACACGTCGTTCGCCCGCTATGACCGAACCGTCGGGCAGGTGCTGCTGACCGCCCATGACGTCTCCCTGCGTGCTCATCACGCCAACGCGCAGCGGACACTCGATCGGCTGCGTTCGCTGGGCGCGGTGGCGATCGTCAACGAAAACGACACCGTGGCAACCAATGAGATCCGTTTCGGTGACAACGACCGGCTGGCTGCCCTGGTGGCACATCTGGCCGGCGCCGATGCGTTGGTTCTCCTGTCCGATGTCGATGGACTGTATGACGGTGATCCGCGCAAGGGTGATGCCACGTTGATCCCCGAGGTCGGTGGCCCCGAAGATCTCGACGGTGTCATCGCCGGTAGCGGTGGTGCACTCGGTACCGGCGGGATGGCCTCCAAGCTCTCGGCCGCTCGGCTGGCCGCCGATGCCGGTCTCCCGGTCTTGCTCGCAGCGGCCGCGGACGCCTCGGCGGCATTGACCGATGCTTCGGTGGGTACCGCGTTTGCGCCACGGCCCCAACGTCTTTCAGCACGGAAGTTCTGGGTTCGGCATGCCGCGGAGGCCACCGGTCGTCTGATTCTCGACGACGGAGCCATCCGGGCCGTTGCCGGGGCGCGGCATTCGCTCCTGGCGGCGGGCATCGTCGCAACCAAAGGTCGCTTCTACAACGGCGACGTGGTTGATCTCGCCGATCAGAAGGGGCAGACCCGCGCGCGGGGCGTCGTTGGCTATGACGCCGGCGAAGTGGCCCAGATGATCGGGAAATCAACCGGGGATCTACCGGCGGACTTTCGCCGGCCGGTGGTTCACGCCGATGATCTGGTGGCGCTGTAGAAGTCTGCGGACTCGCCGCGCAACAGTTCGAGTACCTGTGAGCACGAGCCGTCGATCTTGAGAGTTGCCATCTCGTCGCCGCGGGTGTGACCGCGGTTGACGATGTAAATCGGTGTGCCGTTGCGCCGGGCGCGCCGGACGAAACGCAGGCCACTCATCACGGTCAGCGACGATCCGAGCACCAGCAGTGCATCCGCCTCGTCGACCATCGCAAAACCCTGCTCGACAACGCTTTTCGGCACACTTTCGCCGAAGTAGACGATGTCGGGTTTCAGGATTCCGCCGCAGGCCGGACAGTCGACCATGGTGAAGTCGGTGGTGTCCGCGACCACGACATCGGCATCCGGCGCCACCTCGATGGCACCCCGGCCGCGGATCCGGGTGACGAAACCGGCGTTGTGAGGCTCGAGGAGATCTGCGAGCCGATGGCGCGACATCACGTGCGCGCAGCTCAGGCACCGGACACGACCGTAGCTGCCATGGAGATCGAGCACGGCCCGGTTCCCGGCCTTGAGGTGCAGCATGTCCACGTTCTGGGTGATGATTCCGTTGATCCGGCCGTCTCGCTCCAGATCGGCGAGGGCGCGATGGCCGGCGTTGGGTAACGCGGCATCCATGTGACGCCAGCCGATGTGGTTGCGGGCCCAGTAGTGGCGGCGGAACTGCGCGGAACTGAGAAACATCTCGATTGTCATCGGCGTGCGAGCGGGGGAGCCCGGACTGCGGTAGTCGGGGATACCCGAATCGGTCGACATGCCCGCGCCGGTCAGTACGAGGGCGCGTTTGCCTGCGAGTTGTTCGCGGAGCTGCTGTATCCGCTGCGGGAGGTCGGGGTCGGGGTCGGTGGGCTCTGCAGGTGCCCACTGCACCGGGCGGGTTCGCACGACATCCAGGGTACCGGGGCAATCGAGATGTCGGCCCGACCGCAAAACTCGGCACCCCTGGTGTGGGGTGCCGAGTTTCTCTTGCCGGATCCGGCCCGCGCGAGGCCACCGAAGTGTCCGGGCAACTGGCGCAACGCACTTGCGCCAGACAGCGCTACCCGGCGAGGGCCCGAAGACAGCGGGCCGCGCCCCGGCCGGACCCGCGTCAGGTGCCGACGGTGACCAGCGGGTAAACACCGTTCTCGTCGTGGGTCTCGTTGCCGACGACGGGCGGGTTGAACACGCACAGCATGCGCATCTGGGTATCGGCGGTGACGGTGTGCCGTTCGTGGCCGTTCAGCAGGTACATCGAGCCGGGGCCGAGCGGGTACTTCTCGCCGGTTTCGCGGTCGAGGAGCGTGCCCTCACCTTCGACCAGCCAGACGGCCTCCACGTGGTTGGCGTAGTGGAACTCGTTGTCTGTTCCGGCCTTGATGGTCGTCTCGTGGAAGGAGAATCCGACCAGGTCGCCGCCGAGCACGATTCGCTTGGAACGCCAGTTCCCGTTGTCGGCCTCGATGTCACGGTCGGTATCGGTGATCTCCTGCGTGGTACGCACAATCATGTCTGTAAACCTTTCTGTTGCAGGGGAGACGAAGACGTAGTCGGAGCTCGACCTCGAACCCGGCTTGGTCGTCGGAGCTCAGGAATGGAGGATCTCTGCGGTCACCTGGGCGAGGATCGCGAGGCCCTGATCGAGCTCTTCGTTGCTGATCGTCAGCGGTGGCAGGAGCTTCACGACCTCGTCCGACGGGCCGGCGGATTCGACCAGCAGTCCGCGGTCGTAGGCGAGTGCGCAAACCTTGGCGGCGTGCGCGGGTTCGGCGAAGACCAGTCCCTGGACCATGCCGCGGCCGCGGGTGCTGATGCCCTCATGTGCGCCGCACAGCGAGATGAACGCGTCGCGGATCCGCTCGCCCTTGGCGAGCGTCTCCTTCTCGAAGGTGTCGTCCGACCAGTAGTGCTCGATCGCCTTCGTGGCGGTGACAAACGCGGGGTTGTTGCCGCGGAAGGTGCCGTTGTGCTCGCCCGGTGCCCAGACGTCGAGATGCGGCTTGAACAGCGTCAAGGCCATCGGGAGTCCGTACCCGCCGATCGACTTCGACAGGGTGACGATGTCGGGCTCGATACCGGCCTCCTCGAACGAGAAGAACGGTCCGGTGCGGCCGCAGCCCATCTGCACGTCGTCGACGATCAACAGGATGTCGCGTCGCTTGCAGAGCTCGGACAGGGCCCGCAGCCATTCCGGTCGGGCGACATTGACGCCGCCCTCACCCTGCACTGTCTCGACGATGACGGCGGCCGGGCGGTTGAGTCCGCTACCCGAGTCGTCGAGTACGCGCTCGAACCAGCTGAAGTCCTCGACGACACCGTCGAAGTAGTTGTCGAAGGGCATCGGGGTGGCGTGGACCAGCGGGATACCGGCGCCGGCGCGCTTCATCGAGTTTCCGGTCACGGAGAGGGCGCCGAGCGTCATTCCGTGAAAGGCGTTGGTGAAGTTGATGATCGACGTACGTCCGGTAACCTTGCGGGCCAGCTTCAGTGCACTTTCGACAGAGTTCGCGCCTGTGGGTCCGGGGAACTGGACCTTGTAGTCGAGTCCACGGGGAATCAGGATCTTGTCCTGAAATGCCTGCAGGAACTCACCTTTGGCCTTGGTGGACATGTCGAGACCGTGGGTGATGCCATCGTTTTCAATGTAGTCGAGCAGGGCGGCCTTCAACAGCGGATTGTTGTGTCCGTAGTTCAAAGCTCCTGCGCCGGCAAAGAAGTCGAGATACTGCTTGCCCTCGTTGTCCGTGACCCACGCGCCCTTGGCGCTGGTGAAGATCGCGGGCCAACTGCGGCTGTAGCTGCGAACCTCGGATTCGCGGGTTTCGAAAATATTGCTCGAGAAGGTTTCTTGCATTGATGCAGTCATGATTCCTCCGATGGGTGCGAAAAACTCCCCGGCTTCTCACCTGTTGGTACAGGGATGCGGGTTATTTCCAACTGAGTTTGGGGGTAGTGGTGGCGGGCGGGTAGATCCCGGCTTCCGCCTGGGTCGGCGAGGGCTACGCCGACGATCGGCCACACGCAGGCGGCCTGATGCTCTCGAGGTCAGCGTCGCGGAGCGACGATGTACAGATCCTCTTGCTCGTGGTCGTCCGGGAAATCGTTGGCCGAGAACAGTTCTTCACGCCGGATGCTCATCTCGCGGCGATCGGCCAAACCTTGGAACAAAGCCTGAGAGGCGGTGTTGTCCGGACTGATCGTGGTGTGCAGTGTCGTGATTCCGCGCGGCTCGAGTCGATCCATCAACTGGTTCAACATCTTTCCGGCCAATCCGAGACCCCGCTGGTCGGCGTCGACGGCAACCTGCCACACCATGACGGCGTCGGGCAAGTGCGGTCGGAGATAACCGGTCACAAATCCGACGACTGCACCGTCGACTTCGGCGACCACGGATGTCTGGGCGTAATCCTGACACCACAGAATGTAGGCGTAACTCGAATTGAGGTCGAGAACTTTTGAGTCACGGGCGATTTCCCAGAGCCGGACTCCGTCGGAAACCTTTGGTGAACGAAATGCCACCGCGTCCGGCGCGGCGGTTAGGGTAGCGCTGATCTGAGTTGGGCTCATATCGAATTCGAAGTTAACAAGGCATCACATCGATGTCACCCACCTCTAGAAATTGGTACCGAATGCACCCTACAAACGCCTGATCATCACCGGTTTGTGACGTGCATCACCAACTATTGTCTTCGGCGACGGTATGCGCTGCGTCCCCCGATGATTCGGTGGCCGCGCGCAGGCGCGACAATGAGGCCCATGACCCGCATCATCGCCGGCTCTGCCCGCGGCCGACGTCTGGCAGTCCCGGCCGCCGGCACCCGTCCGACAACGGATCAGGTACGTGAGTCGGTCTTCAACATCTTGACCAATCGGATCGACTTCTCCGGACTGGTGGTTTTCGATCTGTTCGCCGGATCGGGTGCTCTGGGCCTCGAGGCACTCTCGCGCGGGGCCGGGTCGGCGATCCTCGTCGAATCCGACGCCAAGGCTGCGAAGGTCATCGGCGGCAACATCACGTCGTCGGGACTGTCCGGCGCGCGGCTCGTGCGCCGTCGTGTCGCCGACTACTTACGCGGAGGTGCTCCGGTGGCCGACCTCGTGTTTGCCGATCCTCCCTATGACCTGCCCGGCGAACAGGTCGACGAGATGCTCACGTTGTTGTCCGGCGGAGCGTTGGCCCCGGGAGGGATGGTGGTACTCGAGCGGTCGGTGCGCAGCGCCGCCACCGGGTGGCCGGACGCTTTCGGGGAGCCGGAGATCCGCAAGTACGGCGAGACGCGGGTCGAAATGGCCGAACTCGGCTGAACAGTCTGACGTCGGCTGCTGATAACTTGCTCTCATGTCCGGAGCCGTTTGCCCAGGATCGTTCGACCCGGTCACGTCGGGGCATCTTTATGTCTTCGAGCGTGCCGCGTCCCGATTCGACGAGTTGGTCATCACTGTGACGATCAACCCCAACAAGCAGGGGATGTTCACCGTTGATGAACGTCTCGAACTTCTGCGCAAAGTGACCGCGCACCTGCCGAACGTCCGAATCGACAGCTGGCAGGGCCTGCTGGTCGACTACGTGCGTGACCAGGGGTTCGACACCATCGTGAAGGGCCTGCGAGGTTCGACGGACTTCGAATACGAACTGCCGATGGCGCAGATGAACCGTGACCTCACCGGTGTCGAGACGATATTCATGCTCACCGACCCCCGTCTGGCGCATGTGTCGAGTTCTCTGGTGAAGGAAGTCGCGAAACTCGGGGGACCCGTTGGCGACTTTTTGCCATCCGTAGTGCACGAACAGCTACTTGCGAAGCTGTCATCGGGCCGCTGAGCGGCCGGTTCCGTAACCCTTTTTGCTGTCTACCCAGGTTTCGGCCTGGAAATCGGCCTACCGTAGAACTCGACACACCGGCCTGGGTTGCGTCGTCACAGCCGCAACATTGGGCACACTAGTCACAGAAATAACACCAACCACAGATCGCAACACGATGAGCACGTGCCAACCGGGCACGACCATCAGGGTTTGCGGCGAGGAGTGAGGTAGCTGTGTACCGGGTATTCGAAGCGCTGGACGAGTTGGGTGCGATCGTCGAAGAAGCACGCAGTGTTCCGATGACTGCGGGTTGCGTTGTTCCTCGGGGCGACGTGTTGGAACTGCTGGACGACGTCAAGGACGCGATCCCCGGCGACCTGGACGACGCGCAGGATGTGCTCGACCAGCGCGACAAACTGCTGGGAGATGCGCGTCTGCACGCAGACACCATGGTCGGGGAGGCCACCGCGGAAGCGGATTCGTCGCTGGCCCATGCCCGCGCGGAGGCCGACCGGATCCTGGCCGAGGCGAAATCTCACGCCGACCGCATGGTTGCCGAAGCGCAGTCGCACTCCGGCCAACTGCTGGCCGACGCGACCGCCGAGGCAGAACGTTTGGCCGCCACCGCGAGCCGGGAGTACGAATCGGTGACCGGACGTGCGCATTCCGAAGCGGAGCGGATGATCGAATCCGGCAACGCCAACTACGAACGTTCGGTTGCCGAAGGTATTGCCGAACAGCAGCGACTGGTGTCGGAGACCGAGGTTGTCCAGGCCGCGCGCTCCGAGTCCGAGCGGATCATCGACGCGGCGCATGCCGAGTCCGACCGTCTGCGCGGCGAATGTGACGTCTACGTCGACAACAAGCTCGCCGGGTTCGAGGAATTGCTGACCGGCACCATCCGTTCGGTCAATCGTGGTCGCCAGCAACTGCGCACGGGTGCCGGCGTGCATGACTACGCCGAGCATGTCCGTCGGGCCGACTTCGGTACCGGGATGGCTGTCTGAAGCACCCCACGGACCGGACGTGGATCCGGGCCCGCGTCGTGATTGTCGAATGGGGTGCTCCGGGGCGTATCGTGGTTGCTTGTGTCACAGCGCGAAGGCAGTTCAACACGTCAGAATCGTCCCGTAGACGGCCCGTTCACCCTGGACATCCGCAGTCTGGGTAGGCGAGCCGGTTCTATGAAGGAGGTTCATCGGGCGATCACCGATGGGCCCCGGATCGGTCTGGACATGATCGCCATTCCGGCGGGCAGTGACGTGGATCTCGACCTCCGATTGGAGGCCGTCTCCGAAGGTGTTCTGGTCACCGGCTGTGTGAGCGGCGAGACCGAAGGTCAATGTGTCCGTTGCCTGGAGCCCGTGTCGGGTACCGCGAGCGTCTACCTGACCGAGCTGTTCGCCTACCCGGACAGCGCGACCGACGAGACGACCGACGCCGACGAGATGCATCGCATCGTCGACGACAAGATCGATCTGGAACAGGCGATCATCGACGCGGTTGCACTCGATCTGCCGCATACGCCGTTGTGCCGCGACGACTGCCAGGGCCTGTGCCCCGAATGCGGTGTGCGGCTTGCGGTGGCCGAAGCCGGTCACCACCACGACAAGATCGACCCGCGGTGGGCCGGCCTGGCATCGAAGTTTGCCGAGGAACCAGAGTCGAAACCGTGACAGAGACCGTCGGATCCGGTGTGAATGCTCAGACTGATCACGGTGATCTGCTGGCCGCCATCAATGTGGTGTTGTCCGACGAGATGTTGGAACTGGCCCTGACGCATCGTTCCTACGCGTACGAACACGGCCGGCTCCCCACCAATGAGCGCCTCGAGTTCCTCGGAGACTCGGTGCTCGGTGTTGTTGTCACAGAGCACCTTTACCGCACCCATCCCGATCGCGCGGAAGGCGAACTCGCCAAGATCCGCGCGAGTGTGGTCAACATGCACGCACTGGCCGACGTCGCCCGCGGTCTGGGCCCCGGTGGCCTGGGCGCGCACCTTCGTCTCGGAAAAGGCGAAGAGATGACCGGTGGCCGCGACAAGGCGAGCATCCTGGCCGATGGCATGGAAGCGCTGATCGGTGCCGTCCACCTCGAACTCGGCCTCGAAACCGCCCGCACCACGGTTCTGGCGCTCTTCTCGTCCGCTCTGAGCCGGTCGGCAGCGCTCGGCGCCGGCCTCGACTGGAAGACGTCCCTGCAGGAGCTCACGGCCGAAAAGGGCCTGGGCGTACCGGCTTACCAGATCACCTCCACCGGACCGGATCACTGCAAAGAGTTCACCGCGACGGTTCTGGTCGGCGGCGACGCGATGGGTTCCGGAGTCGGAAAGACCAAGAAAGAGGCCGAACAACTGGCCGCATCGACTGCCTGGAAGGCGATCTCCGGGACTGGAGACGATGCCTGAACTGCCCGAGGTCGAGGTGGTACGCCGCGGCCTGGCCGATCATGTTGTCGGTCGCCGGATCACGGCGGTCGAGGTCTTGCACCCGCGGGCGGTCCGCCGGCATCTCGGGGGCGCGCTCGACCTGATCGGACTGCTCGCCGGCGCGACGGTCACCGACGCCCGCCGGCGCGGCAAATACCTTTGGCTGGAAGCTGATCCACTCGGCGGAGCCGATCCACTGGCGATTGTCGTCCACCTCGGGATGAGTGGACAGATGCTGGTTCAGCAGGCGGGGGCCGACGACGAAATCCACCTGCGGATCCGGGTGACACTCGACGACGGAACCGAGCTGCGTTTCGTCGACCAACGCACATTCGGCGGCTGGATGGTCGACGATCTCGTCGCATCCCCGACCATCGGTGATCTGGGACCCGCCTCGATCGCGCACATCGCGCCGGATCCCTTTGCACCGGAATATGATCCGGATGCCGTGGTCCGGGTTCTCAAACGTAAACACACCGAGATCAAACGGGCGATACTCGATCAGACGGTCGTTTCGGGTATCGGCAACATCTATGCCGATGAAGCGCTGTGGCGCAGCAGAGTTCACGGCCTGCGACTGACGGACAAGCTCACCGCCAAGGCTTTGCGCTCGGTGCTGGACAATGCCGCCGAGGTGATGGCTCAGGCACTCGAGCAGGGCGGGACGTCATTTGATGCGTTGTACGTCAACGTCAACGGTCAGTCCGGCTACTTCGAACGTTCGCTGAACGCCTATGGCCGCGAAGGTGAACCCTGCCGTCGCTGTGGCGCAATCATGCGTCGCGAACAATTCATGAACCGCAGCTCGTTCAGTTGCCCACGCTGTCAGATCCGCCCCCGCGGTTAGCTGCCGCCCACACCATCGACCGTGCCCTTACGACCGTCGAGCGAGCCAAAGTTGCCGCTCCACCGGGTGAGAAAGGCCCGCTCGGTGGTGATATCGGCCCGTTCGGCGGGGGTGTGTGCCCGCTCGCGGGGGGGGGGTGTGGTGTTCTGGCGCGAGACCGTGGGACGGCATGATCGGTGTCATGACCCTCGACCTGACACCGGACGAATTGCTCACCACCACCAGGACCGTGCGGAAACGCCTCGACATGACCCGGCCCGTCCCCCTGGACGTGATCAAGGAATGTCTGGAGGTCGCGCTGCAGGCTCCCTCGGGTTCGAACCGTCAGGGATGGCAGTGGCTGGTGATCACCGATCCGGAGATCCGGGCCACCCTCGGACGCATCTACGGCGAACTCGTGGACGACTACCTCGCCTCGAATCAGTCTGCGGCCAAACTCTTTGCCGACGACCCCGACCGGGCACCTGTGCAACAGCGGATCGGCGGCAGTGTTGCGTGGCTCGGAGAGCATATGGGGGAAGCGCCGGTCCTGCTGATTCCCTGCATCAAGGCCGGAAATACCCTGCCGGCCGGTAATCAGGCGGGACTGTGGGGATCATTGTTGCCGGCGGTGTGGAGTTTTGCGCTGGCAGCGCGGGCCCGCGGCCTCGGAACTGCCTGGACCACACTGCATTTGCAGCGCGAGGCCGAGATCGCCGACTTGCTGGGGATCCCGGCCGGGTACCACCAGGGCGCATTGATTCCGACGGCCTACTTCACCGGCGAGACGTTCAAGCCGGCACCGCGTGAACCGCTCGAGAACGTCTTGCACATCGATCGTTGGTGAATCCGCGGTGCTGCAATTCTGGGCGACCCGCCCGCGCAATTGTGGGCGACCCGCCCGTGGAATTGTGGCTCACCGGCGGGTGTTAAATATCGGCATGACCGTAACCGAACAAAGTCAGTCTGCCGCGCCCGCGACCACCGAGTTGTGGGTGGAGCGCACCGGAACCCGTCGGTACACCGGCCAGAGCAGCCGCGGTGCCGAAGTTCTGATCGGCTCGGAGGACGTCGAGGGCGTGTTCACGCCGGGTGAACTGCTGAAGATCGCGTTGGCGGCCTGTACCGGAATGAGTTCCGACAGGCCACTTTCCCGTCGCCTCGGCGATGACTACGACGCCACGATCAAGGTGAGTGGCGCTGCGGACCGCGAAAACGAGCTTTATCCGCAACTCAACGAGGTTCTCGAGGTCGACCTGTCCGAACTCGATCCCGAAGCAGCCCAGCGGTTGCTCGTGGTGGTCGAGCGGGCCGTCGATGCCGTGTGCACCGTCGGCCGCACCCTGAAGGCGGGCACCAAGGTCGGTTTGTCCATCGAGACGGAGTAGGTCATGACGGACCAGGGGCTGCGGGAGGCAACCGGATCCGACGTGGTCCGGATGCGTGCCTGGGTTCACGGGTACGTGCAGGGTGTCGGATTCCGGTGGTGGACCAGGGCCCGGGCACTCGAACTGGGTCTTGTGGGGTCCGCCGCCAACCAGCGTGACGGTCGCGTCCTGATCACCGCGGAAGGGGAACGGGCTGCATGTCAGGCGCTCCTCGACCAGATCGACGCAGGCAAGAGCCCCGGCCAGGTCGACACAGTGGTCACCGATTGGGAACCTCCACGGGGCGACCTCACCGGATTTGTCGAGCGCTGAAGGTACTCTGAAGCGCTGTGCACCTCAAGAGCCTGACACTGAAGGGATTCAAGTCCTTCGCGTCGGCAACCACCCTGCGTTTCGAACCAGGTATCACCTGCGTGGTCGGTCCCAACGGGTCCGGCAAATCAAACGTGGTCGATGCCCTGACCTGGGTGATGGGTGAGCAGGGCGCCAAAGCGTTGCGTGGCGGAAAGATGGAAGACGTCATATTTGCCGGTACCTCGGGGCGCGCCGCCCTGGGCCGGGCCGAGGTGACACTGACGATCGACAACTCCGACGGTGCCCTGCCCATCGACTATTCCGAGGTGTCGGTGACACGCCGGATGTTCCGTGACGGCGCCGGTGAATACGAGATCAACGGCAGTTCCTGCCGGTTGATGGACGTCCAGGAATTGCTCAGTGACTCCGGCATCGGCCGCGAGATGCACGTCATCGTCGGGCAGGGACGCCTCGCCGCGATCCTCGAATCGCGCCCGGAAGAACGTCGCGCCTTCATCGAAGAGGCGGCCGGTGTCCTCAAACACCGTAAACGCAAAGAAAAGGCTGTTCGCAAGCTCGACGCGATGCAGTCGAACCTGTCGCGCCTGGGCGACCTGACCTCCGAGTTGCGACGCCAGCTCAAACCGCTGGGCCGGCAGGCCGAGATCGCCCGTCGTGCCCAGACGGTCCAGGCCGACCTCCGCGACGCCCGGCTCCGGCTCGCAGCCGACGACCTGGTGATCCGGCGCAGCGAACTCGCCGAGCAACAGACCAGTGAAACCGAACTCCGCCGGCAGCAGGATGAGCTGGCCGAACAGCTCGATGAGCTCTCGACCCAGGTCGATGACAACGAGAAGTCGCTGGCGCAGATCGTTCCGGCGGCCACGGAGGCCGGTCAGGCGTGGTTTGCGCTGTCAGCGCTGACCGAGCGGGTCGGGGCGACCTGCCGGATCGCCTCCGAGCGCAGCCGATACCTGGCCGAACCGGTTCGGGCCGATTCCGGTCGCGATCCCGATCAACTCGATCGTCAGGCAGATGCCGCGGCCGCCGAGGAGGCCGCCCTCACCGACAGCGTCGAAGAGGCCGGCATGCAGCTCGACGGGGCCAAGGAAGCCCTCGCCGAACTCGAGGAAGAGGCCGCGGCGGCCCAACGTGCGCATATGGCCGCGGTCCGGGCAGTGGCCGACCGGCGTGAGGGTCTGGCGCGACTCGAAGGACAGGTCGACAATCTCCGCACCAAGGTCGAGACGATCGACGCGGAAACGGCCCGGCTCGGTGCCGCGATCGAGAATGCGGCAGCCCGTGCCGAGGCGGCCGGCGAGGAGTTCGACGCCGCATCGGCAACCGTCTCCGAACTCGATGCCTCCGAGCTCGGGCTCGACGAACATCATGAGCGCAGTGTCGCCGCGCTCAATCAGGCGAACGAGCGGGTTGCAGAACTGCAGGCCGCCGAACGTGCGGCCGAACAACAGGTCACGTCTCTCAAAGCCCGGATCGATGCCCTGGCGGTCGGTCTGGAGCGCAAGGACGGTGGCGCCTGGTTGCTGGAGCACCGCTCGTCCGAATTGCTGGGACCGATGTCGTCATTGCTGCGCATCGAGGAGGGTTACGAACCGGCCATAGCGGCAGCGCTGGGACCGGCCGCCGATGCCGTTGCCACCGCCGACCTACCCACGGCCCGTGCGTCACTGTCGGCGCTGCGGGAGAACGAGGGTGGCCGGGCGTCGGTGCTCATCGGTGGTGTCGAGGCGGCCGGCCGGGGCACCGCGGTCCTGCCTACCGGTGCGCGATGGGCGCTCGACGTGGTCTCGGTCCCCGAATCACTGCACGGCGCAATCGAACTCTTGTTGGGATATACCGTTGTCGCCGACACGGTCGACACCGCCGAGATTGTTGTCGCCGACGCGAAACAGGTTGTACCGCACCTTGGTTCGTTGCGGATCGTGACGCTCGACGGCGACCTGATCGGCGCCGGCTGGCGCAGTGGCGGCACCGGTGCACGGCCGTCGACCATCGAGGTCCAATCGGCAATCGACACCGCTCAAAGTGATCTGGTGCAGGCGGGGCGTCGAAGCGAAGAGCTGATGGCCGCCCTGTCCGGAGCATTGGCGCAACAGTCCGACTGCCGCGACACCGCGGAACAGGCACTCGCCGCGCTGCACGAATCGGACGCACAGCTCGGGGCGATCTACGAACAACTCGCCCGCCTGGGCCAGGCCGCCCGTGCGGCGCAAGAAGAATCGGCACGGCTGGCATCGCAACGCGCCCGCGTCGAGGACAGTCGCACCGAGGCGATCTCGACACTCGCCGCAGCCGAAGAGCGGTTGCACCTGGCCCGCGACGAGAGCTCCGACCCCGACGGTGGGGGTGACCTGCCTGACGGCGAACGAGACGCGGCGGCGGCCGCGGTCACCGAGGCCAGGGCCGTCGAGATGGAGGCCCGGCTGGTTCTGCGGAGTTCGGAAGAGCGTTTGGCCTCGGTCCGCGGAAAGGCCGATTCGCTGCGCCGCGCAGCGCGCGCCGAGCGGGAGGCACGGGAACGTGCGGAACGCCAGAACAAGGCACGCGCCCATGCGGCCGAGGTTGCCGAGGTTGTCCTGGAATCCGGGAAGCTGATTGCAGCGCGACTGGAAATCGCTGTGGCACAGGCACAGTCCTATCGCGATGAACTCGAGCGCGAGCGTGCGACCCGGACCGAACATCTCGACGTGGCCAGGAAGGCGGCCGCCGAGGTTGGTGCGCAACTCACGTCGCTGAAGGACGCGGTGCACCGTGATGAGGTTGCCAAGGCGCAGGTCTCACTGCGGATCGAGCAGCTCGAAGAGCAGATCATGAACGACTTCGCGATCAGCCCCGACGACCTCATCGCCGAGTACGGCCCCGACATCGCTTTGCCGCCAACGGAACTGGAGATCGCCGAATACAACCAGGCCAAGGAGCGCGGCGAGACGGTGGTCGCACCGGCGCCGATGCCCTACGACCGTGCCACACAGCAGGCCCGCGCCAAGAAGGCGCAAAAAGATCTGAACACCCTCGGCAAGGTGAATCCTCTTGCGCTGGAAGAGTTTGCCGCACTCGAGGAGCGCTACAACTTCCTGTCCACGCAACTCGAAGACGTTAAGAAGGCCCGGCATGACCTGCTCGACGTGGTGCAGGATGTCGACAACCGGATCCTGCAGGTCTTCACCGAGGCCTACGCAGACGTCGAGCGCGAGTTCGTCGAAGTGTTCAAGACACTGTTCCCCGGTGGCGAGGGCCGCCTCGTGCTCACCGATCCGTCGGACATGCTCACCACCGGCATCGATGTGGAGGCACGTCCACCCGGCAAGAAGGTCAAACGTTTGTCGCTGTTGTCCGGCGGCGAGAAGTCACTGACCGCTGTTGCCATGCTGGTGGCCATCTTCCGGGCCCGCCCCTCACCCTTCTACGTGATGGACGAGGTCGAGGCAGCGCTCGACGACACCAACCTGCGCCGGCTCATCACCTTGTTCGAGCAGCTGCGTGAGAAGTCACAGCTGATCGTCATCACTCACCAGAAGCCGACCATGGAAGTCGCCGACGCGCTTTATGGCGTCAGCATGCAGGGCGACGGCATCACCACGGTGATCTCGCAGCGGATGCGTGGGCAAGATGTGGGTGCGCCGCCCGCCGGGGCGGGTCAGCCCGCTACCTGACTGAGCAGCACCGCAAAATCTCCGGCCTGATCGGTCCAGGTGTGGTGCCGGTGAAGGCCTGCGACCGCCAGCTCGTCGTGCAGCGTGTCGAGGTCGAACTTGGTGCTGATCTCGGTGAGGATCTCGGCACCCTTGGGTAGTGTCCAGCTCCGCTCGATGGTCCCGAACTCCGCGAAGACGTTGCGACGGGCGCGGAGCCACATCTCGATCCGGTGTTCGGCGGGGTTCCATCTCGCGATGTGATCGAAGTCGTCCGCGTAGAGGCCTCGGGCTGCCAGGCCGGTGCGCAACACCTC
Source organism: Nocardia sp. 348MFTsu5.1 (assembly GCF_000383535.1). Lineage (NCBI taxonomy): Bacteria > Bacillati > Actinomycetota > Actinomycetes > Mycobacteriales > Nocardiaceae > Nocardia > Nocardia sp. 348MFTsu5.1. The sequence continues at coordinate 129,111 of NZ_KB911514.1, forward strand.
GATCACGTTGCGGTTGAAATCGGCGGTCACGCCTGCGCGATCGTTGTAGGCGGCGATGAGACGGCCGGAATCCTTGATCAGGTCGGCGCCGAGCAGGAAGAAGTCTCCGGGACGCAGGGCTCCGGTGATCCGGCGGAAGAAGTCGGCGCGCTCACCGGTGTCGAGGTTGCCGATCGTGCCACCCAGGAAGATCGCCATCCGGGGGCCGCGGTGGTGAGCCAGCGACAGGGCGGGATCACCGAAGTCGGCGTGGAGGGGTTCGACCGTGATCGCCGGGAATTCCGCGGCCAGCTGTTCGGCGGCCGAGGTGAGCATCTCGACGCTCACATCGAGGGGCACGTATGTGAAGTCGCCACCGCGATCGCTGAATGCCTGCAGCAGCAACCGGGTCTTCTCCGACGTTCCGGAGCCGAGTTCGATCATGGTGCGGGCACCGGAGTGCCGCGCGATATCACCGCTGTGACCCCGCAAGATCTCGGTCTCCCGGCGGGTGGGGTAGTACTCCGGCAGGCGCGTGATCTCGTCGAACAACTCGCTGCCGCGTTTGTCGTACAGCCACTTGGCCGGTAGCACCGGCGGATCCTGCCAGAGGCCGACGACCGCGTCGGCGACGAGTTCGGGGTTCACGGACGCATCCGACTGCGATGTCGTCATCGGGCCAGCCGCAGGCCGCTGAATACCCATCGCGACGGTGCCGGGAAGAAATTGCGGTAGGTGATCCGTTCGTGCCCGGGCGGCGTCAGAGCGCTGGCGCCGCGCAAGACGTGCTGGTCGCTCATGAACTTGCCGTTGTACTCGCCCACGGCACCGTTGGCCGGGACAAAACCCGGATAGGGGAGATAGGCACTCGACGTCCACTCCCACACGTCGCCGACCATCGCCTCCGAGGCGATCGACGGGTGACATCGCAGCGGATCGAGCAAGCCACCGCGGCGCCCGCCGGTCACTGCTGCGGCGTTCTCCCACTCGAACTCTGTGGGTAGGCGCGCGCCGGCCCATCGCGCGTAGGCATCGGCTTCGTAGAACGAGACGTGGACCACGGGCTCGTCGGCGACGATCGGACGGCGACCGGACAGTGTGAACGTGGTCCAGGTGCCGTCGTCGTGGCTCCAGTAACCCGGTGCGTCCCATCCGGTCTCCTGGACGGTGGCCCAGCCGTCGGACAGCCAGAACTCGCTGCGGCGGTAACCGTCGTCGGCCATGAACTCGAGCCATTCGCCGTTGGTGACCTGCCGGTTGGCGATCTCGTATTCCTGGAGATAAACGGTGTGACGCGGGCCCTCGTTGTCGTAGCTGAATCCGGGGCCGTCGGCGCCGATCTCCACCAGGCCACCCGGCATCACCTGCCAGCGCAATGCGGGAGCTGACATCGGCGAGCCGGAGAATTCACGGGACTCTGGCGCCCGCTCGACATAGACGGGTCCGAAGGGATGGATCGAGAGCAGATGCTTGATGTCCATCAACACCAGTTCCTGATGCTGCTGTTCGTGGTGGCAGCCGAGCTCGACCAGCCCCATCGCGGTCTCATCGAGTCGGCCTTCGGTGAGGGCCTGCGCCAGGGCGGCGTCGATGTACTCGCGGTAGCGGGTGATCTCCTCGACGCCGGGCCGGGTGATCAGGCCTCGCTGCGGCCGCGGATGACGGGCGCCGACCGACTCGTAATAGCTGTTGAACAGATAGCGGAACGACTCGTCGTAGACCGTGTACCCGGGCAGATCACGAAGGATGAACTCCTCGAAGAACCAGCTGACGTGCGCGCGATGCCATTTGGTGGGACTGGCGTCCGGCATCGACTGAGGTGTCTGGTCTTCGGGTGACAATGCGGCGGTGAGACGGTCGGTGAGCCCGCGCGTGTCGAGGAATCTGGTGGTCAGAGCTGACTGGTCAACCGAAATGCTCATGTTCGTCTCCTGGTGGTGGTCAGGGCGTAACGAGTATGGATGAAGGGTCTGACAATAACCGTACGCCCGGACGCTGGTGATCGGCGCGGTTGCGGATGTTCCCCCGACAGTGTCCGGGCGTGCGGCCCGGATCTGCTCTGGCAGACTGGGCCGGTGAACTCTGGTGCCGTAATCGCGATCGTTGTTGTCGTTGCCGTTTTGCTGTTGGCCCTGGTGGTCGCCGGATTGGTGGTGTCGCGCCGCCGTCGAATCTCGCTGCGCGACAGCACAGATCAGATCACCGGATCCGATGGCACCAGGCAGGTCGACAAATCGGGTGGCTATCAGGCCGGTTCGGGTTTCTCGTTCACGCAGGGCGGATCGGGGACCGCACTCGCCGAACCACCCACCCCGGATGTGCCGAGCGCACCCGGCGAAGTGCTCGCGCCCGAGCCGCCGGTTGTCGAACCGCCTGTGGTCGCACCGCCGGTTGTCGAGACCCCGGTGGTCGAACCCGAGGTCGCAGAGCCGGAAGTTGCCGAGCCCGAGGCGGTTGCTCCTGAGGTCGTCGAGCCCGAGGTGATCGCCGAGCCCGCGGCGCCCGAGGCCGCATCCCCGGAGGTTCTGGAGCCCGAGGTTCTGGAGCCGGAAGTGCTCGCACCGGAGCCGGTGGTCGAGCCTGAGCCCGAGGTCACAGAACCGGTCCTCGACGAGATCGCGCCGACCGCGGGCCGGCTCGGTCTGCTCCGCGGGCGGCTCGCGCGGTCCCAGAACGCTTTGGGCAAGAGCATGCTCGGACTGCTCGGTGCCGGCGACCTGGACGAGGACAGCTGGGAAGAGATCGAGGACACGCTCCTGATGGCCGACCTCGGTACGTCGGTGACGATGGCCGTGGTCGAACAGCTGCGGACCGAACTCGCGCAGGCGCCGGTCCGCTCGGCGGCCGAGGTCCGGGCGCTGCTCCGCAAGGTATTGATCGCACAGGTGGAACCGAACCTGGACCGTTCCATCCGCGCATTGCCGCACGCCGGCAAGCCTTCTGTCCTGCTCGTGGTCGGCGTCAACGGCACCGGCAAGACGACCACCACCGGCAAGCTTGCCCGCGTCCTGGTGGCCGACGGTCGCCGGGTGTTGCTCGGTGCGGCTGACACCTTCCGCGCCGCGGCAGCCGATCAGCTGCAGACGTGGGCCGAGCGGGTCGGCGCCGAGGTCGTCCGCGGTAAAGAAGGCGCCGACCCCGCCGCGGTCGCCTTCGATGCGGTGACGCGCGGCATCGACGAAGGCGTCGATGTGGTGATGATCGACACCGCCGGACGCTTGCACACCAAGACCGGATTGATGGACGAGCTCGGCAAGGTCAAACGAGTCGTCGAGAAGCGGGCAGCCGTCGACGAGGTGCTGCTGGTCCTCGACGCGACGACGGGACAGAACGGTTTGACCCAGGCGAAGGTGTTCTCCGAGGTCGTGTCGATCACGGGTGTGGTCCTGACCAAGCTGGACGGCACGGCCAAGGGCGGGATCGTCTTCCACGTTCAGCGTGAACTCGGTGTGCCGGTCAAGCTCGTGGGTCTGGGCGAGGGCGCCGACGATCTCGCACCCTTCGAGCCCGAGGCATTTGTCGACGCACTGCTCGGGTGACGTTCCCGCGGTGAGGAATTGTCCGCTGCGCCATAGGCCGTAGGACATCAAACCGCCGCGGGACGCGGAACCAAGGACACGGAACTATCGTTTGACGACTTTTGCGTAGATGTCGATCGATGTGCTCGACACACGACCTGGGGCGATACCTGGGCGAAACACGACTTCCGGTTCCGTTAACGTGCCAGCAACATGGCATAGCCATCACCGAAACATGCGACAAGCAACCTTCTCGTCAGGTCGTAACTGCGGCAGTGTGCTGCAGGCAGATAGCTGAGGAGGACTGAAGGTGGCGGATTACCCCGTTATGGGTGTGCCCGATACAGGTGACACCGCCTGGATGTTAGCGAGCGCCGCGCTCGTGTTGCTGATGACTCCAGGTTTGGCATTCTTCTACGGCGGCATGGTCCGCGCGAAGAATGTTTTGAACATGCTCATGATGAGCTTCATCTCGATGGGCATCGTCACGGTGCTCTGGGCTCTTTACGGGTTCTCGGTCGCCTTCGGTGACTCCAAGGGAGGCGTGATCGGCGATCCTTCCCAGTACTTCGCCCTGGATGGTGTCATCAGCGCCAGCGGTTCACCGGCGATCGAGGCTGATCCCACGAACGGCGTCGAAGCCGCGGATGCCGTCAATATCCCGCTCTTCGGAACCATCCCGCTGGCCGTGTTCGTCGCCTTCCAGTTGATGTTCGCGATCATCACCGTCGCGCTGATCTCGGGTGCCGTTGCCGACCGCATGAGGTTCAGCGCCTGGGCGGCCTTCACCGCGATCTGGGCGACCATCGTCTACTTCCCGGTTGCGCACTGGGTGTTCGCGTTCGACGGTTACACCGGGGACAGCGGCGGCTGGATTGCCAACAAGCTCAAGGCAATCGACTTCGCGGGTGGTACCGCGGTCCACATCAACGCCGGTGTCGCCGGACTTGTACTCGCGATCATCCTCGGAAAGCGTCAGGGCTGGCCGTCGACTCCGATGCGTCCGCACAACCTTCCGTTTGTCATGCTCGGCGCCGGCCTGCTGTGGTTCGGCTGGTACGGCTTCAACGCCGGTTCGGCGGGTGCCTCCAATGGCACCGCGGCCAGCACTTTTCTGACCACGACGATCGCCACCGCCGTGGCCATGCTCTGCTGGTTGGTCGTGGAGCGGATCCGCGACGGCCGGGCGACCACCCTCGGCGCCGCATCGGGCATCGTCGCCGGTCTCGTTGCCATCACTCCGTCATGTAGTTCGGTGAACTTCTGGGGAGCGCTCCTCATCGGCGCGGTTGCCGGTGTGCTCTGTGCACTGGCCGTCGGCCTCAAGTACAAGTTCGGCTACGACGATTCGCTGGACGTCGTGGGTGTCCACCTCGTCGGCGGTTTGCTGGGAACCATCCTCATCGGCTTTGTCGCAACTGCGGAAGCCCCGGCAGGCGTGGACGGACTGTTCTACGGTGGCGGTGTCGATCAGCTGTGGCGGCAGGTTGTCGGAGCGGGTGCAGTGCTTGCCTACTCGGGCATCATCACCGCAGTCATCGCGCTGGCACTGAAGTACACGATTGGCATCAAGATCGACGCCGAAGGTGAAGCACGTGGCGCCGATGAGTCTCAACACGCTGAATCCGCGTACGATTTTGCATCATTGGGCGGTTCAAGCACGCAATTTGGTCATGGCGGCAGCACGCTGACCAAGGAGGGATGATCTAAGTGAAGCTCATTACCGCGATCGTGAAGCCTTTCACGCTCGAAGATGTCAAGGCCGGCCTGGAGCAAGCAGGTGTTGTCGGTATGACCGTCAGCGAGGTCCAGGGTTATGGACGCCAGAAGGGTCACACCGAGGTCTACCGCGGGGCGGAATACTCGGTCGACTTCGTTCCCAAGGTCCGGGTGGAGGTCGTCGTCGACGACGCCGCAGTGGACAAGGTTGTCGACGTGATCGTCGAAGCCGCACGCACCGGCAAGATCGGTGACGGCAAGGTCTGGGTCTCCCCGGTGGAAGCCGTTGTCAGGGTGCGTACCGGAGAACGCGGCAGCGAAGCTCTGTAAAACGGTGCCATTTCTCAATGGCGGTCGCGGTCCTGCGTCCGAGGAACCCTCGGATGCAGGACCGCAGCCGTCTCACCCGACTCCTGCTGCGGCGACGGACCTGGTCACCGCCCGCAAGCAGCTGCTCACCCGTGCCGAAGGCAGTAAGCGTATCGATGCGCCCGGCCTGCGCCGGGTGCTCGTTGACCTGCACGACTTCTGGCTCACCACCAAGGCTGCCGAGATCGGCATCAAACCGGGTAGCGGTTTCGCGATCGTGGCTGTCGGTGGACTCGGGCGCCAGGAGTTGTTGCCCCACTCGGATCTCGATCTGATCCTGCTCCATGACGAGATGGATCCCTCCCTCGTCTCCGAGGTCGCAGACCAGATCTGGTACCCGCTGTGGGACGCGCACATCAAACTCGACCACAGCGTCCGAACGGTGTCGCAGGCCCTGCAGGTCGCCGCGTCCGACATGAGTGCGGCCCTGGGCCTTCTCGAGGCGAGGCACATCGCCGGCGACGAGGATTTGTCTCGCCTGCTGATCGGCGGTATTCGCCAGCAATGGCGCGCCGATATCCGGTCTCGCTTTCCCGGCTTGGTCGATCAGGCCCGTGATCGCTGGCGGCGCACCGGGAGCATCGCGCACCGAGCCGAACCCGACCTGAAATTCGGTCGCGGCGGGCTTCGCGATGTGCACATGCTCGACGCACTGGCAATTGCACAGCTGACCGATGGCATGGCCGCACTGCGGCCGGATTCGCCCGGTGGTGGTCTGCGCCAGGCATATACCCGTTTGCTGGACGTTCGTACCGAACTGCACCGGATCACCGGTCGGCCCAGGGAACAGCTCCGGGCCCAGGACGCCGACGAGATCGGCGCCGCACTCCGGATCGGTGATCGATTCGAGTTGGCACGCACGATCAGCGACAGCGCCCGCACAATCAGCTATGCCGTCGACGTGGGTTTGCGTACCTCGTCGAACTCCTTGCCGCGCAAGGGTTTGTCGAAGTTGCGGCGATCGCCGATCCGCCGGCCGCTCGACGAGGGTGTCGTCGAACACCAGGGTGAGGTCGCACTCGCGCGAAATGCGTTCCCCAGCAAGGATCCCGGACTCATCCTCCGGGTCGCGGCCGCGTCGGCGCGCACCGGACTCCCGATGGCGGCATCGACGCTCGCCAGGCTGGCCGATTTCGCACCAGAACTACGCGAACCGTGGCCGGCCGACGCGCTCAGCGATCTGCTGGTTCTGCTCGGTTCCGGTGAGCACATGCTCGGCCCGATCGAGGCGCTGGACCGAACGGGCCTGTGGGGTCGGCTCATTCCCGAATGGGGTGCGGTGCGGGATCTGCCGCCCCGAGATGCCATGCACACGTGGACCGTTGACCGGCATCTTGTCGAGACCGCAGCCAACGCAAGCGCTCTGACGACACGGGTGTCACGCCCCGACCTGTTGGTGCTCGGCGCGCTGATCCACGATCTGGGCAAGGGGCGCGGAGCCGATCACAGTGTTGTCGGTGCCGAACTCGCCAACCAGGTCGGCAACCGGATCGGGTTGTGGCCCGAAGACGTGGCGACCCTGTCGATGATGGTTCGCTACCACCTGCTGTTACCCGAGATGGCCACCCGCCGCGACCTCGACGATCCGGCGACGGTGCAGAGTGTCGTCGACACACTCGGCGGCTCGCGGGTCCTGCTGGAGCTTCTCGCGGCATTGTCCGAAGCGGATTCGCTGGCCACCGGTCCGGGTGTCTGGGGCGATTGGAAGGCCTCACTGATCGGTGAACTCGTGAGGCGCTGCCTGCGGTTGATGGAGGGCGGCGAGCTCTCCACCCCCGATCCGTTGACACCGGAACTGATCGCGCTGGCCGAGGCCGGTGGAATCAGCGTCGACCTGGTGAACACGGACAACCCGCACACCTTCGCGGTGACCATGATCGCGCCGGAACAGCCGGGTTTGTTGTCCCGGATGGCCGGAGTGTTGTCGTTGCGGGGGCTGCGTCTGCTCAGTGCGGTGGTGCAAAGCCATGCCGGCAGTGCGGTCAACACCTTCCTGGTGTCACCAATCTTCGGTGACCCCGGCGAGGTGGGGTTGCTGCGCCAGCAGCTGATCCAGGCAGTCGAAGGCGGGATCGACGTGATCGCGCGTCTCGACGCCAAGGAACGCGATACCGCGCCGCCCGCGCCACCGGACGGCAGCGTGTCTCCGGCAGTGCCCGCGTTGTTCGCACAGGCACCGCCGAGGGTGATCTGGTTCGACGGATACGACGACAGCAGCGTCATCCTCGAACTCCGCGCCGGAGACCGGGTGGGACTGCTTGCCCGGGTCAGTGCGGTTCTGGAAAACCACGGTGCTTTCATCACCTGGGCCAAGGTCGCCACGCTGGGTGGATCGGTGGTCGACTCGTTCTGCATCCGGTTGCCCGGGGATGGCTCATCGGTCCGTGACCAGCTCGAACGGGCGATTCTGGCCGTGGTGCCACCACCGGCGCCACCCCGAGAGCATGACGACAAACCCGGTAAATCCGGTGTCCCGATAGGCTAGGGGCATGTTCGACTCCCTCTCAGGCCGGTTGGCCGGTGTCCTGACCGATCTGCGCGGCAAGGGCAAGCTGTCCGATGCCGACATCGATCGCACCTGTCGCGAGATACGTCTCGCGCTCCTCGAAGCGGACGTGGCGCTGCCCGTTGTCCGCGGATTCATCAGCCGGATCAAGCAACGCGCCAAGGGCGCCGAGGTGTCCGGGGCGCTGAATCCGGCGCAGCAAGTTGTCAAGATCGTCAACGAGGAACTCGTCGGCATCCTCGGCGGCGAGACTCGGCGGATCCAGTTCGCCAAGAATCCGCCGACCGTGATCATGCTCGCGGGTCTGCAGGGTGCCGGTAAGACGACACTCGCCGGAAAGCTGGCGGCCTGGCTCAAGAAGCAGGGGCATACGCCCATGCTCGTGGCCTGTGATCTCCAGCGGCCCGGCGCGGTCAGTCAGCTGCAGATCGTCGGTGAACGTGCCGGTGTCCCCGTGTATGCACCCCATCCGGGTCAGAGCATCGGCGGAACCGGCGAACTCGGTGTCTCCGGCCATGACGGCGCCGAAAGCCTCGCCGAGCCGATCGAGGTCGCCCGAGGTGGTGTCGCCGAGGCCACGTCGAAGCTCCATGACGTAGTGATCGTCGATACCGCCGGTCGACTCGGTATCGACGAAGAGTTGATGCGTCAGGCCCGCGGGATCCGCGATGCGGTGAATCCGGACGAGGTGCTGTTCGTTCTCGACGCCATGATCGGTCAGGACGCGGTGGCCACGGCCGAGGCGTTTGCCGCCGGCGTCGATTTCACCGGTGTGGTGCTCACCAAACTCGATGGTGATGCCCGCGGTGGTGCCGCGTTGTCGGTGCGGGAGATGACCGGCCGTCCGATCATGTTCGCGTCCTCGGGCGAGAAACTCGAAGACTTCGACGTCTTCCATCCCGACCGGATGTCGAGTCGCATCCTCGGGATGGGCGACGTTCTCAGCCTCATCGAACAGGCCGAGCAGCACTGGGATGTGCAGCAGGCCGAAGATGCGGCCACCAAGATCAGCCAGGGTGAACTGACGCTCGAGGACTTCCTCGAGCAGATGCTGATGATCCGCAAGATGGGTCCAATCGGGAACCTGCTCGGCATGCTGCCGGGTGCGGGTCAGATGAAAGATGCGCTGTCACAGGTCGATGACAAACAACTCGACAAGGTGCAGGCCATCATTCGCGGTATGACACCTGCCGAACGCGATAACCCGAAGATCATCAACGGATCTCGCCGGGCCCGGATCGCGAACGGTTCGGGTGTCGCCGTCAGTGACGTCAACCAGCTCGTCGACCGCTTCTTCGACGCGCGGAAGATGATGTCGCAGATGGCCGGACGGATGGGCATGCCCGGCGGCAACCGCAAGGTGAACCGCAAAAAGGGTGGCAAGAAGGGCAAGAAGGGCGCTCGCGGGCCGACGCCACCGAAGATCAGGGGCGGTTTCCCGGGTGGCATGCCGGGCGGCGGAATGCCCGGTGGGATGCCCGCCGGATTCCCGGACCTGTCGAACATGCCTGCCGGTCTCGACCAGATACCCCCGGGCCTCGAGGGTATCGACGTGAGTCAGTTCCAGCGGCCGAAGAAGAAATAACCGGAAGCAGTCGTATGACGCCGTCGCAGTTGCACTTTCGTGGTCGCGCCGTCGGCAGCGGCGAGCCGATCGAGTTCTGGGTCGACGGTGGCGTGATCACCCACGAGGCGGTGCCGGGTGCGGTCACAGTCACCGACGGCGGCTGGATCATGCCGGGTCTCGTGGACGCCCACAATCACGTTGGCATCGCACCGGGACTCGGTGTGACGATCGAGCAGGCCCGGGCTTTCGCCTACGCCGATGTCCGGGCCGGGGCGACTCTCATCCGTGAGGTCGGATCGCCGTTGGACACCCATCCACTCGACGCCGACTCCCGGTGTCCGCAGTTCATCCGGGCGGGCAAACACATCGCCCGTCCCAAGCGCTACATCCGCGACTACGGCGTCGACCTCGACGACGTCACTGATCTGCCGGCCGAGGTGGCGAGGCAGACCGGCGCCGGGGACGGCTGGGTCAAACTCGTGGGGGACTGGATCGACCGCGACACCGGGGATCTGGCCCCGCTCTGGCCGGAAGATGTGCTGCGCGAAGCGATCTCCGTTGCGCACGAACGTGGTGCGAAGGTGACCGCACATGTTTTCGGCACCGAGGCACTATATGGACTCATCGGCGCCGGCATCGACTGCATCGAACACGGCACCGGCCTGAATGACGACCTCATCGCGGTGATGGCGCAGCAGCGGATCGGCCTGGTGCCCACCATGATCCAGGTGGAGAACTTTCCGGCGATCGCCGACGGAGCCGACCGGTTCCCGGCCTATCAGCAGCACATGCGCAAGCTCTACGCCGATGCCCCGGAAACATTTGCCAACGCCGTTGCGGCCGGAGTCGACATCTACGCCGGGACCGATGCCGGCGGGTTCGTCGAACACGGTCGCATTGTCGACGAGGTGGTGGCGCTGGCAGGCATCGGGCTGGGGGCACGTGCTGCGATCGACGCGGCCTGTGGTTCCGCGCGGAACTGGCTCGGCGTCGGACTACTCGACGACGGTGATCGCGCGGATGTCCTTGTGCTGTCGGGTGATCCGATCGAGGACCTGACTGCCTTGCGGGCACCGGAGACCATCGTCTGCGGCGGGAACATCATCTGAGCAGGTTCAGGTACGCGCCCGGACGTGGACGCGTTCGCCCTGTGCGCCGAAGAGGTTGAGAACCTCGGCCGGCTCAGGCCCGATGGCGCCGATCCAGTGGGGTACATGAGTGTCGAACTCGACCACCTCGCCCGGCAACAATTCGAGATCCTGTTCCCCGAGGATCAACCGGACCCGTCCCGACAGGACATACAGCCACTCGTAGCCCTCATGGGTCTTGAGTTCGGGGTGTGCGATGTCCTGTGGCGGCATGATCTGTTTGAAGGCCTGGACACCCCCCGCACGCCGGGAGAGCGGGATGAATGTGCGGCCGTGGCGGCTGATCGGCCGCAGATGTATCCGCGGGTCACCGGTCTGGGGTGCGCCGACGAGTTCGTCGAGGGGTATCGCGTATGCCTTGGCCAGCGGCAGTAGTAACTCGAGTGTGGGTTTGCGGCCACCGGATTCGAGTCGGGACAGGGTGCTCTCGGAGATGCCAGTGGTCGCGGACAGGTCGGACAAGGTGATCGCGCGATCGCGGCGCAAGGCGCGAAGGCGTGGTCCGACCGCGTTCAAGGCTTGATTCAACTCGGTGTCCATGGGATCCGAGTCTGGCCAAAAATTGCCGGGATGGCAAATTTTCTTGCCAGAAGTTCTCGGCTGGGCTCAGGGTGGGGGACATGACTGATGACATGAACAACGAATACGACGTGGTGGTGGTCGGCGGCGGGGCTGCGGGTCTGAGCGGAGGGTTGATGCTGGGAAGGTCCCGGCGATCGGTTCTCGTCATCGACTCCGGGGCTCCGCGGAACGCTCCGGCCGCCGGGGTGCACGGGTACCTCACCCGCGAGGGAACTCCACCGGCCGAGCTCCTGGACATCGGTCGCGATGAGGTCGGCCGATACGGTGTCGATCTGGTGGACGCGGAGGTCGTTTCGATCTCGGGTGCCGTCGACGTCGGATTTGTGATTGCTGTTGCGGATGGACGGACTGTCAAGGCGCGTCGTCTGCTGCTGACCACGGGGTTGATCGATGAGCTACCCGACATCCCCGGCCTGCGTGAACGCTGGGGCAAAGATCTACTGCACTGCCCGTACTGCCACGGCTGGGAAGTGCGCGACCAGGCGATCGGCGTTCTCGCGAGAAATGCCTGGGCCGTGCATCAGGCGCAGATGTTCCGGCAGCTGAGTGAGAACGTGACGCTCTTCCTCAACGACGCCCTGACGCTGTCCGACGAAGATGCCGTGTCGCTGGCGGCCCGCGGGATCCGCGTCGTGGAGGGTGCGGTGGCCGCAGTGGAGTCGTCGGGCGACAAGCTGACCGGTGTCCGGCTCGCGGACGGGACATTTGTGGAACGCGAGGCGGTGACCGTGATGCCACGCTTTGTTGCCCGAGCAGGATTCCTCGCCGACCTCGGACTCGAATCACAGGAGCATCCGATGGGCGTGGGGGAGCACATCCCCGCCGACGAGAACGGCGTGACGACGGTGCCGGGAGTATGGGTGGCCGGCAACATCACCAATCTGATGGCTCAGGTCTCGGGGGCAGCCGCCGCCGGTGCGCTCGCGGGCGCTCAGATCAACGCAGATCTCATCGCCGAAGAGATTCGGTCGGCTGTCGCCGCCACCGCCGCCGCGACCGTCTGACAGCACCGACCACCGCCGACCGTGCCGAACGGACCGCCCAGCGTGCCGAACCGACCACCGCCGACCGTGCCGAACCGACCGCCCAGCGTGCCGAACCGACCACCCAGCGTGCCCAAGGTGTCGACCGATGTCGATGTTGGTGCAACTGCGGCACGGTCGACAGCGACAAGGGCACGGTCGGCGGTCCGTTCGGCCCGCTCGACGGAGGGGCCGGAGGGGTCGGGACGGCGTGATTTCAGTTCAGGGGTCCGACTCTGGCAGAATGGCTAGCTGGTTCGCCGGACCCGGCCACGTGCCGACCGGCGGTCACACCAGATGAACAGCAAAACCGGGCGTTCCAATTCCGGAACGTCGCCGAATTGCACTGTGACCATAGAAGGAAGTAACTCGTGTCTGTCAAGATCAAGCTCACCCGCCTCGGCAAGATCCGCAATCCCCAGTACCGCATCGTCGTCGCCGACTCGCGTACCCGCCGCAACGGCCGGGCCATCGAGACCATCGGTCGGTACCACCCCAAGGAAGAGCCTTCGCTGATCGAGATCGACACCGAGCGCGCGCAGTACTGGCTGGGAGTTGGCGCACAGCCGACCGAGCCTGTCGCCGCACTCCTGAAGATCACCGGTGACTGGCAGAAGCACAAGGGCCTGCCGGGCACCGAGGGCACCCTGCGTGTCGCGGAGCCGAAGCCGTCGAAGCTCGACCTGTTCAACGCTGCGCTCGCCGCTGCCGACAACGCTCCGGCCGCCGAGGCGACCACCCCGAAGAAGAAGGCCGCCAAGAAGGCCGACGCGCCTGCTGAAGAGGCTGCAGCGCAGGCCCCCGATTCTGAGGCAACCGACAAGTGAGTGTCGTTGTCGCTGACGCAGTCGAACATCTCGTTCGCGGCATCGTTGCCAACCCGGATGACGTACGCGTTGAGCTCGTCACCGGTCGGCGCGGACGGTTTGTCGAAGTTCACGTGAACCCGGAAGACCTGGGTAAGGTCATCGGCCGTAACGGTCGCACGGCCACCGCGTTGCGCACGCTTGTCACCGGTATCGGTGGCCGGGGTGTGCGTGTCGACATCGTCGACACCGATCGCTGATCGGGTCGAAACACAGATGGATCTGGTTGTCGGCCGCGTTGCCAAGACGCATGGCGTCCGCGGCGAATTGGTGGTCGATGTCCGGACCGATGAACCCGACGAGCGGTTTGCCGTCGGTCGTGTCCTTCGTGGGCGCAAATCGACCGGCAAGAACACGTTTGTCGAGAACAACTACACGGTGACGGCTGCCCGGAATCATTCCGGGCGGCTGTTGCTGACCCTGGCCGAGGTCACCGACCGGGATACCGCCACCGAGATGCGTGGCACCCTCTTTCTGATCGACTCGGCGGACGTTTCGTCCGGCGACGACCCCGACGAGTTCTACGACCATGAGCTTCAGGGCGCAGCGGTCCGGACCGTGTCCGGCGAGGAGGTCGGTGTCCTCACCGACGTTGTCCACATGCCCGGCGGCGATCTGCTGTCGGTGAAGGCGGCCGATGGCCGCGACATCCTGATTCCGTTTGTGGCGGCGATCGTCCCCACGGTGGGCCGCGACCTCATCGAGATCGATCCGCCCGACGGTCTGCTCGATCCGGAGTGACCGACGTGTCCGAACAGTCGACGACGCCTGGGCCGGCCATTCGGATCGGCGTCGTCTCCATATTTCCAGAGTATCTCGAACCGATGCGAATGGCCTTGCTGGGCAAGGCCATTGACCGAGGAATTCTCGCGGTCGACACATACAATCTGCGCGACTGGACCCATGACGTGCATCGTGCCGTCGACGATTCGCCCTACGGCGGCGGACCCGGAATGGTCATGAAGCCGACTGTGTGGGGTCCCTGCCTGGACGACGTCTGTCCGGACGACGCACTCCTCGTGGTGCCGACACCCGCCGGCGTTCCGTTCACCCAGGCGACCGCGCAGGCCTGGAGCAAAGAACATCACATCGTCTTCGCCTGCGGCCGCTACGAGGGCATCGACCAGCGAGTCATCGATGATGCGGCCAAACGTGTTCGGGTCCAAGAGGTTTCGATTGGCGACTTTGTGCTGATCGGCGGCGAGGTTGCCGTGTTGGCCATGGTCGAGGCCACCGTCCGCCTGATCGACGGGGTCCTGGGCAACGCCAACTCGCATCAGCAGGACTCGTTCTCCGACGGCTTGCTCGAGGGTCCGAGCTATACCCGCCCGCCGTCATGGCGAGGGCTGGACGTTCCGCCGGTGCTTCTCGGCGGTGACCACGCGAAACAGGAACGCTGGCGCCGCGAGCAGTCGATCGAACGCACCCGCGCGCGCCGCCCTGATCTCCTGCCGCCGGATTTGTTGGCGGCCGACCCGACGGAGTCCGGCGCAGGTTAGGATCTCGGCACACCATTGGGGGGTGGCGATGAGTGCCGAATCCGGCTGGACAACTGCGAGCAGGCGGGCATGGGATTCCGTGCTCGACGAGGTCGACGAGCAGCGTGCGCAACTGCGTGAGGTCGAAGAACAACTACGGACGATGACCGTCGAGGTGACCTCGACAGATCGCCTGGTCACGGTGGTCACCAACGCTCGCGGTGCCCTGATCGACCTCCGCCTGGAGCCGCCGGCCATGCGCCGCTACCGCGCCGACCAGCTGTCGGCGCTGATCTGTGAACTCGTCACGAGGGCCGACAGGGAACTCGCCGGGCAGCGGAACCAGTTGACCGCGCACATCGTCCAAAATCCGGGACCGCAGTACCGCGATCTCGATGAGGCACCGCTCGGGGGAGGCGCGTGATGGACGATGTCTCCGGCCCTGATCTGCTCGTCGACGGGGCTGTGCTGGCCGCTGCGGGACGCGGGCTCGCCCCGGTTGTCGGGGAGATCGACGCGGTGCTGGCCGAGGTGGACGCGATCATCGGCGACCTTCGGCACCACTGCTCCGGCCACCACACCGGAGCTGACTTCAATACGGCACTGGCCGCGTTCGCCGGGATGACCGCGGCGGAGCTGCACGCGGTTCGGAACTCGATTATTGCCTTCACCGACAACCTCACCCGCGCCGCCGCCGAGTTCGGCGAGGTTGATGAGGCCGGTGCCGCCGACCTCCGGAGCGCCCATGTTGAGTGAACCGATTCCAGAGATGCTGGAAAAGCTATGGCCGACAATGGATCCCGAACGTATTCAACTGGCAGGCGAGCGGTTCTCGGCGCTGGCCCAGCGACTGTCGGACCTACAGATCGTCCTTTCCGACAGGGCCCGCCACATCGCCGATACCGGTGACGGCCACGCTGCCGATGCGATGGCCAACCAGGCCCGACGCATCGCCGACACCACTCTGACCACCGTGCGCGACCGCCTCGCCCACCAGGGCCGTGCCACGCGTGCCTACGGTGATGCGGTTGCAGAGACGCAGCAACGGCTCACCCTCGTGGCGGCGATGGCCGACCGAGACCTCTTGGCAGGGCAGGTAGTCGCGGCCGCGACCGGCGACACGACCACGCTGGCGGGGGCACACGACGCGGCGGTCCGGGTGATGGCAGCTGCCGCCGGACAACTGGACCGGCGCACCCGCGACATCACTGACGACCTGCAGACGCAGAGTGAGACGGACGATGGTCCCTCTCAGTCCGGTGGCGGTGGAACGCCGATGATGGCGCCGATGGGCGGCGCCATGGCGGGTGCGCTGGCCGGAGCGATGGTGCGGGCGCGTGGTGCCGACCATCGGCCAGACCTGGACATCTCCGACGCAGACCTGGCGATGCTGCGGTCCCGAGCGGCACACCTGGCCGCGATCCAGCCACCGGAGGTGGCGCCGTGGGTCCGGCTGGCGGTCGGACTGGGTGTGGCGGGCGACGGTCGCCATGTGGTGGTCGTCGGGACCAGCGAACTGGGCGGATATCTCCGGCCGGGTACCGCGCTGGAACCACACGAGATGGTTGTGGGCGACGGGCGGGCACCCGAACTCGCCATCATGGGCTACTTCGCTGATCGTGACATCGAGCCGCTGGCGGTCTGTGCCACCACACCGCCACCCCCGGAGGTCGCTGCCGAGATCACCGAGGGCGGCGCCCGGAATCTGGACGTCGGCGACGGTGACGATCAGGATTCCGGGCAGTGACGGCGCACCGGATCGACGCACTCGGTTCAGGTGTCGCAGGCCTCGTGGCACGCGTCGAACCCGGACAGTTGAGCCGGGCCGGCCTCATGCTGACCGTCACCGCGCTTGATGCCGCAGCGGTTCCGACCGACGGTGTGATCACTGCAGTCCTGACCGATTGGCGGGCGAATCGACCGATCGGGCCCGCTCACCGGTTGTCGATCGGATCGATGCGGGCACGACTCGACGGTCTCGCCTTTTCCGCTGGGCACGCCGGCCGGACTGCGGAGTATCGGGCGGAGTTCGGCCGGGCGCGCGCCGTCGCGGCACTGGAGTTCGGCATTGCCGGCAGGGGACGCGATGGCCTGCGGGAACTCGTCTGCGAAGCCAGCGCCGCGACCGGTTCGACCGTTTTGGTTGCAAGTGTTCTTCGCGATCACATAGAGGGTTAATCTTTCCGAATGGACCACTGGTTCCAGGAAAGCATTGTCGACGACGGTCGACTGCCATTGTTTGTCGCTTACATCGGTTTCATTCTCGGCTTTCTCGGAATTCGGATCAGTGTTCGACTGATCCGCGCGGAGGTCAGCTGGTGGTTCAACAACGTGACGCCCGGTGGCATGCACATCCATCACGTGGTGTTCGGAACCGTGCTCACGATGATCTCGGGTCTGGGCCTCATCACGATGTCGATCAACGGTTCGCAGGCCGTGTTGTCGATCTTTGCGGGCCTCTTCGGAATCGGGGCGGCGCTGGTACTCGACGAGTTCGCGCTGATCTTTTATCTGAGAGATGTGTACTGGGCCGAAGAGGGCCGGGCGTCCATCGACGCGGTCTTCGTGGCGTTGGCGGTGATGGGCCTGATCCTGATGGGATTCCGCCCGTTCGAGATCGACGATCCCGACACCGGTGATGTCGTGTCAATGGTCGGATTCGTCATTTCTTTCGCCGTGGTCGCGGTACTCGCGGGCATCGTGCTGCTCAAGGGCAAGATCTGGACAGGGCTGATCGGGTTGTTCATCTTCCCGCTGCTGATCGTGGGTTCGATCCGGTTGGCACGCCCGACATCACCTTGGGCCCGGTGGCGCTACACCCAGCGCGAGAAGAAGATGGTCGCGGCGGTCAAGCGTGAACGCCGCGTCCGGCGGCCCCTCATCCGGGCCAAGATCTTCATGCAGGATCTGATGGCCGGGAAGCCGGACGTCGCACATGCCAAGGCCGGAGCCGAGGTGGAACTCGATGCCAGGGTCCACGCCGCGCCGGCGCCGGGGGAGTCTGCAGAGCTCGTGCTGGCCGCGGCGATTTCTCACGGGCGGGGTCCGTCTGGCACAATTGACCAGTTGCCGATCGACGGTCAGACGCCGGGTACTTCCATGTCGCCTGATCTGTCGCGGAGACCAAACGAAACAGAGCACGAACCAGTCGAGCCGAAAGGCCGCTAGGTTCCTCTGCTCACGCCAACAGGATTGGAACCGACAGTATGAACACTCTGGATTTCTTGGACAACAAGTCCCTGCGCGACGACATCCCCGACTTCCGTCCGGGTGACACCCTCAACGTTCACGTGAAGGTGATCGAGGGCTCGAAAGAACGCGTTCAGGTCTTCAAGGGTGTTGTCATCCGTCGTCAGGGTGGTGGCGTCCGCGAAACCTTCACGGTTCGCAAGGTGTCGTTCGGTGTCGGCGTGGAGCGCACCTTCCCGGTCCACAGCCCGAACCTCGCCAAGGTCGAGATCGTGACCCGCGGCGACGTCCGTCGCGCGAAGCTGTACTACCTGCGCGACCTGCGCGGCAAGGCAGCAAAGATCAAAGAAAAGCGCTGACACACTAGGCTTGCGGAGTGGTCGACACCCCCCGCACTCCTGACGGTTCGAATCCGTACGGAAACGAATCCGACAGCGATATCCCGTCCGAGTCAGCAGACTCACCGCGCCCATGGCGCAGCCTCGACGATGATGATGGCAAGAAGCCCAAAAAGAAGGCTTCACTGCTCCGCGAAACCGCCATCATCATCGTCTGTGTGCTCTTACTGACCTGGGTTCTGCAGACCTTCGTCGGACGGCAGTACGTGATTCCTTCGGAATCGATGCAACCGACACTGTCCGGGTGCACCGGGTGCACCAACGACCGCATCGTGATCGACAAGCTGGCCTACCGTTTCGGTGACCCCGATCCCGGTGATGTCGTCGTCTTCAAGGCCCCGACCTCGTCGTGGGATCTGGGATGGCAATCCCCACGGTCGTCGAACACCGTGGTCCGTGGCGCGGAGAATGCATTGTCGTGGTTCGGTTTTGCCCCACCGGATGAAAACAATCTCGTCAAGCGTGTGATCGCTGTCGGCGGCCAGCGCGTCGAATGCGACAACGCCGACGGAACCGGCGTCAAGGTCGACGGCAAGCCACTGGTCGAGCCTTACATCGATGTGGCAATGCAGCAGAAGAACGCGGCGATGCGACCCGGTGAGCTCCTCGACA
Source organism: Nocardia sp. 348MFTsu5.1 (assembly GCF_000383535.1). Taxonomy (NCBI): domain Bacteria; kingdom Bacillati; phylum Actinomycetota; class Actinomycetes; order Mycobacteriales; family Nocardiaceae; genus Nocardia; species Nocardia sp. 348MFTsu5.1. The sequence goes on from NZ_KB911514.1 coordinate 148,064, forward strand.
ACAACGGCGAACTCAATCCCTGCTACGGCCCCGATTTCGGCCCCCTCGACGTGCCCGAAGGGCAGGTCTGGGTGATGGGCGACAACCGCGGCAACTCCGCCGACTCCCGGTACCACATCGACGACGAGCTGCACGGCATGGTGCCCGTCGACGACATCCGCGGCAAGGTGCGCCTCATCATCTATCCGTTGTCCCGCTTCGGCGGCGTCGATTCCGTCAACCCCCAGACTTAGCGGTGCCGGTGGCAACCACATGGCCACCTCGGGTGGCGATACGACGAGCAGCCGGGCTACGGACCTTCGAGGCCGCTCTCAATCGCAGCGGTCTCGGTCCGGTCGCCGGCGTCGATGAAGCCGGTAGAGGTGCCTGTGCGGGCCCACTGGTCGTGGCCGCCTGCGTCCTCAAGCCGACCCAGCTGGTTTCGCTCGCGGGACTTGATGATTCGAAGAAGTTGAGCGAACGCACCCGCGAGAAGTTGTACAAATCGATCACCCGTCATGCGCTTGCGTGGGCCGCGGTGATCATCGACGCCGACGAGATCGACCGAATCGGGATCCACGTAGCGAATATCGAGGGCATGCGCCGCGCCGTGGCTGGACTGACCGTGCCCCCCGGATACGTATTGTGCGACGGTTTTCTGGTGCCCGGACTCACCGCCCCGTCCCTGCCGGTCATCGGTGGCGACGGCGCAGCCGCATGTATCGCTGCCGCAAGCATCGTCGCCAAGGTGACCAGGGACCGCATCATGGTCGACATGGACCGTCGGCTGCCCGGGTATGGATTTGCGGTGCACAAGGGGTACAGCACGCAGATGCATATGGAGTGTCTCGATCAGCACGGACCCTCTGAGCAGCATCGGATGTCGTACCGCAACGTGAGGATGCGAGTGCGCGTGCCCTGATGATTGTCGTGCGGTGCCCTGGTAGTTCTATAGCGGTGCACTGACACAGGCCATGGGCGCGATACCCTTGCAAGATGAGCGCCGAGGATCTCGAGAAGTATGAAACCGAGATGGAACTGTCCCTGTACCGCGAATACAAGGACATCGTCGGTCAATTCACCTACGTGGTTGAGACCGAGCGGCGATTCTATCTCGCCAATGCGGTGGATATGGTGCCCCGCAATGCCGACGGAGAGGTCTACTTCGAAGTCCGCATGAGCGATGCCTGGGTGTGGGACATGTACCGTCCGGCTCGCTTTGTGAAGCAGGTCCGGGTGATCACCTTCAAAGACGTCAATATCGAAGAACTCGAGAAGCAGGATCTGCGCTTGCCCGAGGACGGAGTGCTGGGCGATTAGTCCGGAGGTTCCAGAACGGCGTCGGTTTGTGAGACATGCTGCGGGGCAACGGAGAGCTCAGGAAGAGATCACCGACCGGGAGTCATCCGAGACGAGCAACGCCTGATCGTCGGCGAGCAGACGCAGCGTGAATCGTTTGCCATAGCGGCGGGCGACCTCCTCGATGACCGTGCGACCCGACACGATGCCGTCGGCGTGCGGCACGATGACCTCATCGATCCAGCCGAGACCCGCCGTCGATCGCAATCCGGTCGCCTCTTTCGGGTCGTCGAGGAGGCCGAGCGGCTCGATGTCGATGCCGACGACGCAGGCGCCCGCGCTCGCACCGATGTACGGGAGCCCGGCGTGTACTCGCTCGGTGAGCATGTCGGCGAAGCCGGTGCGGTGCATCGCAGCGAGTAGATGGAAGACGTTACCTCCCGAGACGAATATGGCGTCGACAGTGGTCAGCGCATTTTTGAGATCCGCCGCCGGCATTGTCTCGATGTCGAGCTCCACCGTCTGCCAGCCTTGGCTACGGAGGGTGGCACGGTCGAAATCCACCCAGGCGCGGTCGTCGTAGATCGACGATGCGGTCGGCACGAAACCGATGCGCGCCCCCGGTCCGGTCCGGGGCGTCAGGAATCCGGGGATTGCATCCAGCCATCGACTGACCAGCAGTAGTTCGGCCATGGCACCAGCCTGCCACGTTCCTCGCCGGTGCGGGCCCGACGGAGGCCGGCGCGCGTTGGCCACCCGGGAAGGATGCCGCCGCAACGCCATCGGCCACTGCGCCCTGAGATCTGTTGTGGCGCAGGGCTGAACTTGGTTGAGCGGTAAAACCGGACGATCTAGGACTGTCGTCTGAAGTGATTCACTTGCAGTTCAGAAGGCTATTCACCGGCCTGCTGTGGGTTTGATGTGTTCTACTCGGCGGCATGCGGAATCAGGCGGTTGTAGAGGGGATCTCGTGATACCTCGTCGACCGATTCGCAGCGCGGTCCACCGGAGAACGTACATGGCGGGATTCCGTCTTGTGACACTGATCGTGGTTATGTGCGGACTGTCTTTTGTATCAGTCGGGCCGGCAAATGCTGAGCCGAGGGACATTCCGTCGGATGAAGATCCGGGGCCGTCGGATGGCTCACGCATCGTCAGCACGGCGAATGGACCACAGGGAATGGTCAACGTCGTTGTCCATTCTGCGGCAATGTATTCGGACATATCGGTCAAGGTGCTTCCTGCGGCGGATCGATCACGTCCGGCGGCGACGATGTATCTCCTCAACGGTGCTGCGGGCGGTGAGGAGGGAAGCAGTTGGTTCGATCGGACCGACATCGGGACGTTCTTCGCCGGCAAGAACGTGAATGTTGTGGTCCCGATGGGCGGCGCGGCCAGCTATTTCACCGATTGGCGGAATGACGATCCGACCCTGGGTAGGCAGAAGTGGGCGACATTTCTCACCGAGGAACTACCCCCGCTGATGGATGCCGAGTTCAACGGCAATGGGCGCAACGCGATCGCCGGGATTTCGATGGCAGGTACCTCGGTGTTCCAATTGGTTCTGCGGGCACCGGACCTCTACCAGGCCGTTGGTGCGTACAGCGGTTGTGCGATGACCAGCGACCCCGAGGGGCAGGCGTTCGTCCGGATCACGGTCGAGGGGCGTGGTGGCGGCGACACGGTGAATATGTGGGGGGCTCCGACCGATCCGGAATGGGTTCGCAACGATCCGTACGTGAATGCCGAAAGGCTCAGGGGCAAGGCCATCTATTTGTCGAACAGTACCGGTCTGCCGGGTGAGTACGACGTTTTGGACGGTCCGGGCATCAATGGAAGCATAGCCAAACTCGCCGACCAGGTCGCGGTTGGCGGCGTGATCGAGGCCGCCACGAACCGCTGCACGGTTCGGATGCGGGACCGCCTGCGGCAGTTGGGAATTCCTGCCACCGTCGGTCTCGCCGAACCCGGCACACACAGCTGGGCCTATTGGCAGGACGATCTCCACGAGTCGTGGCCCTTGTTCAGGTCGGCTTTGGCCGGCTGATCGGCGGCGCGCTGATTCAGGGCCCGCCGAGCTCACCGAGTTTCACCCCGTCCGCGTACACCTCCAGCGCGGTATCGCCGTGTCCGATGTCGATGGGTTTCGTGGGCAGCCTCAGGCCAACGGATATCCACAGATCCGATTTTCATCCACAGTGGGAGCGTCTGGGTGGTTTTTATTGCCGGTGTGTGGGCGGTTCCGGTCATTGTTGATTCATGAATCAGTCGGGGGAACAGTCGGGTCAGGGCGGTGCGAAGCGGACACGTCGTGAGGTCGGTCAGTTGGGGGAGGACCTGGCTGTTCGGTTCCTGGAGGACGCGGGTTGGGTTGTGGTGGAGCGTAATTGGCGGTGCCGCTACGGCGAGTTGGATGTGATCGCTGTAGATGGCGTGGCGTTGGTGGTCGTGGAGGTCAAGGCGCGGACTGGCGCGTTGTTCGGTGATGTTGCCGAGGCGGTGTCGTTCGAGAAGTACAAGCGGATGCGTCGCCTGGCGGGGTTGTGGTTGCGTGAGCAGAATCGGCGGTGGCCGGTGGTGCGTTTTGATGTGATTGCGGTGCAGCTGAATTCGTCGGAGCAGCCGACATTTTCGCATCTGCGTGGGGTTTTCTGAGATGAAGCTGGGTCGGGTGCGGTCGGTGGCCATCAGTGGTGTCGAGGGGATCGTGGTCGAGATCGAGGCGTCGATCGGGCAGGGGTTGCCGGGGGTGCACCTGGTGGGTTTGGGGGATGCGGCGTTGAAAGAGGCCAAAGACCGGGTTCGGGCGGCGATCACGAATACCGCGTCGGCGAGCAAGGGTTCGGGTGATGAGGCCGGTGGCGGCGCCGAGAAGTGGCCGGAGGGGCGGATCACGTTGGCGCTGTCGCCGGCGACGTTGCCGAAGGCGGGTTCGATTTTCGATCTCGGGCTTGCCCTTGCGGTGTTGGCTGCGAATACCGACAAACCGTCGCGGTTGCTGGAGAAGTCGGTGTTCATCGGGGAGTTGGCGCTGGATGGGCGGTTGCGGCCGGTGCGGGGTGTGTTGCCGGCAGTGGTCGCAGCGCGTAAGGCGGGGTTTGCGTATGTGGTTGTGCCGCTGGCGAATGTCGCGGAGGCGGCGTTGGTGTCCGGGATCGATGTTGGTGGGGCGTCGCACTTGCGTGAGGTGCTGGGGTGGTTGCGCGGGGTGACCGTCTTGGACACGGTGTGCGAGGCGGTCGAGCGGGCACCGGTGCCGGTGTCTCCGGATCTGTCCGACGTCGTCGGTCAGGATGAGGCGCGGTACGCGATGGAGATTGCCGCTGCGGGCGCGCATCATCTGTTGCTGACGGGACCGCCGGGGATCGGGAAGACGATGCTGGCGCGTCGGTTGCCGGGAATCTTGCCGCCGCTGGGGGAGTCGGAGGCGTTGGAGGTCACGGCGATTCATTCGATTGCCGGTGGTTTGCCGGAACATCATCCGCTGGTGACGGAGGCGCCGTTCATTGCGCCCCATCATTCGACAACCGTGACGGCGATGATCGGTGGTGGCACCGGGATGGCGAAACCGGGTGCGGTGTCCCGGGCACATCGTGGCGTCTTGTTCCTGGATGAGTGTGCGGAATTGGGAGTGAAGGTGCTCGAAACGCTGCGGACACCACTGGAAGACGGTGAGGTTCGAGTCGCCCGTCGTGATGGGGTGGCGCGGTTCCCGGCTCGATTTCAGCTGGTGCTCGCGGCGAACCCATGTCCCTGCGCACCCGCGAACGATGTGGACTGCGTGTGTTCGCCGACTGCTCGCCGACGATATCTGGGGAAGTTGTCCGGGCCGCTGATGGACCGGGTGGACATCCGGGTCCGGATGGATCCTCCGGGCAACGCGGCATTGACCGCGGGAGCCGCGGAATCGAGTGCTGATGTTCGTCAGCGCGTGATCGCCGCGCGGTCCGCAGCCCGGGAACGGTGGAGTGGCCAAGGCTGGCAGACCAATTCGGAGGTACCGGGTTCGGTGCTGCGGCGCGGACATTTCCGGCTACCGCCGGGTACGACCCGCCCGATCGAACTGTTCCTGCGAGACGGCCGCATCACGGCCCGCGGGGCGGACCGGGCGTTGAGATTGGCGTGGACACTCGCTGACCTGGCCGGTGTCGGGGAGCCGTCGGAAGACCATGTGGCACAGGCGCTGATGTTCCGCGACCGCGGATACAACTGAGGGGGAGTAGTTGCTCGACGAATACGAACGGCGCGACTGGGCATACCTTGCGACAGTTGCCGAACCGCCCAGCGCGGCGCTGCGGACATTGATTGCCGACGTGGGAGTCACGGCTGCGGCCAAAGCCGTAGCCACCCGAGCGATTCCCTCCGAACATGCCGCAGTGCTGAAACTGACCGAGGCGCGGTACGGCGTGAACACCGCAGCAGAGGTCCTGGACGCGGCAGCGCGCGTCGGTGGACGGTTGGTGACACCTGACGACGCCGAGTGGCCGGGCTGGCAGTTGCTGGCGTTGAGCAAGGCCGATACAGCTGCCAAAGGCGGGGAACCACTGGCCTTGTGGGTGCGTGGACCCGGGCAACTCGACCAATCCATCGACCGGTCGATCGCGATCGTGGGGTCGCGCGCGGCGTCGGGGTACGGCGAGCACGTCACCGCAAACATCGCGAATGGTCTGGTCGCCGAGAGCTGGTCGGTGGTCTCCGGCGGCGCGTATGGAATCGACGGGGTCGCACATCGCAATGTGCTTGCCTCCAGCGGTATCACGGTGGCGGTTCTGGCATGCGGTATCGACCGTGACTATCCCGCCGGGCATTCGAGGCTGTTGTCCGAGATTGCGCGCACCGGGCTGGTGGTGAGCGAGTACCCGCCCGGTACCAACGCCGCCAAACACCGATTCCTCACGCGGAACCGGCTTGTGGCGGCGCTGTCCGCGGCGGTGGTTGTGGTCGAGGCCGGGCAACGCAGCGGTGCGGCGAATACCGCTGCCTGGGCGCGCAAGCTCGGTACACCGCTCGGTGCGGTACCCGGACCGGTCACGTCTGCGACGTCGGTGGGTTGCCATCGGATGATCGCCGACGGCGTTGCTCAGCTGGTCACCGACTCGCAGGACGTCCTGCGACTCGCGCAGCCCGGAGAAGGCAATGCCGGGTCCACAACCGGTCCGCGCGAACGTCGCACCGACAATCTCGACCCGAACCAGCTGCGGGTCTACGACGCCGTCCCGGCGACAGGAACTCTCACGATCGGTGAGATCTCCTTTGCCTGCGGGCTGGATCTGCGTCAGGTGCGGTCTGCGCTCGCAGTACTCGAAGCCCGGGGGATGCTCCGTACCAACGGATCCGGGTGGACCCTGGCGCGTGGTGGGTGACCGGCTGAGCTCACGGGGTGCGCGGAACGCCGGTGACCTTTCCGATGATGATGTCGGTGAGCCTTGTCGGCAGCAATCCGATCAGTGGGGCCTGCACTCTGTTCGCTGTACCGACCACGTATCGGGCTCGCGGGCGTTTGTCGGTGAGCGCGGATTCGATAGTGGCCGCCACGTCGTCGGCGGGTACCGCAGCCTTCTGCGACATTCCGATGGTTTTGCGATATCCGTCGATATGCTTGGCATACAGCGTCCGGTGGGCGTCGCTGAGTTCGGTGAGACTGTTGTCGAGTGTGGACTGGGCGTCGCGCCAGATGTCGGTATCGGTTTGGCCGGGCTCGACCAGAACAACCGGAATCTTCCACGGCCGCAACTCGATTCGAAGGGCATCCGCCATTCCCTCGAGGGCGAACTTGGATGCGTTGTATGCGCCCGTCATCGGCGTCGCGATCCGGCCGCTGACCGACGACACGAAGATCACGCGGCCCTTCGAGGTGCGCAGCCGCGGCAACACGGCCTGCGTCACCGCGAGCTGCCCGACCACGTTCACCTCGAGCTGATGACGCAACTGCTCCGCCGAAATGGTCTCCACCGGTCCGCCGACAACGATCCCGGCATTGTTGACCACGGCGTCGAGACTGTCAGGCAGCACATCCCCGAGAGCGCGAACGTGCTCTGCATCGGTGATGTCGAGGATGACCGGGGTGATCCGGTCGGGTACCGCGCTCTTCAGCTCGTCGCCTGCGGACTGATCGCGCACCCCGGCGAACACATCCCATCCCGACAACGCAAGCCGCAGGGATGTGGCCCGGCCGATTCCACGGGACGCTCCGGTGATCAAAATTGTTGGCATTCGACAACGGTATCGGTGCCGCAGCTGTGATGCGCGCGACTTAGGGTCACCTATATTCGGGTACGGTGGATCGGGTGGCCGGAGCCGGCATGACGAATGACTGCCGGCCCGCCGCCATCGACGAGAGGACGCACGCGTGGCCAGGCGACAAAATACGATGACGGTTCAGCGGACGGAACAGCTCGCACCCCACCTGGTACGGGTGTATCTCGGGGGCCCCGGCTTCGACGACTTCCAGGCGAACGACGACACCGACATGTACATCAAGTTCATGTTCCCGGAAGAGGAAGCGACAGCCGCCAAACCGCGCGGTCTGCAACGGATCCGGGCCAAGCTCCGCGGTGATGAGCCGACGATCCTGCGTACGTACACAGTCCGGCGGGTCGACAACGCGGCCCGTGAGATCGCGGTGGATTTTGTTGTTCACGGCGACGAGGGCATCGCAGGTCCCTGGGCGGCTGCGGCCCTACCGGGTGAGGAGATCCGATTTCAGGGTCCCGGCAGCGGCTATCGGCCCAAGACAGATGTCGACTGGCATTTGTTGGCTTCCGACGAGGCGGGACTTCCCGCACTCGCCGCGGCCCTCGAAGCCATGCCCGACGGAACCGTGGTGAAGGCGTTCATCGAGGTCGGTGGACCCGATGATGAAGTCGATCTGATCGCCCCCGACACCGCCGAGATCGTCTGGCTGCACCGTGGCGTCAGTTCCGACGCCATCACTGATGACCTCGGCGGGGCCAACGCCCCGATCGTCGCGGCCGTCCGGACCGCCGAATGGCTGCCGGGTTCGGTTCAGGTGTTCATCCACGGCGAAGCCGAAGTGGTGATGCAGAACCTGCGTGGCTATATCCGCAAGGAACGCGGAGTACCAGCGGCCAACGCATCGATCAGTGGTTATTGGCGACGCGGCCACACCGAAGAGGGCTTCCGTCAGTGGAAGGCAAGTCAGCGAGCGCGGGAGGGCGCAACCACCTGATGGCCCGCCCCCGATGATGTGCGGTTTTGGTGAGCATTTGCCCAGGTGGGCATAACCAAAAGGCCACACTTTGGGGTGTCGGGGGTGTGGCGGCTTGCAGCCGGCGACCCCGATCGGTTGGCTGAGCGGGTGAGCACATCGATCATCGACGAGTACGAGAGCTATCTGCGTCTCGAATGCGGGCACAGCGAGCACACCGTGCGTGCCTATCTCGGGGATATCCGCTCATTGATCAGCTTTGCCGGGGTCCGCGGACAGGCGCCTCCGGCCATCGACCTGGCGACCTTGCGGGCGTGGCTGGCCGCGCACAGCAAGAGCGGTGCGGCCCGGACAACCATTGCGCGGCAAGCCTCATCGGCCAAGCGGTTCACGGCCTGGGCCACCCGCGAAGGAATCTTCGCCGTCGATCCGGGTACCCGACTGCAGGCACCGAAAGCGCACCGAACACTGCCCGGTGTGTTGAGCGCCGATCAGGCCAGGGCGGCCTTGACGCCGGCCGCACCCGACCGTGATCCGGACGATCCGATCGCGCAGCGCGATCAGCTCATCGTCGAACTGTTGTATGCCACCGGTATTCGGGTCGGGGAACTCTGTGGCCTCGACATCGACGACGTCGACCGGTCGCGGAATGTGTTGCAGGTCATCGGCAAAGGCAACAAAGAGCGGACCGTGCCGTTCGGGACCCCGGCTGCCAGGGCCGTCGATCGGTGGCTGCTGACCGGTCGACCCGCGCTCGCTCAGCCCAAATCCGGTCACGCACTCCTGCTCGGCGCACAAGGTGGACGACTCGATCAGCGAATGGCCCGAACCGTCGTACACAGGGTGCTGACCGCCTCGCCCGACGCGCCCGATCTCGGACCCCACGGTCTGCGGCACAGCGCAGCCACTCACCTCCTCGAAGGTGGCGCCGACCTCCGGGTCGTACAGGAACTTCTCGGACACGCCAGTCTGGCAACCACGCAGCTCTATACCCACGTCAGCGTCGAACGCCTGCGAAAAGTCCACGACCAGGCGCATCCCCGGGCGTGATGGGCGGTTCATCCATCGCCGGGCTGCAGTGGTTTGAGGCGCACCCGTACCAGTCCGAGCAGTGCCAGTGGGTCGAAGTACACAGCCGATGCACCGGCTCCGCGTCGGGCACCCCAGTGCAGGCACGCACTTCGGCAGCCCGCGTGACCGGAGTCGAGCACGCCGATCGGTGATCCGCGACTGACAGACGCACCTTCTCTGACCGAGCCGGTGACGGGCTCGTACGTGGTCAGTAGTCCGTCCGGGTGCCGGATCGATACCACCGGTTTGCCGGCGACCTGGCCCGAGAAATGCACTATCCCGTCCCCGGCCGACCTGACAACCGAACCCGCGGGTGCGGCGAGGTCGACACCCCGGTGTCCGGCCAGCCAGCGCTGCGAGGGCGGTTCGAATCGGCGTACCACCGAGGGAACCGGGGACAGCGGCCAGCCGTAGCCCTGATCGGTGCCGGAGGCCGGTGCGGTGCCTGCGACCGGTGTCCACGGAGCCGAAAGGATCGAAGCGGTGACCACGGCGGCGACTACGGTCGTGGTTGCCCGATGAAACGCCCGCCACAAAGCCATGTCGACGATGGTGGTCGCAGCCACCCGATCACACCAGGTCAGGGGAGTGTTTGTGGAGAACCTGACCGGTCATCCACAATTCGGCCGAAGGCCTTGACAGCGGGCACTCCGAGAGGTGGGACGGCGATTTCGTCTGGGAGCCCGGCGCGCGTAGACTCACATGGCGCTCTCGCCTCGGTGGGAGTGACTTCGCGCGCCTGCGGTCGGCCAACAGTTTTGTTCGTCCGACACGGGGTGTGGGCAGTCCTTCTGTGAAGAAGGTTCCACACCTGACAGGTGCCAGGGTCGGCAACCAACCGGATGCCGACGTAACTGCACATGAAAGTGAAACCATGGCTGTCGTAACCATGAAGCAGCTGCTTGACAGCGGCGCTCATTTCGGGCATCAGACCCGTCGTTGGAATCCGAAGATGAAGCGTTTCATCTTCACCGATCGCAACGGCATCTACATCATTGACTTGCAGCAGACGCTGACCTACATCGACAAGGCGTACGAATTCGTCAAGGAGACGGTTGCCCACGGCGGCACCATCCTGTTTGTCGGTACCAAGAAGCAGGCTCAGGAATCCATCGCTGCCGAGGCCACCCGCGTCGGCATGCCGTATGTGAACCAGCGCTGGCTCGGCGGAATGCTCACCAACTTCTCGACCGTCCACAAGCGCCTGTTGCGCCTGAAGGACCTCGAGGCAATGGAGCAGACCGGCGGCTTCGAAGGACGCACCAAGAAGGAAATCCTCATGCTCACGCGTGAGATGACCAAGCTTGATCGCACCCTCGGTGGTATCCGGGACATGGCCAAGGTTCCGTCGGCCATCTGGGTCGTCGACACCAACAAGGAGCACCTCGCGGTCTCCGAGGCTCGCAAGCTGAACATTCCGGTCATCGCGATCCTGGACACCAACTGCGACCCCGACCTCGTCGACTACCCGATCCCGGGCAACGACGACGCCATCCGCTCCGCTGCACTGCTGACCCACGTGGTCGCCGCTGCAGTCGCTGAAGGTGTGCAGGCACGCGCCGGCCAGAGCTCTTCCGACGCCAAGCCGCAGAATGCCGCCGGCGAGCCCCTCGCCGAGTGGGAGCAGGAACTGCTGACCGAGGCCACCGCACCCGCAGAGGCACCCGTCGCAGAGGCACCGGCAGCAGAGGCTCCCGCCGCTGAAGCCGAAACCCCTGCACAGGCCTGATTCCCTTCTGGTTCAACAACTTCCAGAAACATTCGACTACAGGAGGCTCGCCCACCCATGGCGAACTACACCGCCGCTGACGTCAAGCGGCTCCGCGAACTCACCGGTTCGGGAATGCTCGATTGCAAAAACGCTCTGGCCGCCAATGATGGCGATTTCGACAAGGCCGTCGAAGAGCTCCGTATCAAGGGCGCCAAGGACGTCGGCAAGCGTGCCGAGCGGTCCACCGCCGAAGGTCTGATCGCCGCCAAAGACGGCGCGATGATCGAGATCAACTCCGAGACCGATTTCGTTGCGAAGAACGAAGAGTTCCAGGCCCTCGCGGCCCAGGTTCTCGACGCTGCAGTCGCTGCGAAGACGTCCGACGTGGAGGTCCTCAAGGCCGCCAAGGTCGGCGACGGCACGGTCGACGAGCTCGTTCAGGCACTCGCTGCCAAGATCGGCGAGAAGCTGGTCCTGCGTCGCGTGGCCTTCCACGAGGGCAAGGTTGCCTCGTACCTGCACAAGCGGGCGTCGGATCTGCCGCCGTCTGTTGGTGTCCTGGTCGAGTACACCGGCGACACCGACGCTGCAGCAGAGGCCGCTCGCGGCGCTGCCATGCAGGTCGCTGCGCTGCGCGCCAAGTACGCAACCCGTGACGAGGTCCCTGCGGAGGTTGTCGCTTCCGAGCGTCACATCGCCGAGCAGACCGCTCGTGAGGAGGGCAAGCCCGAGGCTGCGCTCCCCAAGATCGTCGAAGGTCGCGTCAACGGGTTCTACAAGGACGTCGTCCTCGTAGACCAGGCGTCGGTCACCGAGTCCAAGAAGACAGTCAAGGCTGTTCTCGAGGAAGCGGGCGCACAGGTAGTGTCGTTCACCCGTTTCGAGGTCGGACAGGCCTGATTTTTGTGCAAGGAACCCCGTGCGAATCATTTGATTCGCCGGGGTTCTTTTGCGCAGGCGTCCCGTTACGATCGAGCCCGACGCAGATGACACATTGTGTTGGGGCGCAAGAATTAGCCTGACGAACACCCGGCACTACGAAGGGACTCCCCACATGACCGAGAACATCGCGCCAGACCGCACCGGATTCAAGCGCGTGCTTCTCAAGCTCGGTGGTGAGATGTTCGGCGGAGGCAAGGTCGGGCTCGATCCCGACGTCGTCTCGACTGTGGCCGACCAGATCGCCGAAGTGGTCAAATCAGGTGTCGAGGTGGCAGTGGTCATCGGTGGCGGCAACTTCTTCCGTGGCGCCGAACTGCAGCAGCGTGGCCTCGACCGTTCGCGCTCGGACTACATGGGCATGCTCGGCACCGTCATGAATTGCCTTGCACTACAAGACTTTCTGGAAAAGCGCGGCATCGTGACGCGTGTGCAGACCGCCATCACCATGGGTCAGGTCGCCGAACCCTACATCCCGCTGCGCGCACAGCGGCACCTGGAAAAGGGCCGCGTCGTCATCTTCGGTGCCGGTATGGGCATGCCGTACTTCTCCACCGACACCACCGCCGCGCAGCGCGCCCTGGAGATCCAGGCAGAGGTCGTCCTGATGGCCAAAGGCGTCGACGGCGTCTACTCGGCCGACCCCCGGGTTGATCCCGATGCCACACTGTTCCGCGAGATCACCCACCGCGAAGTCCTGGAGAAGGGCCTCAAGGTCGCCGATGCGACGGCGTTCAGCCTGTGCATGGACAACCAGATGCCGATCCTGGTTTTCAACCTTCTCGAGCAGGGCAACATTGCGCGAGCGGTCGCAGGTGAGAAGATCGGAACACTGGTCACCACCTGACCGGTAGACATATACCCCGGACGCCATGACACATCGACAACGGAGGACACCATGATCGACGACGCGCTCCTAGACGCCGAAGAAAGAATGGAAAAGGCTGTCAGTGTCGCGCGGGATGACATGGGCTCGGTCCGCACCGGCCGTGCGAATCCGGCGATGTTCAACCGGGTCACCATCGACTACTACGGATCTCCGACTCCGGTCACACAGGTAGCCTCCATCAACACCACGGAGGCTCGCATGGTGGTGATCAAGCCCTACGAGGCGAGTTCGCTGGGGCCGATCGAGACCGCCATCCGCAATTCCGATCTCGGCGTCAATCCGACCAATGACGGCAACATCATCCGGATCTCGATTCCACAGCTGACCGAAGAGCGGCGCCGCGAGCTCGTCAAGCAGGTCAAGTCAAAGGGCGAAGACGCCAAGGTCTCCATCCGCAACGTGCGACGTAAAGCAGTCGATGAGCTCAAGCGCATCCAGAAGGACGGCGAAGCCGGTGAGGATGAGGTGGGTCGCGCGGAAAAGGACCTCGACAAGACCACCGCGTCGTACGTCACCCAGATCGATGATCTGGTCAAGCACAAAGAAGCCGAACTACTCGAGGTCTGAGTCATCGTCGATGACACGTCTTCGGTGGTGACCAAAGGAGCAGGGCAACAGGTGACCGATACAGATCGGCCGCAGGGCACACCGGGTCCGCAGCCGAAGGGCTCCACCTCCCGAGCGGGACGTGACCTGCCGGCCGCGATCGGGGTGGGCGGCACACTGGGTGTGTCCCTGATCCTGATTCTCATCTTTGTGCCCGAAGTCTGGTTCCCGGTTGTCGCCGTGGCCATCGGTGTCGCGAGCTGGGAAGTGACCAAGCGATTCCGCGAGAGTGGCATCAAGGTGGCGCTGATCCCGGTCCTGGTCGGCGGCCAGGCCATCATGTGGGTGAGCTGGCCGTGGGGCGTTACGGCGTCCATCGTGGCTCTGGCCGCGACTGTGCTGGTCTCGATGATCTGGAAGTTGCTGGGCCAAGGGCTGCAGTCCGCGCCGGATAATTACCTCCAAGATCTCGCGGGCACCACGCTCGTGCTCTGCTGGCTCCCACTGATGGGTGCGTTCGGCGCGTCGATGGTGCTCGAGGACAACGGCGCCGCCCGGGTGTTCACCCTGATGATCGTGGTGGTCTGCTCCGACGTCGGCGGCTACCTCTTCGGCGTCTCGTTCGGCAAGCATCCGATGGCGCCCGCGATCAGTCCCAAGAAGTCGTGGGAGGGGATGGTCGGCTCACTGATCTTCGGTGTTGCCGGTTCAGTGCTGACCGTGATGTTCGTGGTGGATGCGCAGTGGTGGATCGGACTGATCCTGGGTCCGGTTCTGGTCATCTGCGCCACCCTCGGCGACCTCGTCGAATCGCAGGTCAAACGCGACCTCGGGATCAAGGACATGGGAACTCTGCTACCCGGTCACGGCGGCATCATGGACCGGCTCGATTCTCTCTTGCCGTCGGCGTTCGTGGTGTGGGCGATCCTGGGCGCCCTGCTCTGAGCCGTCAGACCTGAGCCTTTTTGACCGCCCGTCGAACCTGGTACATCCGTAGGCTCCCGACAATTCCGGTGATCACCGCGCCGAGGATGGCCGCGATCAGCAGACTGACGCCGAGTGGTAGCTCGACGGTCCAGAACAACAGATGAATGCTCTGGCTTTCGACATTCTGCACGATGAAAATCAGCAGCAGCAGCGTGATGATCGCACCGGCGATCAAGCCGACCCAGAGCGCATTGATGCGGGTGTGCTTCACATCATCAAGGGCCTGACGATTGAATTCATCGCGGTGGTCGGCGGCCGGGACCTCGCCCGCCACCGGGTAGTTGGCCTGCGGCGCCTGATCAGGTGGCAGGTAGTTGCCGGCGGGTTCCTGCGGATATCCATCTGGCGGCTGGGTCATGATTCCATCGTCCGCCAACTGTCGGTCGGCGACAATCACAGTTGCGAGATTGGCATCTCCGGCCGATCTACGTCAGGCTTTAAGGATGACTGTTCCGCTTCCGCTGGTGTTCGACGCGCCCAAACGCGGCAAACCTCCACAGCACCTGGCAGATCTGGACGCCGAAGGTCGCATTGCCGCGGTTGCCAAGCTCGGCCTGCCGAAGTTCCGCGCGGACCAGCTGGCCCGTCAGTACTACACGCGGCTCAACGCCGATCCCGCCGAAATGACCGACCTACCTGCGGCGATGCGCGAGCCAGTGGGGCAGGCGCTGTTTCCGCAGCTGATGACCGTGGTCCGGCACATCGCCTGCGACGACAACACCACCCGCAAGACGCTGTGGCGATTGCATGACGGGACGCTGCTCGAATCGGTGCTGATGCGGTACACCGACCGCACCACACTCTGCATCTCCAGCCAGGCCGGCTGCGGTATGGCGTGTCCTTTCTGTGCCACCGGGCAGGGTGGGCTGGACCGCAATCTGTCGACCGCCGAGATCGTCGACCAGGTCCGGTCGGCGGCCCGCGCGATGCGTGATGGAGAGCTGGGTGAACCCGGACGCCTCTCCAACGTGGTGTTCATGGGCATGGGCGAGCCGCTGGCCAACTACAAGCGCGTGATCGACGCGGTCCGGAAGATCACCTCACCGGCACCTGACGGCCTGGGCATCTCGCAGCGTTCGGTGACCGTGTCGACGGTGGGACTGGCTCCGGCGATCCGGCGGATGGCCGATGAGGGCCTGACGGTCACACTCGCCGTCTCCCTGCACACACCGGACGACGAACTCCGGGACACGCTGGTACCCGTGAACAACCGCTGGTCGGTGAAAGAGGTGCTCGACGCCGCGCGCTACTACGCCGACAACACCGGTCGCCGGGTCTCGATCGAATATGCCCTGATCCGCGATATCAACGATCAGCCGTGGCGTGCGGACCTGCTCGGGGAGAAGCTGCGCAAGGCTCTCGGACCTCTGGTCCACGTGAACCTGATCCCACTCAATCCGACGCCGGGTTCGAAGTGGGATGCCAGCCCGAAGCCGGCCGAGCGGGAGTTCGTGCGACGGGTTCTCGCGCAGGGTGTTTCGTGCACCGTCCGAGACACCCGTGGCCAGGAGATCGCCGCCGCGTGTGGACAGTTGGCGGCCGAGGAGAAGTAGCACCGGGTCAGCGGCTCTGGCGCTGCAACCGGGCTGCATCCGGGCTGCAACGTCCGCCCGCGATTCTGGACTCGCATCATTCGATACGAGGAAGGAATCGTCCAATGTCCACCACAGCAGCACCCACCGGCTCCGAACCGTCGGTCGAACAGTTCGCCGAAAGCGTCTTTGCAGACCTGCTGGGAGCGCAGAATGTGTCTGCGCTCTACCTCGGCGATCGACTCGGCTGGTACCGGACGCTGGCTGCCGAGGGTCCGATGACCGCCGACGAACTGGCACACCGCACGGGCACAGTCCCGAGGTATGCCCGTGAGTGGCTCGAACATCAGAGTGTTGCGGGATACATCACCGCGCAGATGGAACACGATCCGGTTCGGTTCGCGTTGCCGCCGGCGCATGCCGAGGTTCTGGTGAACCAGGACAGTCTGAGCTACATGGCGTCGTTGTCCCGCTTCTTCGCCGCCACCGGAGCGGCCCTGCCGTCCCTTGTCGAGGTGTACCGAAACGGCGGTGGGGTGTCGTGGCAGCAGCTCGGCACCGACGCGCGCGAGGCGCAGGCCTACGCCAACCGGCCCATGTTCCTCGGCCAGCTCACCCAGGAATTCCTCCCGAAGATCCCCGACCTGCACAGTCGCTTGCAAACCGGTGGTCAGGTCGCCGACATCGGCTGCGGTGAAGGCTGGTCGGCCATTGCCCTGGCTCTCGGATATCCGCAGATCACGGTCGACGGTTTTGATGTCGACGCGGCGTCCATCGCGGCGGCGACCCGCAACGCGGCTGCCCACGGGGTGGGGGATCGTGTGCATTTCCGGATCGCCGATCTACGGGAGGCCGAACTGACCGGTCGATATGACGCGGTCTTCGCGTTCGAGTGCGTTCACGATCTGTCCGATCCGGTGGCATTTCTCTCGACCGCAAGGCGTCTCGCCGCTCCGGGCGCACCGGTGGTGATCATGGATGAGCGCACCGCGGAATCCTTCGGTGCCGATGCCGGGCCGGTTGAGCAGATCCTCTACGGATTCTCGATCCTGTGCTGCCTGCCCGACGGAATGTCGGATCCGGACAGCGCGGCGACCGGTACGGTCATGCGGCATTCGACACTCGAAAGTTATGCTCGCTCAGCCGGATTCGATGGTGCGTCGATCGTCGACATCGATCACGACATGTTCCGGTTCTACCGGCTGCAGTGACGGTGTCCGGTGCTCGAGTAGACGTCGGATCTCGGTGATGGCGATCCGGCCGCCGGTGGACAGGTCACGCGTCGCACCGACCGCGTATTCGCTGTCGAACATGTCGGTGCCGAGCCGGGACCGCAATGCCGCTGTGGCATCGGCCAGCCGAGCTGCCTCGGCTCCGTACGACCGTGTCTTATCGGGACGTGACACCGCGCCGATCAGCTGCGCGGCGCCATGGTCGGCGCCCACTGCCTCGAGCGTGGACGCCAGGTTGCGCATCGTGGTGAGCAGGTGTGACCACGAGCCGGTGCCGAGCCAGTGTTCGATGACTTCGGCGTACCGCGTCAGTGCGGCGACCGGATCACCGGTGCGGGCCTCGAGGCTGACCGCCGAGACTCTTGCGACGCCGGCGACATAGCGGCTCCCGACAGAGTCTGCGAGCTCGATCGACCTGTCGAATGCCGCGGTCGCGGCCACCGGTGCGTCGTCGAGGACCGCTTCGCCGCGTACGTACTCCAGCCAGCTCGCCTGGGTCGGGCTCAGGATGCGGCCGGCGAAGTCAACGTTCAGGGCGCCGAGTTCGGCTGCTGCCTCGGCGCGGCGGTTCCCGTATGCCAACGTCATGATCTGGCCGACCCGCCCGATCAATTCGTAGTAGCTGTTGCCCATCGCGATGCCGACGCGGCTCAGTGCGCCATAGTGGTCGTAGGCCGCCGGGAGGTCACCTTCGAACAGACTGCAATCGCCGAGAGCTTCGAGAGCGTGTGCGCGTGTCGAGTGCTCGGAGCTCGTCCGGATGGCGCAATCGGCCCGAACCCGGGCCGAATCGAGCTGTTCGGCGATCACCAGGCGGTACGACAGCGTTGCATCGACCGCGGCCGCGAGCGTGGGTCGATCCTGGACCAGGGGCGTCAGTTTGCCTGCCCAGCCGAGCAATTCGGTGTGCAGACGCGATACGCCGAACCAGTGCAGATTCACCGACAGCGCCACCGCCGCCTCGATGTCGAGCGTTCGTGCCCTGCTGTGGGCGATCCGTAGTTCGTCGATCAGCTCGGTCAGACGTCGGTGTGCATCCGCCTCGCCGGATGTCTGCAGAGTCTGTGCGCATTCGGCCGCGACCGCCCCATAGTGCCGAAGGTGCGCGCGCAATGTCCGGTCGTCGGGCCGGCCGACGACCGCACGGACGGTCTGCAACATTCTGTAGTAGGTTCGGCCGGAACGGATTTCGGTGGACAGCAATGATTGCTGTGCCAGGAGGTCGAGCGTCGCCGGATCGACGGCGAGGATGGCGGCCGCATCGTCGGCGCGCACAGCCCCGGCGAACACCGTCCACTGATCCAGCGTGTGGCGGGCGTCGGGCGGCAGCAGGGCACGAGACCAGTCGATCGCGGCTTTGAGGGTCCGATGTCGAGGTTCGCCTCCCCGACGGGTCAGGGGTGTCGCGTCGGTGGACCCGCTGATGTTCGCCTCGATCTGATCGGCGAGATCGGCCACGCCCAGGGTCGCGACCCTCGCCGCGGCCAACTCGATCGCGAGTGGCAAACCGTCGAGCTGCCGGACGATCCGGTCGACGACGTGATCGTCGCCGGCGGCCAGCGCACCGGGGCGGGCAGCGGACGCGCGGACGGAGAAGTACTGTTGCGCAGGCGAATCGGGGCCGCCGGTGTCCAGTGGGCGCAACGGCCAGCCGTATTCGCGGGGCATTCCCAGCAGCTCCCGACTGGTGGCGATCACCCGAAGGGAGCCGTCGCCACCACCGAGTAATGCGTCGGTCACCGCGCAGACCGAATCCAGGACGTGTTCGCAATTGTCGAGGAGCACAAGCACATCCAGATGCCGGGCCTGCCGCAACACGTCCAGGGGATTGCCCGCGTCGCCGGTGAGTCCGATCGCGGTGATCACTGCGTCGGGGACCGCGCCCGGATCGGTGACGGCCGCCAGTTCGACAACGCGGACCCCCGCGTTGTGAAGGTTGCGGTGGCGGTCGATCACGGCCCGCGCGACCGCAGTTTTCCCCACGCCCCCAGCGCCCACCACGGTGACCAGACTCGACCGTTCGAGCAGAGCGCAGATCGCGTCCAGGTCACTGCCTCGTCCGATGAGGCCGGCTTCGTCTCCCTCATCGGGGGGTCGCTCGAATGTCCCGGCAGTATCGAACGCGGCCTGCTGCGCGCGACGAAGGCGCTCGGACGGTTCCAGACCCGCGTCGGTCAGGGCCCGATGGGCGCGTCGAAAGGTGTTGATCGCCTCGGCTTGTCGGCGCGCCGCGGTGTACGCCCGCACGAGCAGCACCCACGCGGGGTCGTGGAGGGGATGTTCGGTGACGAGGGCGTCGGCCTCGACGATCGCGCCGGCATGGTCGCCCGACCGCAACAGCGCATCGGCGAACTGCTCTCGCGCGCCGAGCCGGATCAATTCGAGTCCGTGTGCGGTGGCGGCGATCTGGGGTAGCCCGGCGAGTTCTCCGAACGCTCTTCCCCGCCACAGCGCGAGCGCGCTGCGGAGTTGATCGGCGGCGGTCGCTGCGGGAAGATTTCCGGCGATGTCGGTCGCGGTCCGGAACTCGGCTGCGTCCAAGCGGATCTGAGTCCGGTCGAGTGCATAACCGGCGGCGCTGGACTTGATCACCGGACCGAGCGATGAGCGCAACCGCGACAGGTAGCTGTGCAGTGTTCGGTGTGCCGACGCCGGGGGCACACCACCCCACAGAGCTTCGGTCAGGGAATCGGCGTCGACGTAGGAGCCGAATTCCGCGACCAGGACGGCAATCACCGTTCGCTGGCTCGGGCTGGTGGGAGTGACATCCACACCGGTGGCACTGACTACCTGTAGCGGCCCCAGGACGCGTATGTCCATGCTGACGAGGATAGGCGCGGACGATCAGGAAATGCGCGCCATTCCCCGTTGGAGGAAGCGAAACGCTACTTGCGCCGCTTCCACTTTCCGCGGCTCTTGATCTCGCCGCGAACGAGGATGAAGACGAGCAGGCCGGCGAAGCCGAGGAGGTAGAAGTCCTCGACGTGGCCTTCGTGGTTGCCGATGGTCATGCCGAGCAGTGCGACGACCGAGACCCAGGCGGCGATCTTGAAGGTCCGCAGGCCTTCGCCGTGCCAACCGAACCGGGCTGAAGGCGCTTCTGCGGGTTCGGGCTTGTACTCGACCTCAGTGCTGGCCACGGTTACTCCTGCTGGTTCGATCCGACTTTTGCTCCGCTGAGCATATCGTGACCCGGCGGGCACCGGCAGTCGCGGGCCGTCTGCAGCGGACTGACGGCGTGCCGCCGGGCAGAGGCGCCGCGCACCGTGGGGTGCGGGTGCGCCGCTCGACCGGCAGTGTTGGGGGGCCGGTGCCAGAATGATGCCGTGCCGCTCGAGAATCACACCCACGTCGACTATCCGAGAGATCTGATCGGATACGGCCCGACGCCGCCGAATCCGAAGTGGCCGGCAGGGGCGAACATTGCCGTCCAGTTCGTCCTGAACTACGAAGAGGGCGCGGAGAACAATGTCCTCGAAGGGGACGAGGGGAGTGAGACGTTCCTGTCGGAGATGGTCGGCGCCACCGCTTTTCCGAACCGGCACATGAGTATGGAGTCGCTGTACGAGTACGGATCCCGGGCCGGCCTCTGGCGGATCTTGCGGGTGTTCGAGCGGCGTGGACTCCCGCTGACGATCTTCGCAGTGGCGCAGGCCATGGCCCGCAACCCCGAGGCGGTGGCGGCCTTTCTCGAACGTGGGGACGAGATCGCCTCACACGGACTGCGCTGGCTGAACTATCAGCTCACCGACCCCGACATCGAGCGCGAGCACATGGCCGAGGCCATGGAGATCCTCACCGACCTCACCGGGAGCGCACCGCTGGGCTGGTACACCGGCCGCGACTCACCGAACACCCGACGCCTCGTCGTCGAACACGGTGGATTGATCTACGACTCCGACAGCTACGCCGACGACCTGCCGTACTGGGTGAAGGTTCCGCTGGGCGAATCGGAAGTCGACCACCTGGTGGTGCCGTACACACTCGACACCAACGACATGAAGTACTCGTCGCCGGCCGGGTTTCCGTCGGGGGATCAGTTCTATGCCCATCTGCGAGACGCGTTCGACGTCCTCTACGCCGAAGGCGAGGCGGGTGCACCCAAGATGCTCTCGATCGGGCTGCACTGCCGGCTGGCCGGACGTCCCGCTCGCACCGCGGCACTCGAACGTTTCCTCGACCACGTGCAGTCCCACGAGAAGGTCTGGATCACCCGTCGCATCGACATCGCGCGGCACTGGATCGCAACTCACCCGCCGGTGGCATAGCCGCAGCGGTGGTCGAATTCGGCGCACTTGACCGAATGCCCACCCGATCGAGGACACTGGGGAGGTGACCACACGCGTTCTCATCCTCGGCAGCACCGGATCGATCGGCACCCAGGCACTGGAAGTGATAGCCGACAACCGTGACCGCTTCACGGTGGTGGGCCTCGGTGCCGGTGGGGGAAATGTGGATCTGCTCGCCAAGCAGATCGTCGACCTCGGCTTGCCCGGCTCGGCCGTGGCGGTGGCCGATTCCGGCAAGGCGGACAAGGTTGCCGCGATGGCCGGTGTCGACGGTATCCGCAGTGGACCCGATGCCATGTGCGAGTTGATCGAGAACGTCGAGGCCGATGTCGTTCTCAACGCGGTGGTGGGTTCGCTGGGACTGCGACCGACGCTGGCGGCGCTGGCGTCGGGGGCCCGGCTGGCATTGGCCAACAAGGAGTCGCTCGTCGCCGGTGGCGCCCTGGTGCTGGCGGCGGCGGCCCCGGGACAGATCGTCGCGGTCGACTCCGAACATTCGGCCATCGCGCAGTGCCTACGCGGCGGAACCGCCGAGGAAGTCGACCGACTGGTCCTGACCGCGTCGGGTGGACCGTTCTACGGCTGGGATGCAGCACAATTGACCGATGTGACGCCGGAGCAGGCGGGCAAACACCCCACGTGGTCGATGGGCCCGATGATCACACTCAACTCGGCAACGCTGGTGAACAAGGCGCTCGAGGTGATCGAGGCGCACCTGTTGTTCGGTGTTCCGTACGACCGCATCGACGTGACCGTGCACCGGCAATCGATCGTGCACTCGATGGTGACTTTCATCGACGGGGCCACGATCGCCAAGGCCTCGCCGCCCTCGATGAAGCTGCCGATCGCGCTGGCGCTGGGGTGGCCCGACCGGATCGCGGGGGCATCGCTCGCCTGTGATTTCGGTCAGGCGAGTACGTGGACCTTTGCGCCCGTCGACAACGCGGTGTTCCCGGCGATCGATCTCGCCCGCGAGGCGGGAACCCGGGGCGGATGCCTCACGGCGGTCTTCAACGCCGCCAATGAGGCCGCAGCCGATGGCTTCTTCGCCGGTGAGATCACCTTCCCGCGGATCGTCGGGATTGTGGGGGAGGTGCTCGGCAGTGCAGATCAGTGGTCTGCCGACCCAGGTACGGTGGATGAGGTCCTGGCGGCCGACGCCTGGGCGCGGGAACGTGCCCGCGCACTTGTTGCCGGCGCACGTCGCCGATAGTTCTAGAAGGGTAAGTACGACCGATGATGTTTGTGTTGGGCGTGGTGCTCTTTGCCCTCGGTTTGCTGGCCTCGATCTCCTGGCATGAGTGCGGCCACATGTGGGCCGCGCAGCGCACCGGAATGAAGGTTCGCCGCTATTTTGTCGGCTTCGGTCCGACGCTGTGGTCGACTCGCAAAGGCGAGACCGAGTACGGCCTGAAAGCGGTCCCGCTCGGCGGATTCTGCGACATCGCAGGCATGACCACGCACGACGTCATGGCACCGGAGGACGAATCACGGGCGATGTTCCGGCAGAAACCGTGGAAGCGGATCGTGGTGCTCGTCGCCGGACCATCGATGAATCTCATCCTCGGATTCGCGCTCATCGTGATCATGGCGATCGGATGGGGTCTGCCGAGTCTGAACGAGACGTTGCCCGCGAAGGTCGGATCGTTGTCGTGTGTGGGCACGACCATCAACAACAACGAACTCGCATCCTGCTCGGGCGAAGGCCCGGCGCAGCAGGCCGGCCTGCAGATCGGCGACACCGTGGTCGCCGCCAACGGGGAGAAGATCAGCAGCACCAGCGAGCTGAGCACGGTGTTGCGGGCGGGAACGGCTCCGGTCACCCTGACCGTCGAGCGAAGCGGTTCCGAGCGTGAGGTCATCGTCACACCGCAAAAGGTGACCGTGACCGGCACCGACGAGCAGGGCGCGCCGGTCACCAAAGAAATCGGCATGGTCGGTATCGGCTATGACACCGGTTGGCAGAACCCCTCGGTCCTCGGGGCGGTCCCCGCCGCCGCCGGATTCACCGGCGACCTCATGGTGCGGACCTGGGAATCGCTGATCTCACTGCCCTCGAAGATCAGCGATCTGTGGACATCGGTCACCGGCGGAGAACGCGCGGCGGACACCCCGGTGAGCGTTGTCGGTGCCTCGGTCATCGGAGGAGATGCGGCCGATCACGGTGTGTGGTGGTTCTTCATCTTCCTGTTGGCAAGCATCAACTTCTTCCTGGCACTGTTCAATTTGGTGCCACTACTACCCTTGGATGGTGGGCACATGGCAATCGTGGGCTACGAGAAGGTGCGCAACACGTTGCGCGGCTCCCGTGGCCTGGCCGCCGGACCGCCCGTCGACTACATGAAACTGATGCCGATCACGTATGTCGTACTGGCGATCATGGGCGGATACATGGCCCTGACGCTCACCGCGGACATCGTGAACCCGATCAAGGCGTTCTAAAAACCAAGGCGTTCCAACAAGCAGCCAACCGCAGAGATCAGGAAGTGACTCGATGAGTGCAGACGCAACCGCAATCGGTCTGGGGATGCCGTCCGCGCCGCCACCGGTCCTTGCGCAGCGCCGCAAGACCCGCCAACTCCAGGTCGGTTCGGTACCGGTGGGCAGCGACCACCCGGTGTCGGTCCAGTCGATGACCACCACCAAGACGCACGACGTGAACGCGACGCTCCAGCAGATCGCGGAACTGACCGCCGCGGGCTGCGACATCGTCCGGGTGGCCTGCCCTCGCCCCGAGGATGCCGAAGCGCTTCCCGCGATCGCCAAGAAGTCGCAGATCCCGGTCATCGCCGACATTCACTTCCAGCCGAAGTACATCTTCGCCGCGATCGACGCCGGATGTGCGGCCGTCCGGGTCAATCCCGGCAACATCAAGGAGTTCGACGGACGGGTCAAAGAGGTCGCCAAGGCCGCCGGTGCCGCCGGCATCCCCATCCGGATCGGGGTGAACGCGGGCTCGCTCGATCCACGACTCCTCAAGAAGTACGGCAAGGCCACCCCCGAGGCGCTGGTGGAATCGGCGTTGTGGGAGGCGGGCCTATTCGAGGAGCACGGGTTCGGCGACATCAAGATCTCGGTCAAACACAACGACCCGGTGATCATGGTCGAGGCGTACCGGCAACTCGCGGCCGCCTGCGACTACCCGCTTCACCTCGGTGTGACCGAGGCCGGACCGGCTTTCCAGGGCACGATCAAATCGGCTGTCGCATTCGGTGCGCTGCTGGCGGAGGGTATCGGCGACACCATCCGCGTCTCGCTGTCCGCCCCGCCGATCGAAGAGATCAAGGTCGGCAACCAGATCCTGCAATCGCTGAACCTGCGGCCCCGCAAACTCGAGATCGTGTCCTGCCCGTCCTGCGGTCGCGCCCAGGTCGACGTCTACAAACTCGCCGAAGAGGTGAGTGCCGGACTCGAGGGTATGGAGATCCCGCTGCGCGTGGCCGTGATGGGTTGCGTGGTCAACGGACCGGGCGAGGCCCGCGAAGCCGACCTCGGGGTCGCCTCGGGCAACGGCCGAGGCCAGATCTTCGTCAAGGGCGAGGTCATCAAGACCGTCCCCGAGGCACAGATCGTGGAGACACTCATCGAGGAGGCGATGCGCATCGCCGAAGCCGCCGGCGAATCGGAATCCGGCGAACCGATTGTCACGGTGAGCTGACCGCGACGGTTCCCGGCTGGCAGAATGGCGAGAGAACGTAAAAGTCTGCTACGACCCTGGGAGCCGCGGTGCTGAAGCTGTTGGGTGACCGTCCGCTGGGTGAGCGGGACTACTACGCGGTGACCCATGCCCTGGCACAGGATCCGGTTGCCTCCTGCATGGTTGCCGCCCGGGTCGAAGACCACGGTATCCACCCCAGATCTCTCGGTGGCGAGCTGTGGAGCAACGACCAGCCGATGTCGTCGCTGTGTTTCTCCGGTGCCAATCTGGTGCCGCTGTTCGGAACCCAGGACGATGTCCGCATCTTCGCCGAACGCGCGGTCCGGAATCCGCGGGCCTGCTCGTCGATCGTGGGTCCGTCCGAACTGGTGATGCCACTGTGGGAGTACACCAGCGAACACTGGGGCCCGGCGCGTGAAATCCGGTGCAGCCAGCCACTGTTGGCGATGGCCGCAGAACCGGTGATCGCCGGTGATCCGCAAGTCCGGCGCGTCCGCCTCGACGAGATCGACGCCTACCTGCCGGCTGCGGTGGAGATGTTCATCGGTGAGGTCGGGGTCGATCCCTGTGCCGGCGACGGTGGGCGTTCGTACCGTCGCCGGATCGCCGGACTGATCAACGCCGGTCGGGCGTATGCGCGGTTCGAGAACGGCGAGGTGGTGTTCAAGGCCGAGATCGGCGCGCTCTCCCGCAGTGTCGGTCAGATCCAGGGTGTCTGGGTGTCCCCGGACAAGCGTGGCCTCGGACTCGGGGCGTCCGGTACCGCGACCGTGGTCGAGGCGATCGTCGCCGGTGGCCGAACCGCCAGCCTGTACGTCAATTCGTTCAATATCGCTGCCCGCGAGGCCTATCGGCGCGTCGGCATGCACGAGGTCGGCACCTTCGCCACCGTTCTGGTCGACTGACCTCGGATTTTCCTGCGTGGCAACCGGGTTCGGGTGCCGTTCGCAAATAGCATGACCGGTGATGATTCGTATCGCCGGCCGCCGGCAGATCAAGGTACTTGTGGTTGTTGTCACCACACTCGCCTTGTCGGCAACCGCTCTGGCCTGTTCAGCAGATGACAACGGCCCCGGCGCGGCCGCGCAACGGTTCCTGAACGCTTTCGCCGACAACGACCCCGAGCGGGCGGGTCAAGCGACCGACCGCCCTGATCCCGCTGCAGCTGCGGTGACGGCCACCTGGGACGGCCTGCGGGCCACAGACATGTCGGCGGACACCGGTCAGGTGAAGATCACCGGCGACACCGCGACGGTCAGTGCCGACTACACGTGGGAGCTCCCCGGCGAGGACAGCTGGGAATACTCGGCGACGTTGCAGATGTCCAGGAACGACACCGGGTGGGTGGTTCGCTGGGTGCCCACCGCCATTCATCCGCAGCTCGGTGGCACGCAGACAATGTCGTTGCGGACCCTGACACCAGACCGCGCCCCGGTGCGCGAGAGCGACGGAACCAACGTTCTGGTGCCCGGCACGGTCCTGAACATCCAGTTCGACGCGGCCGTGGCCGCACAGTCAGGTGCGGTGGCCTCGACTGCCGGCGCCCTGGCCGAGGCGTTGCAAAGGTTTGAGCCCGACATGTCGGCGCAGGTGATCGCCGAGCAGGCGACCGGACACAGCGGGACGTACTCGGTGATCATCCTGAGTGAACGCGACTACGACCTGGTGCGGGATCGTCTGGCCGGGCTGCCCGGTGTCAGCGCCGTGGAGCAGTCGGATCTGGTGGCCCCGGATCCGGACTTCGCGCCGGCGTTGCTCGCGCAGGTCAAAAAAGAGGTCTCCAAGGACCTCGATGGCAAGGCCGGTTGGCAGGTGGTGGCGGTCAATCCCAACGGCGCCGACGCCGGGGTCCTGGCGCAGACGCCCCCGGATCCGGCGCCGGCCGTCGAGATCAGTCTGTCGCGCCAGGTGCAGGAAGCCGCACAGCGAGCGGTCAACACCCGCAACGACTTTCAGGTGGCGATGGTTGTCATCCAACCGTCCACCGGCCGCATCCTCGCCGTGGCACAGAACAAGTTGGCCGACAAAGACGGACAGATCGCGACGATCGGCCTGTATCCGCCGGGTTCGACGTTCAAGATGGTGACGTCGGTGGCCGCGATGGAGACCGGCCTGGCGACACCCTCGACGATGGTCGGTTGCCCGGGCGAGATCACGATCGGTGAACGAAGCGTGCCCAACTACAACGGCTTCGCGCTGGGTGTCGTGCCGATGCAGACCGCATTCGCACGGTCATGCAACACCACCTTTGCGAAACTCGCCAGCCAGATGGGGCCCTCCGACCTCACGCGTGCGGCGGCGTCGATGGGAATCGGACCGGAGTATTCCGTGGTCGGTCTACCCCTCGATTCCGGGTCGGTGCCGATAGCGCCGGAATTGGTACAACGGACCGAAGACGGTTTCGGTCAGGGCAAGGTGCTCACCAGCCCGTTCGGATTGGCCATGGTGGCCGCGACGGTGGCCCACGGCTCGACACCGGTTCCCCAGCTGATCCTGGGCCGTGAAACCACCATCGCCGGACCACATCCGGCGGCAGACGTGGACGCGATCAACGGGATCCGCCCCATGATGCGTGAGGTGATCGCATCCGGAACCGCCCTTCGGATGGCAGATCTCGGGGTCGTCTACGGCAAGACCGGGGAGGCCGAGGTCGACGGTGGATCGCACGCCTGGTTCGCCGGATACCGCGGTGACCTGGCATTCGCGACGCTGGTTGTCCTCGGTGGCAGCTCCGACAACGCGGTGGCCGTCACCCATCAGATGTTGGCCGCGCTGCCGGAATGACGGCAGCGCTGCGTAGCGCTGGCGTTCTAAAAGACACCCTGCCTATAATTTCCTCGATTGCTGCCGATTGCGGATTCGGTCGTCAGTGGAACCGCAACTGGATTGCCGGCGTCAGATCATGACCCGGGTCGGCGGGGCGCTAGAGGGGAGTACCCCGCCGGCCCGGGTGACCTGCGGTCGGGGCATGCGATCTGTCGGGCAGAACCACCAATTGACCGGTGTCGGGATGAGTCCACGTCAACACCCGATGGTCGTAGATCCTCGACAGGAGCTCAGGGGTCATCACGGATTCAGTCGGCCCGGTGGCCACGATCTGCCCGGCCTTCATCAGGATCACCCGATTCGCATATGCCGCCGCGAGCGAAAGATCATGGACGACCATGAGGACTGCCGCACCGGCGGCCCGACGCTTGGCCAGCAGCGCCAGCACGCGTTCCTGATGGTGGATGTCCAGCGCCGCCGTCGGTTCGTCGAGCATCAGGATGCCGGCGTGCTGCGCCAGTGCCCGGGCCAGCGAGACCCGGGCCTGTTGCCCACCGGATAGTTGACTGAACGGCCGGTCCCGAATCTCTAGCAGGTCGCACTCGGCCATCGACTCTTCGATGATCGCCGCGGACTGTGCCGCCTGCGGAGTTCGGCTCCAGGGATAGCGGCCCATCTCGACCACTTCGTGGACCAGGAACGGGATGTCGGTCCGCCCCGATTGGGTGACAAGGGCGCGCCGGCGGGCCAGCTCCAGCGCGCCGATGGAGGTGAGGCCGGTGCCGTCGAAACTCACGGTTCCCGAAGACAACGGTCGCAGTCCGCCGAGTCCGGACAGCAGCGTCGATTTGCCGCAGCCGTTGGGGCCGACCAGGGCGACGATCTCACCGTGATGCAGTTCGAGGTCGATGCCGGCCACGATGCGACGGCCACCGATCGTCACCTCGACACCGGCCGCGGTCAGGGCGGGCCGGTTCACCAGCCCACCCCCGCGTGACGGCTGCGCCGAAGCAGCAGGAAGAACACCGGCCCGCCCACCAGCGAGGTCAGCACACCGAGCGGTATGTCGGCACCGTCGATCAGCGTCCGTGAACCCAGGTCGGCGGCGCAGATCACGATGGCCCCGCCGATGACACTTGTCGGAAGCAGGATCAGGTGCCGTGGGCCGACGATGAGCCGCATCACGTGCGGCACCACGAGGCCCACGAACAGGACGATGCCGGTGAAAGCGACTGCCGCCGCGGTCAACAACGCGACCAACAGGATCGCGAAGCGTCGTACGGTTTCCACGGGCACACCGAGTGCCGCGGCCGAGATCTCACCGAGTGAGAGCAGATCGAGACGTCGCACCAGCAGCATGCTCGCGGAGATCGCGACGACGGCGATGGGCAACACCACCCACACCGGCTTCCAGCCGACGCCCTGCAACGACCCCAACTGCCAGAAGACGATCTGTTCACGATCGTTGGTGTCGGCGGCGAAAGTCAGGAACGCGATGATGCCGGAGGCGAAGGCGTTGACCGCGATACCGATGAGGATCAGCATCACCGGGGACGACGAGCCGTCGCGCATCGACAACGCGTAGACCATCGCCACGGTGATCAGCGCAGTGATGAACGCGGCACCGGCGATACCCCAGACACTGGCCCAGATTCCGCCGGAGACAATCGTCACGCAGGCGCCGACCGCCGCTCCCGCGGACACCCCGATGACACCGGGTTCGGCCAGCGGGTTGGCGAGCACGCCCTGCATCAGGCAGCCGCCGCAGGCCAGGGTCGCTCCGACGAGCAGACCCATCACGATGCGCGGGAACCGGACCTCCCACAACGTTGCTTCGCCCACGGGTGAAGCCGGCATCGGGCCGATGTCGAATCCCATGTGATGCATGACCGAACCGAAGACTTCTGCGGGTGGGATCGGGACCTGGCCGACGGACGCCGACCAGCCCACCAGGACCACCAGCAGCAACAGCATCAGCGCGATGATCGCGGTGTTGCGGGTCCAGAGGTTCGCCCGCGCGCCGGTGGTCGCGGTGACGCGGTCCTTGAGTGAGGTCATTGGTAGATCGCCTGGGCCAGGGCTGCGAGAACCCGCCCCGTGTTGGGCCCGAAGGTCAGAACCTCGCCTTCATCCATCTGGACCACCCGGCTGTTGCGTCCGGCGTCGGTGTGGGCCAATCCCGGCAGCGTCACCACCTTGTCGATACCACCGACCGAATCGGCACCCTGGGTCATCACGATGATCACATCCGGGTCCGCGTTGATCATCGCTTCGGTGTTGACCGTGGTGAATGCCGCCTTCAGTCCGGCCGCGGTACCCGCGTCGACGCCCCCGAGTGTGGTGATCAGGTCGTCGGCGCCGGAGCCCGGGCCGGAGAGCAGTTGCAGCCGTGGTCCGCGCAGGTAGAGAAATGCCATCTTCGCGCCGCGGGCGGCTTCCGGGACCAGTTGCCGGGCCGCCTCGATCTGATTGACGGTGCGGGTGGCGAGTTGCTCACCTTCCTCGGGTACCCCGAGCGAATCGGCGACATCCTGGATCAACGTCGGAGTGGTGGCGATGGTCCGGTCGCTGGTGAACACCACGACGGTCTGACCGGCGGCGATCAATTGATCGATGGTTCCCGGCGGCGTGGTCGATTCGTCGATGAGCACGACCGTCGGATTCTGGGCCAGGACAGCTTCGACGTTGACCGCATGGCCGGAATCGGTGATCACCGGCAGTTTGTCGGCTTCCGGGATTCCGGCGGCGCGCGATTTCGCGATCACATTGGGGCCCAGCCCCAACGAGTAGACGATGTTGGCGAGCGTCCCGCCGCGGTCGATGGGGATGATCCGGCTCACATCGGTGACGGTGACATCTCCGTGGCCCGGCGACGGGACCGTCACGGGCAGAACCGGAGTCGGATTCACGGCGATCGGTTCGACCACAGGTCCTGCGATGACCGCGGTCCGGGGACCTGATCGCAGGAACTCGCCGGGAGCTGCGGAACTCTGCGAGGGGTCGGTGATCGGGGCGGTCGAGCAGCCCACAATTCCACATACCAGGAGGGCCAGCACTGCGGCAATGGCTTTGTAGCCGTGCGCAGCCGACCTCCGACTGCCTGTCATCCACCACCCCTCTCACAGGTCATGTGAGCATAACCTTACTTCCGGTTTTGCAACCTCAGGCCAAGAGCCGGCCGCCTCGGGCTAGGCTGGTGCGCATGCCAGTTCGTGCCGCCCTCGCCCCCGGAAAGATCTCACCGACGCTGTCGGTCCCCAGCAAGATCGCTCGTCCCGAGTATGTGTGGAAATCCACCGCCAATGAAGGCCATGAACCGTGGGTGCAGACCCCGGAGACCATCGAGAAGATGCGGCTGGCGTCGAAGATCGCCGCCAATGCGCTCGCCGAGGCAGGCCGGGCCGTGGCCCCCGGTGTCACCACCGATGAACTCGACCGCGTGGCACACGAGTACATGATCGATCACGGCGCGTACCCGTCGACCCTGGGCTACAAGGGCTTTCCCAAATCGTGCTGCACCTCGCTCAACGAGGTGATCTGCCACGGCATCCCGGACTCGACGGTGATCGAGGACGGCGACATCGTGAACATCGATGTGACGGCCTACATCGACGGCGTGCACGGCGACACCAATGCGACGTTCCTGGCCGGCGATGTTGCGCCCGAGGTCGTCGACCTGGTGGAGCGCACGCGTGAGGCCACCGCCCGCGCGATCAAAGCCGTACGTCCCGGACGCGAGCTGAACGTGATCGGCCGGGTCATCGAGTCGTACGCGAATCGGTTCGGCTACAACGTCGTCCGCGACTTCACCGGTCACGGGATCGGGGAGACATTCCACAACGGCCTGGTGATCCTGCATTACGACCAGCCGAACATCGACACCGTCATCGAGCCCGGCATGGTGTTCACCATCGAGCCGATGATCAATCTGGGTGCACTCGAATACAGCATCTGGGATGACGGCTGGACCGTCGTGACCGCCGACAAGAAGTGGACCGCCCAGTTCGAGCACACGCTGGTCGTGACCGACTCGGGAACCGAGATCCTGACCCTGCCGGACGCCTGATCGGTGCCGGACGCGCAATCGATCCGGGGCGCGCTCCTGGTCGCCGGAACGAGTTCTGATGCCGGTAAGAGCCTGATCGTGGCAGGTCTGTGCCGTGCCCTCCATCGACGTGGGGTGTCGGTGGCGCCGTTCAAGGCGCAGAACATGTCGAACAACTCGGCGGTCACGCTCGACGGCGGTGAGATCGGCCGGGCACAGGCCATGCAGGCCGTCGCCTGCGGACTGGCGCCGTCGGTCCGCTTCAACCCGGTGCTTCTCAAGCCCGGCAGCGACCGGCAGTCGCAGGTGGTGGTGCGAGGACACGTGGACGGAACCGTGGGTGCCGCCGACTATCACACCCGGCGCGCGGCGTTGGCACAGATCGTGGCCGACGAATTGGCTTCTCTGCGTACTGATTTCGACGTCGTGATCTGCGAGGGTGCGGGTTCGCCCGCCGAGATCAATCTGCGGCGTTCCGACATCGCCAACATGGGTCTGGCGCAGGCGGCCGATCTCCCGGTGGTGGTGGTCGGCGACATCGATCGTGGGGGAGTGCTGGCCCATCTACTCGGCACGGTGGCGTGCCTGAGTCCCTCGGATCAGGCCCGCATCTCCGGTTTTGTGATCAACAAGTTCCGCGGAGACCAATCGCTGCTCGAGCCGGGACTGGTGCAACTCGAACAACTCACCGGCAGGCCCACGCTGGGGGTGGTGCCCTTTGCCGAGGGCCTATGGCTCGACGCGGAGGATTCCTTGGCGTCGGTTGTCGGTCACACCGTCGGCCGGGCGGCGGCGGCCCTGGGTACCGAGCGCCTGTCGGTGGCCGCGATCAGGCTGCCCCGCATCTCGAATTCGACCGATGTCGAGGCGCTGGCCTGTGAACCGGGTGTTGATGTCCGGTGGGTCGACGATGCGGCGGCGGTGGCCTCGGCGGACCTTGCGGTGCTGCCCGGTAGCAAGGCGACGGTCTCGGATCTGGCGTGGTTGCGGTCGCGGGGCCTGGACGTCGCGTTGATCGCCAGGGCTGCCGCGGGGCGGCCGGTTCTGGGCGTCTGCGGGGGATACCAGATGCTGGGGCGCGAGATCGTCGACGATGTCGAGGCCGGGGTGGGCACGGTACCGGGTCTCGGCGTGCTCGATCTGCGAATCCGGTTCGAGACCGACAAAGTCCTGCGGCAGGTTCGTGGCAACGCATTCGGAAAACCCGTGCACGGGTACGAGATCCATCATGGCCGGGTCGTTGCCAACAATGATGCGTCGTTGCTGACCGACAACGACTTCGGTCCGGAGGGCAGTATCCGCGGTGCGGTTGTCGGGACGCACTGGCACGGGTTGCTGGCGTGCGACGAGTTCCGGCGGGACTACCTGGGGAACGTGGCCGCGCAGGCCGGACGGCCCGGATTCGTGGCCGGCCGGACCTCGTTCGACGCGGCCCGCATGGCGCAGCTCGATCTGATCGCCGATCTGGTCGAGACACACCTGGACTTCGAACGCGTGATGGAGATCATCGCACAAGGGCCGACCGGCGGATTGCCGGTGATCACGACCGCGTTGACCTGATCCTTGCGCCGGTGTCGCCGCATACATCTGTTGCGGGGTTCACCCGCAGCGCGGTCATCGGCACGTAGGCTGGCGCGGTGAGCATCGAACACCGCAGCATCACTGTGGGCGACCTGGAATTCGACGTCCGGATCGGTGGCCCCGACAACGGACCCGCAGTCCTCCTGTTGCACGGATTCCCGACCACCGGAGCCTGTTTCGATCAGGTAGTCGGTCGTTTGCACGAATCCGGCCTCCGGACGATCGTTCCCGATCAGCGTGGATACAGCGCCGGGGCCCGGCCCGAGGGTGCCGAGAACTACGAGTTCGGGCATCTGGTCTCCGACGCCATCGGCATCCTCGACGCCCTGGGTGTCGGGTACTCGATGGTCGTCGGCCACGACATGGGGGCGTTGGTCGCCTGGCATCTGGCCTCGAAACATCCACAGCGGGTCACCGGACTGGTGGCGATCAGTGTCGGCCATCCGTCGGCCATCTCGGCATCGCTGGCGTCGAGCGACCAACGCGACAGGTCGTCGTACATCCTCGACTTCGTCAAGCCCGGATCCGAGGATGCGATGCTCGCGGACGACGCCAAGGTCCTGCGCGAACTCGTGCCCGACGACAGCGTTCTGCCCCTCACGGAACGACCGGCGCTGACCGCGGCACTGAACTGGTACCGCGCCAACTTCACCGGCGACATCAAGTCCCACCTCGCCTGCGGACCGATCGAGACGCCGACCACGGTGCTCTGGGGTGACGGCGATACGGCACTGGGACGCGAGCAGGCCGAGGCCAGCGGGCGATTCGTCTACTCCGACTTCCGTTTCTCGGCACTCGAAGGTGTTGATCACTGGATCCCGCAGAACGCTCCCGCTGCCGTTGCCAGCGAGATCGCGCTGCGGTCGTCCGTGTGGTGAACCGCTAGATATCCAGGCCGAGCAGGGCGTTCTCGAGGACCTCGGGCATCGCCGGATGGATCCAGTACTGGCCCCGCGCCAGGGTGCGCGCGTCGATGCCGAATGACATCGCCTGGATCAGTGGCTGGATCACGGTCGGAGCCTGCGGGCCGATGATGTGCCCGCCGAGCAGTCGGCCGGTTCCCTTCTCCGCGATCAGCTTGCACAGGCCGGTGGTGTCTTCCATCGCCCAGCCGTAGGCGACGTCGCCGTAGGCCTGGATCTTGACGGTGATGTCCAGGCCGGCCTCGATGGCCTGGGTTTCGGTCAACCCGACCGAGGCGATCTGCGGGTGGGTGAACACCGCCGCCGGGACGAACCGGTTGTCGAAGGAATCGAGATCGGTTCCGTCCCAGTCTCGCAACAGGTTTGCCTGTACAACGCGCCCCTCGTGGTTGGCGACGTGCTTGAGCTGGTGCGGAGAGCTGACGTCACCCAGTGTCCAGACACCTCGAGCTGCGGTGCGGCCGTACGCATCCCGACGGATCCGGCCTTCGTCGTCCACGCCGACACCGATGGAGTCGAGTCCGAGTTTGTCGGAGTTGGGGATCCGGCCGACGGCAACGAGCAATGCGTCGGCGTCGGCGTCGAGGACGGTACCGTCGCCCAGTTCCATTCGCAGTCCCCGCTCGGTGGACTGCAGGTCGGTGATCTTGGCGTTGAATTGCACATCCCAGGCGGCGGAGGCGATCTCGGTGAATCGGGCCGAGATGTCGTGGTCCTGGGCGCGGAGCATCGCACCGCTGCGGGCGATGATCGTGACCTTGGAGCCCAGTGCGCCGAAGACATGGGCGAACTCTGCGGCGATGTAGCCGCTGCCCACGATGATGAGGTGTTCGGGTACCTCCGGCAGTCGCATGACGTCGTCGTTGGTATGGAAGGTCACGCCGCTGTCGGTGATGACCTCGGGTATCACCGGGCGCGAACCGGATGCGATGACAACCTTGGTCGCAAGGACGAGATCGCCTGCGGCAGTGCGTAATCGATACCGGCCGTCGGCATCGACACCGTCGAATTCGACATGGCTGGAGTAGACCGTGATGTTGTCGCAGTCCTCGACGCGGTATCGCTTGCCGCCGGCGGAGATCGGGTCGATGCGCCCGAAGACCCGGTTGACGATGCCGGGCCAGTCCACCGAGGTGACCGAGCCCGTGACACCGAGGCGCTCGCCTTCCCTGATGGTCGCGGCGACCTCGGCGGCGTAGACGAACATCTTGGTGGGGATGCAGCCGACGTTCAGGCAGGTACCGCCGTAGATGCTCTCTTCGAAGATCGCGATCTGCTGGTCGTCGAATCGCTCGTCGGGGATGGAATTACCGGTACCCGATCCGATGATCGCCAGATCAACCCTCTTCGGTTCTCCGATGGCTGTCGGTTCAGGCATTCTGTCCACCTCGTATTCGTTCTTGGTTGCTCAGCAACCAGTTGTCCATTTCGGTGTACGCGAGTTCGCGGACACCTGCGCTCGACAAGAAGACGTCATGCCGGGCACCGGGCACGGGCACCACGCTGGTTCGGTCGCCCAGGCAGCCGGCCCAGCGGGCGATCTGTCGCGTATCCAGAACGCCATCGGCCGAATCGATGTGCGGCACCGCACCATCGGGGCCGGGACCGGCGAGTGTTGTCGCATCGGAGCGGAGCACCAGCGACGGGACCCCGACATCGAGCCCCTGATGCAGGCGGGCCTGGCCACGACGGACCGCGCTGAGGAATCCGAATGTCACCGGATATCCGTCGAGCGGTTTGTAATTGAGGTCGTACTCCCACTCGCCGTGGACGGAGTTGTGCAGGCTCCGGCCGTAGGCTCCCTCGAGTTTGCGGGGGATCGCCTGCAGTGGACGGACTCGGGCGACCGAGTTGATCACGGTGGTGCCGACGGTACGAAGGAGCGGCGCGCCCTGCAGATCGAACCAGGGCGAGTTCAGGATCAGGCCCGCCGGGCCACCGGCCGACGGGCTGGGTCGCGAGCGCAGCCGGTCGAGCCACAGCGGGGTGATGAGGCCTCCGGTGGAGTGGGCGACCACGATCACCGGGACGCCTTGTGTCTCCGTGTTGATCCGGGCCAGGGCCAGGTCGAGTTCGGTGTCGTAGGCCGCCAGATCGGTGATTTGGTGAGGGGTCTGCCCAGGACGTTGCGAACGAC
Source organism: Nocardia sp. 348MFTsu5.1 (assembly GCF_000383535.1). Classification (NCBI taxonomy): domain Bacteria; kingdom Bacillati; phylum Actinomycetota; class Actinomycetes; order Mycobacteriales; family Nocardiaceae; genus Nocardia; species Nocardia sp. 348MFTsu5.1. Next base: position 184,816 of record NZ_KB911514.1, read on the forward strand.
CGCATTTACGCAGATCCAGGGCGTAGAACGCGTAACCTCGCGAGGTGAAGAACTCGGCGAGTTCGCGCTGGAAGAAGTAGTCGGTGAAGCCATGGACGTAGAGGACCGCCGCGGACGTTGCCGACGGCTCCCGGTGACGGACCAGCGACGCCGCGATCTGGCCCTCACCGTCGGGATCGGGTCCCAGATCGAAGGTCAGTGTCGAGAAGTCCGGGCCGAGGGCATCGGGCTGCCAGGAGGAAGGTGCCACGATTGTCCACTGTAGAGCGCGCCGGTGCCGGGGGTGTCGCGGCGCGGCGCGGACGGCCAGTTGGAGAAGACCCCGGCGGATGAGGAACAATGTTCGGCACAGGTAGATAGGCTGAAACAGGAAGTTGAGCTGGAGTGTCTGAGTCTGCAACCCCGCGCGCCGGTGGAGTGATCACAACCGACATTGCGCTGGTAGGCGCGGGAATCATGAGCGCCACGCTGGCGACGCTGTTGCATCGCCTGCAGCCGGATTGGTCGATCAGCATTTACGAGCGCCTCGACGCCGCCGCCGCCGAGAGCAGCGATCCGTGGAACAACGCGGGCACGGGGCACTCCGCACTGTGTGAGTTGAACTACACCCCGCAGACCGCCGACGGTGATGTGGACATCACCAAGGCACTGACGATCAACGAACAGTTCCAGGTGTCCCGTCAGTTCTGGGCCAACTCGGTCGAGACCGGTGTCCTCGGTACTCCCGAAGAGTTCATCAACCCCATTCCTCACGTGGGCTTCGTCCACGGCGCGTCGAATGTCGACTATCTCCGCAAGCGTTACGACAACCTGGCCGGGCAGACCCTGTTCAAGGGCATGGAATACATCACCGACCCCGACGAGTTCACCAAGCGCCTGCCGCTGATGTCGGCCGGCCGCGATTTTTCGGATCCGGTGGCACTCAACTGGTTCACCGGTGGCACGGACGTGGACTTCGGCGCGCTCACCCAGCAGATGCTCGGCTTCGTCGGCCGTTCCGGTGGCACCGTGAACTTCGGTCACGCCGTCACGAACCTGGACAAACAGTCCGACGGCAGCTGGAAGCTCAAGGTCAAGAACCTTCGCACCAAAGAGAAGTCCACGGCCAAGGCGAACTTTGTGTTCGTCGGTGCCGGTGGTGGTGCGCTGCAGCTCCTGCAGAAGTCGGGCATCAAGGAAGCCAAGGGATTTGGTGGCTTCCCGGTCAGCGGCGCATTCTTCCGCTGCACCAACAAGGACCTGATCGCCGACCACAGCGCCAAGGTCTACGGCAAGGCCGCGGTGGGTGCACCCCCGATGTCCGTCCCGCACCTCGACACCCGCGTCATCAACGGCACCGCCGGACTGCTGTTCGGGCCGTATGCCGGCTGGTCGCCGAAGTTCCTCAAAGAGGGCAAGAACACCGACCTGCTCGCGTCGATCAAGCCGGGCAACGCGATCCCGATGTTGTCGATCGCTCCCAAGGAATTCGGTCTGCTGAAGTACCTGATCAGCGAACTGGCCGCCGGGCCCGCCGACCGGGTGGAGACACTGTCCGAGTTCGTGCCCCGGGCTGCCGGTGAGGACTGGGAGATGATCGTCGCCGGCCAGCGCGTCCAGGTGATCCGAAAGAAGGGTCGCGGCGGCGTGCTCGAGTTCGGTACCGCGGTGGTCGCTGCCGAAGACGGCAGCATCGCCGGTCTGCTGGGCGCCTCACCGGGTGCCTCGACGGCGGTTCCGGCCATGCTGGACGTTCTCGAACGCTGCTTCCCGAAGCACTACCAGTCCTGGGAGCCGCAGCTCACCGAGATGATCCCGTCGTACGGCACCAAGCTGAACGACAACCCGGGCCTGTTCGGGCAGGTGTGGGATTGGTCATCGAAGATCCTGAAGTTGGCCGACAACCACGGTCAGGGCACCGGTGACGCATCTGCTCACCTGGCAGCACCTGCCGCCGTGTGATAGGTATCGCATATGACAGCCACCGCTAGCCTGCACCGCAGTTGGACCCAGGACATCGCCCTGCCGACTCTGTACAAGATCTTCCAGCTGCGGATGGAGGTGTTCGTTGTCGAGCAGGCGTGTCCCTATGCCGAACTCGACGGCCGAGACCTCGATCCGGGCACCCGGCACCTGTGGCTGGAAGAAGACGGCGAGATCATCAGTACTCTCCGTCTGCTCGAAGAGCACGAGGGCGGCGTCACGTCGTTCCGGATCGGCCGACTGTGCACCGAACGTTCGCGTCGTGGACAGGGACACACCAGCCGACTTCTGCAGACGGCATTGGCCGACGTGGGCTCGAACCTGTGCCGGATCCACGCACAGACCTACCTGGTCGACATGTATGCCAAACACGGCTTTGCCATCGACGGTGAGGAATACCTGCTCGACGGTGTGCCCCACGTCCCGATGAAGCGTGGCGGATATCGCTGACGGTCTGACGAACCCGGTCGCCCCGGATCTCCCGTTTCCGTTCAGTGCGGTGGTCGGACAGGAACAGCTCAAGCTTGCGCTGATCCTGTCCGCGATCGCGCCGTCGATCGGCGGGGTGCTGATTCGCGGAGAGAAGGGCACCGCCAAGACAACGGTGGTTCGTGCGTTGGGTCCTTTGCTGCCGCGACGGACCGATTCGGCGGCGGCTGTTGTCGAGCTCCCGATCGGCGCCACCGAGGACCGGGTGATCGGTTCGCTGGATCTGCAGAAGATCCTCTCCGAGGGTGCCAAGGCTTTCACCCCAGGTCTGCTGGCGCACGCGGACGGTGGTGTCCTCTACATCGACGAGGTCAACCTGCTCGCCGATCATCTCGTCGACGTGCTGCTCGACGCGGCCGCGACCGGCCGGGTGGTCATCGAACGAGATGGCGTGTCGCACACACAATCTGCGCGTTTTGTCCTGGTCGGCACGATGAATCCTGAAGAGGGTGAACTGCGGCCGCAGCTGCTCGATCGATTCGGGCTGGCGGTCGATGTCACTGCGCCGCGCGAGGTTTCGCAGCGTGTTGCGGTGATCGAACGCCGGATGGCCTATGAGGCCGACCCCGCCGAGTTCGCGTCCGAGTACACGGTGGCCGATTCCGAGATTGCCGCGGCAATCGAAAAGGCCAGGGCTGCACTGGAATCGGTGATCTTGCCGACGGCGCAGTTGCGCCGGATCGCGGCGATCTGCCTGGAACTCGACGTCGATGGTCTGCGCGGTGACCTCGTGGTCACCCGGACGGCCCGGGCCCATGCGGCGTGGCGTGGAGCAAGTGAGGTCGAGGACATCGACGTTCGGCGGGCTGTCGAACTCGCGTTGCCGCACCGGCGCCGCCGCGACCCCTTCGACGAACCCGGCTTGACCGAGCAGCAGATCGACGACGCGCTCGACAATGCCGACCAGCAGGCACAAGAGCCTGGTAGTTCCGACAACAACAGTGCCCCTCAGGATTCCGCCCCGTCCGATGGCGGCGAATCGCCGGCGGACAGGCCGGATCCCGATCCGGACGACCCCGGCGGCGGTGGGCCGCCACCGCCCGGTCCGGGTTTTTCACCGGATCGCCGGGGCGTCGCAGTGAAGGCGTTGCGCGCCACCGGAGTCGGTAACGGCGAACCGGGTCGGCGCTCGCCGTCGCTGAGCAGCCGGGGCCAGGCTGTGCGTGGTGTGCGGGACGGCGGCCACGGCGTGCATCTGATGGACACGATTCTGGCGGCGGCCGCCGAGCACATCGAACGGGGCCAGCTCCGCCTGCAGGTGTTGCCACAAGACATCCGCAAGGCCGAGCGCCGTGGCAAAGAGGGCAACCTCGTGGTGTTCGTCCTCGACCTCTCGGGTTCGATGACCGCCCGCAAGCGTCTCGACGCGGTTAGCGGCGCGGTCGTGTCCATGCTCACCGATTCGTATCAACGCCGCGACCGGGTTGCCGTGGTCACCCTGCGGGGTGCCGGAGCCGAGGTCACCGTGCCGCCGACACGTTCGGTGGACGCCGCGCTGCGCAGGCTGGCCGGTGTGTCGACCGGTGGCCGGACGCCGCTGGCCGAAGGGTTGCTGACCGCACGTGACGTGGTTCGCCGCAACGCCTACAAAGAGCCGAACCGGCGACCGCTACTGGTGGTGCTGACCGACGGCCGTGCCACCTCGGGTAGCGGGGCGCTTGCCCGCGCCGGGGTCGCTGCGGACCGTCTGCGCCGCGACGGAACGTCGACGGTCGTGGTCGATTGTGAACAGGGCATGGTTCGTCTCGGTCTGGCGCGGGTGTTGGCCGGCCAGTTGGGCGGCGAGTGTGTGCAGCTCGCCGATCTGACCGCGGGTGGTGTCGCCGCAGTTGTCAGGTCGGCTGCGTGAGTAGTTCTGGTGTGTTGTTGTGGTGTAGAAGGGAATTGTTGTGCCCCAGGGTGTTCCATCAGTCATTCCGGACGACGGGCTGACCACGCGCGCTCGGCGCAATCAGCCGGTGCTCGCGGTCCACACAGGCGACGGCAAAGGCAAGTCGACGGCGGCCTTCGGGATGGCGATGCGGGCCTGGAACGCGGGCCTCGACATCGGTGTCTTCCAGTTCGTGAAGAGCGCGAAGTGGAAAGTGGGCGAGGAGAGCGCGCTGACCGCGCTCGGAGAACTGCACGACGCAACGGGCCAGGGAGGTCCGGTGCAATGGCACAAGATGGGCGAGGGCTGGTCGTGGATTCGCCACGCCGGCGGCGACGCCGATCATGCCGAGCAGGCGGCGCAGGGGTGGGCCGAGATCCGTCGCCGCATCATCGATCAGCAGCATCAGTTCTACGTTCTCGACGAGTTCACCTATCCGATCAACTGGGGCTGGATCGATCTCGACGATGTTCTCGAGGTGCTGACGGCCCGCGAGGGCAAGCAGCACGTGGTGATCACCGGGCGACGGGCGCCGGCGAAATTGATCGAAGCCGCCGATCTGGTGACGGAGATGGTCAAGGTCCGGCATCCCATGGACGCCGGCCGCAAAGGTCAGAAGGGCATCGAGTGGTGACTGCGTCCCCACCGGCCATCGTGATCGCCGCCCCCTCGTCGGGCAGCGGAAAGACCACGATCACAACGGGTTTGATCGGTGCACTGGCCCGCCGCGGCCATCAGGTTGCGCCGTTCAAAGTGGGACCGGACTACATCGACCCCGGTTACCACGGCATTGCCGCCGGCCGTCCGGGCCGCAACCTCGATCCGGTGCTGGTCTCCGAGGAGCGGATCGGTCCGCTGTATCGGTCGGGTTCGGCCGGCTGCGACATCGCGGTCATCGAGGGTGTGATGGGCCTGTTCGACGGCCGGATCACCGAGGATCACATGCCGGCGATCGCCCCCGGTTCGACCGCGCAGGTGGCCAACATCCTGGGAGCGCCGGTGGTACTGGTCGTCGACGCCTCGGGGCACAGCCAGTCTCTGGCGGCGATCCTGCACGGATTCGTCAGCTACGACCCGGGTATCGACATCCGCGGCGTCATCCTCAACCGGGTGGGTTCGCCACGACACGAATACGTGTTGCGCCAGGCCTGCGACCGCGCCGGACTCCAGGTATTCGGTGCCGTACCGCGCAACCCGGAGATGGCGGTGCCTTCCCGGCACCTCGGTCTCATACCGGCCGCCGAACGGGGACCTGAGGCAATTGCCGCCATCGAGGCGATGACCGAATTGGTCGGTGGCGCCGTGGATGTACCGGCGCTGGTCGCTGCGGCCGACATCGGGCCGGCCGGCCGCTCGGGACCGGTCTGGTCGGCCGACGACGAGGTCGGGGAGCAGACGAACGATGGCCCCGGCCTGACCGTCTCCAGACCGGTGATCGCGGTGGCCTCCGGTGCCGCGTTCACATTCGGCTACGCCGAGCACGGGGAACTGCTGCGGGCTGCCGGTGCCGAGGTAGTGACCTTCGATCCGGTTGTCGATCTGCTTCCGGACGGTTGCGCCGGAGTGGTGATCGGGGGCGGATTCCCCGAAGAACACGCCGCGGCGCTGGCGTCGAACAGGCCGTTGCTCACCGCGCTGCGGGCGGCCGCGGGATCCGGGATTCCGATCCATGCCGAATGCGCGGGGTTGCTGTATCTGTCGCAAAGCCTCGACAACCATGCGATGGCCGGGGTACTGCCGCTACGTGGAACATTCGGCAAGAGACTGACCTTGGGCTATCGCGATGCGGTGGCCGTCACCGATTCGGTGCTGTTCGACGCCGGCACGCGCGTCCGTGGCCACGAGTTCCACCGGACAACGGTGACGGCAGTCGACGATTCGACGCCGTCGGCCTGGGGCTGGCGTCGCGATGGCGTGACCGAAACGGAAGGCTGGACATTGTCGGGGCCGGGTACCGCGGTGCATGCGTCGTACCTGCATACGCATCCGGCCGGGAATCCCGAGGCGGTCTCGCGTCTGGTGGGTGCCGCCCGCCGGATTCGAGTCGAGTAACGATGACGGACAAATCGCCGGAAGTGGACCTGAGTGCGGGTCTGCTGGCCGGACTCGACATGACCGACCTGAGCGACAGCCCGGTGGTGATGCGCGATCTCCTCGAAGCGGTGCTGGCCGTGGGCAGTGGCCTGGACCTCGACGCCACGCTGCAGCGGATCATCAATGTCGCGGTAGGGGCCCTGGATGCCCGCTACGGCGCGCTCGGGGTGCGCGGTGACGATGGCCGGCTCTCGGCCTTTGTGCACACGGGTATCGAACCGCAGGTGCGCTCGACGATGGGTCACCTGCCGGTGGGCCGTGGTGTTCTCGGGCTGCTGATCAACCATCCGCAGGTGCTGCGCATCGATGAGTTGGGTGCACATTCCAGTGCGGTGGGGTTCCCGCCCAACCATCCACCGATGGCGACATTCCTCGGGGCACCGATCATCGTCCGGGGATCGGTGTTCGGGAGCATCTATCTCACCGAGAAGGTCACCGGTGGCGGATTCACAGACGCCGACGAGGTAGCCGTCCGCGTGCTGTCTGCTGCGGCCGGTGTGGCGATCGACAATGCCCGGCTGTACGAGATTGCGCGCACCCGCGAGCGATGGATGCGGATGCTCGCGCGCCGCGGCGCCGGATCCCTGGCGGGGGCGGCGCTCGAGGACACCCTCACCTCGCTGGCCCTCGATCTCGCCGATTTGGCCGATGCCACAGATGTTTTCATCCTCGGGACCGATGACAACCGGGCCACCGTACTGGCGCATACCGGCGACCTACCCGAGCTCGGCGCCTTCGAACTGGGCCAGTCATCGGCGATCGTCGTCGCACCGGCAGTGCAGGTTCCGGCGCCGCTGGTGCGGGGCGGGGCCCAGTGGGTCACCCTGGTGCCGTTGTTGCGTGCCGGCGGACGTTTCGGCGTGATGATGTTGACGCATCACCGTCGGCCTGCCTGGGCCGAAGAAGAAGAATCCGGACTGATCGCCACCGCCGACATCGCGTCGATGGCACTGGCTTACGACCTCCAACAGGCGGTGACCCGTGAGATGCATATGCTCACCGACCGTCACCGGATCGCCCGGGACCTCCACGACCACGTCATCCAGCGCCTTTTTGCGATCGGGATGTCGTTGCAGTCGTTCTCGTCGAGGACCGGGGGCGATGAGCAGCTCAGCCAGGCGATCGTGGACCTGGACCGGACCGTCGAGCAGATCCGCACGGCCATCTTCGATCTCAGCACGTCGGGCGAAGGTGCTCAGGATTCGGCCACGTTGCGCCGGCGGGCCCTGGACATCGTCACCGAGCTGTCGGCTCACGCACCGATCTCGCCATCGGTGCGTTTTGCCGGACCCGTCGACACCCTGGTGCCATCTCGGTTGGACGGACACATCGAAGCTGTTCTGCGCGAAGGTATTTCCAATGCCCTACGGCATTCGAAGGCTGACCGGATCGACGTTCTCGTCTCGGCGGATGATGTGCTGAGCATCTCGATCACCGACAACGGGTCGGGAATCGGGGCGACCGTGACCCATAGTGGACTGAACAATCTGGCGCGCCGGGCCGAGCAGAACGACGGCACCTTCTCGATCTCCGATACGCCCGGCGGCGGCACCACCATCACCTGGACCGTGCCGTTGTGAAGGCCTGGAGCCTCTGAACGGATCCGGGTGGCCGCCGAGGCATCTTCCGCCACGGAATTGACGCCATCGTGGAAATCGAAAGGCTGGGCCTGCCTGACGATCACAGTCTGGGTCCGACGCTCGGGTACGGTGAGACCCACTGGTTTGCGACGAGCGCTGGGGGGTTGTCATGGAGCCGCCGACACGCCGAACTGTGACTGTCCACGGCCACGAACTTTCCTACCTGGACAGCGGCACGGGCGCGGTGGTGCTGTTCATCCACGGGATTCTCGGTTCGCAACGCCAGTGGACTCACCTGATCGACCGTCTGCAGGACGACCACCGGTTGATCGTGCCAGACCTCTTCGGGCACGGCGAGTCGGACAAGCCGGTGGGAGACTATTCGCTCGGTGCGCACGCGGCAACGCTGCGCGACCTGCTCGACCGCCTCGGAATCGAGCAGGTCACCCTCGTCGGCCACTCTCTCGGCGGGGGCATCGCGATGGTGTTCTACTATCTGTTCCCGTCGCGCGTCAAGCGGTTGGTTCTCGTTTCGAGCGGTGGGTTGGGTCGGGAGGTCAACCCGGTTCTGCGCGCCGCGTCGCTGCCCGGGGCCGAATGGGTCCTGCCCGTCCTGACATCAGGGTGGATTCGTACAGGTGCCGAGAGCGCCGGGCGGGTCCTGTCCAGAGCGGGCTGGCGAGCCGGCACGGATATCACCACGATCTGGCAGGGCTTCACCTCGCTCGGAGACGCGGCAAGCCGACGCGCCTTTTTGGCCACGACCCGCGCCGTCATCGACCCCGGGGGCCAGACAGTCAACGCCCATGACTACCTGCCCGACGTCGCGCCGATCCCGACCCTCATCGTCTGGGGATCCCGGGACGGATGATCCCGGCCTGGCATGCGATCGGCGCGCAGAAGGCGGTCCCGGAATGTCGCGTCGAGCTGTTCGAAGGGGCCGGCCACTTTCCGCACCTTGATGAACCGGACCGCTTCGCCGACGTTCTACGTGACTTCATTGCGACAACCTGAACCGCCGCCACTTCGAACCAGGCACGGCAAACAATCTATGGCTGCAGGCCTCGTTCGTTCTTGTCCTTCAATTTCGTGGCCATCACTGCCACCTGGGTGCGCCGCTGCAGATCGAGCTTCGCGAGAATCCGGGAAACGTAGTTCTTGATGGTCTTCTCGGCGAGGAACATCTTCGCGGCGATCTGGCGGTTTGTCAGTCCTTCTCCGACGAGGGCGAACACCTCACGCTCTTGCCCGGTCAACTCGGCGAGGGGATCGACGCCGGTACCGTCGGCCCGCAGCTTGGCCATCAGCGCGGCGGTGCTCCCGGCGTCGAGCAGTGAACCGCCCGTACCCACCGTGCGCACCGCTGCCACCAGGTTGTGCCCGAGGATCTGCTTGAGGACAAATCCTGCGGCGCCGGCCATCACGGCGGCCAGCAACGCTTCGTCGTCGGCGTACGACGTGAGCATCAGACATTGCACCGATGGTGTGGCACTGCGGATCTCGCGACACAGTTCAACGCCGTTGCCGTCGGGCAGACGCACATCGAGGATGGCGACGTCGGGTACCGCGCTGGTGATGGCCACCAATGCCTCACCGGCACTTGCGGCCTCACCGACCACCTCGATGTCGTCGGCGGTGCCGAGCAGGTCGCGTAGTCCGCGGCGAACCAGCTCGTGATCGTCGACCAGGAATGCGCGGATTTTTGCCGTCATGGATTACAAAGTACCGCACCAGAAACGAGGCGATGTCCCTGGTGAAGGGGGACTTTTGACCCACGCGCGGACAGGTTGCCGGCGAGCAGACTCGGTGACATGAAGACGATGTCGGGGCCGGACCTGCTGCGCGAGTTGTTGCCCGTCTGTGAGGGAGAGGTCAACCGGCATCTCGCGATGTCGAAGGACTGGCATCCGCATGACTTCGTGCCCTGGGATCAAGGGCGTAACTTTGCCGCTCTCGGCGGAATCGACTGGGACCCGAGCCAGTCCGGCCTCGACGAGACCGCCAGGGCGGCGATGTTCACCAACCTGCTGACCGAGGACAATCTGCCGTCCTATCACCGGGTGATCGCCCAGAACTTCACCCTCGATGACGCCTGGGGCTACTGGGTGGGCCGGTGGACCGCTGAGGAGAACAAGCACAGTGTGGTCATGCGGGACTACCTGGTGGTCACCCGCGGCGTGGATCCGGTGGCATTGGAGGAGGCCCGGATGATCCACATGACCCAGGGGTTCAACCCGATGCCCGCCGATGACGGCAACCGGGATCGCTCCTCGGACATGCTGTTTGCGGTGGCCTACGTGACCTTCCAGGAACTGGCGACGCGGGTGTCGCACCGCAACACCGGAAAGGCCTGCGGTGATCCGATCGCCGACCGGATGCTCGCCCGGGTCGCCGCCGATGAGAACCTGCACATGCTGTTCTATCGCAACATCGTGGCCGGCGCCCTCGACCTGACACCCGACCAGACGATCGCGGCGATCCACCTCGTTCTCTCGATGTTCCAGATGCCGGGGGCATCGATGCCGGGCTTCCGCCGCAACGCCGTGTTGATCGCCAAGGCGGGGATCTATGACCTGCCCCAACATCTCCACGAGGTGGTCGAACCCGTCCTGCGCAAGTGGAACATCTTCGACCGCAACGACTTCGGCCCCGAAGGTGAACGCACCCGCGACGAGCTCGCCGTGTTTCTCGAAGACCTGCGGGGAAAAGTGGACCGGTTCGAACGTTCGCGCGTGCGCATGGTGGCCCGCGTCTAGCGGGCAGTCCAAATCGTTTGGCGACGGCGGGTCACAGTACGGTCTACGCATGACCGAATCGACAACCGAGGTGGAGCGAGATCACTACCTCGTCGGACTGAATCTCGTGGGCAAGCGGGTGGTGATCATCGGTGGGGGGTCGGTGGTGCAGCGCCGGCTCGGCACCCTCGCCGACAGCGGCGCCGACATCCACGTGATCACACCGCAGGCCACGCCCACGGTGGAGTCCTTCCCTGGGATCACGCTGTACGCGCGTCCCTATGAATCCGGAGACCTCGACGGGGCCTGGTACGTCCTGGCCTGCACCGACGACCCAGTCGTCAACGCCGCCGTGGTCGCCGAGGCCGAGCAACGCCGGATCTTCTGCGTTCGCGCCGACGATGCTCGTCAGGGCACGGCCGTCACGCCGGCCTCACTGCATCAGGGCAATCTGACCGTGGGTGTCCTGGCCGGCGGCGATCATCGTCGGTCGGCCGCGGTGCGCACCGCCATCGGAGCGGCACTCGGCGGCGGCGAACTGGGTGCGGCCGGGATCGAGGCCGCCGCTCAGGAACGCCAGCCCGCCGGGGTGGCTCTGGTCGGTGGGGGACCCGGCGATCCGGACCTGATCACGGTGCGCGGACGACGTCTGCTCGCCGCCGCCGACGTGGTGGTCGCCGACCGGCTCGCCCCACCGGCGCTGCTGGCCGAACTCGGACCCCACGTCGAGATCATCGATGCCGCGAAAGTGCCCTATGGCCGGGCGATGAAACAGGAGGCCATCAACGCCGTCCTCATCGACCGCGCGAAGGCCGGGAAGTTCGTCGTCCGGTTCAAGGGTGGCGACCCGTACGTCTACGGCCGGGGTTTCGAAGAACTCGAGGCGTGTGTTGCGGCCGGCGTCCCGGTCACCGTCGTCCCGGGTATCACCAGTGCCATCGCCGGTCCGTCCGCCGCAGGTATCCCGGTGACCCATCGCGGCGTGACCCACGAGGTAGTGGTCGTGTCCGGGCACATTCCGCCCGATCACCCCGACTCGCTGGTCAACTGGTCTGCGCTGGCGCAGATGCGCGGCACCATCGTCCTGATGATGGCCGTCGAACGTCTCGACATCTTCGCCGGCACATTGATCGCCGGCGGCCGGGACGCGTCGATCCCGGTGGCGATCATCGAAAACGCAACCCTGAGCAACCAGCGTGTGGTTCGCACCACACTGGGCAACGCCGCCGTCGACGCCGAGAACGAACAGGTGAAACCACCGGCCATCGTGGTGATCGGTCCGGTTGCCGGATTTGAAGCCGCGCTCTGAGCGGCAGATCGACGTGCCATCGTGACAACCATGATTGTGAAACGGGGGCCCGACAGCGGTACCGTCGATCTCCATGACCTCCTCACCACCCGTGGCCGCTGACGTCGGACACACCCGTGTGTGGGGACCGCAGATCGTCATCCTGGGCGGTATGCAGCTGTTGGTCGTGCTCGATGGCACGGTCGCAGCGCTGGCGCTTCCCAGGATTCAGAACGCGCTGGGGCTGTCCGACAGCGGCGGTGCCTGGATCATCACCGCCTACGTGCTGGCCTTCGGCGGACTCATGCTGCTCGGCGGGCGGCTCGGCGACACCTTCGGCCGCAAACGCATGTTCGTGGCCGGTGTCGCTGCGTTCACCGTCTCCTCACTGCTCTGTGGACTGGCGTGGGATCCGATCAGCCTGATCATCGGACGCGGCCTGCAGGGTGCGTCGGCGGCGGTGGCCGCGCCCACCGCGATGGCACTGGTCGCCACCACATTTGCCCCCGGCAAACCCCGGAACCAGGCGTTTGCCGTGTATGCCGCGATGACCGGCATCGGTTCGGTCATCGGACTGATCGCCGGTGGCATGCTCACCGAACTCTCGTGGCGCCTGGTGTTCCTGATCAATGTGCCCATCGGTCTGCTGGTGGTGGTCGGGGCGATCCTGTACCTCCGCGAGTCGCAGGGCGAGCGGTTGTCACTCGATGTGCGCGGTGCGGTACTCGCGACACTTGGTTGCACCCTGGTGGTGCTGGCGGTGAACGAGGGACCGGGTGGCTGGTTGCGCCCGGTGGTCGTGATCCCGCTGATCATCGGACTGGCCTCGCTGGCCGCGTTCGTGCATGTCGAACGCACTACGGAGAACCCGATCCTGCCGTTCTCTCTGTTCTCCAACAGCAGTCGCGTGGCGGCGCTGATCGCGATCCTGCTGGCCGGCGCCATCATCATGTGCATGGCGGTGTTCATCTCGCTCTACCTGCAGGGCATCCTGAAATTTTCACCGATCCGGAGCGGACTGGCAGTGGTTCCGTTCGCCTTCGGCCTCGGGGCGGCGGCGGCGCTCGCATCGAAGCTGGCACTTAAATTCCAGCCGCGCTGGCTGGTGCTTTCCGGTGGCGCCGTGGTGATGGCCGGCTGCATCTATGCGGGGAGAATCGCCCAGGACGCCCCGTCCTACTTCCCGCACATCTACTTCCCGGTGGTGGTGATCGGCGCCGGTGTCGGCATGGCCGTCATCCCGCTGACCCTGTCGGTGGTGGCCGGCGTCGGACCCCACGAGATCGGTCCGCTGACCGCACTTGCTCAAGTCGCCCAGAATCTCGGTGGCGCGATCGCACTCGTTGCCGTCGGCGCAATGGTCACCAGCCGGACGTTGTCCAAGGGTGGGACGACGGGCCCGGTCGACGAGATGGACCACGCCCAGCTCGACGCGCTGGCATGCGGTTACGGACTGGCTTTCGACTGTTGTGCGGGACTGGCGTTGGCGGCCGGCATCGTGGTGCTGTTCATGCGGTTCACGCCCGAAGACGTAGCCGAGGGACAGGCGGCGCAGGAAGCCGCCCACACCCTGGTCGACCCCGAGGATCACCGGGCCTGACCGGCATCAGTCCGTGAGGATGATCAGCTCACGGTCCGAGCCGATCTCCGCACGTTGCCCACCGGCGACGGCCACGGCGGCCAGCGAGTTGACGTCCCGCACCTGCTTGCGTGAGCCGAGCAGCGATCGGGTCAGCACACCCTTGTGATGCTTGTTGAAGTGGCTGACCACCGTCCGGGCGCCGGAGGCGTTCTCGGTCAGGACGGTCACGGTGATCGCATCGGGGATCGGTCCCAGTTGCTGATAGCCCCCCGACCGCAGATCGACGATCAGATCCTCACGGAGTCCCACGAGGGCATCGGTGAGCGCCGGTTTCCAGTTGGCGGCGAGCGTTCCGAATCCGGGTAGTTTCGATCCCGCCGACAGCCGGTAGGCGGGGATCGGATCGGTCGCCCGCAACACACCGAACAGCGCGGAGCCGATCGCCAGCCGATCGGCGGCCTTGACCTTCGCGGCCCGGGTCAGCGATCGGTAGTCGAGGGCATCGAACAGCACGCCCGTGTACCGCTCGATCGCCGGACTGGTCGGGCTCGACCACAACTGGGCGTTGCGCTCGATCTCGTCGAACTGGGATACGCCCAGCCCCAGGGCCTTCTGGCTCGCCGCCGGGTCGCCGGACAGGGTGACCAACGCATCGGCGATCTTGCGGCGCAGCGGCGTCAGTGAGGGCAGCGACAGCAGATCGAGGTCGAGGGGAGCGCCGCGGCCACCGGTGGCCTTGGTCTCTGATGGGGGCAGCACGATCAACACAGTGATAGACCGTATCGGTCCGCCCCGGCCATCGCCGCCCTGGTCTGGTCAACGGGGTGCAGTCCGGTCTGGCCACAGGAATTCAGCCCGGCCCGGCCGCAGGGATATGGTGTCTGACGTGATCACACGCATGTCGACCCTGTTCCTGCGCACACTGCGCGACGATCCCGCCGATGCCGAGGTGCCCAGCCACCGGTTGCTGGTCCGTGGTGGGTATGTCCGCCGCGTCGCCCCCGGCGTCTACAGCTGGCTCCCGTTGGGCCTGAAGGTGTTGCGGAAGGTCGAAGATGTTGTCCGCGAGGAGATGAACAACATCGGCGGCCAGGAGATCTCGCTGCCCGCACTGCTGCCGCGCGAGCCCTACGAGACCACCGGGCGGTGGACCGAATACGGTGACGCGCTGTTCCGGCTCAAGGACCGCAAGGGCGCCGACATGTTGCTCGGCCCCACCCACGAGGAGCTGTTCGCGCAGTTGGTCAAGGGGGAGTACTCGTCGTACAAAGACCTCCCGCTGACGATCTACCAGATCCAGACCAAGTACCGCGACGAGGAACGCCCCCGGGCCGGCATCCTGCGCGGGCGCGAGTTCATCATGAAGGACTCGTACTCCTTCGACCTGGATCTCGACGCCGCGAAAGCCTCCTACGACGCCCACCGCGAGGCCTACCAGGAAATTTTCCGGCGACTGCAGGTCAACTACGTGGTCGTTGCCGCCACCTCCGGTGCCATGGGCGGGTCGGCGTCCGAAGAGTTCCTCGCTGAAAGTGAAGTGGGCGAGGACACCTACGTTCGCAGCCCGGAGTCGGGTTACGCCGCCAACGTGGAGGCCGTCATCACCCCCGCGCCCCCGGCGCTGCCGATCGAGGGTCTGCCCGCGGCCACCGTGCACGACACCGGTGACACCCCCACTATCGACACCCTCGTCACCTGGGCGCAGGAGACCTTCCCCGACCGTGGCTTCACCGCCGCCGACACCCTCAAGAACGTTGTCGTGAAACTGCGGCACCCCGATGGCAAGACCGAACTGCTGGCCGTCGGCATCCCCGGTGACCGCGAAGTCGACATGAAGCGCCTCGGATCGGCAGTGGAACCGGCCGGAGTCGAGCTCATCACCGACGCGGACTTCGCGGCCAACCCCTTCCTGGTTCGTGGCTACATCGGCCCGAAGGGTCTGCAGGACAACGAAGTTCGCTACCTGGTCGACCCCCGTATCGTCGACGGCACGTCGTGGATCACCGGGGCCAACGAACCCGGCAAGCACGTGATCGACCTCGTCGCCGGCCGCGACTTCGTGCCCGACGGCACCATCGAGGCCGCCGAGGTCCGCGACGGAGATCCGTCACCCGACGGCATCGGAACACTGGTCACGGCGCGAGGCATCGAGATCGGCCACATCTTCCAGCTCGGAACCAAGTACACCGACGCATTTTCCGTCGACGTCCTCGGCGAGAACGGCAAACCCGTCCGGCTGATCCAGGGTTCGTACGGTGTGGGGGTCTCCCGCATGGTCGCCGTCATCGCCGAGCAGCATCACGACGAGAAGGGTCTGCGCTGGCCGAAGTCCGTGGCGCCGTACGACGTTCACCTGGTGATCGCCAACAAGGACGAGCAGGCCTGGGCTGGCGCGCAGAGTCTTGCGGTCGAACTCGACGCCGCCGGAATGTCGGTGCTGCTCGACGACCGCAAGGCCTCGCCCGGCGTGAAGTTCAAGGATGCCGAGCTGCTCGGTATGCCCGTGGTTGTCGTCGTTGGACGCGGCTGGGCAAACGGCACCGTCGAGATCCGCGACCGATTCACCGGAGAAGCGACGGAGATCGCTGCCGATGTGGCGGTCGAGACCCTGCTCGCCGGCCGGTAATCACCGCTGCGCGATCGAGCTACGCTGCGTCTCCGCCGGGCAGGGCAACGGTGGCGGGTGAGATCCTGAGCACCACTCGCCACTGTGCCGCCCGGACCGCACTCGCCGTCAGTCCGCGCAGACCGAGCCGGCGGCCCTCTGGATCGGCTGCCTGCTCGATCACGCTGCGATAGGCGATCGCGCAGTCTTCTTCGACGGCCAGCGCCACGGTCAGCGCCGACACCGGATCGGTCACGGGTACGGGCAGGTTGTAGCCGGCGGCCGCCGCCGGAACAGCGGCCTGGGCGACAGTCAGGGCAGCTTCCAATTCGGTTCTCTGCGCACGATGTTCGGCGGTGTACTCGCTGATCATCTGGTCCCGCACGGATGCGGCATGGGCTGCGACCACGCCGTAGGTGAAGATCGCGGCATTTTCCGCATCCAGGGCAACGGCGATCGCATCTGTCGTCGTGGTCATGAAAGCTGCACCGCCGCAAGAGTTGTGGTTCCGGCGCTGATCGACCCGAGCAGTCCGGCGACGTAGCCGTCGAGTTCGGTCGCCAGGTTTCCGGCCGAGAGGGCTGAAGCGGTGAGCCGGCTGCGCAGGGCATCGATGGTGGGTGGGGTGGTCACCGCGGGGCTCGGCGTGGCCGAACTGGACGCGGTCTCGGCCCGCCCGGCATCGAGTCGGGTGATCTCGTCGGTCAGGGCGACGGCATGCTCTGTTCGCTGATCGGCGATGACGGTGAGGGCTGCGGCCCGATCCGGGTTGCCCGCGATCGCGGCGGTCGCCTCGGCGGCATCGGTGTTGGCAGCGGTCACCTGTGGCAGGAGCTGGTCGGCAAGGAGTTGTTGCGCGGTGATCTCGGCGCTCGTGCCACAGGCGGCGACCGCGGCGATCGCGGCCCCGCCCGCGGCGAACGCCACCGCTGATTGCAGAAATGCGCGGCGGGAGGGCGTGATTCCCCGCATGTCGCCTATCGCCGAAACTTCGCTGACCGTCACAACGGTCATAGTGCCAGCCCGCGCGAGCGGGGGCAGATCTGCTCACCGCTCGGCGGTTCGCGACCCCACTGTGGCCCACTCGTCACGCCGCGGTGCGGCCGATGGTCAAGAGCAGGTGGCGCGGGGCGTTAAGCTGGTCGGAGCAAAGACCTGACAACTGCACATGGAGGAGACGCCGATGCCCGGGGCAATCGACCACGATCGGATCAGTGAACTGATCGAACCGGTGGTCACCGACAAGGGGTACGACGTCGAGGAACTGTCGGTTGTGGCGACGGGCCCGGAGAATCTGGTGAAGTTGGTCGTCGACCGCGACGGCGGCGCGTCGCTCGACGAGCTGGCCGAGTTGAGCCGCTCGATCTCGGTGATCCTCGACGGCACGGACGAAGAGACCGGCGCGCAACACGAAGACGTGTTTGCAGCATTGCCGACCTACACACTCGAAGTCACATCTCCGGGTGTGGACCGCCCACTGACGCAGCCGCGCCACTGGCGCCGCGCTGCCGGCCGCAAGGTGGTGGTCGACCTCGTCGCCGATCCGCCAGAGCGACTCGCCGGCCGGATCGGGGTCCTCGACGAGGACCAGTCGGGCGTTGCGTTGGTCACAAGGACAAGTAAGGGTTTCGCCACCACCAGGGTGGCACTCGCATCAGTACGCAAAGCATTTGTGCAGGTTGATTTCGGCGAGCCGGGTGCTGCCGAACTCGAGGTGTGCGGCCTTGATCCCGAGCAGATCGAGGCAAGAAGGAAAGGGAACAAATGAATATCGATATCGCAGCGCTCCGCATGATCGAGGCCGAAAAGGGCATCACGATCGATGCCGTGATCGAGACCATCCAGTCGGCACTGCTGACGGCTTACCGGCACACCGACGGGTTCGCGCCGCACGCGTACATCGACGTCGACCGCAAATCCGGCCAGGTCCGGGTGATGGCGCAGGAGCGTGACTCCGACGGCAACGTCATCTCCGAATGGGACGACACCCCTGAGGGTTTCGGGCGCATCGCGGCCACCACAGCGCGTCAGGTGATCCTGCAGCGCCTTCGAGATGCCGAGCACGACAAGAACTTCGGCGAGTTCTCCACACATGAGGGCGAGATCGTCGGTGGCGTCGTGCAGCAGGATGCGCGGGCCAATGCCCGAGGCATGGTCGTTGTCCGCATCGGTAGCGAGGCCACCGGCCAAGAGGGTGTGCTGCCGCCTGCCGAGCAGGTGCCCGGAGAAACATACGTGCACGGCGAGCGGATCAAGTGCTACGTCGTCGGTGTCGCCCGCGGGGCCCGTGGTCTGCAGATCACACTGTCGCGCACGCACCCCAATCTCGTGCGCAAGCTCTTCTCGCTCGAGGTCCCCGAGATCGAAGACGGATCGGTCGAGATCGTGGCGGTGGCCCGCGAGGCCGGCCACCGGTCGAAGATCGCGGTTCACACCGGGGTGTCCGGCCTCAACGCCAAGGGCGCCTGCATCGGTCCCATGGGGCAGCGGGTACGCAACGTGATGAGCGAGCTCGCCGGCGAGAAGATCGACATCATCGACTACGACAACGACCCGGCGGTATTCGTCGGCAATGCACTCTCGCCGTCGAAGGTGGTATCTGTCACAGTCGTCGATCTCGCGGCGAAGGCGGCCCGTGTCGTGGTGCCCGATTACCAGTTGTCCCTGGCCATCGGCAAAGAAGGCCAGAACGCACGCCTGGCCGCCCGGCTCACCGGATGGCGGATCGACATCCGCAGCGACGCCCAGACCGATTCGGACACGGAGCCGTCTGCGGCAGGTGCGAGCTGAATCCGACGTGCCGAGACGGGTGTCATTAGCATCTGACTCGCAGTGGGCGGTAGACTCACCGGTGGTCCACAGTGATCCTTCGCCCCACCGCGAAAATCTGCCGATGCGTACATGCGTCGGATGTCGACAGTGTCACCCGGCCACCGAATTCGTTCGGCTGGCCATGCGGCGCGACGATGATCAGACGGTGGTCGTGATCGACCATCGGCGGACCATGTCAGGGCGTGGCGCCTGGCTGCATCCGGATCCCGATTGCTTGGGAACCGCGATTCAGCGCAAGGCCTTCGCCAGGGCATTTCGGATCGGCGGGTTGACCGTCGACGCCGATCTACTGAGTCGAGAGATCGAATCGGTGGCCAAACAGAGAGGCCGGCAGCAGTCGGCCACTAAGGAACAGGTAGCAGAAGACATGAGCACACCGTGAAGTTCTTGCGATGAGCACGTTTCGGACGTAAACCGAGGTCGTAGCGGGCAATGCCGCTCGACCTCCAAGTGAGGAGAGCAGTGGCAGGCAAGGCCCGCGTGCACGAATTGGCCAAAGAACTGGGAGTGACAAGCAAGGAAGTGCTTGCACGACTCAGCGAGCAGGGCGAGTTCGTCAAATCTGCGTCGTCGACCGTTGAGGCCCCCGTGGCCCGGCGACTACGCCAGTCCTTCCCAGGGAAGGACGCCCCCGCCGGTAACGCCGGAGGGCAATCAGCATCCGCCGGAGGCACTGCCCCGGCCGGACAATCATCACCGGCAAAGCCGGGCGCCGCGCGTCCGGGACCGGTATCCACCAGCAATGCAGGTGCTCCGGCAGCACCGTCCACCGGCGCCAAGCCCGGTGCACCGCGGCCGACCCCTGCGCCGAAGGCAGCTCCGACCCCGGCTCCGCGCCCCGCTGCGCAGGCACCGGCCCCGTCGGCGCCCGCCCCTGCTCCCAGTGCACCCGCACCGGCAGCACCGGCAGCCGCAAAGAGCACACCGGCTCCCGCTGCGTCCGAAGCCCCGGCCGCAGCAGCAGCCCAGTCTCCGGCACCCCAGTCACGTCCGGCTCCGGCCGCACGTCCCGGTGGCCCCAAGCCCGGTCCGCGCGCACCGCGGGTCGGCAACAACCCTTACTCAAGTGCAGCACCCGTCGAACGGCCCGCTTCGCGTCCCGCACCGGGACAGGGTGGAGCCCGTCCCGGCTCGGGACAGCGTCCCGGCGCGGGTGGCGCGGCAGCCGGTGGTCGTCCGGCCCCGGGTCAGGGCGGTCCCCGTCCCGCACCGGGTCAGGGCGGACCTCGTCCCAGCCCCGGTAGCATGCCTCCTCGCCCCAACCCGGGTGCGATGCCGGCACGCTCGGCTCGACCCAGTGGCCCCGGTGGACCCGGTGGCGCTCGCGGTGGACCCGGCGGCGCCCGCGGTGGACCCGGCGGTGGCGGCGGTCGTCCCGGTGGCGGCGGCGGCGGCGGTGGCTACCGCGGTGGCCCAGGTGGCGGTGGCGGCGGTGCCGGTGCCGGTGCTCCGACCGGTGCACCCGGAGGCCCCCCCGGTGGATTCCGGGGTCGTCCCGGTGGCGGTGGCCGTGGTCGTGGCGGCGCAGCCGGCGCGTTCGGTCGTCCCGGTGGTGCCGTTCGTCGTGGCCGCAAGTCGAAGCGGGCAAAACGCGCCGAGTACGAGAGCATGCAGGCGCCCGCAGTCGGCGGCGTCCGGTTGCCACGTGGCAACGGCGAAACCATTCGCCTTGCTCGTGGAGCTTCGCTGTCCGACTTCGCAGACAAGATCAATGCGAACCCGGCGGCACTCGTACAGGCGTTGTTCAATCTCGGCGAGATGGTCACAGCGACCGAGTCGGTCAACGACGAGACGCTGGAGCTGCTCGGCGGCGAGATGAACTACACCGTCCAGGTTGTCAGCCCGGAAGACGAAGATCGCGAACTGCTCGACTCCTTCGACCTCACCTACGGCGAGGATGCGGGTGGCGAGGACGATCTCGAACAGCGTCCGCCGGTGGTGACCGTCATGGGTCACGTCGATCACGGTAAGACCCGACTGCTCGACACGATCCGTAAGGCGAACGTCCGCGAGGGCGAAGCCGGC
The DNA here is from genome assembly GCF_000383535.1 of Nocardia sp. 348MFTsu5.1. Lineage (NCBI taxonomy): Bacteria > Bacillati > Actinomycetota > Actinomycetes > Mycobacteriales > Nocardiaceae > Nocardia > Nocardia sp. 348MFTsu5.1. The sequence goes on from NZ_KB911514.1 coordinate 205,878, forward strand.
GGCATCACGCAGCACATCGGTGCCTACCAGGTCCTCACCGAGCTCGAAGGTGTCGAACGACTCGTCACCTTCATCGACACCCCCGGTCACGAGGCGTTCACCGCCATGCGTGCCCGTGGTGCGAAGGCCACCGATATTGCGATCCTCGTGGTCGCAGCCGACGACGGCGTCATGCCGCAGACGGTCGAGGCGATCAACCATGCGCAGGCGGCCGACGTGCCGATTGTGGTGGCGGTCAACAAGATCGACAAGGAAGGTGCTGATCCGCAGAAGATCCGTGCCCAGCTCACCGAATACGGGCTGGTCGCAGAAGACTTCGGTGGAGAGACGATGTTCGTCGACATCTCGGCCAAGCAGGGCACCAACATCGACGCACTGCTCGAAGCAGTGCTGCTGACCGCGGATGCCTCGCTCGACCTGCGTGCCAACCCGGACATGGACGCTCAGGGTGTTGCCATCGAGGCACACCTCGACCGCGGCCGTGGACCGGTGGCAACCGTGCTCATCCAGCGCGGAACGCTGCGGGTCGGCGACTCGATCGTGGCCGGCGACGCCTACGGACGTGTTCGTCGGATGGTCGACGAGCACGGCGAAGACGTGGCCGCGGCGCTGCCGTCGCGACCTGTCCAGGTCATCGGCTTCACGTCGGTCCCGGGTGCAGGCGACAACCTGCTCGTGGTCGACGAGGATCGCATCGCTCGTCAGATCGCCGACCGCCGCAATGCGCGTAAGCGCAACGCACTGGCTGCCCGCAGCCGCAAGCGGATCAGCCTGGAAGACCTGGATTCGGCACTGAAGGAACATTCACAGCTGAACCTGATCCTCAAGGGCGACAACTCGGGAACCGTGGAAGCCCTCGAAGAGGCCCTCATGGGCATCGAGATCGACGACGAGGTGCAGTTGCGCGTCATCGACCGCGGTGTCGGTGGCGTCACGGAGACCAACGTCAACCTGGCGTCGGCGTCGAACGCGATCATCATCGGGTTCAACGTCCGGGCAGAGGGCAAGGCAACCGAGCTGGCCAACCGCGAAGGCGTGGACATCCGGTACTACTCGGTGATCTACCAGGCCATCGACGAGATCCAGAGCGCACTCAAGGGTCTGCTCAAGCCGGTCTACGAAGAGGTCGAGCTGGGTCGGGCGGACATCCGGGCGATCTTCCGGTCGTCCAAGGTCGGCAACATCGCCGGTTGTCTCGTCACCTCGGGCATCATGCGACGCAACGCCAAGGCGCGGCTGCTGCGTGACAATGTGGTCGTCGCAGAGAACCTCACCATCTCCTCGCTCAAGCGGGAGAAGGACGATGCCACCGAGGTTCGCGACGGTTACGAATGTGGTCTGACGATCACGTACAACGATATCAAGGTCGATGACGTGATCGAGACCTACGAGTTGCGGGAGAAGGCGCGGGACTGATAGTCCCGCCAAGCTGAGATGTTTGTCGGTTCGCTCGAGATCGACCTTCTGCTCGGCGACATCCACTCACTCAAGCAGAAGCGCTCAGTGGTGCGACCCATCGTCGCATCACTGGCGCGTCTGCGGGTGGCTGTCGCCGAGGTCGACGATCTCGACCTTCACCGCCGCGCCCGAATAGGGGTCGCGGCGGTGGCCGGTGACGCTCGGCACGTCGGTGAAATCCTGGACGCCTGCGAGTCGCTGGTGTCCAATCGTCCCGAGATCGAAGTACTGTCGGTTCGTCGGATTGTTCGCGGCAGCGACGATTGAGGATGAGTCACAATGGGTGTTCCGGCTGGCGTCGGATCATCGGGAAACAGGAGTGTGAGCTGCCATGGCAGACCCGGCACGGGCACAGAGGCTGGCGAAGCGGATCTCGTCGATCGTCGCGTCGGCGATTGCGAGTGAGATCAAGGATCCCCGGCTCGCCTATGTGACGGTCACCGACGCAAAAGTCACCGGTGACCTGCATGATGCAACGATCTTTTACACGGTGATGGGTCCCTCGCTGGACACGCCACCCGACTACTCGTCGGCCGCCGCCGGATTGGCCAAGGCCACCGGGGTTCTGCGGTCGAAGGTGGGTGCCGGAACCGGTGTCCGGTTCACCCCGACCCTGACGTTTGTCCTCGACCGGGTTCCCGACACCGCGAAGGAAATGGAAGAGCTGCTCGAGCGTGCCCGCCTGCAGGACGAAGAGGTGGCCCGGCTCGCCCGCGATGCGGCTCCGGCCGGTGACCCCGACCCGTACCGTGAACCACGGGCAAATGACGATGACGATGATTCCGGGGACGGCGCGGCAAGCACAGGCGAGCGGTGAGTAGTACCAAGGCTCCGTTCGACGAGGCATTGCGGTCCGTGGCCGAGGTTCTCTCTGTGGCCCCGGCGGTCACAGTGCTCTGTCACACCCGGCCCGATGCCGACACGATCGGCAGCGGACTGGCGATCGCGGAGGCGCTGCGCCGGCTCGGCACCGCGGTCGAGCTCAGTTTCGCCGGACCGACGGAGCTGCCGACGGCACTTGCCCAGCTGCCCGGCGCAGATCTGATCTTGGACTCGAAAGACGTTGTCGGCCATCCGGTGGTGGTGGCGGTCGACTGCGCGAGTATCTACCGTCTCGAAGCCCTGTCCGCGTTGGTCGAATCGGCGACCCACTCGATCGTCATCGATCACCACATCTCCAACGAGGGCTTCGGCACGATCAATTATGTTGACCCGCAAGCGGATTGCACCGCCGAGCTCGTTCTGTCGATCATCGACGAGCTCGGTGTGACCGTCGACCTCGACATGGCGACCTGCATCTACGCCGGCGTTGTCACCGATACCGGCTCGTTCAAGTGGGGTCGTCCGAAGTCGCACCTGATCGCGGCACGAATGCTCGATGTCGGTGTCGATGGCCGCCGCTGGACCCGGACACTGCTCGACACCCACAGATTTGCCTGGCTTGCCATGGTGTCGGCGGCGCTCGACTCCGCGGTGCTGATCGAGTCGGCGTTCGATGGTCGCGGGCTGGTGTACGCCATTGTCGACCACGACTCCGCAGCAGCATTGAGCTGGGAGGAGAGCGAGAGCGTGGTCGACATCGTTCGGACAACCGCCGAGGCCGAGGTGGCCGTGGTGTTCAAAGAGGGCTCTCCGGGCCAGTGGACGGTGTCGATGCGGGCCAAGTCGGAGGTCGACCTGGTTCCGATCGCAGTGGCACATGGCGGCGGTGGCCATCAACTCGCGGCCGGCTTCGGTGCCTCCGGAACCGCCGCAGAGGTCGTCAGGCACTTCCTCGCTTCGGTGTGAGTTCCGAATCCGAGCAATCCCAGGGCGCGCTCGCGAGCCCGGAATTCAATCCGACGAACAATCGGATTCTCCGGCTCTCGCTGTCGGCGCTGGTTGTCTTGATCGCCGAGCCGCTGTATTTGATGCTCGACCTGGCCGTGGTCGGCCGACTCGGAGGGACCGACCTCGCCGCGCTGGGTGTGGGCGTCCTGGTGCTGGGGGTCGTCAGCACTCAATTGACTTTTCTGTCCTACGGCACCACCGCGCGGGCCGCACAGAAGTTCGGTGCCGGTGATCGCGCCGGCGCCGTCTTCGAAGGTATGCAGGCCACCTGGATCGCTCTCGGGATCGGCACCGCGATTGTTGCCGTGGTCCAGCTCGGTGCCCCATGGATTCTGTCCGCGCTCACCGGCGGGGGATCGGTGGCCGACGAGGCGACCAGCTGGCTTCGGATCGCGGTGTTCGGCGTCCCCCTGATCTTGCTGTCGATGGCCGGCAACGGCTGGATGCGTGGAGTGCAGGACACCCGTCGGCCGATTGTGTATGTGGTTGCCGGACTCGGTGTTTCAGCTGTTCTGTGTCCAATGTTGGTACACGGATTGCTGGGTGCGCCGGAGATGGGACTGGAGGGCAGCGCGGTTGCGAATGTGGTCGGGCAGAGCATCGCGGGGATCTTGTTCGCGACTCGCGTGATCGCCGAATGCGCACGCGAACATCTGCCGAGCCGGCGACCGGAATGGTCGGTCATGGTTGGGCAGTTGGTGTTGGGGCGAGACCTGATCATCCGGAGTCTGTCCTTTCAGATCTGCTTTCTGTCGGCGGCCGCCGTGGCAAGCCGCTTCGGGGTCGCGGCGGTGGCCTCTCATCAGCTGGTGCTCCAGTTGTGGAACTTCGTGGCGCTATTGCTCGATTCGTTCGCGATCGCGGCACAGGCGCTGGTCGGCGCAGCGCTCGGTGCGGGTGCGGTTCCGGCGGCGTGGCGGGTCACTCGCCGGGTGACGCAATGGTCGGTGGGGGTCTCGATCCTGCTGGCGGTGTTTTTCGCCTTGGGGAGTTCGCTGGTGCCGAGGATATTCACGTCGGACCCTGACGTACTCGAAGCGGTGAGCACCCCGTGGTGGTTCTTTGTCGCGATATTGCCGATCGCCGGCGTGGTATTCGCTCTTGACGGCGTTCTCCTGGGCAGTGCGGACGCGGCATTTCTCCGAAATGCGACACTCGCGTGTGCACTGATCGGATTCTTCCCGTTGATCTGGTTGTCGCTGATCTTCGATTGGGGTTTGGCCGGAATCTGGTCAGGATTGGTCGTATTCATGGCACTTCGGCTGGTCACCGTGCTCTGGCGGGTGCGTGGCGGGCGCTGGACAACGGTGGCGAAACGGCCTGACCCGCAGAGTTAACCTTCAAACCGGGCAGTTGCGGCCTAGTATTTACCCGTGGCTCGTACATGGCCGTTGATTGAACGCGAGCGGGAGTTCAAGACGATCCAGTCGGCTCTCGCGTCCGAGGCACCAGACCTCGGTGTTGTGCTCACGGGTGAACCCGGCGTGGGCAAGACCACTTTGGCGCGCTATGCCACCGGGACGATGGCCGGGCAGGTGCGCTGGGTGGCCGGTACCGAATCGGCGCGCAGCATCCCGCTGGGTGCTTTTGCACATCTTGTCGGGCCCTCGACGTCGACCGATCCCGTCACCTTCATGTCCGCCGCCCGGGCCGCGCTGCTGGCCGGTGGCGACACGGTCATCGGTGTCGACGACGCGCACCTCCTCGACGAGCTGTCGGCAACACTGCTGCACCAGCTGGCCATCGACCGGGCGGTCCGGATCATCGCGACGGTCCGCAGTGGTGAGGTGGTGCCGGATGCGGTGACCTCACTGTGGAAAGACCGTCACCTGGTGCGGCTGGTTCTCTCGCCGTTTTCGAAAGAGCAGAGCGTCGAGCTGATCGAATCGGTCTTGGGTGGTCGTCTCGAAGGTTTGAGTGCCGATGTCATCTGGGATGCTTCCGGGGGCAACGCGCTTTTTCTGCACCATCTCGTCGAAGGCGCCCTGGAATCGGGTGCGTTGCGGCAGGTCCGTGGTGTGTGGCAGTTGCGGGGCCGGGCCGCAGTCACTTCCGAGCTGGCCTCTTTGCTCGAAAGTCGCATCGACCACCTCGACGACGAGTCGCTGCACGTACTCAAACTGCTCACGTTCTGCGAGCCCTTGGACATCGACGTGCTGTGCGAACTCGCGGGTGACACCGCAGTTGACGACGCCGAAACCCGTGGCCTGATCCGGGTGGCACGCGAGGGGTCCCGGTTCAACGTCCACTACACACATCCGCTGTTCGGTGATGTGATCCGCCGCCGACTGGGAATCGCGTCGTCACGGCGACTGCGGGGCCAGTTGGTGAAAGCTCTCGCGGGTCGGGACCTGAGAACCGCCGCCGAGCGCATCAAGCTGGCGGAGCTCTCCCTCGACAGCGACGAAAAAGTGGATGTCGAGCTGATGAGCCGGGCGGCCAACGATGCGATCTCGCTGGCGAATATCCCACTGGGCGAACGATTCGCGCAGGCCGCGCTCGATGCGGGTGGCGGGTTGGCCGCGGCGAATCTCCTTGCCCGGGCGTTGCTTTGGCAAGGCAAGGCCGAGGCATCCGACAAGACACTCACGGCGTTCGACCCCGCAGACATGGACCCGGTCCAGCTGGTGCAGTGGGGGTTGACCCGAATCAGCAACCTGCTGTGGACGATGGGTGAGAGTCGTCGCGCCGACGAGGTGCTGGCACTGGTCTCCGATCGAATCGATGATCCGGCACTGGAATTGGTCGTTGAGGGCCTCGCGTCGGCCTGTGCGTTGTTCGAAGGCCGCCTCACCGAGGCCCTCGAACGATCCCAGAAGGTACTCGACGCCCCACGGGCGTCGCCCTACGCGCTGGAGTGGGCGTGCTTCGGTGGCGGTCTGGCGCGGGCACTGAGTGGACGCGGCTCCGAGGTCGCCGAGATCGCTGCGCGTGGACGGAAGGTCGAGACGAAGGTCGATGGCCTGCTCAAGTTCATGGGCGGGTACGGGGCCGTGATCGGGTTGACCCTGACCGGGCAGTTCGATGAAGGCGGCAAGGAAGCGGCCCGCAACCTACAGTTCAGGACCGCCGGCCAGTTTCTCGGCTGGGCGATCGCGAACATCGTGATGGGGAATGTGGATCTGGCCTGTGGACGCCTTCAGTCGGCTGTCGGACGCTGCGAGCAGTCGCTGGCGGCACTGGACACCACGTCTGCTGCGGCCTGGAGCTTTCCGGGCAGAATCATTTTGGCGCAGTCATATTCGGCATTGGGCCGCGACACCGACGCGCTCCGCGTATTGACCGAGGCCAGGCGGCGCGAAGGGCGGTACGTTGCGGTGTTCGCCCCCCAACTGAGGATCACCGAGGCGTGGCTTGCGGCAGCGCAGGGGGTGACAGGGGAAGCGGTCTCCGTCGCTCAGGCCGCGGCCAGGGAGGCTTCGGCGGCTGGGCAGTTCGGTATCGAGGCCGAAGCGCTGCACGCCGCGGCCCGGTTCGGCGATGAGACGGCCGCGCCGCGGTTGGCCGAATTGGCAGGTGAAGTCGACGGGGTTCTGGTTGGTGCCTACGCCCGCCATGCCGCGGCGGTCGCAGCGGGTGATGGCGCGGCCTTGGACGCGAGTGCAGATGAGTTGGCGCAGATCGGTGCGCTGATCTCGGCTGCCGACGCCGCCGCGCAGGCCGCCAACGTTCACGACGCGGCCGGCGACCGGGCAGCAATGGCATCGTCGGCGGCCATCGCGGGCCGGTTGTCGGCCGAATGTGGCGGCTTGCGGACCCCGGCCCTGGTCGCGGCCGCGCATCCATTGCCGCTGACGGCCCGGGAGCGGGAGATCGCCACCCTGGTGGCGGCCGGTTTGTCGAACAAGGCGATCGCCGAACGGCTGACGGTGTCGGTGCGCACCGTCGAAGGACACATCTACCGGGCCTGCACCAAGTTGGATCTCTCTGATCGGGCGGACCTGACAACGTTGCTGAGAAACGAGAACTGACAGAGGTTCGACGGGAGGGCGGGCAGTGAAGAATCTGGTTGTGTGCTGCGACGGAACGTGGAAGAGCGCGGACGACAAAGACGTCTCGAACATCGAAAAAATCGCGCGGGCGGTCGATCCGGCTCCGGCAGATCTTCCCATGCAGATCGTCTACTACGCGGCCGGAGTCGGTACCGGCGCAACCAAATTCGAGAAGCTCGCCGGTGGTGCTTTCGGGCTGGGACTCGACGCGGCGATCGTCGGGGCCTACCGGTTTCTGGCGTTGAACTACCAAGAAGGCGACCAGATCTACGTGTTCGGATTCAGTCGCGGTGCCTACACGGCGCGCAGCCTGGCGGGGATGATCAATGCGATCGGACTGCTCACGCCCGACGGGCTGGTGAAGAACAAACTGTCGAAAGCGATGCCGCTCTACCGTGGGCGGCCGGCCGATGGCGAGGAGCCCACTCCCGAATGGTCCGAGGCCGCGGCCGACTTCAGGGCCGACTGTTACGACAAGCATGACGAGTTCATCCGTTTCCTCGGGGTGTTCGACACCGTCGGAACCCTGGGCGTTCCAGGCGTGACACGCCGGAAGTACCAATTCCACAATGTGTCGCTGACACCCCAGGTCGCCACCGCCAGGCACGCCTTGGCAATTCACGAGCGTCGGCGGGCATTTGCTCCGGCGCTCTGGACGGAGAACAAGAAGGCGACGTCCGACGTCAAACAGATCTGGTTCGACGGTGTGCACAGCGATGTCGGCGGTGGATACCCCGAGTCGGAGCTGGCGAACAGGTCGTTGAAATGGATGGTCGAGGAGGCTCGCGCCGCCGAGCTGGCGTTCGTGGACAGTCGGCTCGTCACCGAGCCGCAGGAGGTGGTCCTGCACAAGACCCTGAAGGGTCCCTATCGGGTGCTGAACATGCTGAGTGTGGTGGCGGTGTCCTTCACGACCTCGGGCGGCTCGCTGTTCAAGCGGGGGTGGCGGGTACTCCAACGCCCAGCAGTGAAAGATCGTGGCGCTGATGTGGCCGTCGACCTGGCGTCCGAGGTCTACACCCGATGGGTGCTGGACAATGGTGGTTCTTTGCCGGCGGCAGGGGTCAAGCGGTGGATCAAAGGCCTCGGTAGTGAACGCTTCGAGACCGTCGCGAAGGACCTGGAGACGCGTCCGGCGGGATAGCCAGGCAACGCCGCCGTCGTCTGGTCGACTACCCTCGCGTGTTGGGGCAAAACGTCCGGGCAGGTACGCGCGAAGGGATTTCCATGGCGACATTGTGGGCGATCAGTGACCTGCATGTCGCACATCGCGGCAACGAATCGGTGATCGACAGGATCCATCCGCACGACGAGGGTGACTGGCTCATCGTCGCCGGTGATGTGAGCGAGCGCACCGACGACCTCTCCGACACCCTCCGTCGCCTGAAGGCCAGATTCGAGACCGTCATCTGGGTCCCCGGCAATCACGAGCTGTACACCACCGCCAAGGATCCGATGCAGATCTTCGGGGTGGCCCGGTACGACTACCTCGTCCAGATGTGCCGTGACCTCGGAGTGGTCACCCCCGAGGACATATACCCGTTGTTCGATCCCCGCGATGGGTCGACGCCGGTTCGGGTGGTCCCGATGTTCCTGTTGTACGACTACACCTTTCGTCCCGCCGGAACCACCAACAAGCTGCAGGCACTGGCGGTCGCACGCGAGAACAACGTCGTCGCCACCGACGAGTTCCTGTTGTCGCCTGAGCCGTACCCCACACGTGACGCCTGGGGTCGTGCGCGGATCGAGCAAACCCGAAAGCGGTTGGACCAGCTCGATCGGGCCGAGCCGAAGGTACTCATCAACCACTGGCCGCTGCGCCGCGAACCCACCGATACGCTCATGTACCCGGAGTTCGCGCTGTGGTGTGGCAGCGAACTGACCGCCGACTGGCACACCCGGTACAACGCGACGTGTTGCGTCTACGGACACCTGCACATCCCCCGGACCACCTGGTACGACGATGTCCGCTTCGAGGAGGTCTCGGTCGGCTATCCCCGGGAATGGAATCGGCGTGGTCTGCCCGAGCCGTTGCTCCGCAAGATCACACCCGACGATGGTCTGCGGCCCGAGCACCTGCCCGACCACGGTGCCCGATTCGAACTGCCGCCCGACTACCGCGAGCGGGCCGCCGAGTTCGCTGAGAAGTTGGCGCGCAAGCGTGAAGATGTGAAGGCTCGCAGAGCCGAACGCGCACAGAATCGCGGGACACCATGATCGAAAAGCTGTTGCCCTCCGGGGTTGCGGTGGCCGAATCGTTTGGTGAGATGCCCGATCATGCGCCGATGCCCGCCGAGGCCGGGCTGATCGCGCGGGCTGTTGAGAAGCGGCGCAAGGAATTTGTCACCACGCGGAAGTGTGCCCGAGAAGCATTGGGCCAGTTGGGCATCGATCCGGTACCGATCATGCGGGGCGAGAAGGGTGAGCCGCTGTGGCCACGGCAGGTGGTCGGAAGCCTGACCCACTGTGACGGTTACCGGGCTGCCATCGCCGGGTACTCGATGCAGGTGCGCTCGCTCGGTATGGATGCCGAACCGCACGCGCCGCTGCCCGACGGGGTCCTCGACGCGGTGAGTCTGGAGCCCGAACGGGAGGTCCTGGCGGTGCGAGACGATTCCGTGCACTGGGATCGACTCCTGTTCTGCGCCAAGGAGGCAACGTACAAGGCCTGGTTTCCGCTGACCAAGCGGTGGCTGGGATTCGAGGATGCACACATCACGTTCGAACAGACCGGATCGGGGACCATGGGCACGTTTCGTAGTGAGCTACTGGTCGACGGCGCCACCGTCGACGGTGGTGAACCGCTGCTTGGTTTCGACGGTCGGTGGCTTGTCGAGGGTGGCCTGATCATCGCGGTGATCTCGCTATGAGCAAGTTGAGTTCCGGCCTCGACGGCGCCGGCCTGCTGATCGTGGACAAAGCCCAGGGTATGACCAGCCACGATGTGGTGTCCGCCTGCCGGAAGCTGCTCAAGACCAGGAAGGTCGGGCACGCCGGCACCCTGGATCCCATGGCCACCGGCGTACTGGTGATCGGGGTCGAGCGGGCGACCAAGATGCTCGGTCTGCTTTCTCTGACCACCAAGGCCTACACGGCCACCATCCGCCTCGGTGCGGCAACCGACACCGATGACGCCGAGGGCGAGGTCATCTCGTCGGCCGATGCCGGGCACGTCGAACTCGACCAGATCACGGCACATGTCGCGGCACTGACCGGCGACATCAGCCAGATCCCGGCGCGGGTCAGTGCGATCAAGGTCGACGGTCGCAGGGCGCATGCACTCGCCCGTGACGGCGCCGAGTTCGAGTTGAAGGCGCGACCGGTCACGGTGTCCCGCTTCGAGGTCGGTGAGGTCCGGGTGGTGCCGCCCGCCGAGAACAACCCCGATGAGGTCACCTACACCGATGTCGACGTCGAGGTCGAATGCTCGGCCGGCACATACATCCGGTCGCTGGCCCGCGATCTCGGTGCCGCTCTGGGTGTCGGGGGACATCTGACGTCGTTGCGCCGCACCAGGGTCGGACCGTTCGGCCTCGACGTCGCGCGCACGCTAGAAGATGTGGCCGACGACCCGGGTGTCTCGCTCGACATCGATTCGGCTGCCCAATTCGCGTTCCCGCACCGCAACATCAGTGCCGACGAAGCCGAATCCATCAGCCAGGGTCGCTGGCTCGAACCGATCGGCATGGAAGGCACCTACGCCGCCATCGATCCGGACGGTCACACTATCGCGCTGCTGCAGGAGAAGGGCCGCCGTGCGAGCTCGGTCATGGTGGTCAGGCCCGCGACCCTCCGAGGCCACTGACCCACCCTCCGTCGAGCGTGCCCAACGAGCCGCCGAGCGTGCCGAACAAGCCGCCGACCGTGCCCAACGGGCCGTCGAGCGTGCCAAAACGGTTTGGGCAGTGGCATTTTGGGCACGGTCGACGGTATCTAGGGCACGCTCGGCGGCGGTGGCCGGAGACCTCTTGTGCAGGCGTCGTCGATGCGCCGTCGAGCGTGCCGAACGGGGCCGCCGACCGTGCCGAACAGACCGCCGAGCGTGCCGAACGGGCCGTCGACCGTGCCGAAACTCCCAGGGCGAGAGCATCATTGGCACGGTCAACGGTGATTTCGGCACGGTCGGCGGTGATATCGGCACGCTCGACGGAGGTGGCGGTGGTCCGGGGTAGTGACGGCAGTGGTGCAGGTGGGGCCGAACGTCAGGCGGTGACGAGCCAGATCGCGCGGGCGGCAATGTCTCCCAGGTTGATCGGTGTGCCTTCGTCGATACTGATCTCGATGGTCCCGGCAAACGGCCGGAGTTCACGGATGGTGACCTGCCGATCGAGGGCGATACCGACGGAATCGAAGTAGCGCAGCATTTCCGGATCGGTGTCGGCGATCCGGGCGATGCGTCCGCCGGCGCCGACTTCGAGATCTGCCAGCAGCGAGGCGTCCGGGGTGGGAACGGAACCGTCGATGGACGGGATCGGGTCGCCGTGTGGATCGCGGGTCGGATGATCGAGTTTGGTGTCGAGGCGTGCCATGAACCGGTCGGAGACCGCGTGTTCGAGGACCTCGGCCTCGTCGTGGACCTCATCCCAGCTGTATCCGAGTTCGCGAACGAGGAAGGTCTCGAGCAGGCGGTGGCGCCGGACCATCAGGATCGCGGCGGTGCGGCCGGTCTCGGTCAGGGTGATCGACCCGTAGCGTTCGTGCACCACCAGGCCCTGATCAGCGAGTTTGCGGATTGCCTCGGAGGCCGTCGAGGGGGAGACACCGAGCTTTTCCGCAAGCATCTTGGTCGTGATCTTCTCGGGCTTCCACTCTTGCCCGGTCCAGATGACCTTCAGATAGTCCTGGGTGACCGTCGACAGTTCGGAGACCGCCTTCAACCCCGCCAGAGTGGCAGGGTCCACCGTGGATTCGGGGGGAGTCTCAGAGGAGGGCACCGATCGAGTTTATGACGAGTGACTGGAATCTGTGTCATTGCCGCACCAATCAATTCATCGCCGGGCACTCACCGATGCTCGGTCGGCGCGCCCGGGAGTGTGCGCTGTCGCACCGGCATGAACGGAGTCGTAGGCTTGTGCGGTGTTGCGTTGGCGAGGGCTTGACGATATCCCCGCGGACTGGGGCAGATGTGTGGTCACGATCGGCGTGTTCGACGGCGTCCACCGGGGGCATGCTCAACTGATCACCAGGGCCATCCGGGCTGCCAAAGAACGTGGTGTGCCCGCGGTCCTGATGACGTTCGATCCCCACCCGGCCGAAGTCGTGCGCCCGGGAAGTCATCCGCCGCAGCTCTCGACCCTGACCCGTCGCGCCGAGCTGGCCGAAGAACTCGGTATCGACGTCTTCTGTGTCATGCCGTTCACACCCATCCTGGCCTCCCAGACGCCCAAGGATTTTGCCCACGAGGTTCTCGTCGAGCGACTGCACGCTCAGGTGGTCGTCGTCGGCGACAACTTCACCTTCGGCAAGAAAGCGGCGGGCAACGTCGACACCCTGCGCAAGTTCGGCGAGCGCTTCGGCTTCGAGGTCGAAGCCGTCTCACTTCTCGGAGAGCATGCCGTCACGTTGTCGTCGACGTACATCAGGTCGTGTGTCGACGCCGGTGACGTCGCGACCGCCACCGAAGCGCTCGGACGACCACATCGCGTCGAAGGTGTTGTGGTGCGGGGAGACGGCCGCGGCAGCGACCTCGGATTCCCGACCGCCAACATCGCCCCACCGATGTACTCGGCCATCCCGGCCGACGGGGTGTACGCCGCCTGGTTCACGGTGCTCGGCGCCGGACCGGTGGTCGGTCAGGTGGAACCGGGGGAGAGCTACCGGGCTGCGGTCTCGGTCGGGACGAACCCGACGTTCTCGGGCCGGACCCGGACGATCGAGGCGTATGTCCTCGACACCTCCGCCGATCTGTACGGCCAGCACGTGGCCGTGGACTTCGTCGCCCGGATCCGGGGTCAGGTGAAGTACGACAAGGTCTCGAACCTGATCGATCAGATCTCCGCCGACGTGGACCAGACCCGGCTGCTGCTCCCTTAGCAGACGATTTGGCCCGGTGGCGGGCCCGCCGGTACAGTTGTTCGTTGGTGTGCGCTGCGGTTCGCGGTGGCCGCACCACGATCATCCGGTGGCCTGGTAGGTCATCGATGTTCGACCACTCACGCGCGATCGTCATAACCAGGAGTTTTTGTGGCACTGACCGTTGAAGAAAAGAAGACCATTCTGGCCGAGTACGGCCTGCACGAGACCGATACCGGGTCTCCGGAGGCCCAGGTCGCAATGCTCACCAAGCGCATCGTGGACCTGACCGAGCACCTCAAGCAGCACAAGCATGATCACCACAGCCGTCGCGGACTGCTGTTGCTGGTCGGCAAGCGTCGCCGGCTGCTCAAGTACGTCGCCAAGGTCGATGTGCAGCGCTACCGCTCGTTGATCGAGCGCCTCGGCCTGCGCCGCTAGGTGCCAACCCGACTCGCCTCGGCGGGTCGTGCGGTAAGTAGTGCCTGACCGGCAAGGTTGGGCCGAAGTAACTCAAGATTGTCAAAGCCGGGGATGTCAAGTGATATCCTCGGCTTGGCTTTTGTGCCAGGAAAATGTTCGTCTGTGCGTCCGCACTGGTGAGCGGTCTTCGGTAGTGGCTCCCGGAATATAGACGACGTCCGGCGGCTTCGATCGACGGCCGTCACACGGCGACAGCAAGCGTTCTCCTGGCTCAGGGCCTACTCGCGTGTGTTTGCCCGCGAGCCGGCCGACCGCTTGCAGGTCGGTCGCGAACCTCGAGCCCAAACGTAGGAGATTCCCACACATGACCGACGTCACCAGCACAGACGCTGTGGAGTACGACGACGAGATCACCGAAGCGACCGCCATCATCGACAACGGCACCTTCGGCACCCGCACCATCCGTTTCGAGACCGGACGTCTCGCCCAGCAGGCAGCCGGCGCAGTTGTCGCCTACCTCGACGAAGAGACCATGCTGCTCTCGGCCACCAGCGCCGGCAAGCACCCGAAAGACCAGTTCGACTTCTTCCCGCTGACCGTGGACGTCGAAGAGCGTATGTACGCCGCCGGCCGCATCCCCGGATCGTTCTTCCGTCGTGAAGGCCGTCCGTCCACCGACGCCATTCTCACCTGCCGCCTCATCGACCGGCCGCTGCGTCCGTCGTTCGTCGACGGCCTGCGCAACGAGATCCAGGTTGTCGTCACCATCCTGAGCCTCAATCCCAACGACCTGTACGACGTCGTCGCGATCAACGCTGCTTCGGCATCGACCCAGATCGCCGGACTGCCGTTCTCCGGACCTGTCGGTGGCGTGCGCGTCGCCCTGATCCCGACCGACGAGAACAAGGCCGGCCAGTGGGTGGCATTCCCGACGGTCGAGCAGCTCGAAGGCGCTGTCTTCGACATGGTCGTCGCCGGCCGCATCGTCGGTGGCGAAGGTGATTCCGCCGATGTCGCCATCATGATGGTCGAGGCCGAGGCCACCGACAACGTGATCGAGCTCATCGAGGGTGGCGCCCAGGCGCCGACCGAGGCGATTGTCGCCGAGGGCCTCGAGGCCGCCAAGCCGTTCATCGCGCGTCTGTGCGAGGCACAGCAGAAGCTTGCCGCCGAGGCCGCCAAGCCGACCGGTGACTTCCCGTTGTTCCCGCCGTATGGCGACGACGTCTTCGCTGCCGTCGAGGCTGCCGGAGCTGCGCGTCTCGGAGAGATCCTGAGCATCGCGGGCAAGTCCGAGCGCGACGACAAGACCGACGAGCTCAAGGTCGACATCCTCGGCCAGCTCACCGATCAGTTCGCAGGCCGCGAGAAGGAAATCGGCGCCGCATACCGGTCGCTGACCAAGAAGCTCGTGCGCCAGCGCATCCTGACCGACCACTTCCGGATCGACGGACGCGGTGTCACCGACATCCGTTCGCTGTCGGCCGAGGTCGCGATCATCCCGCGTGCACACGGCAGCTCACTGTTCGAGCGTGGCGAGACCCAGATCATGGGCGTCACCACCCTCGACATGGTCAAGATGGCTCAGCAGGTCGACTCGCTCGGACCCGAGACGAGCAAGCGCTACATGCACCACTACAACTTCCCGCCGTACTCGACCGGTGAGACCGGTCGTGTCGGTTCGCCGAAGCGTCGCGAGATCGGGCACGGCGCACTCGCCGAGCGCGCTCTGATGCCGGTGCTGCCGAGCGTCGCGGAGTTCCCGTACGCCATCCGCCAGGTGTCGGAGGCATTGAGCTCCAACGGTTCGACCTCGATGGGCTCGGTCTGTGCATCGACGATGTCGCTGCTGAACGCCGGTGTGCCGCTCAAGGCGCCGGTTGCCGGTATCGCCATGGGCCTGGTCTCCGACGAGGTCGACGGTCAGACCCGCTACGTCGCACTCACCGACATCCTCGGCGCCGAAGATGCCTTCGGTGACATGGACTTCAAGGTCGCCGGAACCAAGGACTTCGTGACGGCCCTGCAGCTCGACACCAAGCTCGACGGCATCCCCTCGAGCGTGCTGGCTTCGGCGCTCGCTCAGGCCAAGGACGCACGGAACACCATCCTCGAGGTCATGGCCGAGGCCATCGACGAGCCCGACGAGATGAGCCCGTTCGCTCCGCGTGTCACCACGGTCAAGGTCCCGGTCGACAAGATCGGCGAGGTCATCGGGCCCAAGGGCAAGATGATCAACTCGATCACCGAGCAGACCGGTGCGAACATCTCCATCGAAGACGACGGCACCGTGTTCGTCGGCGCCACCGATGGTCCGTCTGCCCAGGCCGCGATCGACATGATCAACGCCATCGCCAACCCGCAGTTGCCCAAGGTGGGCGAGCGGTTCCTCGGAACCGTCGTCAAGACGACCACCTTCGGTGCGTTCGTCTCGCTGCTCCCGGGCCGTGACGGCCTCGTCCACATCTCGAAGCTGGGCAAGGGCAAGCGGATCGCCAAGGTCGAAGACGTGGTCAACGTGGGTGAGAAGATCCGCGTGGAGATCGCCGACATCGACGATCGCGGCAAGATCAGCCTGGTCCCCGTCGAAGACGAGGCCGCGGCTGCACCCGCCGAAGCTGCAGAGGCGAAAGCCTGAGCAGCACAATAGGTTTAACCGGGACGCAGCCATCTGTGTCCCCAGTCACCCACCGGGCAGTACGGAGATCCGTACTGCCCGGTGGGCTGCGGGTGGTCACCGAGTACCTTCCCGGCGTGCGTTCGGCGTCGGTGGGACTCTGGGTCGCGGTTGGATCAAGAGACGAGAAGCCTTCCGTCGCCGGGGCCGCGCACTTCCTTGAACACCTGCTGTTCAAGTCGACGCCGACCCGAACGGCAGCCAACACCGCCGAGCAGATCGATGCGATCGGCGGAGAGCTCAACGCCTTCACCGGCAAAGAGCAGACCTGTTACTACGCCCACGTCCTCGACGAGCACATGGCAACGGCCGTCGACATCGTCGCCGACGTCGTCCTGCGTGGCGAATGCCGCACCGAAGACGTCGGGATCGAGCGGGCGGTGGTACTCGAAGAGATCGCCATGCGCGACGACGACCCCGAGGATCTGCTCGCCGACCTGTTCATGACGGCGATGTACGGCAACCATCCACTCGGTCGGCCGGTCATCGGTTCGTCGGAATCGATCACGTCGATGACGCGGTCTCAGGTGCGTTCCTTCCACCAGCGCCGCTACACCCCTGACAAGATGGTCCTGTCGGTCGCCGGCAACATCGACCACGCCGAGGTCCTTGCTGTCGCCCGCAAGACCTTTGCCGGACATCTCGACAAGTCTGCCAAGCCTGCACCGATTCGATTGGGCGCCAAGGCGATCGGCGGTCGACCCACGCTGGAGGTGTCGTATCGCGACACCGAACAGGCGCACCTGTTGCTCGGCGTTCGGGGCCCGGGACGTGGCAGCAGCGATCGCTGGGCACTGTCGGTCCTCAACACCGCACTGGGTGGGGGCCTGAGTTCCCGCCTGTTCCAGGAGATCCGGGAATCCCGGGGACTGGCCTACTCGGTCTATTCGTCGGTCGACTCGTTTGCCGATGTCGGCGCCTTCTCGGTGTACGCGGGTTGCTCGCCCGACCATCTCGCCGAGGTCACCTCGGTCATCACCGGCATCCTGACCGAGGTCGCCGACAACGGGATCACCTCCGAAGAGCTGGCCCGTGCCAAGGGGTCGCTCCGCGGGGCAATGGTCCTCGGACTGGAGGACTCCCAGTCCCGGATGCACCGCAACGGCCGCGGTGAGATCAATTACGGCAAACGGATGACCGTCGACGAGACATTGCGCAAGATCGACCGCGTCAGCGCGGCCGACACCACCAGGGTGGCCCGTGAACTGCTCGGACACCCGTTTGGTGCGGCAGTGGTCGGTCCCTATCGCAGTCATCGTCAGTTACCGAAGTCGTTGACCTCGCTGGTGCACTGACCGCAGTTTCGGCGCTTCGCCGGGTCACCTGGCACGATTGCCCCATGACGACGTCGATCGCAGAGTTCCTCGCCGGGTATCCGCCCTTCGATGCACTGGCGGACGAGAAGCTGGCGCGGATCGCGGAAGCCTCGCGCATCGAGGATCACGAGTCCGGTAGCACGATCATGAACGGCTTCGTCGATCAGATCGAAGAACTCGCGGTGGTGGTGTCGGGTCAGGTGGAGTTGTGGAACACACCTGATCACAAGCCTGACGGCCCTGACGAGATCCTCGGTCCCGGTGGGGTTTTCGGCTATTCGGCCATGCTGACCGGATCGGCCATCGGCCCGTTGGCGCTCGCTGCCGGTCCGGTGCGGGTCTACCGGATTCCGGGCCACACGGTGCGCCCGGTGTTCTCGTCGCTGGCCGGTGCGGAGTTCCTGGCCCGCAAACTGACGGTCGCCCAGCGCATCGATTCATCGTCGATCAACAGCTACGGCACGGTCAGTGAACTTCTCCGCACGGCACCGGTGGTCGGGTCCGCGGACATGACCGTCCAGCAGGCGGCGCAGAAGATTTCCGAACACCACGGCGGTTACATCGTGATCCCGGTCGACGACGGGCGGTTCGGCGTGCTGACCGACCGCGACATTCGCGCCCGTGTCGTCGCCACCGGTTCGGATCTGAACCAACCGGTGCGGGACGTGATGACCTTTCCGGCGATCACGGCCGTCACGACCACCCCGGCATCAGAAGTACTCGTCGACATCCTCGAGCGTGGTGTGACCTGCGTACCGGTGATCGATCCGCGGGGGACTCTGTGCGGTGTCGTGGTTCCCGAAGACTTCGTCAACGCGCCTGCCGGCGCCGGTATGTCACTGCGAGACCAGATCGCCCGTGCCGATTCGATCGACACGCTTGCCGATCGTGGACGTCGAATGCGTTATGTGGCAGCCGATCTCCTGCGACGGGGGCGTCCGTCGTTCGAGGTGACCGCAGTGTTGTCGGTGCTCACCGACGCCGTGGTCCGGCGCGCACTGGAGATCGTGCTGCCGTCGCGTCCCGACCTCGACCCGAGTGCCCTGACCTGGCTGTCGTTGGGTAGCAACGCTCGTCGGGAGTCGGTGCTCAGTTCCGATGTCGACTCAGCGGTGTCGTTCGACGAGTCCGTTTCTGATCCGGAGCAGATCGCTGCGTATCGTGCCGCATTTGCCGAGGTCGGTGAGGTGCTGCGCCAGTGCGGGCTCGGGGTCGACCTCAACGGGGCCACCGCGGACATGCCGCTGTTCTCCAGGACTCACAGCCAATGGCGTGCGGTCGCCGGACAATGGCTCGAGTCACCCCTCGACAACAAGGGCATGATCCTGGCGTCGCTGTTGCTCGACGGTCGTCCGATCTGGGGTGATCCCGGCGCAACCGCGGTCTCCGAAGTGTTTCGCGAATTGCGGCAGCACCCCGGGACGATGCGACTGCTCCTCGCTGAATCGTTGTCGTACAAGGCGAAACTGCGGTCGATGCGGGATGTGTTGTCCCGCCGCGGGGGAACATTCGACATCAAGAGCCATGCGCTGATCCCGGTGATCAACATCGCGCGGTGGGCGGCACTGAGTGTGCAGAGCCCCGAGGTCGGCACCCGCGGCCGACTCGCGGCCGCCGCGGGAAGTGCGATGCTCAGTGAGGACAACGCGAACACGCTCGTCGAGGTGTTCGAGGTGCTGCAGAAGATTCGCCTGACGTATCAGGTCGCACAGCTCGACCATGGTGAGTCGGCCACGGATGTGCTGACCATGCAACGCCTTTCGCCACTGGACCGCAGCCTCCTCGGACAGGCGGTCCGGGAGGTGTCGGCAGTCCAGCGGCGAATGGACAACATGTCCCACTACATGTCGGTCAAGCAGTGGTCCGAACCGGAGGTGTCAGGCCGCCAGGGGTGAGATGCCCAGCGGGATGTCGAGGTCTTCGGAGACGTGCGGGCAGAGCAGTTCACCCTGGTGGGTGGACAGGCCCTTGGCCAGCGCGGGATCTCGGCGCAGGGCCTCGATCCAGCCGAGATCGGCGAGACGCAGGACGTAGGGGAGTGTTGCTCCGGTCAGCGCCGTCGTCGATGTGCTGGCCACCGATCCGGGCATGTTGGCCACGCAGTAGAAGACCGAATCGTGAACCTTGAACGTCGGGTCGTCGTGGGTGGTTGGCCGCGAGTCCTCGAAGCAGCCGCCCTGGTCGATGGCGATGTCGACCAGTACTGAACCGGGCTTCATCTGTGACACCAGGGAATTGGAGACCAGGACCGGTGCCTTGGCTCCGGGAACCAACACCGCTCCGATGAGCAGATCGGCCTTCTTGACGGCCTCGTCGAGGTCGAGTTTGGTGCTGTACCGGGTGTGAACCCGACCATTGAAACGGGCGTCGATGGCGCGCAGTTTGTTGATGTCGAGGTCGAAGACGGTGACCTCGGCACCCATGCCGACCGCGATCGTGGCTGCGTTGACTCCGCTGACGCCGCCGCCGATGACAACAACCTCGGCGGGTGCGGTTCCGGGAACGCCGCCCATGAGGACGCCTCGGCCGCCGGCCGAGCGCATGAGGTGGTAGGCGCCGACCTGAGGTGCCAGGCGTCCGGCGACCTCGCTCATCGGGGCCAGCAAGGGCAGTGATCCGTCGGGAGCCTGGACTGTCTCATACGCGATCGAGGTGGTGCCGGATTGCAACAGAGCGTCGGTGCAGGCACGGCTCGCAGCAAGGTGCAGGTAGGTGAAGAGTGTCTGTCCCTCGCGCATGAGTCCGTATTCCGACGCGATGGGTTCTTTGACCTTGAGCAGCAGATCGGCTTGTTCCCACACTTCGCGGGCGGTGCCGAGGATCTGTGCGCCGGCCTCCTTGAAGTCGGTGTCGGCGATGGCAGATCCGGTGCCGGCTTCGTGTTCGATGATCACTTCGTGGCCACGCCGAGTCAGTTCGGCAACACCCGCCGGGGTGATGGCGACTCGGAACTCGTTGTTCTTGACTTCGCGTGGGATGCCGACGCGCATGGGATGACTCCTCGATAGTGGTGTGATCGGCCTGACACCAGAGTGAAGAAACATCGAACAATCCACAATAACTGTGAATAATATTCTTAAATTGATAGTATCTAGCGAAGATATTGCGGAAATGGAGGTCGTCATGGCAGTTGAGTCGAACAATATTCGGGCCCGGACAGCCGACCTCGATGACGTCGATCGGCGACTACTCGCACTGCTGCAGGTCGATGCGCGCATGTCGAACAGTGCGCTGGCCGCCGAAGTGGGCATCGCGGCGTCCACCTGTCACGGCCGGATTCGTCGCCTCACCGAGATGGGGGTGGTGCGCGGGTTCTTTGCCGACATCGATCCGGCCGCCGTGGGGCGTCCGCTACGCGCGATGGTGGCGGTGAGCTTGCAGTCTGATGCCCGGGGGCAGATCAGGAGGTTTGTTGCCGAGATTGCTCGCAAGGACGAGGTCATCGACGTCTTCTTCTTGTCAGGCGCCGACGATTACCTGCTGCATGTGGCCACCGCCGACACCGAAGCGCTGCGCAAGTTCATCGAAATGCTCAATTCTCGGCCCGAGGTTGCCGGAACCACCACATCCCTGGTGTTCGAGCACGTGCGCGGTTCGGCGCCGATCTTCTGAACAGGCCGGAGTTCACAAATGAGCACTCCAACAGACGTTCGTCACGACGTCATCGTTCTCGGTCTGGGCGGTATGGGCTCAGCGGCGGCGTATCACCTGGCGGCGCGCGGACTCTCCGTGCTCGGCCTGGAACGCTTCGGTGTGGCGCACGACCGCGGTTCCAGCCATGGCGGCTCCCGCATCATTCGGCAGTCGTACTTCGAGGACCCGGCGTATGTGCCGCTGCTGCTGCGCTCGTATGAATTGTGGGAAAAGCTCAAGCGGGACAGCGGTTTCGATGTCTATTCGATCACCGGAGGTTTGTTCATCGGTCCTGAAGAATCAATGACGTTCGCCGGGTCGCTGCAGTCTTCCGAAACGTGGGGCCTCGACCACGACGTCCTCACTGCCGGCGAAGTGCACCAACGGTTTCCGGCCTTCGAACCAGGAGACGGGCAGATGGCCCTCTTTGAGCAACTGGCCGGGTTCGCCCGCCCGGAACTCACCGTGCAGGCCCACATCCGACTGGCCGAACAGGCCGGAGCAGAACTGCATTTCGGCGAGCCGGTCCTGTCGTGGAGTTGTGACGACAACGGTGTGAGCGTCGTCACCGCAGCCGCAACCCATCGAGCGGCTCAGCTGGTGATCTGTCCGGGCGCCTGGGCACCGGAATTGCTGTCCGACATCGGTGTTCCGATCCGGATCGAGCGGCAGGTCATGTACTGGATCGATACGATCGCGGGTTCGGCGCCCATGGCCGGAGGGCCGATCTACATCCACGAGAACGAGCGGGTCGAGCAGATCTACGGATTCCCGGCCATCGACGGACCGCGGGGCGGCGCCAAAGTCGCGTTCTTCCGCAAGGGCACGGATTGCACGCCGGACACCATCGACCGGGACGTTCATCCCGACGAGAAGGCGGCGATGCTCGAGCGGGTCGGTGAATTGCTCCCAGGCCTGACCGGAGACGTCCTGGATGCCGCGACCTGTATGTACTCCACCACCCCGGACGAACACTTCGTCGTCGCGCGTCATCCATGGTTCGACAGGGTGACTGTCGCCTGTGGATTCTCCGGCCACGGTTTCAAGTTCGTACCGGTGATCGGTGAGATCCTCGCCGATCTGGTCATCGACGGTCGCACGGACCATCCGATCGGGCTGTTCGATCCGGGGCGACTTCTGCAATGAAGGTCACTTGGACCTGGTAGGAGGCGCGACATCGAGCTGACTAGACTCGACCGGGTGACTGACCAGATCAAAGTAGGTGTACTCGGTTCCGGCGGCAAGGTCGGCCAGGCAATCGTCGAGGGCGTCGAGGCCGCGGCCGATCTCGACTTTCGCGCAGGCGTCGACAAAGACGACCCGTTGTCGCGATTCGTCGAGACCTCGACCTCTGTGGTGGTGGACTTCACCCACCCAGACGTGGTCATGGACAACCTGAAGTTCTTGATCGAGAACGGGATTCACGCGGTTGTCGGCACGACGGGCTTCGACGATGCCCGCCTCGACACCGTCCGTGGCTGGCTCTCCGCCAACCCCGGCGTCGGTGTCCTGATCGCACCGAACTTTGCCATCGGCGCGGTGCTGAGCATGCGATTCGCTCAGCAGGCTGCACGTTTCTTCGATTCGGTCGAGGTGATCGAACTCCACCACCCGCACAAGGCGGACGCCCCGTCGGGTACTGCCTACCGGACCGCGCGGCTCATCGCCGAGGCGCGCGCGGAAGCGGGGGTCCCGGTCAGCCCGGATGCCACCACGACCGAGCTCGACGGTGCTCGCGGTGCCGATGTGGAAGGTGTGCGGGTGCATTCGGTACGCCTCGCCGGCCTGGTCGCTCATCAGGAGGTCCTGTTCGGGACACAGGGTGAAACGTTGACGATCCGGCACGACTCGATCGATCGCACCTCCTTCGTTCCCGGTGTGCTGCTCGGTGTCCGGGAGATCGCTGGTCGTCCGGGGCTCACCGTGGGCCTCGACGAGTTGATGGATCTGTGAACGGGACCGAAGTCGTGAGCGAGAACGAGAAACAGAAGGACGCCCGGCCGATAGTCATCGGGATCGGTGTACTCGTCCTGGTGCTCTTCTTCTACTTCTTCCTGTTGGGTGCTCGTGCCATCGATCTGATGACCAGTGGCGACGTGGTCGGGATTGTTCTGGGTATCGGAGTTCTGATCCTGCCGGTGCTGGGTGTCTGGATGGTGGTGGGCGCGCTGCGTTCCGGCATCGCTCATCAGCGCCTGGCCCGCCGGATGCGTGAAGAGGGCAAGGAACTCGACATATCGGCGCTGCCCAAGCGGCCGTCGGGGCGTATCGAACGTGACGCTGCCGACGAGTTGTTCGCGCAAGTCAAGGCAGAGTGGGAAGCCGACCCCACCAACTGGCGCTCGACGTACCGCATCGCCCGCGCTTACGACTACGCCGGCGACCGAGGGCGAGCCCGCGAAATGATGAAACGTGCTGTGGCGCAGGAGAAAGAAGCCGAGTCCTAGGTAGGGAGTGTCGATGTCGCGATTGTTGATCGTTCACCACACTCCGTCGCCGTATTGCCAGGCGATGTTCGAGGCAGTGGTGTCCGGCGCGACAGACCCCGAGATCGAGGGGGTGGAGGTGGTGCGGCGCGCGGCACTGTCGGTCTCCGCCACCGACTTCCTCGAGGCCGACGGATACCTACTCGGAACGCCGGCCAACCTCGGCTATATCAGTGGTGCACTCAAGCATGCGTTCGACGGTGCGTACTACCAAATCTTGGACTCCACCCAGGGACGCCCATTCGGCCTGTACCTGCACGGCAACGAGGGCACAGAGGGTGCCGAACGCGCCGTCGATCGGATCACCACTGGCCTGGGCTGGGCCAAAACCGCCGAATACGTTGTGGTGGCGGGGAAACCGAGCAAAACCGATCTCGAATCCTGCTGGGAACTGGGCGCGACGATCGCTGCCCAGTTGATGGAGGGGTGATCCGTGGAGACGCTCAGTGGTCCGCGTTGTGCTGCGATATCGCAGGAGCTGATCGGTGCCCTTGACCTCGGCGCCCTCTAGACTTGGTCCCGTGACGGACGCAGTGAAGATTCCGACCCCTTACGAGGACCTGCTGCGGCTGGTCCTTGACAGCGGGACACCGAAGGCCGACCGCACGGGCACCGGCACCAGGAGCCTGTTCGGGCACCAGCTGCGCTATGACCTGTCCGAAGGTTTCCCGCTGATCACCACCAAGCGGGTCCATCTGAAGTCGATCGTCTACGAGTTGCTGTGGTTCCTGCGCGGTGACTCGAACGTGCGGTGGCTGCAAGAGCACGGTGTCACCATCTGGGACGAATGGGCGGACGCCCAGGGTGAACTCGGACCCGTCTACGGCGTGCAGTGGCGCAGCTGGCCGACCCCGTCGGGCGAGCACATCGATCAGATCAGTGCGGCGCTCGACATGCTCCGGACGAATCCCGACTCGCGCCGCAACATCGTCTCGGCCTGGAACGTCGGAGAAATCCCGCAGATGGCACTCCCGCCGTGCCACGCGTTCTTCCAGTTCTATGTGGCCGACGGCAAACTGTCCTGCCAGCTCTATCAGCGCAGTGCCGACCTGTTCCTCGGAGTTCCGTTCAACATCGCGTCGTACGCGCTGCTGACCCACATGATGGCCGCGCAGGCCGGCCTCGAGGTCGGAGAGTTCGTCTGGACCGGCGGAGACTGCCATATCTACGACAACCACATCGAACAGGTCACCAGGCAACTCGGCCGCGACCCGTACCCGTACCCGACGCTGGCGCTGGCGAAGCGGGATTCGATCTTCGACTACGAGTTCGACGACATCGAGGTGGTCGACTACAAGTACCACCCGGGAATCAAAGCGCCGGTGGCGGTTTAGCGGCAGATGACCATCGCACTCATCTGGGCGCAGTCCGCCGACGGTGTGATCGGCCGCGGCGGCGACATGCCGTGGCAACTGTCCGAAGACCAGAAGTATTTTCGTCAGGTCACCGGCAGACATCCGGTGGTCATGGGCCGCCGCACCTGGGATTCGCTGCCACCACGATTTCGGCCCTTGCCCGGTCGCGAGAATCTGGTGATCACCCGCACACGTGACTGGCTCGGCGACGGTGCGCGCAGCTTTCCGGACGTCGCGTCGGCGATCTCGGCCGGCCACCAACTCGATGACACCGTCTTCGTGATGGGTGGTGGCGAAATCTACCGCGCTGCACTCGATCTGGCGGACATCGCCTACGTCACCGAAATCGATGTCGAGGTGCCGGACGGTGATACCCGGGCTCCTGACCTGGACCCCGAACGGTGGGAGCTTTCGGTTGACGAGCCGTGGCAGGAAGCCGAGAACGGGCTCCGGTACCGGTTCCTGAAGTACACGGTCAGGGCGTAGTGCCGGGCCGGGATCAGCTGTCAGGCGCGCAGGCGCGTCGAATTGCTTTGGCGGCGCAAGGATTCACCGACCGGATACCGGCCGGTGCGGTGAACCGCAAACATCTCAGTCGGGTCCTCGAACGAACCCGTCTGTTGCAGATGGATTCGGTCACCGTGGCGGTCCGCGCCCACTACATGCCGATCTTCAGCCGTCTCGGTGCCTACGATCGCGCCATATTGGAACAGGCTGCCTGGGAACCGGGGCCGCGTCGACCGACCCTGCTGGCCGAATACTGGGCGCACGAGGCCGCGCTGGTGCCGATCGAACACTGGCCGCTGTTTCGATGGCGGATGGAAGACTTCCGGCACGGCCGTTGGCGCGAAGCCGTGGGCGACCGGAAGGTCACGGCGATGCGCGCTGTCATCCGTGACACGGTTGCCGAGATCGGGCCCAGCACCAGCGGCATGATCGAGGACCACCTCGGCCACGAGAAACGCCCCAAAAAGGGCACGTGGTGGGACCGCAGCCAGGTCAAGTACCTGTGCGAGGTGATGTTTGCCGCCGGTGAACTCTCCGCGACCCGGCGCAACGGATTCACCCGCTACTACGACCTCACCGAGAACGTCCTGGGGGAGTACGCAAGCGTCGAGATCGAGCGTGACGACGCGATCCGCGAGTTGGTGCGCGGCTCGGTGACGGCGCTGGGAGTCGGCACCGAAGCCGACATCCGCGACTACTACCGGCTCAAACCCCAACCCGCGCGCGACGCGCTTGCCGAGCTGATATCGGCAGGGGCGATCGAGCAGGTGCAGGTACAGGGCTGGTCGAAGCCCGCCTACCTGGACCCGGCCGCCCGGATCCCCCGCGCGGTCACCCGGACTGCATTGCTCAGCCCGTTCGACCCGCTGATCTTCTTCCGGCCGCGGACCGAGCGGGTCTTCGACTTCCACTACCGCATCGAGATCTATGTTCCCGAGGCGAAAAGGGTGCACGGCTACTACGTTCTGCCGTACCTGATGGGCGATCAACTGGTGGCCCGCGTCGACCTGAAAATCGACAGGGCCACCGACCGGCTCCTGGTGCCGGGAGCCTTCTGCGAACCGGGAGCAGATCCGTCGGTGGTGGCGCAGTCCCTGGCCGCAGACCTCCACGCGATGGCCGTGTGGCTCGGTGTAGCTCGGGTGGAGGTCGGGGATCGGGGTGATCTGGCCCCGGTTCTGGCCAGGGCCATCGGATCATCCGCTTTCAGGTGAGGAGAGGTGGTCGAGGTCGATCGCATGTCCGCCTCTGCAGTGGTGGACAATCGGGTAGACCGATAGGAAAGAGGATCTGCAGTGTCGGAATTGGTGCCGTTGAAGGTGCAACTGGTGGCGAGGACGTCGTTCGACGCGCCTGCCGATGTGCCGTGGAGCACTGACGTCGACGGCGGCGAAGCGCTCGTCGAGTTCGCGGGCCGGGCCTGCTATCAGAGCTGGGACAAACCCAATCCCCGGACGGCGACCAACGCCGGGTACCTACGGCACATCCTGGAAGTCGGCCATCTGTCGCTGCTCGAACACGCGACCGTGACGTTCTATATCGCGGGAATCTCGCGGTCGTGCACCCACGAATTGATCCGGCATCGCCACTTTTCGTACTCGCAGCTCTCGCAACGCTTTGTGCCCGAACATGATTCGAATGTCGTGCCACCGCCGGCAATCCGTGGCGACGCCGAACTCGAAGCCCTGTTCATCGAGGCCACCGACGCCAGCCGGAAGGCGTACTCCGAGTTGCTGACCGCTTTGGAAGACAAATTCTCCGACGTCCCCAACAACATCCTGCGACGCAAACAGGCGCGCCAGGCCGCGCGCGCAGTACTGCCGAACGCCACCGAGACCAAGATCGTCGTCACCGGCAACTACCGCGCCTGGCGCCATTTCATCGGGATGCGCGCGACCGAACATGCCGATGTCGAGATCCGGCAACTGGCCATCGAATGCCTGCGTCAGCTCACCGATGTCGCGCCAACGGTTTTCGGAGACTTCGAGATCGGGACCCTGCTGGACGGCACCGAAGTGGCCACGTCGCCGTTCGTTCTGGAGGGCTGAATAGCCGCGGCGCCGACATCGGCGCCACGGGATTAAGCGAGAGGCCCTGGCTCCGGTAACCTTAACCACCATGATCACCGGTGCGACGCAACCACAGAGCTTCCCCTTCGGGACTGTCAGTGTTGCGATGGTTACCCCGTTCACCGCTGACGGATCGCTGGACCTCGATCGAGCCGCCGAACTTGCCGACCGGCTTGTCTCTGGTGGCTGCGATGGTCTGGTTGTCTCCGGCACCACAGGCGAGTCGCCCACCACCTCACCCGCCGAGAAACTCGAGCTTCTTCGGGTGGTCCTGGACGCGGTCGGCGACCGCGCCCGGATCGTGCAGGGTGCCGGCAGCTACGACACCCGCGAAAGTGTCTGGTTTGCCAAGGAGGCGGCAGCGGCCGGCGCGCATGGGCTGCTGGTGGTGACCCCTTACTACTCGCGACCGCCGCAGGCCGGTCTGCTGGCGCACTTCACCGCCATCGCCGACGCCACGGACCTCCCGGTGCTGCTCTACGACATCCCGCCGCGGTCGGTGATCCCGATCGAGCACCGCACCCTGCTGGAGTTGTCGCGCCACCCGAACATCCTGGGTGTCAAAGACGCCAAGGGTGATCTGAACTCGGCGGCGTCGCTGATGGCCGACACCGGCCTCCAGTACCTCTCCGGTGAAGATGCCCTGAACCTGCCCTGGCTGTCGATCGGTGCCGTCGGTTTTGTCAGTGTCATCGGTCACCTGGTCCCGGATCGACTGCGCGACATGCTCGATGCCGTCAACAAGGGCGATCTCGTCCGGGCCCGTGAACTGAACATATCGATGATCCCGCTCGTCAACGCGATGGGCCGTCTCGGCGGTGTCACGATGGTCAAGGCGGCATTGCGGATCCTGGGTCTGGACGTCGGCGACCCACGGCTTCCACAGGTTCCGGCCAACGGGCCACAGATCGAGACGCTGATCGCGGATCTGCGTGCGGCCAAGGTGCTTTCATGACCGCCCCCGATTCCCCGGAGCGTAAGCGCCCCCGGGTGTCCCGCCGCAAAGCCGGGCCACCGGCAGAGCCGAAACCACAAACCAGCCCAGCTGCGGCGGAACCGAAGGCGGACAACATCACCGACTCCAAGACACCTGCGCAGGCGCCAAAAGCGGGCGCACAGAAGCGGTCTCCCCAGAAGAAGACTTCCCAGCAAAAGCCATCCCAGCAGAAGGCTTCCCAGAACCGCCGCGGGGGTCAGCCGCAGTCGGGACAGCGGCGCACCGACGCCCGAGTTGCCGAGAACACCAACAGGCTCGGCACCCCGCCGAAACTCCCGGCCGGCGGCATGCGGATCGTTGCGCTGGGTGGAATCGGCGAAATCGGCCGGAACATGACCGTTTTCGAATACGACGGCCGTCTGCTGGTCGTCGACTGCGGTGTCCTGTTCCCGGAAGACGCCCAGCCCGGTGTCGACCTGATCCTGCCCGACTTCCGCTACATCGAAGATCGCATCGACGACGTCGAGGCGATCATCCTGACGCACGGACACGAAGATCACATCGGCGCCGTGCCGTTCCTGCTTCGCCTGCGGTCGGACATCCCCGTGATCGGCGCGAAGTTCACGCTTGCGCTGCTCGCGGCCAAGTGCAAAGAACACCGGCTGCGACCGAAGCTGACCGAGGTGTTCGAGGGCGAGTTCACCAAGCACGGGCCGTTCGAGGTCGAATACTTCGCGGTCAACCACTCGATTCCCGACGCACTGGCCGTGGCGATCCGCACCGGTGCCGGCGTGGTTCTGCACACCGGCGACATCAAACTCGACCAGCTGCCGCTCGACGGCCGGCTCACCGACCTCGCCGGTTTCAGCCGTCTCGGTGACGAAGGTGTCGACTTGTTCCTGGTCGACTCGACCAACGCCGAGGTCCCCGGATTCGTCACCCCCGAACGTGAGATCGGTGGCGTCCTCGATCAGGTGATCGGCAAGGCGAAGCAACGTGTGATCGTGGCGTCCTTCGCCAGTCATGTGCACCGGATCCAGCAGGTCGTCGACGTCGCTCATGCCCACGGGCGCCGGGTGACATTTGTCGGACGGTCGATGGTCCGCAACATGCAGATCGCCCAGGAGCTCGGCTACCTGCGTGTGCCCGACGGCGTGGTCGTGGACATGGACACCGCCGCGGCACTGCCCGACAACAAACTTGTGCTGGTCTCGACCGGATCGCAGGGCGAACCGCTCTCGGCGCTGTCCCGGATGGCTCGCGGAGAACACCGGCAGATCAACATCCGCGCCGACGATCTCGTAGTGCTGGCGTCCTCGCTCATCCCGGGCAACGAGAACTCTGTGTTTGCCGTGGTCAACGGTCTCGCACGGCGCGGTGCCACCGTGGTCACACAGCAGAGCGCGAAGGTGCATGTCTCCGGCCACGCCTCGGCGGGCGAGCTGCTGTACCTCTACAACGCAGTCCGCCCGTCGAACGTGATGCCCGTCCACGGCGAATGGCGCCACCTTCGCGCCAACGCCGCACTCGCCGAGGCCACCGGCGTCCCGGCGGATGCCGTGGTCATCGCCGAAGACGGCGTGATCGTCGATCTCATCGACGGACGCGCAGCCATCACCGGACGGGTTCCGGTGGGTTACGTATACGTCGACGGCCTGTCGGTCGGCGATGTCGGTGAGTCGACACTGTCCGAGCGGCTCGTCCTCGGCGAAGGCGGATTCATCGCGATCGCCGTGGTGATCGACGCCGACACCGGTCGCGCCGTCGGCCCACCCGAGGTGTCCGGTCGTGGATTCTCCGACGACACGGGGGCCCTCAAAAATGCTGCGGTCCTGGTTGACCAGTCGCTCGAACAGATGGCCAACGAAGGTGTCACGGACAGCCATCAGATCGCGCAGACCATCCGGCGGGTCGTCGGGCGCTGGGTCGCCGAGAAGTACCGGCGTCGCCCCATGATCATCCCCACGGTCATGACGGTGAGCGAGTTCGGAAACCGCTAGCGCTCTGCGCCACAAGGGTGGTCGGCGCCACATAGGGTGTTGTCATGACGATTGCCCGAGATGAACGTGCAGCACTTGTGACCACCCTCCGTGCCGTCGGTCCCGACGCCCCCACTCTCTGTGAGGGTTGGACGGCCCGGGATCTGACCGCCCACATGATCGTGCGTGAATATCGTCTGGACGCCTCGCCGGGCATCCTGATTTCGGCGTTTGCCGGACACACGAAGTCGGTGCAGGACAAGGCTGCGGAAGCGGACTGGGATTCAATGCTCGCCAAGTTCGCCGCCGGACCGCCGCTGTACTCACCGATGAAGCTGGTCGACCGTTTTGTGAACATCACCGAGTATTTTGTGCACCACGAAGACGTCCGCCGCGCAGCAGGGGCGTGGGAGCCGCGCACCGTCAGTGCCGAAGCGAACAAGGCGATCCTCAGGACTCTGAAGCCGATGGCGAAAAGGGTGATCTCCAAGTCTCCGGCAACTGTTGAATTGGTCACCCCCGACGGCGAGCAGGTGGCCACCGGGGGCACCGGACCATCGGTCCGGGTGGTCGGGGAACCCCTGGAACTGTTGCTGTTCTCGTTCGGACGCGCCCAGACGCGTTTGGATTTCGAAGGCGACGCCGATGCGGTCGCCGCAGTGAAAGCAGCCAAGCGCGGTTTCTAGGACCATCACGAATCCGACACGCAACCTCGTTACAAGTGTTGTAGATGAGGTCTGTGTGACTGTTGCCTACTAAGGTGGCACCCATGGCAACCAAGTCCACTGCTCGCTCTGGCGCGCCCGGTCGCAGTTCTGCGACCGGGAAGAAACCTGCCGCCAAGAAGGCTGCCCCACGCAAGGCTCCGGCGAAGAAGGCCTCGACGTCCGCCAAGAAGCCTGCCGCGAAGAAGACGGCAGCGGCCAAAAAAGCGACCGCCGGAAACCGGGGGTCGAGTAGGGCGGCGACGTCCACCCGCGCCAGGGCTTCGGCGCCGCCGCGGCGTTCAGCACTCAAGGCTGTGGGCAGTGGGGTCGGCGCGGGATGGGGCCTGCTGGCCAAAGGTGTCGGCGCGGTGGCCCGCACGGGCTCGCGTGGCGGCGACCCGCACTACGACGAGAGCATGTACGACGCCGGCGACAGCTGGGACGACCAGTCCACTGCCGACGTCGACTACCAACAGACCCAGGGCCGCGACGGACTCGCACTCCTGCTGATCGCTCTGTCGATCGTCGTCGTGGCGGCAATCTGGTTCGACGCCGGTGGCCCGGTCGGAGTGTTTGTCGACTCGGCGGCCCGTGCGGTCATCGGTACGGTGGCGGTGCTGCTGCCGCTCGTGCTCATCGTCGCCGCGTTTGTGCTCATGCGGCATGCGCCGAATCCGCGCAGTCGTGGCCGCTACATCGGTTCGGCGTTGCTGATCGGGCTGCCGCTGGCAGGTCTGTGGCACATCTTCACCGGTGCTCCGACCGAGATGTCGGAGCGTCAAACTGCCGGTGGTTTCATCGGTTTCGCGGTCGGTGGACCACTCACCGACGGGCTGACCGCATGGATCTCGATACCGATTCTCTTGCTGTGCATCGCATTTGGTCTACTGCTGTTGTCCGGACTGACAGTGCGTGACCTGTTTGCCGTCGTCAGTTCGTACCTCGGCCTCGGCGCCGAACAGGAGTGGGACGAAGAGGGCGAGTACGGCGACGACAACTTCGGCGACGACAACTTCGATGCCGACAATGCGTATGGGGACACGGCCTTCGGGGATCCGTACAACAACTATCCCATCGACGATCCGGCGCCCGCCGCTCGAACCGATGCGCCGAGCCGGCCGGTGCGCCGTCGCACCACGCCGTCGGTGTCCGCGTCGGAGGCATTGACCGAACCGATCATCGATGACAGCGGCGCACCGACCGCGGTGACCGAAGCCCTGCAGACGCCGCCGGCCGGCGCGAAGCCGGTCCGCAAGCGCCCTGTTGCGGCACCGACCCCGCCGCAGGTCTCGGCCGACGACGAAGACGAAGACATGCCGCGGGACGGGATGCTGGTCGACCGCGCCATCGAAGGTGACTACAAACTGCCGCCGGCAAGCCTGCTCATCGAGGGCGACCCACCCAAGCTGGGCAGCGCCGCCAACGACGAGATGATCGACCGTATCTCCGCGGTCCTCGAACAGTTCAAGATCGACGCCGCCGTCACCGGGTTCACCCGGGGGCCGACGGTCACCCGCTACGAGGTCGAACTCGGGCCGGGTGTGAAGGTCGAGAAGATCACCGCGCTGCAGCGCAACATCTCCTACGCCGCAGCGACCGACAACGTCCGCCTGCTGGCCCCGATCCCCGGCAAGTCGGCCGTGGGTATCGAGGTGCCCAACAGTGACCGGGAAATGGTCCGCCTGGCCGACGTGCTGACCGCGGCGTCGACCCGCAAAGACAAACATCCCCTCGTGGTGGGACTGGGTAAGGACATCGAAGGCAACTTCGTGGCCGCGAACCTGGCGAAAATGCCTCACCTGCTGGTCGCCGGCTCCACCGGTTCCGGTAAGTCGAGCTTCGTGAACTCGATGCTGGTCTCGCTGCTGACGCGTGCCACCCCGCAAGAGGTCAGGATGATCCTGATCGACCCCAAGATGGTGGAACTCACGCCGTACGAAGGAATTCCGCACCTCATCACGCCGATCATCACCCAGCCGAAGAAAGCTGCCTCCGCGCTGGCCTGGCTGGTGGAGGAGATGGAACAGCGGTACCAGGACATGAAGGCGTCCCGCGTGCGTCACATCGACGACTTCAACAGCAAGGTCAAGTCGGGGGAGATCACCACCCCGCTCGGGTCCGAGCGTGTCTACAAGCCGTACCCCTACATTCTCGCGATCGTCGACGAGCTCGCCGACCTGATGATGACGGCGCCTCGCGAGGTCGAGGAATCGATTGTCCGGATCACCCAGAAGGCGCGCGCCGCAGGTATCCATCTGGTCCTGGCCACCCAGCGTCCGTCGGTTGACGTGGTCACCGGTCTGATCAAGACGAACGTGCCCTCTCGACTGGCATTCGCGACGTCGTCGCTGACCGACTCGCGAGTCATCCTCGACCAGCCCGGTGCCGAGAAACTGATCGGTATGGGCGACGGATTGTTCCTGCCGATGGGTGCCGGCAAACCCATCCGCATGCAGGGCGCCTTCATCACGGACGAAGAGATCCAGGCCGTGGTGGACTTTGCGAAGGTCCAGAGTGAACCCGACTACACCGAGGGTGTCACTGCACAGAAGGTCGCGGACAAGAAGGACATCGACAGCGACATCGGCAACGACCTCGACGATCTGCTGCAGGCCATCGAGCTCGTGGTGTCGAGCCAATTCGGTTCGACGTCCATGCTCCAGCGCAAGCTCCGAGTCGGATTCGCCAAGGCCGGACGCCTGATGGACCTCATGGAGAACCGCGGAGTCGTCGGGCCATCGGAGGGGTCGAAAGCCCGTGAGGTGCTCGTCAAACCCGAGGACCTCGCCGGCGTCATCTACTCGATCACCGGCGGTGGCGGCGAGGAAGCAGACGGCGACGCCGAGGACTTCTGAGGTCTGCCGGATCCCGGGCCGACGGTTGGTAACCCGGTGTTCATTGTGATTGGGTAAAGTAGTCTTTACCTTTTACCCAACACTTTGGAGGCTCCACCGGTGCACGTTTCACCGACAGTATGGATTGTTACCTGCCTGGTGATCTTGGCGTTGTTCGTCTTCGACTTCTTCGCGCACGTTCGGGTTGCTCACGCCCCGTCGATCAAGGAGTCCGGCTTCTGGTCGGCCGTCTACATCACGATCGCCCTGATCTTCGGCGGGTTCGTGTGGTGGAAGTGGGGATCGACGTCGGGCACCGAGTACTACGCCGGTTATGTGACGGAGAAAGCGCTCTCGGTCGACAACCTGTTCGTCTTTGTCATCATCATGGCCAAGTTCGCGGTGCCCAGGGAGTATCAGCAGAAGGTGCTGCTCCTCGGAATCGTGATGGCGCTGGTGATGCGTGGCGCGTTCATCGCGGTGGGTGCCGCAGCCATCAACGCGTACTCGTGGGTCTTCTACCTCTTCGGCGCATTCCTGATCTTCACCGCCATCAAGCTTCTGCGTGAATCAGATCACGTGGTCGAAGCGGAGGAAGAGCGCGAGAGCCGCGTCCAGAAGTTTGTGAAGAAGGCGCTGCGCACCACCGACGACTACGACCGGGACAAGCTGTTCACCAAGGTGAACGGCAAACGCTTCGCCACACCGATGCTGGTGGTCCTGATCGTCATCGGCTTCACCGATGTGCTCTTCGCACTCGACTCGATCCCGGCGATCTACGGCCTGACCGAAGAGCCGTACATCGTCTTCACCGCCAACGCCTTTGCGTTGATGGGTCTGCGCCAGCTGTACTTCCTGCTCGGCGGACTCCTCGACAAGCTGGTCTACCTGTCGTTCGGGCTCTCGTTCATCCTCGGTTTCATCGGCCTGAAGCTGGTGCTCCACGCGTTGCACGAGAACACCCTGCCGTTCATCAACGGTGGCGAACACGTCTCGGTGCCGGTGATCTCCACCCCGGTGTCACTGTCGGTCATCGTCGGAACGCTGGTGATCACCACCGTGGCGAGCTTGCTGAAGACGAGATCCGACGAGCGGAAGGCCGTGACACAAGCGTCCGACAAGGCTCCCGATTAGTCGCTGATCGGGCCGAACACCGGCGTCCAGCCGCGAATCGATGTGGCTTCGATGGCGTCGACCGGCACGTAGGGGTCGTGCTGGAGGAGTTCCTTGACGGCGTCCTCGTCGGAGGCCTGAAAGATGAGGAGGGCGCCGAGGCCGTCCGGGTACGGTCCGGAAGCCTTCAGGATGCCCTCGTCGAAGAGGTTTGACAGCCAGGCACGATGCGCCGGCCTTGTTTCGTCGCGGATGGCGGCGGTGTCGGCGGTGAAGGTGTAATCGACGAGAAACGTTGCCACGAGGCTTCTTTCGGTGGAGTGTCTGGTTGCGGTCGGGTGTGGATTCAGAGGGTGGCGAGCATGCGGGTGTTGCCGAGGGTGTTCGGTTTGACGTAGCTCAGATCGAGGAACTCGGCGACACCGGCGTCATACGAGCGGCACATCTCCTCGTACACCTCGGCGGTCACCGGGGTTCCGGCGATCTCGACGAACCCGTGCTTGCCGAAGAACCGGGTTTCGAAGGTCAGCACGAACACCCGGCTCAGCTGCAGTTCCCGCGCCATTTCGAGGAGTCGGCTCACCAGGATGTGCCCGATACCGTGGCCGGCCATCGACTGCTCGACCGCGACGGTACGAACCTCCCCGAGGTCGGCCCACAGCACGTGGAGGGCTCCGCAGCCGACAACAGAACCGTCGACCTCGGCAACCCAGAACTCCTGGACGGCCTCGTAGAGCGTGACCAGATTCTTCTCGAGGAGGATCTTGCCCGCGTACTGATCGATCAGGGCTTTGATCCGCGGCACGTCCGAGGTTCGGGCCCGGCGCACGATCGC
Source organism: Nocardia sp. 348MFTsu5.1 (assembly GCF_000383535.1). Taxonomy (NCBI): domain Bacteria; kingdom Bacillati; phylum Actinomycetota; class Actinomycetes; order Mycobacteriales; family Nocardiaceae; genus Nocardia; species Nocardia sp. 348MFTsu5.1. The sequence continues at coordinate 242,041 of NZ_KB911514.1, forward strand.
GTCGGCCTTCGGTTCGGTTGCAGCAGCGGGCTCGCCGGCCGAGCTGTTGTCAGATGCCATGGGTGAAACATTAATACGTGTGCACCCCGGCCCTTTGCCGCAGTGGGAGCAACCTATCCTTGTGCACGTGGGTATTGGGTATCTCGAATCGGCGCTGCAGGGTGTAGCGCGTGGCTGATCGTTTGCGTCGAGAGGTCAGCGCCACCGAGCCGGACCCGATTTCGGATCTGGTCAGCAAAGAGGTCCCGATCCTCAACCTCGCCAATATCCTGACGATCTTCCGGATCGCGCTGGTCCCGGTCTTCATCGTGGTCCTGTTCATCGACGACGGCGACAATCCGTGGTGGCGGACCCTGGCGTGGGGCATCTTTGCCCTCGCCGCCGTCACCGACCACTACGACGGACGGATCGCGCGAGAGCGCGGACTGATCACCGACTTCGGGAAGCTCGCCGATCCGATCGCAGACAAGGCCCTGATCGGTTCGGCGCTGATCGGGTTGTCGATACTCGGCGAGTTGCCCTGGTGGGTGACGGGGGTGATCCTCGCCCGGGAACTCGGCATCACCGTCCTGCGCTTTTGGGTCCTGCGGCACGGGGTGATCCCGGCAAGTCGCGGCGGCAAGATCAAAACACTCCTGCAGGCCTTTGCGATCGGGCTCTACATCCTGCCGCTGCCCGCCCCGCTGCACTGGGTCGCAGTCGTGCTGATGGCCGCCGCCCTGATCGCGACGGTGGTCACCGGAATCGACTATGTCTGGCAGGCCTTCGCCAAGCGGGCGCAGCGTCGTCGGGATGCTGCGGCCGTGCGCCGGGACGAAAGGTCGGCGCAACGGGACGAGAGCTCCGGCCGGTGACAGCCGATCCGCTGGCAGGGGAGCCGGCGCGACGGTTGGTCGCCGAATTGACCCGCCGCGGCCAGAGTGTGGCCACCAGCGAGTCCCTCACGGCCGGTTTGCTGTCCGCGATGATCGGGGGCATTCCCGGTGCCAGTGCGGTGCTGCGAGGCGGCCTGATCGTCTATGCCACCGACCTCAAGGCGGACCTCGCCGGTGTCCGGGCAGGCACGCTGGAGCAGTATGGACCGGTGGCGGGGCAGACCGCCGAAGAATTGGCGATCGGTGCGGCGCAGCGTTGCGGGGCAACATATGGAATTTCTCTGACCGGGGTGGCGGGTCCGGATCCGCAGGACGGCAAAGCGCCGGGCACGGTGTTCTGCGGTCTGGCGCGGGCCCGCTCCGGCACAGCAACCGAGAATGCCGGATTCGACACCAAGGTCGTGGGCATGTCGCTGCAGGGCGACCGCTGGGATATTCGTCTAATGTCGTGCACACGGTCGATCGGGGAACTGCTCGACTGGCTCGCGTGATTTGCTGTGGGAACGGAATCGGACCGTACTGCGTTGGACAGACTGACGTGTTGAGGAGGACTCAAATGGCACTGCTCCTGCGGGAAGCGCTCGGTGGCAGTCTGCGGCGTGTCCGGATGGATCAAGGCCGCACCCTGCGTGAGGTATCGACGAGCGCCCGGGTCAGCCTGGGCTATCTGTCCGAGGTCGAACGCGGACAAAAGGAAGCATCCAGCGAATTGCTCGCTGCGATCTGCGATGCGCTCGAGGTGGAGATCGCCGACGTACTCCTCGATGTCCGCGACACACTCCGTACCGATCTGGACCGGGTTTCGCCTTCGTCCGCGCACACTTCGATTGCGACCGAGACGAAGGTTGTCATCCCGCAACCCGCGTCGGCTCTGGCTGCTGCTTGACGCTCTTCGGTGTCACTGTGCGGGTTCAGACGATAGATTGAGTCGAGGACTGCTCGGAATCGGACTGAAGACAAGGCAGGGGCAATGGCTAACCCGTTTGTGAAGGCATGGCGCTACTTGATGGCGTTCGGAAACGCGAAGATCGATGAGAATGCCGACCCGAAGATTCAGATCCAGCAGGCGATCGAGGATGCACAGCGTCAGCATCAGGCTCTGTCGCAGCAGGCTGCGGCCGTCATCGGCAACCAGCGTCAGCTGGAGATGAAGCTCAATCGACAGCTCGAGGACATCGAGCGGCTGCAGGCCAACACCCGGCAGGCGCTGACCCTGGCAGACAAGGCAACTGCTGCCGGTGACGCCGCCAAGGCGACCGAGTACACCAATGCAGCGGAGGCTTTCGCCGCGCAGCTGGTGACCGGGGAGCAGAGTGTCGAAGACCTCAAGGCACTCCACGATCAGTCGCTGCAGGCCGCCGAACAGGCCAAGCGTGCGGTCGAACAGAACTCGATGATGTTGCAGCACAAGCTTTCTGAGCGGACCAAACTGCTGAGCCAGCTGGAACAGGCGAAGATGCAGGAACAGGTCTCGGCGTCGCTGAACCAGATGAGCGAACTGGCAGCGCCCGGCAACACCCCCAACCTCGAGCAGGTCCGCGACAAGATCGAGCGTCGCTACGCCAATGCGCTCGGCTCTGCCGAACTCTCTCGTAATTCGGTGCAGGGCCGCATGATGGAGGTCCAGCAGGCCAGCGTCCAGATGGCCGGGCATTCGCGACTCGAGCAGATCCGCGCCTCCATGGCCGGTGAGTCGCTGACCGCCGGTGAGACCAGTGCCGCGCCCGCCGCAGACCCCGCGGCGCCCTCGCTGAACATCGAGAAGCCTCAGGCGAACTGAGCCATCGGCCCCAGTCCCTGCCGTCGGCTGGGGGTTATCCCTGAACTTCCCCCCATCTTGCCTGTTCTTCGGTGACAACGGGGTGCTGTGCTGGCACCGTTGAAGTCAACGAAGAGCAAACGAGGAGGATGACATGTGGTGGAAGGTGCTGCTGGCAGTTCTGGTGGTGTGGATGGCTTTCGGGCTGATCATGGCACTGCTGAAAGGCCTGCTGACAATTCTGGTGATCGGCCTCCTGGTGATCGGCGTCATCGCCGTGATCAAGTGGGCGAGTTCTGACAAGAGTCCGACACGCACCGGACTGTAGCGACCTACCCATCGGCGAGGAGCAACAGTTGCGGGTAGCTCTGGTGGCCGGCTCGGATGCCGGCCACGCATTTCCCATGCTGGCTCTTGCGAATCTGTTGCAGCGCAACGGTTCCACTGCAGTCGTGTACACCGGCTCGGGCTGGGCGCAGGCGGCTGCCGCACAGGGGCTCGAGGTTCGGCAGTTGCCCGGGCTCGCCGCCCGGTCCGACGACGACGACGGTGACGCCGGCGCCAAGCTCAGTGCCCGCGCGGCGCGGATGTGCCAGGCGCTGCTTCCGGAGCTTGCCGACTTCGAGCCCGATCTCGTGGTCTGCGATGTCATCACTGTCTGTGGGGGATGGGCCGCCGAATCGCTGGGCACCCCATGGATCGAGCTCTCCCCGCATCCGCTGTACCGGGCCTCGGTCGGGCTCCCGCCGATCGGCAGCGGACTCGAACCGGGAACCGGCCTGTCGGGGAGGATCCGGGACGGATTGATGCGAGCGGCCACCGCTCGGTCGATCAGGCAGGGTGATCGGCAACGAGAGGTCGCACGGGCCGGGATCGGTTTGACGCCGCAGGCACCCGAGCCCGCTGCCCGTTTGATCGCGACATTGCCCGCCCTGGAGGTCCCGCGCCCGGATTGGCCGGCCGGCGCAGAGCTGATCGGACCACTGCTGTGGGAACCCACCGACAAGATCTTCGACCGTCCGCCCGGCGATGCCCCCCTGGTGGTCATCGCACCGTCCACGGCGGCAACGGGTTCGGCCGGAATGATCGAGGTTGCGCTCGCGGCGCTGGATCCGGACGTGCTGGGCATGCCGGTCCGGGCCGTTGTCTCGGGGCTGGCCCCGCAGGTCGACGAACTGTCCGCCTGGGCGCTCGCCGGCCACGGTCGGCAGGACGAATTGCTTGCCGGCGCAGCCCTGGTGATCTGCGGCGGAGGGCACGGGATGCTCGCAAAATCGATGCTGGCCGGGGTGCCGCAGGTGCTGGTTCCCGGTGGTGGGGATCAGTGGGAGCTGGCCCAGCGGGCGCGGCGATGGGGATGCGCGGAGGTCGTCCGGCCGCTGACCGTCGACGCGTTGGCGTCGGCGACTCGAAAGATATTGCAGAACAGTTCATTTGCCGATGCCGCCCGTCGGGCCGGTGAGAGCGGGGCCGACGTCCTCGACGCGGTGGCATTGTGTGCCCGTGCGGCGAGTCCGGAAGTCCTTCGCTAGCCTTGACGACGTGCGACTCACCGAATTCACCGAACTTCTGACCACCGAGTTCGGCGCTGCCACGGCCGATTCGATGCTTGTCGACCATGCCCTCATCGAATTCGGTGGCAAGACGGCTGCCGAAGCTCTCGAATCCGGGGTGGATCCCCGTGATGTGTGGGTTGCCCTGTGCCGGGACTTCGATGTCCCGCGCACACGCTGGTAGATCAGCACATCCCTCATAAATGCTGCGGCGTGTCGCGCCCGCCGGTAGTTGACTCGAACAGATGTTCGCCTACAGTGGTGGGCAGACAACCGATGGGAAATGGCGGGACTCGGGACTGCGAGTCCAGGAATTGTCAGAGGGCTGATCTAGCGTGACGTCAGTGCGCAAAGAGATGCCGAACACGCGAAAAAAAGCTCGCTCCCGCCACACCGGCGGCACCACCGCCGAGGACTCGGCCCGACCACTAGGGGAAAAAATGGCAGCCCAACCAGACCGCGAAAAGGCACTCGACCTGGCCCTGGCCCAGATCGACAAGAACTACGGCAAGGGTTCGGTGATGCGTCTGGGCGAGAACGCCCGCCAGCCGATCGCCACCATCCCCACCGGCTCGATCGCGCTGGACGTCGCGCTGGGTATCGGCGGACTGCCGCGTGGCCGCGTGGTCGAGATCTACGGCCCGGAATCCTCGGGTAAGACCACAGTGGCCCTGCATGCGGTCGCCAATGCTCAGGCAGCCGGCGGTATCGCAGCCTTCATCGATGCCGAGCACGCACTCGACCCAGACTACGCGCAGCGGCTCGGTGTCGACACCGACGCACTGCTGGTGTCGCAACCCGACACCGGTGAGCAGGCTCTCGAGATCGCCGACATGCTGATCCGCTCGGGTGCACTCGACATCCTGGTCATCGACTCGGTGGCCGCGCTGGTCCCGCGTGCGGAAATCGAAGGCGAGATGGGCGACAGCCACGTCGGCCTGCAGGCTCGTCTGATGAGCCAGGCGCTGCGCAAGATGACCGGTGCCATGAGCAACTCGGGCACCACCGCGATCTTCATCAACCAGCTGCGCGAGAAGATCGGCGTCATGTTCGGATCGCCGGAGACCACCACCGGTGGTAAGGCGCTGAAGTTCTACGCATCGGTGCGCCTCGACGTCCGCCGGATCGAGACCCTCAAGGACGGAACCGACGCGGTCGGCAACCGGACCCGCGTCAAGGTCGTCAAGAACAAGGTGGCGCCGCCGTTCAAGCAGGCCGAGTTCGACATCCTGTACGGCCACGGGATCAGCAAGGAAGGCTCGATCATCGACATGGGCGTGCTGCACGGATTCATCCGTAAGGCCGGCTCGTGGTTCACCTACGAGGGTGAACAGCTCGGACAGGGCAAGGAGAACGCACGTAAGTTCCTGCTCGAGAACACCGAGATCGCTGATGAGATCGAGAAGAAGATCAAAGAGAAGCTCGGTATCGGTGCAGTGCTGACCGCGGACGAGACTGTGGCTCCGGCGCCGGTCGAGTTCTGAGGATCCAGTAACAGGTGAAAGTACCTGGGGGAGAGGATATCCGTGCCAGCATCGCAGAACTGCGGTCGGCGACAACGGAGATCCTCTCCCGACCTGTATCCGTAGACGACGCCGCTCCCGACGTCCGGGGTCCCGAGGCCGCGTCGGTTCCTCTCGCGGAGCCCACACTCGAACCCAGATCGTTGTCCTCGGGCACCGGTGCTTCGGCATACGATGCCGCACTCCGGCTGCTCGGTGTGCGGGCGCGGAGTCGGGCCGAGCTGCGAGGGCGGCTGCAAGACAAGGACTTTCCACCGTTTGAGATCGATTCGGTGATGGAGCGCCTCGACCGCGCAGGCCTGCTCGACGATGCAGATTTTGCCGAGCAGTGGGTGCGTTCACGCCACCTGCACAGCGGCAAGGGACGCACCGCACTGCGCCATGAGCTACGCCAGAAAGGCGTGGTGGACAGGGTCATCGAGCAGGCCATCGGTCAGGTCGACGACGACACCGAACGCGAGCGCGCCGCCGACCTGCTCCGACGCAAGACGTCACGCTTGGGTGCCGAAGACCTCTCTGACCGCGAAAGCCGCGACAAGCACACACGCCGATTGGTGGCGATGCTTGCTCGTCGCGGCTATGCGCCGTCGCTGGCGTTCGAACTGGTGAAGACGCGACTCAACGAACTGCGGTGACTGCGTCTTCCTCAGCGATGTGGACTGCCTTGACCTTGCGCTTACCCTCGCGAAGGCGACGTTCGACAACGGTTGCCAGTGTGGACAATCCGAAGTTGAGGATGATCATCACGATCGCAACGACGATGAGGGACGGCAAGAAGTTGCCGTAGTACGCACCGACCTGGATGCCCGAGCGCACCACTTCGATGTAACCGATGGCGTAACCCAACGCGCTGTCCTTGAGCGCGATGACCATCTGCGAGATCAACGCCGGGAGCATGGCGGTGATCGACTGTGGCAACAACACCATCCGCATCGTCTGCGATTTGCGCATACCCAGCGAATTGGCGGCCTCGACCTGCCCCTTGGGTAGTGAGTTGATGCCGGAACGGAGAATCTCAGCGATGACCGAGCCGTTGTAGAGCGTCAGGCCGGCGACGACCGCGGCGAATGCCAGTTGCTCAGAAGGGAACAGGGCGTACTCGGCAAAGAGGTAGTAGGCGAAGATGATCAGGATCAACACCGGGATGGCACGGAAGAACTCGACGAAGCTGCCACTGAGGTACCGGACCCACCGATGGTCGGAGAGCCGTCCGACGCCGAGGAGTGCGCCGAGGATCAGAGCGAATACGATGGAGAGCACCGCGGCTTTGATGGTTCCCCACAGGCCGGGCAGGAGATACGTGGTCCAGGTGGTGGATTTGATGAACGGATCCCACTTCTCGGCCGTGAGCTGTCCGTTGTCCCCCAGCACCAGCAGGACATAGACGACCGCCGCGATCAGGACAACACCGAATGCGATGGTGATCAGGTGATTGCGTCTGCGGGCCTTGGGTCCGGGTGCGTCGTACAAAACCGTTGCGCCACTCATCGCTTGACCGCCAATCGCTTTGCCAGGTAACCGAATATCAGGCCTTCGGTGAGTGTGAGGACCATGAATCCGATCGCGATGATGACGAAGATCGCGATGATCTGATCCCCATGGTTTTCGATCTGTTCCTTCATCAGCAGCGACGCCTCGCCGACGCCGATGACGGACGCCACCGTGGTGTTCTTGGTCAGGGCGATCAGGACGCTGCCCATCGGTCCGATGACCGATCGCATCGCCTGCGGCAAGATGATGACCCCGAGAACCTTGGTGAACGGTAGGCCCAGTGACCGGGCCGCTTCGGCCTGGCCGAGTGGCACGGTGTTGAACCCCGACCGCAGTGTCTCGCAGACAAAGGTCGAGGTGTACAGAACGAACGCCAGCACCGCGAGCCAGAAGTTGTTGTTCTTGACGAAGTTCTCGTTCTCGGGCGCAAGCGCGAGTCCGAGGTTGTAGTACAACCCGATCGAGCAGAAGAGCACGATCAAGGTGAGCGGGGTATTGCGAACGATGTTGACGTAGAACGCACCGAAGACCCGCATCACCGGGACAGGCGAGACCCGCATACCCGCGAGAATCGTTCCCCAGATCAATGATCCGATCGCCGAGTAGATGGTCAGCTGAATGGTCACCCAGTACGCGGGCCACAGACCGGGTCCGATATCGGACCACAGTTCACTCATGATTGTCCCTCCGGGCACGGGGTCGACTTGGAATCGAGGAAGGTGAGGTCACCCGGGGTCGGGGTGAACCCGTACTTCGAATCGGCCGTCTCGCTGCGGTCGATCATCTTGTCGACCTGGCTGTCACCGAGTTCTTCGCGCAACGCGTTCTCCCAGGCGGACGGTCCACCTCCGGGCGGTGTCGCCAGCATGTCGGTGAGCGCGGCATTCACGGCGGCGACCGCCTCCGGGTACTCCTTCGCCAATCCGATGCCGTAGCGCTCCGTCGAGAATGGGGTCCCGGCCTTCTTGAGCGACCGCGAACTGCCGGAACCCGCGCACCCATCCTTCGGGTAGGTCATGTCGACCAACTTGAACTCACCCGGATAGAAGTTGGAGAAACCGGCGAGGATGGCCTCGTCGGTGGTCAATGCATCGACCTTGCCGCGGCGGAGCGCTTCCACACACGATGAGTACGAATCGAACTCCTGCAGCTGAACGTTGGGGAGCTGGTTCTTCACGTTCTGCGCGGACGTCGAGCCCGTGACCGAACACAGCTTCTTGCCCTTGTTCATGTCGGTGAGGGTTTCGATGTCGTCGTCGTCCTCGCGTACCAGCAGCGCCTGGTAGTTGATCAGGTACGGGCCGGCGAACGCGACCTTCTTCGACCGCGCCGCGTTGATCGAGTAGGTGGCCGCGATCATGTCGACCTCACCGTTCGCGATGAGCGTCTCGCGCTGGGCGGACGGTGTTTCGCGCCACTTGATCTTCGGTTTGTCCCAGCCGTTCTTCTCGGCGATGTTGTTGACCACATATTTGGTCACCGCGACATCGAAGCCGGTGTACGTCTTGTTGGGATGCCGCAGACCGAGGCCGGGCTGATCGAACTTGATGCCCCCGATCACCGATCCGTTCTCGATCGACTCGAGCAGGTTGCGCGGTTCCGTATTACCGCAGGCAGAAATCCCGACCGTGACGAGAAGTGCCGCGAGAACCAGGCCGAGGATGGTGGTCAGCCGCCTGGGGCGCGGCGTTGGTTCCGGACGCACCGGGTTCATCTGACTCATCAGTGGCCCAGGATCTTGCCGAGGAAGTCACGGGCACGATCGGACTTCGGCTGGGTGAAGAAGGTCTCCGGCTCGTCGTCTTCGACGATCGCGCCGTCTGCCATGAAGATCACCCGGTCGGCAGCCTTGCGGGCAAAACCCATCTCGTGGGTGACCACGAGCATGGTCATGCCCTCCTTGGCCAGCGAGACCATCACATCGAGGACCTCGTTGACCATCTCCGGATCAAGGGCCGAGGTGGGCTCGTCGAACAGCATCACCTTGGGTTCCATCGCGAGCGATCGCGCGATGGCCACACGCTGCTGCTGGCCACCGGAGAGCTGCGCCGGGTACTTGTCTCTCTGGCTGGCGATACCGACGCGCTCGAGGAGTTCCATCCCGCGCTTCTCGGCGTCGGCCTTGCTCTTGCCGCGGACCTTGATCGGGGCAAGGGTCACGTTCTGGAGGATCGTCTTGTGGGCGAAGAGATTGAACGACTGGAACACCATGCCGACGTCGGCACGCAGCGCCGCGAGCGCCTTGCCTTCGCTCGGCAGGATCTGTCCGTCGATCCAGATCTCGCCCTCGTCGATCGGCTCGAGACGATTGATCGTCCGGCACAGAGTCGACTTGCCCGAGCCCGAGGGGCCGAGCACCACGACGACCTGTCCGGTGGGGACTTCGAGGTCGACATCCTTGAGCACGTGCAGATCACCGAAGTGTTTCTGCACCTTTTTCATACTGATCATCGTGTTCCCGCTGCCGGCCCGGGATGCCGTTCCCGACTGCCCCGCGTTCGAACCGTCCGAAGATGCTGTCATGAATATCGACCCTAGGGGTAAGGGGACCGCTCGGCAGCGAACCGCACCAATTGACTGTTCCGTGTTGCCGACGTCGAGGTGTGGAACAGGCAGGTCGTCGGTGTCATTTCGCCTGGTAGGCGATGGCAAGTACCCTGGGGCACGTGACAATCTCGTTGACAGAACCGCAGGCCTCAGACGGTACGACCGGCCAGATCTCCGCAGCCCGTTCGTATGAGGTCCGCACGTACGGCTGTCAGATGAACGTCCATGACTCGGAACGGATCTCCGGTTTGCTCGAGGAAGCCGGCTATGTCCCGGCCGACTCCGAGACCGAGCCCGACCTCGTTGTCTTCAACACCTGTGCGGTCCGCGAGAATGCCGACAACAAGCTCTACGGCAATCTCTCCCACCTGGCGCCGGTGAAGGCCGGTCGCCCGGGAATGCAGATCGCGGTCGGCGGTTGTCTGGCGCAGAAGGATCGCAGCACCGTGGTGCAGAAGGCCCCGTGGGTCGACGTCGTCTTCGGTACGCACAATCTCGGTTCGCTTCCCGTGCTCCTGGAACGGGCGCGGCACAATCAGTCCGCGCAGGTGGAGATCATCGACGCGCTGGAGGCATTTCCTTCGACGCTGCCCGCCAAGCGCGAATCGGCGTACTCGGGCTGGGTGTCGATCTCGGTGGGGTGCAACAACACCTGCACGTTCTGCATCGTTCCGGCGTTGCGGGGCAAAGAGGTCGACCGTCGTCCCGGTGACGTTCTCGCCGAAGTGCAGGCGCTCGTCGACGAAGGTGTCCTCGAGGTGACGCTGCTCGGCCAGAACGTCAACGCGTACGGGATGTCATTCGCCGACCCCGAGCTGGGTCGTGACCGCGGTGCATTCGCGTCGCTGCTGCGCGCGTGTGGCGAGATCGACGGTCTCGAGAGAGTCCGTTTCACATCCCCGCACCCGGCCGAGTTCACCGATGACGTGATCGAGGCGATGGAGCAGACCCCCAACATCTGCCCGCAGTTGCACATGCCGCTGCAGTCGGGTTCGGACCGAATCCTCAAGGCGATGCGGCGCAGCTACCGGAGCACCAAGTTCCTCGGGATCATCGATCGGGTCCGGGCCGCGATGCCGCACGCAGCGATCACCACCGACATCATCGTCGGATTCCCGGGCGAGACCGAGGAAGACTTCCAGGCCACCCTCGACGTCGTGGCCAAGGCCCGCTTTACCAGTGCATACACATTCCAGTACTCACCGCGACCGGGTACCCCGGCGGCCGAGATGGTCGACCAGGTTCCGAAAGAGGTTGTGTCGCAGCGGTATATGCGCCTGACCGATCTGCAGGACCGGATCTGCCTGGAAGAGAACCAGAAGTTGATCGGGACAGCGGTCGAGGTGCTGGTGACCGCCGACGGGCGTGAGGGTTCCGGCCGGATGACCGGTCGTGCTCGCGATGGCCGCCTGGTGCACTTCGAGACCAGCGACGCCGCGATCCGTCCCGGCGACCTGATCGACACCGACGTGACCGGCGCTGCGCCGCACTATCTGCTTGCCGACGCCGGAGTGCGGAACCACCGGCGTACCCGTGCGGGTGACGCGCACGCGGCCGGCACCACACCGCAGACCCCGCCGATCGGAGTGGGCCTGGGTCTGCCGACCATCGGAAAACCAATGCAAGCGCCGGTTGAATCCGGTTGCGGTTCGGGATGTGAGGTCTGATGTCCACCAAGCGGCCCGACGACGAGTTCGAACAGTTCGAAGGCGACCTGCGCAAAGCGGAGCGCAAGGTCGCGGGGGAGATCGATCCCGGTGCCCGGGCACTGGTGGTCGCGGCCGCAGTGCTGGTGGTGATGCTGTCGTTGGTGTTACCCCATACCGGTTCGGTCAGCGGTATCGATGTTCTGACATTCAATTCCGAGGCCGTCGCCGAGAATGTCACCATCACCTCGCGCATTTTCATCTGGCTTCAGGTGATCTTCGGTATCGGGTTCTCGACGCTGGCGCTGGTCACCCGGCGCTGGTTCTTCGCGTGGATCGCGTTGTGCGGCTGCGCAGTCGGATGTGTCGCAGGGATGCTGGCGTGGTGGTCGCGCAACACACCCGGCGTTTCGGGCTTCGACCCGCCGAGCGGTGTCGGTGCCGGACTCGTGGTGGGCTGGCTGGCGATGATCGTCCTCACCTTCCACTGGGCGCGCGTGGTGTGGGTGCGCACTTCGGTGCAGCTGTCGCTGGAGGCGCAACGACGCGACGACGCGGCGGAGCAGGAAGCGAAGGCCGTTGCACTGCAACGCAAATCGGTCTCCAAGCGTCCCAAGAAAGACGACTGATCCCAACAAAAAAGACCGGGCCTGCCTGCCCGGTCTTTTGTTGACGTACGTCAGTCGTTGATCGCGCCCTCGGCCGCATTGGCCCACTCACGCCACTGCTCGGCCTGCTCGCGGAGCTTGCGGGCATCTTTGGCCTTGCCATTGGCCTCGGCCTTTGCTGCCTGATCCTCGAGCTGGGCAACCCGGTCCGCGAACTGCTGGGCGCGGGCCTTAACAGCGGGATCGGTGCGCTCCCACTGTGCGGACTCCGCATCGCGGATCCGCTTCTCGACGGCCTTGATCCGCGCCTCAAGGGTGTGCATCTGGTCGCGGGGTACCTTGCCGATCTCGTCCCACTGATCGCGGATGACCCGGAAGTCACGGCGGGCGGCGTCGAGATCGCTGTCGGGGTCGATCGTCTTCTCGGCGCGGGTGAGGAGTTCGATCTTCGCTTTGGCGTTGTCCTCGAACTCCGCGTCGCGTTCGGACGTGGCGGCGTTGCGGGCGCCGAAGAAGACGTCCTGAGCGGCTTTGAACCGGGCCCACAGGGCATCGTCCTGATCGCGCGGTGCGCGGCCGGCGGCTTTCCACTGCGTGAGGAGATCGCGGAACTTCGCCGCGGTGTCCGCCCACTCCGTGGACGACGACAGCGCCTCGGCTTCGGTGATCAGCTCTTCCTTGCGAGCCCGCGCTCCGGCGCGTTCCCGATCCATCTCGGCGAAATGGGCACCGCGGCGCCGGTTGAAGGTGTCACGGGCCTTGGAGTAGCGCTTCCACAGCAGATCGTCGGTCTTGCGATCGACGCCCTTGATGGTCTTCCACTCGTCGAGGATCTGGCGCATCCGGTCGCCGGCGACCTTCCACTGCGTGGATTCGGCCCCGATGGTCTCGGCTTCCGCGGCCAGTTCGTTCTTACGGGCCACGGCCTTGGCCCGGGATTCGTCCCGGTCGTGTTTGACCTTCTCGGCAGCACCTTCGGCCCAGTCGATGATGGCCTGCAAGCGCGTGGCCACGGCATCGACGTCGCCGATGACCGCGGCCGTCGGCAGTGATTCGAGGAGTGCGACAGCGGCGGTCTTGGTCTTGCGTGGATCGCCGGTGCCGGCGTCGAGGCGTTCCTCGAGCAATTCGACTTCGACGACGAGATCGTCGAAGCGGCGTCCGAAGTGGGCGAGTCCCTCGGCGGCGGTGCCGGCCTGCCAGGAGGCGATCTGGTGCTCGCCGTCAGAGTTCTTCAGCCAGACCGCACCGTCTTCGTCGATCCGCCCGAACTCGGACGGGTCGGAGGCAGGCCGACTTGGATCGACGGGTGCTGGATGGGGATGGGCGGGCGGATGATGGCCGGGACGCGGACCGGGCCGGGGCCCGGGCTTGGGTCCTGGTTTCGGGCTCGGAGTCGGATTCGAGGTTTCCGTGGCTGCCGGTTGCGGCGTGTGATCGGTCATGTCATTCCTTATCCCTGCCGCGCGACACGGCTGCCAGATGCATCAGATGCCGACGGTGATCCACCGTCACCGCCCACACTCATTGAAGCAGGTCACCGGGGCGGGTGTGGACAGTCGCCGACAAAAGAGTGTCGGATTCGCCTTCGAGTCGGCACCGGCACTTCGTGGTGTGGGTGGTCGACTAGCGTTGCGCAGGTGTTGATCGCCGCCGCCTTTGTCCCGTCCGCACCCGCTCTGGTGCCCGAACTGTCCGGTCCTGCGGTGCCCGAGTTGTTGCCGGTACGTGCTGCGACGCTGCAGGTATGCGCTGATCTGGCGGATCGGTGCCGCACGTGGGTGATCGTCGGAGCGGGCGACCCGACGAGACCGATCGCCGCGCGGGGGAGCTTTGTCGGCTTCGGAGTGGACGTCCGGGTCGATCTGGTGCCTGATGCAACCGGTGACGCCGACCCGGAGATGGACCTGTCACTGCTGATCGGTGGATGGCTCGGCGCCCAGGTCGATCAGGACATCAGGCTGACCACCGAATTGGTGTTCGTGTCGAGTGGTCCGTCGGCCTGCAGCGATCAGGGACACGCGCTGTCCCGGAGCCTGGCAACCCGCGATGAGCCGATCGGATTGCTCGTGGTGGGCGACGGCGCCAACACCCTCGGTGCCAAGGCTCCCGGTGGATCGGCGGACGGCGCCGAGGAATTTCAGGACAGCATCGACAGGGCACTGGCATCAGGTGACCGGGGCGCGCTCGCGGCCCTCGGGCAACCGGACTGTGAAAGTTTCGGTGCCGCCGGCCGTGGTCCGTGGCAGGTGGCCACGGCCGCGACGCAGGGTGCGGCCATCACCCCTGAATTGCGTTACGCCGGTGCGCCGTTCGGCGTCGGCTACACCGTGGCGCTGTGGGATCTCACATGGTGAACCCGATCGCCGTGATCGGGCCCACCGCGAGCGGTAAGTCGGATCTGGCACTCGACATCGCCGAGGCGCTCGGCGGCGACATCGTGAACATCGACGCGATGCAGCAGTACACGGGCATGGACATCGGTACCGCCAAGGTGCCGGCCGATGAGCGGCGCGGGATCGTGCACCATCAGATCGACGTCCTCGATGTCACCGAGACCGCAACGGTGGCGCGATATCAGCAGGCGGCGCGAGCCGATGTGGAGTCATTGCTCGCGCAGGGCCGCACACCGGTGGTGGTCGGTGGGTCGATGATGTACATCCAGGCCTTGCTCGACGACTGGAAATTCCCGGCCACCGATCCCGAGGTCCGCGGGCGCTACGAGGCCGACCTGGAACGTCTGGGTTCTCTCGCCCTGCACGACAGGCTGGGCGAGGTCGACCCCGAAGCCGCCCGGAACATCCTCGACACCGACGGCAGACGCATCGTGCGGGCGCTCGAAGTGGTGGAGTTGACGGGGCAGCCGTTTGCCGCGTCTGCGCCGACAATCGGTGAACCACGTTGGGGCACAACCATAATCGCGCTCGATCGGGATACCGCAGAACTCGACAACCGGATCGCGTTGCGGACCGAACGAATGTTTTCGCAGGGATTCGTCGACGAGGTCCGGGCACTGTTGTCCCGGGGGCTCCGAGAGGGCGTCACCGCGGCGCGGGCGATCGGCTATTCACAGGTGATAGCCGCGCTGGACGGTGACCACGACATCGCGCAGGCGCAGGAACTCACCTTCATCGGCACCCGCCGGTACGTGCGCAGGCAACGGTCGTGGTTCCGGCGCGATCCACGGGTGCACTGGCTCGATGCCTCCACACCCGATCTGCTGGGGCAGGCGTTGCGGGCCGCGGACGGGTGAGAACCGGGCAATCCGCCCTGGGCGCGTAGTCTTGAGCAAATGTTCGGGCGTGTTGATTTTGTGAAGGGGCACGGTACGGAGAACGACTTCGTGCTGTTGCCCGATGCCGGTGTGCAACTCGATCTGACGCCGGATTTTGTCTCGGCGCTCTGTGATCGCCATCGCGGGATCGGTGCCGACGGTGTCCTCCGTGTCGCCACCGCGGGCGCGCTCCTCGGCGCCGGAGTCCTCGAGGTTCTTCCGCCGGGCGTCGCCCACGACGACTGGTTCATGGACTACCGCAACGGCGACGGATCGATCGCGGAGATGTGCGGTAACGGCGTGCGGGTGTTCGCCCACTATCTCGCCGCCCACGATCTGGTCACCGAGCCGACCTTCACAGTCGGGTCGCGAGCGGGCGGACGTCGCGTGACAGTTCATCACCTGACGGAATCGTCGGCGGACGTGAGTGTGCTGATGGGCCGGGTACGCACCGGCGCCGAGAGCAAGGCGAGCATCGGCGATCAGACGTACTCAGGACTGTCGGTCAACGTCGGCAATCCCCACCTGGCCTGTGTTGTCGAGGGGCTGACCGTCGAGCAACTCGAAAGCATCGACCTCACCGCGCCGATCACCTTCGATCACACCGAATTCCCCGACGGCGTGAACATCGAACTGATGACACCGCTGGTCGAGTTGACCGACGCCGCACTGGTCGGCGAGGTGTCGATGCGGGTGCACGAGCGCGGTGTGGGGGAGACCCGCAGCTGCGGCACCGGAACCGTCGCGGCGGCCACCGCGGCCTTGCAGTCGGTCGGGCGCAGCACCGGCGCGGTCGTGGTCAACGTTCCCGGTGGAGCGGTCACCGTCACCGTCGGTGACGACGAGAACGAACTTCGCGGGCCCTCCGTCCTCGTCGGCGCGGGCATGCTCAACGCAGGGTGGCGCTAAAACCGTTATGCAGTGCACCTGTCCGGATGTCACGATGGTCACCTCATGACTGAACACTCATCCGACTCACATTCACCGACGACCGGCGAACTACAACTCGACGAACGCAGCTCGCTCAAGCGCGTTGCAGGTCTGTCCACCGAGCTCACCGACGTCACCGAGGTCGAATACCGTCAGCTCCGACTCGAACGGGTTGTTCTCGTCGGGGTCTGGATGCAGGGCAGCACCACCGCCCAGGCCGAGTCGAGTCTCGCCGAACTGAAGGCATTGGCCGAGACCGCCGGATCCGAGGTACTCGAAGGACTCTTTCAGCGTCGTGACAAACCTGATCCGGCCACTTATATCGGTTCGGGCAAAGCCCACGAACTCCGTGAGGTCGTCGTGGCCACCGGCGCCGACACCGTCATCTGCGACGGTGAACTGACACCCGCACAGCTCACCGCATTGGAGAAGGTGGTGAAGGTCAAGGTCATCGACCGGACCGCGCTGATCCTCGACATCTTCGCCCAGCACGCCACATCGCGCGAGGGCAAAGCCCAGGTGGCGCTGGCTCAGATGGAATACATGTTGCCGCGTCTGCGTGGCTGGGGTGAATCGATGTCCCGCCAGGCCGGTGGCCGTGCCGGCAGCAACGGCGGTGTGGGCCTGCGTGGACCCGGTGAGACGAAGATCGAGACGGACCGCCGCCGGATCCGCGAGCGGACGGCGAAGTTGCGCCGGGAGATCCGCGAGATGAAGACGTCGCGAAACACCAAGCGCACCAAGCGGAAACAAGCCGCACTCGCCTCGGTCACGATCGTCGGGTACACCAACGCGGGCAAGTCCAGTCTGATCAACGCGATGACCGGATCGGGCGTCCTGGTACAGAACGCGCTGTTCGCCACCCTGGATCCGACCACCCGGCGGATGTCCCTCGACGACGGTCGCGAAATCGTGGTCACCGACACCGTCGGATTCGTCCGGCATCTGCCGACCCAACTGGTGGAGGCGTTCCGCTCGACCCTCGAAGAGGTCGCGGACGCAGACCTCTTGCTGCACATCGTCGATGGTTCGGACCCGATTCCCACCGGTCAGATCAGCGCAGTGCGCAAGGTCATCGAAGAGGTGATCCACGACGAGAAGGCGTCCACACCGCCGGAGCTGCTGGTGATCAACAAGATCGACGTCGCCGACCCGACTGTGCTGACTCAGTTGAGGAGCCTGTTCCCCAAGGCGGTCTTCATCTCGGCCGCCACGGGCGAAGGTATCCCGGAACTTCTCGAGCGGGTTCGTGAGTCGGTGTCGAGGCACGATGTCCACGTCAGTGTCCGAGTGCCGTATTCCCGCGGTGATCTGGTCTCACGCATCCATGCCGAAGGCGATGTGTCGAGCGAGAAGCATGGTGCCGACGGCACCGAGATCGTCGCCAGCGTTCCCTCGGCACTGGCCAATGCACTGGCCGAGTTCGCCGCGCCCCATCTGTTCTGAATCCGGGCCTGGACAGGTCGTCTTGCCCTGACTGAGCGCTCCTTGGGTTGAATGTAGAATCCAGTTACAGTTGCTGGCAACCTCGTTTGGACACCCTCGTTATGGAGACTTTGATGGAACGCACGATTTTCGAGCCTGAGCACCTCCTCTACCGCGATTCGTACCGCAGCTTCCTCGAGCAGCATGTGGCGCCGCACCACGCCCGCTGGGAAGAGCAGAACATCGTCGATCGCGACGTGTGGATCGAAGCCGGTAAGAACGGCTTCCTGGCCGTTGACGCGCCCGAGGAGTTCGGTGGCGGCGGAGTCGACGACTTCCGCTATCAGTGCATCGTCTCCGAGGAATCCGCACGCGGTGGGTTCAGCGGCCTGGGATTCACCCTGCACAACGATGTCATCGCGCCGTACCTGCTGGAGTTGACCAACGACGAGCAGAAGGCGCGCTGGCTCCCGGGATTCACCTCCGGTGAGCTCATCACCGCCATCGCCATGACCGAGCCCGGAACCGGCTCGGACCTGCAAGGGATCAAGACGACCGCCAAGAAGGACGGCGATCACTGGGTGCTCAACGGATCGAAGACCTTCATCACCAACGGCATCAACGCCGACCTGGTGATCGTGGTCGCGCGCACCGATCCCGAGGCCGGCGCCAAGGGTTTCTCCCTGCTGGTCGTCGAGCGCGGCATGCCCGGCTTCGAGCGCGGCCGCAACCTCGACAAGGTCGGCATGAAGGCGCAGGACACCGCCGAACTGAGCTTCGACAACGTCCGCGTACCCGCCGAGAACCTGCTCGGTGAAGAGGGACTCGGCTTCATCTACCTGATGCAGAACCTGCCGCGCGAGCGCCTGTCGATCGCCGTGGTCGCCGCTGCCTCCATGGAGAAGGTCCTGGAGACCACCGTTCAATATTCCAAGGACCGCAAGGCTTTCGGGCGTTCGATCGGCAACTTTCAGAACACCCGCTTCCTGCTGGCCGAGCTGGCCACGTCCACGACGACGACGCGCGTGTTCGTCGACCACTGCATCGGGCTGCTGAACGAGAAGAAGCTGACCGTCCCCGATGCCGCGATGGCCAAGTACTACGCCACCGAGAATCAGGTGCACCTGATCGACCGCTGCCTGCAGCTGCACGGCGGCTACGGCTACATGCGTGAATACTCCGTCGCGAAGGCGTTCCTGGACTCACGCGTGCAGACCATCTACGGCGGCACCACCGAGATCATGAAGGAAGTCATCGGACGCAGCCTCGGGGTCTGATCACTCAAACATCAACGCGCCGAACGGCAGAAGGCGGGTGCACCGGATCTCCGGTGCACCCGCCTTTTTCGCATGTGTGTCTCTAGAGTCGCCGCATCACTGTCACAACTTTGCCCAGGATGACCGCATCGTTGCCGGGGATGGGATCGAATACCGGGTTGTGCGGCATCAGCCACACGGCGTCTTTGGTGCGCTTGAAGGTCTTGACCGTGGCCTCGCCATCGATCATCGCGGCCACGATGTCTCCGTTGTCGGCGACGTTCTGCTGGCGTACGACCACCCAGTCACCGTCGCAGATCGCGGCGTCGATCATCGATTCGCCCACCACCCTGAGCAGGAAGAGCGAACCCTCGCCGACGAGTTCCTTCGGGAGCGGGAAGACGTCTTCGACGGCCTGTTCGGCGAGGATCGGGCCACCGGCCGCGATCCGGCCGAGGACCGGGACAAATGTCGGCGTCGGAAGTGATTCGTCGGGTGCCTGCACCTGACCGGCAGCCGTGGCCGGGTTGAGGTCGGTGTCCTGGATGTTTACCGCGCGGGGACGGTTGTTCTCGCGCTGCAGGAAGCCTTTGCGTTCGAGTGTGCGGAGCTGGTGGGCGACCGACGACGTCGAGGTCAGGCCGACGGCGTCACCGATCTCCCGGATGCTCGGCGGGTAGCCGCGCTCGCGGACCGAGGCGCGGATGACCTCGAGTACGGCTTTCTGGCGGGCGGTCAGTGAGCCTTCTGCCAGCGGTCCGGTGGCGACCACGGTGGTGGCGGCTCCGTCCGACGGCGTCGGGGGCTGGGTTGTATCGGCCATCAGGTCCTCCAGTTCGTGCGGTATCGGGCGGGGTCCATGTGGACAAAGGTAGTGCAAATCATCACAAGTCTCAAACATTTGTTCGATCAGGCGTGGCGCTTGTCGGAACCCCGTGATACAAATCGAACACTCTTTCAATCGAACGAGTGATCGAATGCACCATCGATCCGATGATCCGAGGACTGAACCCATGACTGCAGCCACCACCATCATCCGGCCGGCCACAGCTCGGCCCGTTCACCACGCCGAGAGCGCTACCGTTCCGCGTACCAAGCGGCCCTTGCGGCCCGCGGACACCGCCCGTCCGGCCGATCGCCGGCTGCCTGCTCAGCGCCGCGTGGCCGTCTCCTGCGCCGAATCGCGCAACACCGAACAACGAATGCCGACCGCTCGCGAGAAGGTCTTCGCCCGTCGGCGCGCCTGGGCGGCCGGCGCCGTCGCGGGAATCGGTCTGATGCTGATCGTTGCATTCATGACCTTCTTCGGCGGCGTGATGGAGCAGTCTGCTGATCCGGGGCGCGTCGGCACCCAGGTCGTCCGGGTTCAGTCGGGGGAGTCGTTGGGGGCCATCGCTTCCCGGATCGCACCCGAGATGCCGGCCGAAGCCGTCGTGGCAAAGATCATGGAGCTCAACGCGATGAGCAACTCGGCATTGTCGGTGGGGCAGGCGCTGGTCACGCCGGTCTACGTCAGGTAGATGATGCAGGGGCCCACAGCCCGGGCGGTATCCTCGGAACCACAGCGTCTGGTCACTCCGCCCAGGCCGTCGACCGTCGAGGAATCGTGCATGCATTGCCCGTTTTGCAAGAACGAGGACACCCGCGTAGTCGATTCGCGGGTGGCGGACGAGGGACAGGCAATCCGTCGTCGCCGTGCCTGTTCGGAGTGCGGACGCCGTTTCACCACGGTGGAGACCGCGGTGCTCTCGGTGGTCAAACGGACCGGCGTCACTGAACCTTTCAGCCGCGAGAAGGTCATGCGCGGCGTCCGCCGGGCCTGCCAGGGCCGAGCTGTCGACGATGACAAGTTGCAGCATCTTGCGCAGCAGGTCGAGGAAGCCGTCAGGGCCTCGGGTTCGGCCGAAGTTCCGGCCAACGAGGTCGGTCTTGCGATTCTCGGTCCGCTCCGCGATCTCGACGAGGTCGCGTACCTTCGCTTCGCCTCCGTCTACCGCTCATTCGACTCGGTGGACGACTTCCAGAAAGAAATCGACGATCTCCGGTCCGGCAAGTCCGAATCCTGACTCCCCGCGAATTTTGCGTTGGGGTCAGCGCAGGTCGCGAATTGCCTTGATGGCGCGCTTCTCTGAGATCGGGTACGCGGTTCGCAGCTGTTGAGCGAACAGCCCGACACGCAGCTCCTCGACGATCCAGCCGGCGGCTTCGCTGACCGCATCCTGACGTTCCGACGGCATCATCCGTAGGTGACTGGTCCAGGCCGCCACGACCCGGTCGACGGTGGCCATCGACGCGGCATCCCTCGCTGCCGACGCCGGCAACTGATCGAGTCGCGCCAGCGCGGCATCGAGGTAGCGGGGAATCTCCGTCAGATGCTCGCCACCGGTGGCGGAGATGAATCCGTCGAAAACCAACTCGCCGAGTTGGTCGCGTACATCGTCGGCAGCGTCGGCGACCGTCGTCGCCTCGATCGCGGTCCGCAGCGGGGCCACCCGGGCCAGAACTGCCGCGGCCTGACGCAACTTGGTGGTCGCCCGGCCGGTGACCTGACCCGCGACATGGGTGCGCAGCGCCGCGTAATCGGCTGCCGACCACACAGTGGGCTGTGCCGGAACAAGATCGATGACCGCAGCGCGGACGCAATCGGCGAGCAACGCGGCCGCGGTGGGATACGGGCTCTGGCTCAGCGCCAACCGGTCGGAGGTGCCCAGCGCGGAGGTCGCATTCGGCCTCAACGCTGGTACATCGTTGATCAGTAGACCGATCAACGCGTTGTACATCTGGATACGTTGTTCAGCCTCGGTGGACATCGGGGCAACGGTGAAGCCACCACCCCGGGCCACCAACGCTGGATAGCTCGTGATCTCTTGCCCGGCAACGGTGCTCCGGATGGACCGGGTGAGCGTGCCGAAGGTATCGGCGGTCCAGGTCTTGGCCACCGGGGTGGCCGCCGGGGCCGCTTCCTTCTCGAGGGCGGCGCGCGCCTTGTTGCCGAGGCGTTCCTGGAGTTCGGCCAGAGACTTGGAGCGGCCGAGCTCGTCGCCATTCGCGGCGACGGCGATGAACGTCATCCGCAGGTGGTCTGCGAGCGCGGTCGCCCTCAGGTCGGCGGCCGCGATGGACACACCGGTGATCCGCGTGAGTTCGGCGGCCACACTCGCAGTCAGCGGGCGTGCACGTGGGGTCACCGCGTCGAGCACCTGCGCTGCCAGATCGGGTGCCGGACCGACTTGGCGCCGAAGGGTTTTGGGCAAGGTGCGGATCAGCTCGGTGACCAGTTCGGTCCGCATCCCCGGGACCAGCCAGTCGAAGCCGGAGGGGCGGGCCCGGACCAGCAACGACAACGGGATCAGCACGCTCACACCGTCATCGGGGGTACCGGGTTCGAATCGGTATCGCAGGGCGTATGTGGTGTCGGCCTGGCGCCAGGCGTCCGGGAATCCGGCGGGATCGGTGGCACCGCCGCCGGCCACGACATCGGCCGGATTCAGGTCGAGGAGTGTCGGGTCCTTCTTCCTGGCGGTCTTCCACCAGGTGTCGAAATGTCGACCGGAGACGACCTCGGCGCCGACGAGACGGTCGTAGTGCGCGAACAGTACGTCATCGTCGACCACCACGTCGGTGCGCCGGACCCGGTGGACCGATTCTTCGGCATCGTCGAGGAGTGCCCGGTTGCGATGGAAGAACGGATGTTGGGTGCGCCAGTCGCCCTCGACCAAGGCACTGCGGATGAACAACTCCCGGGCGACCTCGGGGTCGATCGAGCCGTAGTTGACACGGCGTTGCGTGACCAGCGGCACGCCGTAGAGCGTGACCCGTTCGTAGGCCATCGCCGCGGAATGCTTACCCGACCAGTGTGGTTCGCTGTATTGGCGTTTGACGAGGTCGCCGGCCAGTCGCTCGGCCCACTCGGGTTCGATCCGGGCGGTGGTCCGGGCCCACAGCCGTGAGGTTTCCACGATCTCGGCCGCCATCACAAACCGGGGCGGTTTGTTCGACATGTGTGACCCGGGGAAGATCATGAACTTGGTCCCGCGCGCTCCGAGAAACTCTTTGGATTCCCCCTCGCGGACCCCGATCTGGCTCAGCAGCCCCGACAACACCGACTGATGGATGGCTGCTGCCATCCCGGATTCCGGTTCGGGGATCTCGAATGCCGCCGGTACGGTCATGCCGAGATCCCGGACGATCCGGACCAGCTGTGAATGCAGATCACGCCATTCCCGGATCCGGAGTCCGTGCAGGAACTCGCGGCTGCAGCGCTTGCGGAATTGGCTGGAGGACAGCTCTTTTCGCAATTCCTCGAGATATGCCCACAGATTGAGGAGCGTGAGGAACTCAGAGCCGGCGGCAGCGAAGCGGCGATGTGATTCATCGGCGGCCTGCCGGTGGTCCGCCGGGCGTTCCCGGACATCGGGCAGCGACAGCGCTGCGGTCAGGACCAGCATCGGGCCGAGCGCACCCTGCGTGTCGGCCTCGACGAGCATGCGGGCCAACCGCGGATCGACGGGGATCTTCGCCAGCGACCGGCCGATCGGGGTCAACCGCCGCACCGGGTTGTCGGGGGTGGCCGGGGCCAGAGCGCCGAGTTCGTCGAGGAGCTGTTGGCCGTCGCGGATGGCCTTGGGATCCGGTGGCTGCACAAACGGGAAGCGTCCGACGTCACCGAGCCCGAGCGACGTCATGTTGAGGATGACGGCGGCCAGATTGGTGCGCAGGATTTCCGGTTCGGTGTATTCGGGCCGGGCATCGAAATCGTCTTCGCTGTACAGGCGGATGCAGACGCCCGCGGCGACACGGCCACATCGGCCGGCACGCTGACGGGCACTGGCCTGGGAGATCGGCTCGATCGGTAGCCGCTGAACTTTGGTGCGGGTCGAATAGCGCGAGATGCGGGCGGTACCGGCATCGATCACGTAGTGGATGCCCGGAACGGTCAGCGATGTCTCGGCAACGTTGGTGGACAACACGATTCGTCTGCCCTTGTGCGAGGCGAACACCCGGTGCTGATCGGCCGCGGACAGCCGGGCGAACAACGGGATCACCTCGACGCCGCGTGCCTCGAGATGTTTCAGAGATGCGGCGGTGTCGTTGATCTCGCGTTCTGTGGGCAAGAACACGAGGATGTCGCCGGGGCCTTCGGCGAAGAGTTCGTCGACCGCCTCACCGATGGCCTGCAACTGATCGAGGTCGGCTTCGTCCTCGTCCTCGACAACGAGTGGCCGATAACGGATCTCGACGGGGTACGTGCGCCCGGACACCTCGATGACGGGGACCGGGCGGTCCTCGGTGGCGAAGTGATCGGCGAAACGGCCGGGCTCGATCGTGGCCGAGGTGATGATCACCTTGAGGTCGGGACGCCGGGGGAGCAGCTGTTTGAGATATCCGAGGATGAAGTCGATGTTGAGGCTTCGCTCGTGGGCCTCGTCGATGATCAGCGTGTCGTAATCGCGCAGGAGGCGATCCTGCGAGAGTTCCCGCAGCAGGATGCCGTCGGTCATCACCTTGACCAGGGTGTCGCGGGAGGCCTTGTCGGTGAACCGGACCGAGTACCCGACAACACCGCCGAGTTCGGTGCCGGTTTCTTCGGCGATCCGCTCGGCGACCGATCTGGCAGCGAGCCGTCGTGGTTGCGTGTGGCCGATCTTGCCGGCGACACCGCGGCCGAGCTCCAGGCAGATCTTCGGCAGCTGGGTGGTCTTGCCGGAGCCGGTCTCACCGGCGACGACAACCACCTGATGGGCCTCGATCGCCGCGGCGATCTCCGCGCGGGCCGCCGAAACCGGCAGTTCCGGCGGATAGCGCAGGTCCGGGACCAGCGCGCGACGCCGTTCGAGTTCCTCCGGGCCGGGGCCGGCAGAGGTGCGGGATCCCGATCGCGGCGAAGGAGGTTTGCCGGACGATTTACGTCCGCGGCGTCGGCGCTGCCCGGATGTGGGGGGCTGCCCTGATGCGGCGGGTTGGCTGGGCTGATCGGGCGCGGTCGACATATCGTCCCCAATGGTAGTCGCCGGTGCCCTGACATCGTGCCGCCACCTGCCAGGCATGATGTACCCCATGACTGCTTCTTCTTCTGCCGGTCTCTGGCACGGTTTTGCCGACATGGGCGCGGTGAGCGCCTCGGGACCGTTTGTTGTTGCCAAGGGCGAGGGCGCCTATATCTGGGACGCCGCCGGAAACAAGTACATCGATTCCACAGCCGGTCTGTGGTTCACCAACGTCGGACACGGCCGGACCGCGATCGCGGACGCCGTTGCCCGCCAGCTGAGTACGTTGGCGCATTACTCGGGGTTCGGCGACATCACCTCGGATGTGACGGCCGCACTCGCGGATCGTCTGGCCGCCCTCGCACCGATCCCGGGCAGCAAGGTGTTCTTCACCTCGGGTGGCAGCGACTCGGTCGATTCGGCGGTGAAGCTCGCTCGCCGGTACTGGCATGAGTTGGGCAAGCCGGAGAAGAAGATCGTTGTCGGCCGCACCAAGGCGTACCACGGTATGCACGTGGGCGGCACCGCGCTGTCGGGTCTGCCGCTGAACCGCGAGAACTACGGCGAGCTCATGCCCGACGCGGCAACCGTCGAATGGGATGACGCGAAGAGCCTGCTCGGTCTCATCGAGCGGATCGGCGCCGACAACATCGCCGCGTTCTTCGTCGAGCCGATCATCGGTGCCGGTGGCATCTACCTGCCGCCGGACGGCTACCTGGCCGAGGTCCGGCAGATCTGCCGTGACCACGATGTCCTGTTCGTCGTCGACGAGGTCGTCACCGGATTCGGCCGGATCGGCGGATCCTGGTTCGCCTCAAGTCGTTTCGGGCTCGAGCCCGACATGATCACCACCGCCAAGGGATTGACGTCGGGATACGTCCCGATGGGTGCGGTGTTCATCGCACCGAAGATCGCCGAACCGTTCTACGCCGGTGGTGTGTGGTGGCGCCACGGCTACACCTACGGCGGCCACGCCGGTGCCGCGGCCGCGGCGATGGCGAACCTCGACATCATCGAGTCCGAGGGACTGCTCGAAGAGGCCGCGCGGCTCGAATCCGACCTGCACGTAGTGCTCGCTCCGCTGGCCGATCTGCCTGCGGTGAGCGAGATCCGGAGCGGACTCGGTGCGGTTGCCGCTGTGCAGCTGGCGGATCCGTCGACAGCTCCGGCGGTCATCGGCGCGCTGCGTAAGCACGGAGTGAGTGGTCGCGCGGCCGGTCAGGGTGCACTGCAGATCTCGCCGGCGTTTGTGATGACCAGTGCCCAGGTCAGCGACATGGCGCAGCGCATCGGCGATGCGCTGGCGTAGCCCACAGAAGCCAAAAGAGCAGGGACCCGGTCGGGGTCCCTGCTCTTTTGATATGGCAGTACCTGTGGCAGCGGGTTTTCCGCTATCCGACAAGAACCTCGGCAGTGCTGAGTGCGGCAGCAACGCCGGCGATGATCGAGGCGACCTTCAGCGATTCGAGAATCGCCTCACGCTCGACACCGTCTTCGCGCAGGGTGTTCTCGTGGGCGGCGACGCAGTGGCCGCAACCGTTGATGGATGACACCGCGAACGACCACAACTCGAAGTTGGCCTTGTCGACGCCGGGGTTGCCGATGATGTTCATCCGCAGTCCGGGCCGCAGGTCGTCGTACTTGCCGTCCAGGAATCCGCGGCCACGGTAGAACACATTGTTCATCCCCATGATCGACGCGGCGCCGAGCGCAGCGTTGTACGCCTCCGCCGACAGGTTGTCGGCGGCTTCGTCGGCGATCTCCCGCAGGACGGTCGCGTTCTTGGTGGCTGCGGCGGTGGACAGCAATGTGCCCCACAGTTGTTCGTCCTTGAGGACGGTGGTACGTGCGATGGAACCCAGGTTGAGCTTGAGGTCCTTCGCATACTCCGGAAGGATTTCCTTCAGGTTGTCGATGCTCATCGGTGCCTTTCGTTCTTCGAGCAGACGATCAGACGCTGGCGGTCAGGAGCTCGCCCGCGTTGATGGTGGGATCGCCCTTCTTCCAGTTGCAGGCGCACAGTTCGTCGGACTGCAGGGCGTCGAGAACGCGGAGGACCTCGTCGACGTTGCGGCCGACCGAACCGGCGGTGACAGAGACGAACTGGACCTCGTTGTTCGGGTCGACGATGAAGGTGGCGCGATCGGCGACACCGTCGGCGTTGAGAACGCCGGTGGCCTCGGCCAGTTCCCGCTTCAGATCCGAAAGGATCGGGAACGGAAGGGTCTTCAGGTCGTCGTGCTGTGCGCGCCACTGGAAGTGCACGAACTCGTTGTCGACGGACGCACCCAGGACCTGGGCGTCACGATCGGCGAACTCGTCGTTGAGCTTGCCGAAGGCGGCGATCTCGGTGGGGCACACGAAGGTGAAGTCCTTGGGCCAGAAGAACACGATCCGCCACTTGCCGGCGTAGTCGTCGGAGGTGACGTTTGTGAAGTAGTCGTCGGGCTGCGTGGCGTTGACCTTCGAGAGGTCTCCGCCGATGACGGCCGTCAGGTTGTAAGCGGGGAATTGGTCACCAATGGTCAGCAATGGCATGTATGCACTCCTCAGGTCTGTTTAAAGCAACTTCGTTAATACTGCCCTGGATCCACTGAAAATGAAACGTGATGAGTAGCACTATAGTGATAGGTATGACCGATCAAACTTATCAACCGACGATCGCCGGACTGAAGGCGTTTGCCGCTATCGCAGATAAACGCCATTTTGGTTCTGCCGCAGAGAGTTTAGGAGTGAGTCAGCCGTCGCTGTCGCAGGCCCTGGCATCACTTGAAACCGGGCTGGGTTTAAAGCTCGTCGAGCGTTCGACCCGGCGTGTCTTCTTGACGAGTGAGGGAGATGCGTTACTGCCGCGTGCCACCGCGGCGATCGAGGCGGTCGACATGTTCACCGCCGCCGCCGGCGGCGTTTCGCGGCCGCTGTCCGGCACCCTCCGACTGGGCCTGATTCCGACGGTGGCGCCGTACGTGCTGCCGGGAATCCTTCGGAATCTGGCTACCGAGCTCCCGGATCTGACCCTGCGGGTTGTCGAGGATCAGACGAATCGATTGCTGGATGCCTTGCGCCGCAACTCGATCGACGCGGCGATGATGGCACTGCCGGCGGACGCCACCGGCATGATCGAGGTGCCGATGTACGACGAGGACTTCGTTCTGGCGCTGCCTCCCGGCCACGCACTCGCCGGCCGGAGCCGGGTGGATCCGGCCGCGTTGGCGGATTTGCCGCTACTGCTGCTCGACGAGGGTCACTGCTTGCGCGATCAGGCGTTGGAGGTGTGCCGCCTCGCCGGTGTACGCCCCGACGTCGGGCCCACCCGGGCCGCGTCGCTGGCCACCGCGGTCCAGTGCGTCGAGGGTGGGCTGGGCGTCACGCTCATCCCGCAGACCGCAGTGCAAACCGAAACCGCGCGTGGTGCACTGGCGATCGCGAGCTTTGCCCGGCCGCGGCCGGGACGTCGGATCGGGTTGGTGATGCGGGCGACCAGCGGCCGGGAGGACGAGTATCGCCAACTCGCTCACGTGATCACGGCCGCCATCGTCGGTGTGGGCAACGGTGCCGCGAGGCCGGCCTGAGGGGTCAGCCGGGAATGATCTCCATGGCCAGGAGCTCGGGTTCGTCGTCGGCGGTCTGCGGCATCGAGAAGCGTGCTTCCAGGGACCATCCGTGGTCGCCGTCGGGATCGTCGAGGACCTGCCGGGCGAGCCATTCGCCGTCGACCTCGGTGAGGCTGAACAGCGCCGGCCCGCGGGCTTCGGGTCCGGCTTGCACCGGGCCGTACTCGTCGACGAAATCGGCCATCTCGTCGGCCCAGTCCAGATCCGGCCAGATCGTCTGCAGTCCGTACCAATCGCGGCGCGACAGCAGGTTCACGTAGCGGAACATGGTGTTGCGCAGGTGGACCCGGGTGGCCCGCAGGTTGACCGGACGGCCGCCGGTCGGTGGAGCGAGGTCCGCCGGGCCGGTGGGATCGGCATCGGGATGGGTGAGCTGTTCCCATTCATCGAGCAGGCTCGAGTCGACGCGACGGACCAGGTCACCGATCCACTCGACCACATCGTCGATCTCGTCGGTCCGCGCGGCATTCGGAATGCTCTGGCGCAGTGTCCGGTAACAGTCGGTGAGGTACCGCAGCACCACACCTTCGCTGCGGGCGAGTGAGTACCGGGAGATCAGATCGCTCCAGTCCATCCCCTCCTCGATCATCTGGCGCAGCACCGCTTTGGGACGCGGGGGTGTGTCGATCACCCACGGATGCCCGCGTCGGTACATGTCGAACGCCTCGAAGATGAACTCGCGCATCGGGCGTGGCCAGGTGACCTCGGAGAGCAATTCCATGCGCTCCTCGTACTCGATGCCATCAGCTTTCATCCGGGCGATAGCTTCATCACGAGCGGCCTTTTGCTGGCCCATGAGGACCGGTCGCGGATCATCGAGGGTTGATTCGACGATGGAGATCAGGTCCAGCGCGTAGGTCGGCGACTCGGGGTCGAGCAGTTCGAACGCGGCAAGGGCAAAGGGGGACAGCGGATTGTTGAGCGCGAAGTTGATCGGTAGGTCGACAGCGAGGACCGCCCGGCGGCCGTATTCGTCGGGTTCGTCGAGACGCTCGACGACTCCGCTGTTCACCAGCGCCCGATACAGCTTCAGGGCCCGCAGGATGTGGCCGCGCTGGCGGGCGCGGGTCTCGTGGTTGTCTTCGAGGAGATGTCGCATCGAGGTGAAGCAATTGCCGGGCCGTGCAATGACTTCGAGCAGCATCGACGTCGTGACCGCAAATCGGGAGCGAAGCGGCTCCGGCGGCGCGACGATGAGTTTGTCGAATGTGGCCTCGCCCCACGATACAAAGCCCTCGGGGGCCTTCTTGCGCTGAATCTTCTTGAGTTTCTTGGGATCATCGCCGGCCTTGGCGACCAGGCGGGCGTTCTCGACGTCGTGGTCCGGTGCCTCTGCGACGACAAATCCGCGGGTGTCGAACCCGGCGCGGCCGGCGCGTCCGGCGATCTGATGGAACTCTCGCGCCCGCAGATGACGCTGGCGGACACCGTCGAACTTGGTGAGTCCGGTGAACAGCACGGTCCTGATGGGGACGTTGATCCCGACGCCGAGCGTGTCGGTTCCGCAGACCACACGCAGGAGTCCTTGTTGCGCAAGGCGTTCGACGAGCCGTCGGTAGCGCGGCAACATGCCGGCATGGTGGATTCCGATTCCGGCCCGCACCGTCTTGGAGAGGGTCTTGCCGAATCCGGTGCTGAACCGGAAATCGCCGATCTCCTCCGCGATGGCGTCGCGTTCGGCGCGGCTGCAGATGTTGGCGGACAGCAGTGCCTGGGCGCGTTCCATCGCGGAGAGCTGGGTGAAGTGCACGACGTACACCGGCGCCCGGTCCTTGGCGATCAGATGCTCGATCGTTTCGTGCACCGGCTTCGTCGAATACGAGAAATCAAGGGGGACAGGGCGAGTGGTGCCGGTGATCGCGGCGGTGTCGCGGCCGGTCCGGCGGCGCAGGTCGTCGACGAAAAAACTGACATCGCCGAGAGTCGCCGACATCAGGACGAACTGGCAGCCCGTCAGTTCGATCAACGGAACCTGCCAGGCCCATCCACGATCGGGCTCCGCGTAGTAGTGGAACTCGTCCATGACGATCACGCCGATCGGCGAGTCCGGACCTTCGCGGAGCGCTATGTTGGCCACCACCTCTGCGGTGGCGCAGATGATGGGTGCCGTCGGGTTGACCGACGCATCGCCGGTGAGCATACCGACGTTCTCCGCGCCGAACTGCGAACACAGGTCGAAGAACTTCTCGCTCACCAGCGCCTTGATCGGTGCCGTGTAGAAGGCCCGTTTGCCCTGTGCCGCCGCGAAGTAGAGCGCACCGCTGGCCACGAGGGACTTACCGGAGCCGGTGGGTGTGGACAGGATGACGTTCGCCCCACCGGCGAGTTCGATCAGCGCTTCATCTTGATGCGGGTACAGCTCGATACCCCGGTCGGACCACCACGCCGTGAAATCGGCATACAGCTCATCGACGTCGGGCTCGCGGTGGTCCGGAAAGGAGAGTGGGGTGGTCACTGACCGGCGTCGTCCCCGGGCTCGTCGCGATCCGATTCGGTGTCGGCCGGCTGCTGATCGCCGCCACCGTTGAGGTGATCGGCCAAGAAGCGTTCGAGTTCGGCGCCCAGTTCGTCGCCGGTGGGCAGATCTCCCTCGGCAGCGAGCAGCGAGGCCTTCTCCTTCTGAGCCTGCGTGAAGGAGTCGTACTGGGTTTCCAGTGCGGTCACGACCGACTCGACTTCGTGGTTGCCGGAGATCTCTTTGTCGACCTGGTGGCGAACCTTGTCGGCCGCGTTGGCCAGGGCCGCCATCGGCAGGTCGAGTCCGGTGACCTCACCGAGGCATTCGATCAGCTTGTGTGACGCGGCCGGATATTCGGCCTGGGCCAGATAGTGCGGCACATGGACCGACAAACCGGCGGTCGACATCCCGTGCTCACCGAGGCGCAACTCGAGCAGCATCGATGCGCTGGCCGGGATCTTGAGTTCGGAACCCCAGCGGGGCAGCGATTCGATCAGCTCTTTGTTGTTGCCGTGAGCGGTGATCGTCGACGGGCGGGTGTGGGGAATACCCATCGGGATCGCGTTGAGGCCGATGACCGACGACACGCCGAATTGATCGGCCAAACCGGTGACCGCCGCCACAAAACGTTCCCACCGAAGATCGGGCTCCGAACCGGCCAACAGCAGGAAGGGCTTGCCGCCGTTGTCGCGGATGGCGTGCAGGGTCAGCTCGTGCATCGCGACCCCGGTGAACTGCTCCCCGGAGAAGGTCATTATCGGGCGTCGCGAGCGGTAGTCGATCAGCTCGTCGGTCGAGAACGTGGCGATCAGTTCTGAATCGAGGCTCTGTCGCAGGTGATCGGCGGCCAGCTTGATGGCGTGGCCGGCGTCGGCGAAGCCTTCGAGCGCGTGGATCAACACCGGACCCTCGCCCTCGTCACCAGCCAGCTGTGGTGCCGGGAACTCGAGTTCATAGAGCGTGGACTTGTCGTCCATGGCGAACCTCCTTGCTGCCTGGTCGTACGGTCGTGTTCATCCATTGTCCCCCATGATCACCGCCAGTCCCAATCCTTGTGCCGGGCACGGCATTGGTTCTCGATCCGGGGACACTCCCATCTGCACAACAGAAGTAGTCCGGATGCGATTCCCTCGCGTCGGTTCGCCCTCGGCGAACGGTAACGGATGCACACATGACGATCTGGACATCGAATAGGGTGATAGCGGTTCGGGACCGGAAATCGGCAGGGAAAAACCTTGGCCGACGGGTCTCGACCGGCAGGTCCTGACCGAACATTCAGTGCGGCGAAAGGTTGTCATGGCAGAGCAGGTGCGTGGTGTGGTGTCGTCGGGCAAGGGTGCCCCGACCACGATCGAGACGATCACCATCCCGGATCCGGGGCCGCGGGATGTGGTTGTCCGGATCATTGCGTGCGGTGTGTGCCACACCGACTTGGCATACCGCGACGGTGGGATCAACGACGAGTATCCGTTCCTGCTGGGCCATGAGGCCTCAGGTGTGGTCGAGACCGTGGGCGATCAGGTCACGATGGTCTCACCGGGTGATTTCGTGGTCCTGAACTGGCGCGCGGTCTGTGGTGTGTGCCGCGCCTGTAAGCGAGGACGTCCGCAGTACTGCTTCGACACGTTCAACGCGAGCAAGCCGATGACGCTGGCCGACGGCACCGCCCTGACCCCGGCTCTGGGGATCGGCGCATTCGCCGACAAGACCCTCGTCCACGAAGGGCAGTGCACCAAGGTTGCCGCCGACGCCGATCCGGCCGTGGTCGGACTTCTCGGTTGTGGCGTGATGGCCGGAATCGGTGCGGCGATGAACACCGGCGGTGTGAGCCGCGGAGACAGCGTTGCGGTCATCGGCTGTGGCGGCGTGGGAGACGCCGCGATCGCCGGCGCCCGTCTCGCCGGAGCGACGAAGATCATCGCGGTCGATCGCGATGCCCGCAAACTCGAATGGGCCACCGACCTCGGTGCCACCCACACCATCGACGGTTCGGTGACCGAAGACGTCGTGGCCGCGATCCAGGAACTGACCGACGGCAACGGCGCCGACGTGGTGATCGACGCCGTGGGACGCCCCGAGACCTACAAGACCGCGTTTTACGCCCGCGATCTGGCCGGCGTGGTGGTCCTGGTCGGAGTGCCGACCCCGGAGATGACCCTGGAACTGCCGCTGGTCGACTTCTTCTCCCGTGGTGGGGCGCTCAAGTCGTCCTGGTACGGCGACTGCCTGCCCGAACGCGACTTCCCGATGCTCGTCGACATGTACCAGCAGGGCCGGCTGCCGCTGGAGAAGTTCGTCTCCGAGCGGATCGGCCTGACCGACATCGAAGCGGCATTCCACAAGATGGAGGCCGGCGAGGTGCTGCGCTCGGTGGTGGTCCTGTGAGTGTGCGGGTGCAGCACGTCGTCACCTCCGGCCAGTTCAGCCTCGACGGTGGCACCTGGGACGTCGACAACAACATCTGGATCATCGGAGACGACTCCGAAGTGGTGATCATCGACGCCGCGCACACCGCGGCACCGATCATCGAGGCAGTCGACGGCCGGACCGTCAAGGCGATCGTGCTGACCCATGGCCACAACGACCACATCACCGCCGCCCCGGAATTGTCGAAGGCTGTGGATGCCCCGATGCTGATGCATCCCGGTGACACCATGCTCTGGGATCAGACCTACCCCGACAGCACTCCCGACGGTGATCTGGCCGACGGCCAGAAGATCAGTGTGGCCGGAACCGATCTGGTGGTGCTCAACACGCCGGGACACTCACCGGGGTCCTGCGCGATCTACGTCCCCGAACTCGATGTCCTGTTCTCAGGGGACACCCTGTTCTCGGGCGGTCCCGGTGCCACGGGACGGTCGTTCTCGGACTTTCCAACGATCATCGAGTCCATCCGTACCAAGATCCTCACCCTGCCCGCCCAGACCAAAGTCCATACCGGACACGGAGATTCGACCGCGGTCGGGGAGGAATCCCCGCATCTGGAAGAATGGATCAAGCGCGGCAGCTAATGCCCCGAGCCCGCGATCGCCGCCAGCACCAGGTCGGCGATCGCGCGCTCTCCGGCGGCGTTCGGATGCAGACCCACCGCTCCCTGAGGTGAGCTGTAGGGCTCGATCCAACGTCTCGCCGGACTCTGGCAGGAGTTGTGCGCCACGCTGGGGGTGAATGTGTCCAGCCACTGGACGCCGGCGAGCCATGCCTGCGCTTGCAGCGTTGCATTCAGCTCTTGCTCGATCCTGTTGAGGTAGGCGGTGTCCGCCACCGAGAACGGATTTCGGGGTACGCAGTTTCCCTGCTGGGGAAATATCGCCGGATAGCCGAGAACGATGATCCGTGCCGAGGGGGCGCGGCTCTTTATGCCCGCTATGGCGCCCGCGATCGCCGGGCCGGTGTTCATCGCGATTTCGAGAGAGAACCGGGGTCCGTTCCGGACTTCGCAGGTGAAGACCTCGGAACTGATCCCTCCGGGCGGGTTCTGGGCGCACGAATTGATGCTGTCGCTGTAGACGGAGCCGTTGTTGTAGCCGATCAACATCGTCACGAGATCGGTGCCGGCGTTCAGGGCGTCGAACTGCGGCGGCTGGCCGGGCACCTGAGAGGTGACCAGGTTCAGCGCCTGTGCTCCGCCGCAGCTCATATCGGTCAGCTGGTAACCCTTGGCACTGGCGACGAGGTGAGAAAAGTTGGCCGCGGAGCGCTTGCAGCCCGCCGGTGACCCGGCCGCCTCAGGCGGTACTCCGGCCCCGGCGGCAAACGAGCCGCCGAGGGAGACGTAAGAGAATGTGTCAGCGGTGGCCGGTGGCTGGACGATGCACGTTGCGAGCACCGCCGCGACCGCTGCGATGACGGATCCCGCAACTCTGCGCTTCCTGAATTGCCTCACCTGTTCAGGGTAAGTCCGGTCACCGATCGCTCGTGGGAGTTTGGCGGGTTTCCGGGGCCCGTCGAGGGAGGTTCGGTATCAAAGATCCAATCGCTATGTTGCGCACTAGTTTTCGAGTTGTGGTGGTGAAGTCATCTGGGATACCAATGCCTCGATCCGGGCGAGGTCCAGGTCGGCGCCGGACGACAGGGCCGCCGCCACGTTCTCCAACTCGGTGACCGCGGAATCCGATTGGGCAACAACCGATTCGCGGAGCCGGCCTGGTGACGCAGCGGCCGCGATCAATCGATTGTCGAGTTCGGTCGCGGCGAGCTCGATGCGAACCCTGGCATCGATTCGAGCGCCCTCGTAACCGAGTTTGGGATCCGATCGCAACAGCGCCAGGGCATCGCGGATCCGGCGGTGCAATCGGGCCTCGGGGTCATGTGAACCCGCCCACGACACCGGTGCAGTGGTGGGCTGACCGGGAATGATCTCGGCTGATGCCAGCGCCGTGGCCCGGATGCGCCGGGTCATCACGAAGACACCGGCCACCGCTGCCACGCACGCGATGACAACAATCACCACGACAACTGTGATCATGTCGCCGCCTGCCAGGCCAGAACGATGCCGACGATCACGATCAGTGCGGCAAGCACCGCGAACACGATCTTGACGGTGCTCCAGGGCCGCTGCCCCTGAACCTCGCCGGTGACGCCGTTGATGAAGACCTGAAATGGGTTGCCGGCATAGACGACCGTGAGTAGCCAGATCGGCAGCAGCACGTGCTTGAAGGTCAACGCGTTGTACCGCGTGTCCTTTTGATTGATGCGTTGATGATCGCCGCCGATGTCCCGCCGGATCGTGTCGTCGATGCCCTCGTTGATTCGTTCCTGGGCAACCGGGAAGCACTGGTCGGCATCGTGATCGTAGGTGCGGCAGAGATGTCCGGCGACGAACTCGGGACTGTACGGGGTGGCCTGCGCGGTCGGCCACGGTTCGAGCTCGTGCACCCGCTCGGTGTCGAAGCCGGTGTTGGCCAGCACCGCGACATCGTCGAAGTTGTTGCGTACCACACCGGATCGATGCCTCCACCGGATCCTGGTCTCGGTCCGGCGGTTGTCACCGCTTCCGGTGGTGACCGTGTAATTGTCACCGCGCATCCCCGTATACGACGACGTCGTGTCGGCGTCGTACGTGAAGTACGCGGCGTAGACGCTGGTGAACGCGCCCAGTTCCCGGTATTTCTTGAACTCGGTCGGCGCGAACCAGCGACTGTGGATCCACTTCTCGATGACCTCACGGCCCTGATCGTCGTTCAACTGGAACGGCAGGATCCCGTCGACCGGTAAACGCAGCGGTGCATCGTGGATGTCGTCCCGCTGGATCGGCGTGGCGCAGTACGGGCATCGGCTCGAGGTCAGGGTTCCGCTGAATGTGCTTCTGCCGCCGCAGCTCTGACAGACGACTTCCCGCTCTGTGATCGCCGCGGCCGACGGGTGCTCGGTGGCCATCAGCGCGCGCAACTGGCTCATCGTCGACTGCAGATCATGGTCGATCACCCGACGCTCCGGGTCGATGACGATCGCGTGCGACCGGCCGCAGCTCAGACACAACAGGTTTTGTGTCGAAGGGTCGAAAACCAGTGCGGCGCCACAACTGTCGCACGGATATGTGCGGGTCTGCTCGGTGACCTGGAAGTGTGCCCGCAGTGGATCGGACGGTCCGCGCGCCGGCTCGGGCGGCAAAGGTGGCAACGGCGGTGGCGGGCCGTCGGCCGCGTCACTGTTGTTGGCGGGCAAGGGCGGTGGGAGGTGGGAGTCAGCCATGTTCCTATGCCGGTGGGTTGTTGGGGAGCGGGGGAGGCGTGCTGAAGAGTCCGGACAGGGCGGGCACGGTTCCGGCTGCCACCCAGCCCGGCATGCCCTGACTCCAGACCAGTGTCGACGCGTTGAACTGACCTGATGCGACTGCGGGCTGGAGCTGGGCGACCGTGAACGGTCCGGCGGCCTGGCCGCCATTGTCGACGTGGAAGGTTGCCGCGCCCGGTAGCGGCGGGGGAACGGTTGCCGGTGCCGGCTGCGCGCCCTGCCCGCCGAACTGGCCGGCCATCTGGCTGCCGAGCGCCACACCCATCCCGGCCGACATCATGTCGCCCATGGCGCCGCCACCCGGGTTCTGCGCCGCGGCGATCATCGCATCGGCGGCCTTGCCCTGCTGGTAGCGGCCGAGATCACCGACGTTGTTGAGAAATCCGCTCTCCTCGACACCGCGTGCCACACCGCGTGTCATCGCATTGGTGATCTCGTCGGGCAGTGAGATGTTCATGGTGATGGAGTCGACGGACAAACCGAACTCGTCGTCCACCTGGCCGTTGACAAACGTGCAGAGCTTCTCCGACAGTTCGACCTGCCGGCCCTGGAGATCGATGACCCCGAGCCGCGTTTCCATGATCATGTCCGAGAACGCCACGGTGATGACCCGGCGGATCAGCTCCGAGATCTCGTCGACATCGACCGAACTGTCGGTGCCGATGACCTCCCGAAGAAAGATCTCAGGTTCAGCCACTCGAACGACACACAAACCGTTCGCGCGGACCTGGACCATCGTGAAATCGGGGTCGCGGACAGTCACCGGATTGGGGGTGCCCCAACGCAGATCGGTGACCGGCCGGGTGTTGATGAAATACACCTCGGAGCGGAACGGACTGTTGAATCCGTGCTTCCAGCCCTGCAGGGTGCTCAGGAGCGGCAAGTTCTCAGAGGTGAGGGTGTAATGCCCGGGCCCGAACCGGTCGGCGAGCTTGCCGCGGTAGACAAAAACCGCCTGCTGACCTTCGCGGACGATGAGTTCGGCCTCGTTTTTGATCTCGTTGTTGTAGCGGGGGAAACGCCACGCCAATGTGGAGCGTGAATCGTCGATCCATTCGATGATGTCGACGAGCTCACCTTTGATCTTGCCGATGATCCCCATATTCGGTGTTCTCCCTAGCGATTCGGTTGCTACCGCGGAGTCTAGTCGTGTCGCGCACGGCAATGGCGTAGTCGCGGTGGCACAGTGGGTTGGTGAGTCGGGTGTCTTCCGAGCGGTTCAAACCGCGCTGGGTGCAGGTGGTCGCGGTGGCGGCTGTCCTTGTCGTGGGTGGATGCACGAGTGCGGTCGACGGTGATCCGGTGGCCGCGCCGTCGAGTGCCGGACCCTCGACGGGCCCGGGGACCTTCCCGTCGGAGGAGGTCGACGTGCGGGAGAGATCGGTGACCGCCGCCGACTTCCCGGCCGGGTACGACGCGACCGAGGTGTCGGCGGAAGATCTGCCCGCGGTCATGGCCGATACCGCCGGATACCCCGTCGGCGCTCTGGTGACCCCGTCGACCTGTGCGCCCACACCACTGCCGGCGACATCCGATGAGGCGGTGGCACTGGTCGCGGCGAGTGCGGAGGCGAACGCGGGCACTCTCAGCGCCATCACCGTGCTGACCGATTCGCCGTTGTCCGAGTTGGAAGCCCAGCTCGAGGCCTGCCCGACGTACACGACCACCAACCAGGGTGCCACCGCGACGGTGACCACCACCGTGCTGCCGCCCTCACCGGCCCAGTCGCAGGAATCGCTCGCTTTCCGGCGCGTCACGATGTCGGGGTCGATGACCCAGACGATGACGGCATTGGTCGCCCAGAATGATGGCGTGCGGGTCTACGTGACCGTCATGGCGCCGGGTTCTGGACCGGTACCCGATGGCGCCGCCCTCGACGAGCTGTACACCACCGCGGTGGAGCGCTCGCGCGGCTGAATCGGCCTGTGGATGGGCCGACGCGCGGTGGATAACCCGCGGAAAACGCACGGTCGGTGATGATGTCGGGTCGGCCTCGGGCCCGACCATCACCACATGACATCTGACAAATACACAACATCGGTATCCGGCCCCGGTGCACTGATCACCGCGGTCCCGGCCCTGCTCGGCTTCATCCCGGAGCGATCGCTGATCCTGGTCACGTTTGACGGTGACGGAACCGAGATCGGCACGACGATGCGCCACGACCTCACTTTCGGCGATGACGGCGTACCCACACCCGCAATGCTGGGTGTGATCGATCATCTCGCCGCGGTCTGCGAGGCATACGAGGTGGTGCGGGTGGTGGCCGTCATCGTCGATGACACCTATCCGATCGATTCGGACGAGTATCGGCGACTCGCCGCCGGCATCCACCGCCGGCTGCTGGCGACCGGAGGTCTCCACGGCGGGTTCGCCGTCTCCGCGATAACCGCCGGTAGCGTGTGGCAGACGGTGTGGGACAGCAGATCTGGCGAATATCTCGAAGGCGGATGGTCCGACGACGAGTGGTCGGATGACGAATGGTCCGGGGCGCCGGTGTATTCCGGATCGGAGACGGGTCTGGTGGGTGACCCGCTGATCAGCCCGGTGGCCGTGGCCCGGGCGGTCACCAAGGGCCGGCGGGTGCTGGCCACCCGCGGTGAGATGGCCGAACACCTGGCGCCGCTGCCGCACTGCGGTGATCCGGAGTGTGATGCGCACGTCGTGTCGGCGGCGGACGACCTCGCCTACCGCGATCTCGCTGCCGACCGGGCCCGGCTG
The DNA here is from genome assembly GCF_000383535.1 of Nocardia sp. 348MFTsu5.1. Taxonomy (NCBI): domain Bacteria; kingdom Bacillati; phylum Actinomycetota; class Actinomycetes; order Mycobacteriales; family Nocardiaceae; genus Nocardia; species Nocardia sp. 348MFTsu5.1. The sequence goes on from NZ_KB911514.1 coordinate 281,444, forward strand.
ACGGACACCATGTCCGGCGAGATGGGTTCGGTGGACCAGACATTCATCGACCGGCAGGTGCTGGAGCACTGCGTCGAGGTATTCGGGGACGAGCGGACGCCGCTGGACGTGGTTGTCGACCAGATGCGGCGGCTACAGGAACGGCAGGATCTCGAATACGCGCTGTCGCTGGTCTACCGCGGCGCCACGGGCGTGCTGACCTGCGACGAACTACGCGTGCTCGACAAGTCGCTGCGCGAACTCTACGTCCGCGACGCGTTGATGGCCCTGGCCGTCACCGATCGCTGGATCGAGGCCGAGCAAATGTGGGCGGCGCTCTGCCGCCGGCTCCGGGGACGAGGTCAGGCGGCCGCCGCGACGCTCCTCGGATTCGTGCACTACGTACACGGCAACGGGGCGATGGCCGGCGTCGCATTCGACCTCGCGCTCACAGCGAGCCCTGGCTACTCGATGGCCGTGCTGTACAACGACGCACTGACCCGTGGGATACCACCGCAGGTGATCGGGGAGTGTGCCCAGACCGGCTACCTCGTCGCCCGGACGCTGGGGGTGGAACTCCCTGCGCCGGTGATGAACCCGGCGGCCTGATCAGACCGGGCCATCACCCGACCCCGAGCCCCCCAACCCCCGATAGTGTGCCCTTTTGGCGGTGCTGACCTGGGGTTTTGGTCGCCAAAAGGCCACATCATCGGGGTACGGCGGGATCAGACGAGAGAGTGGGCGCGTTCGCCGAGTGAGCGGGTGTACTCCCAGGCATCGGCGACGATGACCGACAGGTCGGTTTTTGCCGGATACCAGCCGAGTTCAGCGATGGCCTTGTCGCTCGAGGCGATCAGCACTGCCGGATCTCCGGCCCGTCGCGGCGCATCAACCACCGGGATGTTTCGTCCGGTGACCTCTTCGACGGCCGAAATGACCTGCCGCACAGAGAAACCCGTACCGCTTCCCAGATTGAAGATCTCGTGGCGGCCGGCGATGGCGGCTTCGAGCGCCAGGACATGCGCCTCTGCGAGATCCTGCACGTGGATGTAGTCGCGGACCGCTGTGCCGTCATCGGTGTGGTAGTCGGTCCCGAACATCTTGATGTGCTCACGGTGACCGAGGGCCACCTGCAGGATCAGCGGGATCAGATGCGTCTCGATGACACGGTTCTCGCCCGCACCGCCGTAGGCTCCGGCCACATTGAAGTACCGGAGGCTGGTGGCCGCGAGGCCGTGGGCGTGCGCATACGACGTGATCGCGTGGTCGATGGCCAATTTGGTGGCGCCGTAGGGGTTGGTCGGGCGGGTGGGCGCCGACTCCAGGATCGGGACCGATTCGGGCTCTCCGTAGGTGGCCGCCGTGGACGAGAAGACCAATCGCGGCGTGCCCGAGGTCCGGATCGCCTCGAGCAGCGACAGTGACTCGACAACGTTGCCGTACCAGTACTTCTCGGGCTGTTCGACGGATTCACCGACCAGCGATTGGGCGGCGAAATGCAGGACTCCGTCGAAGGATTGCGCCGTCAGAACCCCGGCGGCGACATCGCTGACGTTGCCCTCGACAAAGGCGGCACCCTCGGGGAGCGCATCGGCATTGCCGGTCGACAGGTTGTCGATGATGGTCACATCGTGACCGTGTTCGATCAGGACGCGGGCGCAGACGCTACCCACATAACCGGCACCGCCGGTGACAAGGAGTTTCATCGAGGGCTGGTATCAGACTTTCTCGACCTGGACGGAATGTGCCATCTCTTCGGAGAGCAGCAGCCCGGAATGACCCGGTGTGCTGATCATGATCGAATCCGGCGACACCGTGATGTTGACGCGGGCGCTCGGAACGACACCGGCATCTTGAAGCGCACTGATCAACTCGGCGTCGGCCTGAGCGTGCTCGGACAACCTGCGCACGATCACCGCAACCGGTTCACCCTGCGGCAGATCGGAGATCCGTGTCATCGGTGGGGGCGTGCTGCTGGGGGAGTAGCCCAGCTGTTCCAGTCCCGGAATCGGATTTCCGTACGGGGAGGTGGTCGGGTGGTCGAGAACCTCGAGCAGCCGGCGCTCGACGTTCTCACTCATCACGTGTTCCCAGCGGCAGGCCTCGGCATGAACGTCTTCCCAGGGCATCCCGATGACGTCGACGAGGAGTCGTTCGGCGAGACGGTGCTTACGCATGACCGAGGTGGCGAGATTGCGGCCCTTGTCGGTCAGCTCGAGATGTCGGTCTCCGGCAACGAGTACCAAACCGTCACGTTCCATCCGCGCAACGGTTTGTGAGACGGTCGGTCCGCTCTGCTCGAGACGCTCGGCGATCCGAGCGCGCAGTGGGACAATGCCCTCTTCTTCGAGGTCGTAGATCGTCCGGAGATACATCTCAGTCGTGTCGATCAGTTCGTTCACGATCCCCATCCCTTTCGTCTGGACCCAGGTTACCTGGCTGGAAGGGTGATGTTGGTAACCCCGCAGGAGGTCGTGGGTCACAGTGGCCTGCGCTGTCGGGCAGGCCACTAGGCTCACTTCATGAGCGTTCGGTCACACACATCGGATCCCCAGCCCGCGGCAGTGATCTGGAGCGACGATTTCCTGCGGTACCGATGGACGCCTTCGCACCCGATGAACCCGGTCAGGCTGGCGCTGACCATGTCGTTGTCGCGGTCCCTGGGAGTGCTCGACGGCGTCGAGACCAGCCCGCCGATGCCGGTGGACGAGAAGTTGCTCCAGACAGTGCACACCGCGTCCTACCTCGACGCGGTCCGGGCCGCGTCCGCCATCGACGGCCACACGAAGGGTGCAGCGCAGCTCCTCGAGCGCGTGTTCGGTCTCGGCAGTGCCGACAATCCCGCGTTCGAGGGCATGCACGGTGCGGCGAGTCTGCTGGTCGGCGGGACGATGGCCGCTGCGGCGGCCATCGCGTCGGGGTCGGTGAAGCGGGCCGTCAACATCGGCGGTGGCATGCACCACGCGATGCCCGGACATGCGGCCGGCTTCTGTATCTACAACGATTGCGCGGTCGCGATCCGCTGGCTGCTCGAACAGGGCTACGACCGGATCGCGTACATCGACATCGACGCCCACCACGGTGATGGTGTCCAGAAGGTTTTCGCGGCTGATCCACGGGTGCTGACGGTGTCGCTGCACCAGCATCCGGCAACGCTCTGGCCGGGCAGCGGCTGGCCCGAAGAGGTGGGGGAGCAAGACGGCCGCGGTACCGCGATGAACGTCGCCCTGATGCCCGAGACGGGCGACAAACTCTGGTTGCGGGCCTTCAAGGCGACCGTCCCCGGGGTGATCGAAACCTTCCGGCCCCAGATCATCGTCAGTCAGTGTGGCGCAGACAGTCACGTCCGCGATCCGCTGACCGATCTGTCGCTCACGGTCGATGGCCAGCGAGCGGCGATTCTGGCGATGCGCGACCTGGCCGACAAGTACTCCGAGGGGCGGTGGCTCGCGGTCGGTGGCGGCGGATACGGGATCGTCGACGTGGTGCCCCGCAGCTGGACGCACCTGATCGCCGCGGTCACCGGCAACGACGTCGCACCCGAGACGATCATCGATGAAAGTTGGCGCGAGGCAGCCACAATCGAGGGACAGCTTCTCGACGAGTCGCTGCGGAGTGATCCGGCACTCACAATGACCGACGGTGGCGACCTGGACTATCTACCGTGGGATGGTGATGGTGGCGGCCCGTTGATGGACGGTGTCACCGAGGCAGCGCAAACCCGGCTCGACGCCACCATCATGGCGACACGCCGAGCCGTCTACCCGCTGTGCGGTCTCGATCCGGAGGATCCCCGTGACTGACAATTCTGGAATCAGCAATTCGGCGACCGAGAGCATCCGGCCCGATCAACGTGGACCGCACGACTATCCGCGCCACTGGATCGCCGACGTCCTGGCCAGCGACGGTGGGGTGGTGCATCTGCGCCCCATAGTTCCCGAGGACGCCGACGCCCTGGTCAAGTTCCATTCGGGGTTGTCGGAGCGCACGCGCTACCTGCGATATTTCGGTCCCTTTCCGCACATCCCGGCGCGTGAACTCGCCCGGATGACCACGGTCGACCACTACACACGCGTGGCGTTCGTGGGTGTTCTCGGCGGCGAGATCATCGCCATCGGCATCTACGAGGGCCTCGGCGCGAGCGGTAAGCCCACCACGGCGGAGGTGGCGTTCGTGGTCGCCGACGAGCACCAGGGACGCGGGCTCGGTCCGGTCCTACTCGAACATCTCGCGGGCGCCGCGGCCGAATGTGGCTTCGAGAAGTTCGAGGCCGAGGTACTGGCGGAGAACCCGAACATGGTCGCGGTGTTCCGCGACGCCGGTTATCAGCTGCGACGCAGCTTCGACGGCAGCACCATCCACGTGGAGTTCACCATCGACCCCACCGAGGCCCTGTTGTCGGTGCGCAACGCCCGGGAACGCGGCTCCGAGGCACGCAGTGTCGCCAACCTGCTTCGTCCGGCCTCGGTGGCGGTGATCGGTGCGTCCGTGGACCGGCTCAAGGTCGGAAATGCGGTGCTGGCCAACGTGGTTGCCGGAGGGTTCACCGGCCCGGTCTTCCCGGTCAACTCCGAGCATCGTGCGGTTCGCGGCATCCGCGCGTATTCGACGGTGCGCGACATCCCCGACCCGGTGGATCTCGCGATCGTCGCGGTGCCCGCCGACGCTGTCGAAGAGGTGCTCGACGACTGTCTGCACAAGGGCGTCAAGACCATGCTGGTCCTGTCGGCCGGCTTCGGTGACACCAGCGACTCCGGACTCGAATCGGAACGGCGACTCGTCGAATCGATCCGGGAACACGGCATGCGACTTGTCGGTCCGAACGCGCTCGGTGTTGCCAACACCGATCCGGCCATCTCCCTCAATGCCACACTCGCACCGCACGTTCCCGGTCGCGGCGCGGTGGGATTCTTCTGCCAATCCGGTGCATTGGGCATCGCGATCCTCGACACCGCCGCCCGTCGGCAGCTCGGGCTTTCGACGTTCGTCTCCGCCGGCAACCGCGCGGACGTGTCGGGCAACGACGTATTGCAGTACTGGGATACCGATCCCGACACCGAAGTGGTGCTTCTCTACCTGGAGAGTTTCGGCAACCCGCGAAAGTTCACGCGGCTCGCGCGCCGGGTCGCGAGTGGCAAACCGGTGGTGGCGGTCAAGTCGGGGCGAGGGGCGGTACCGCCGGCGATGGCGGCGGCCGACCATTCACTCGACGACGCGAGTACCCGCGCAATATTGGCTCAGGCCGGGGTCATCCAGGTCAGCACCATCGCCCAGCTCTTCGACTGCGCAACGGTATTCGCCTACCAGCCGTTGCCCCGCGGACCGCGCGTGGGCATCGTCGGCAACTCGACTGCACTCGGCGTGCTGGCGCAGGAGGCGGGTAGTCACTTCGGGCTCCGGGTCGTCCAGCGTGTTGATCTGGGTCCGGGTGCCTCACCGGAGACGTTCGAGGAGGCCGTCCGAATCGCGGCCGCCGATGACGACGTCGATGCGCTCATCGCGGTGTTCGTGCCGCCGGTCGCGGTCAGCGTCGACCGTTACGCGCAGGCACTGATGACCGGGATGTCCGGGTCTGACAAGCCGGTGGTGACGACATTCCTTGCGGTGGAGGGTATTCCGCAGCACCTCACCGTCCTGGGGAAGTACGGGACCCCCGCGCGCGGTTCCATCCCGTCGTATCCGAGTCCGGAACGCGCCGCCGAAGCCCTCGGCCACGCCTGGCGGTACGCGCAGTGGCGGTCGCGGCCGCCGTCGGAGGTCAGGCGTCCGGCTGACGTGGATCCGGACACCGCGCGGCTCCTCGTTCGGGAAGCCGTGGAGGGTGCCGGTGGCGCGGTCATCGAACTCGATGATCAGCGCACCGCAGATATCCTGCGCTGCTATGGAATCGAGATCGTGCCGTTCCGTGAGGTCAGCACGGTTGACGAAAGTGCCGCGGCGGCAAACGAACTGGGCTACCCGGTCGCGGTGAAGGCATTCTCCGAGGGGTGGCGCGGGCGCGCGGACCGCGAGGGCGTCCGGCTCGACCTCCCTGATCAGCATGCCGTGGAACTCGCGGTGGTCGAACTCGCCGAGGTGACCGGGGAGTCCCGGCTGCACGTACAGCAGATGGCGCCCAAGGGCATCAGCACCGTCATCCGCGTTCGCGACGATCCGTCGTTCGGTTCACTGATGTCGTTCGGACTTGCCGGCGTGACCAGCGATCTGCTGGGGGACCGCGCGTACCGGGCACTGCCGTTGACCGAAAGTGACGCCGCAGATCTCATCGAGGCGCCCCGGTCGGCGCCGCTGCTGTCCGGGTACGGCGGATCCGAACCCGTCGACAAGGCCGCACTCATCGACCTGGTGATCAGGATCTCCGCGCTGGTCGACGACATTCCCGAAACGCGGGATGTGATGTGCGATCCGATTCACGCGACACCCCGCGGGGTCGCGGTGCTGGCCGCCCGGATGACGGTGGGTCCGGTTCCGACCAAACACGACTCCGGTCCTCGTCGACTGTAGATTCCGACCCGGGGCCCGAACATAGATCAGCCGCCACCAGAAAATCTGGTGGCGGCTGATCGCGCATTGAAGGTTTGCTCAGCTGGCGTAGGCGCGCAAACGCTCGGCCCGATCACCCTGACGGAGCTTGGACATGACCTCGCGCTCGATCTGGCGGACGCGTTCGCGAGAGAGCCCGAACAGGCGGCCGATCTGGTCGAGGGTGCGCGGCTGACCGTCGTCGAGGCCGAAGCGCAGGCGGATGACCTGCTGTTCCCGCTCGTCGAGGGTCGCCAGGACGGTCCGGACATCGCTGTGCAGGAGACCGGCGATGACGGCGTTCTCGGCGGAGGTCGCTTCGGCGTCCTCGATGAAGTCGCCCAGCGGTGCCTCTTCGTCGCTGCCGACGGGCATGTCCAGGCTCACCGGATCCCGGCTGTGGTCGAGGAGGTCGGCGATCTTTGCCGCTGGGATACCCGACTCCGACGACAACTCGTCGTCAGTGGCTTCGCGGCCGAGCTGCTGGTGCAGCTCACGCTTGATCCGGGCCAGCTTGTTGACCTGCTCGACCAGGTGGACAGGGAGCCGGATCGTGCGGCTCTGATCAGCCATGCCGCGGGTGATCGCCTGACGGATCCACCAGGTGGCGTAGGTCGAGAACTTGAAGCCTTTGGCGTAGTCGAACTTCTCCATCGCGCGGATCAGTCCGAGGTTGCCCTCCTGGATGAGGTCGAGCAGCGGCATCCCGCGGCCGGTGTAGCGCTTGGCCAGCGACACGACGAGCCGAAGGTTGGCCTCGAGGAGGTGGGCGCGGGCCGACTCGCCCTCGCGGACGAGCTGGGCCAGGTCCTTCTTCTTCACCGCCGACAGACGCTTGCGGGTTGCGAGTACGTGCTTGGCGTACAGACCGACCTCGATCTGCTTGGCCAGTTCAACTTCTTGTTCGGCATTGAGAAGTGCGGTGCGGCCGATGCCGTTCAGATAAACCCTGACCAGGTCCGCTGCGGGGCTTTGCGCATCCAGGTCCTGCTCGGTCATCGGCGGACGGATTGTTGTGGTGGGGCTGGACATGTCGGCCTCCTCAAGTGCGGTTGCTTTCACAGTGTTCAACGGAGGGGACCGTGCAGATAGTTCCGCACGCGTTCCCCGAGGTGAGCTCTGTGACCTGCAACTATCGAGAAGGCTTCTGAGAAGTTACTGAGAGTGTACTGAGGTTTTCCGGCTGGACTGATCCCAGCGGGCCGGAAGGACGATGCCATGGCGGATCAGACCCTCGACCAATTCCCGCACGGCAGCGGGGTCGATGCGCTCATCGCCGGTCGCGACGGCCAGCAATTCGGTCACCTCGTCGAGGCACAGTCCGTCGGGGTTGAGTCCGGCGAGCAACGATTGCCCGAGCTGGTCGATCTCGTGGCTCCAGCGAGGACCGTCGGGGCGATGGATACGCGTGACAACGCCCTCCCATCCGCCTTCCTCCGCCAGGGTCGACACCTGCTCGAGCGCGACACCTTCGGCGACGGAGAACCGTTCGTCGCCCACATCGTGGTTCCGCAGCCATGCGACCCGGCGCAGGTAATCCGCGGCCTCGGCGCCGAGCGGGTCCTCGAAGGTGTGGCTGAGCTCTTCGGCCAGCAGGTCGGTGGGCTCATCGGTGCGGCGCAGGAACACGAATCCGAAGCCGATACCGCGGACGCCCGCTTTCTGAAGGTGGGTCAGCCAGCGATCGGCCATCTCCGCCGAGGCCGGATCTCGGGGATCGTGACCGGCATCGCGCAACCAGGTGCCGACGTACAGCGCGGGATCGGCCACATCACGTTGCACCACCCAGGCGTCGACGCCGTCGTCGGGGATCCACTGAGCGATCCGCTCACGCCAGTCGTCACCGGTGATCACCCAGGAAGCGAGCATCGAGGCGGTTCCGCCCTCGTTCAGGAACTTTGGCGCGGTGCGGCACATCAGTTCGCTCGCGCCGTCGAGGTCGAGCCCGGAGTCGCGATAGGTGTGGGTGACCTTCGGTGGGCCCACCACAAACGGTGGGTTCGCGACGATCCGATCGAACTTCTGGCCGCCCACCGGGCCGAACCACGGGCCTTTGAGCAGCGAGTACCGAGAGGCGTCGATGCCGTTGATGGCCATACCGGCGCGCGTGAGGGCCAGCGAACGGTCGGTGATGTCGGTGGCAGTGACGTGTCCGGCGAAATCTGCGGCGTGCACAGCCTGAACACCGCAGCCCGTGCCGACGTCGAGGAGGCGGCCGACCGGCTCGGTGGTGGTGGCGCGGAGCAGCGACAGTGAGGCGTGCCCGACACCGAGGACGTGGTCTTCAGTGATGCTGTGGCGTCGCAAGGAGCCGTCGAGGTCGGAGAACAGCCACCGGTTGCCCGCGCCGAAGTCGAGGGGGCGCAGGTCGATCGCGGCGTAGAGACCGCGGCCGTCGCGCGCCACGATGCCGTGGCGGACGGCGTCGTCGACCGACACCGGACGCAGCGCGGCCGCGACCTCGGACTCCGAACAGGTGTCCCCGAGCAGGAGCAGGCGGATCAGGACCCCGAGTTCGCCGCCGCCGGCGCAGATACGGCGCGCCGGGACCGGTTCGCCGCGTCCGAGGGCATCGTGAGCCTGGTCGCCGAGTAGACGCAGTACACCGTCGGTGGTGTAACCGGCGCGCAGGAATGCCTCATGTAGGCCGTCAGCCTGGGTGTACAGGTCGGCCGTTGGTTCTGAAATGGTCACTCTTCGCGTCGATCGATTCCGTGGAAATCGTTGCCGTCGGTCAGCTGTCGTGAGTACGGTCCGCTGTATTTGTAATGGAGCACTTCATCTTTTGGGCGTGGTGGCCGGTCGTTGGCCATCAGGACCGCGACCCAGGGGATCGGGATGGACAACACGATCACTCCGAGTGCGAGCAGGCCGTTCTCAGTGGTCGCATAGACGATTCCCGCGATGACGAGTGCCGGGATCCGGAACGCCATCAAGGTCAGGTATCTGCGTACGCGTGCGCGATGTTGTTCTTCCAGGGAGGTCTGTGCCTCGGTGATGAGAAACGATTCGGGCGCGTGATCTTTCGAACCCACGCCGTCCACTATGCTCTCTTCGCCCGGCAGCGGCCACCTCGGGTCGATATTGGCCCGGCGGGCCGGGGCGATGCAGAATTGACCCCATGGATACCCAGACTCTCGACAAGCCGGACGTCACCCCCGACGAAACCACCGAGGACGACACACCGAAGTTCTTTCACTACGTGAAGAAGGACAAGATCGTGGAGAGCGCCGTGATGGGCAACATCGTGGTCGCGCTGTGCGGCGAGACCTTCCCGGTCACGCGCTCGGCCAAGCCGGGATCGCCGGTCTGCCCGAAGTGCAAGAAGATCTACTCGAAGATGAAAAAAGGCGACTGACCTTCAGTCCTGCGACGATGGGGGGCCCTGGTCGTCGGCCTGATCCTCCTTCTCGACCGGGCCGGCCTTTTTCTGGATCGGACCCGTCTGCAGCCGGGGTGGTGAACCCAGGAGCTGATCGGTGATGTCGCTGGTCTGCTGGGACACCCAGCCGCGCATCTGGTCGATCTTGGTGGGGTTCGCCGGCCACAGGTCCTGCACGATCGAGTTGAACTCGGCGCCCACGACGATCGCGAAACCGAGGAAGAACGTGAACAGCAAGAACGCGATCGGTGTCGCCAGCGCGCCGTAGCTGTATCCGGTCCCGGTGATGACCGTCAGATACCAGCGCAACACCGCGCTGGCGCACCAGAACACCAAGCCGGCCAGCAGCGCGCCGCAGACCAGTCGGTGCCATGGCAGCGGGTTGGCCAGCGCCACCCGGTACAGAGTTGTCAGGCCGACGATCAACAGCAACGCGACCGCCGGGAAGTAGCCGTAATCGATGGCAACGGTGCTCGCCGGATGCCACGACTTCGGGATGACGTCCCGGACATAGGTGGGTCCCAGAGCGACGAGAGGCAGCGTCAGGACCGCCAGCACCAGGAAACAGATGTACAGCCAGAGAGCGAACAGTCGCTGGGTGACCGGATGCCGGACATTGTGTTGACCGTGAGCAGCGACGATCGAGTCGACAAAGCTCGCCATGGCCGACGAGCCCGCCCACAGGGACAGCAAAAAGCCGAGTGAGATCAGGTCGGCACGGCCGCTGACCACGACGTTGTCGACCGTCGGCCGGATGATCTCGTCGACCACGTTGTCGCTGAAGGTCCGATCCGAAAAACTGATGATCTTGTCGGAGATGATCTGTTCGGTGTTCGGGCCGAACCAATCTGCGATGAACCCCACAGTGCCCAGCAATCCCAGGAGCAGCGGGGGGAGCGACAGTGTCTGCCAGAACGCGGCCTGCGCCGACAACGCGAAGATCGAGTCGTCCCAGGACTTCGTGACGGTCCGCCAGAGCATCGAGGGCAGGAGCTTTGTGACACCGGAAAATGTGGGCTTATCTGCATCATCGCCACCGGTCGGCGTCGACGGCGTGGGGTCTGGGCCAGAGTCGGGGGCCGGCCCGGTTGGAACGCTGATGGTGTCAAGCATTACCGAAGTTCGGGTGGGATGCTTGATCCCGCGCCGCGACGCGCCGCTTCTGGTTGCATCCGGTCCACTGCGCCGATTGTCATTGGTTCGCGGTAGCATTCCGGGTGCCCGGCCACCGGAGCGCATCGCCGCCGATACCGACCGCCAGGCACCCCGTCTCGACCTCGTCGAACGGTGCACCACTGTTCAAACATCAACTGCGTCAAGGGAGTTGTGCTCTGTCGTGACCCGACCCACAGCCGTTTCCGAGCCATCGACAACCAGCCCGGCCCCGGCGCCGGCAGCGTCGTCGCTGCGGACCTGGCAGCGACGGGCGCTGACCAAGTACCTGTCGGGAGCGCCGAAGGATTTCCTGGCGGTGGCCACCCCCGGTGCGGGCAAGACCACCTTCGGCCTGCGTATCGCCGCCGAACTGCTGGCCGACCGCACGGTGGACGCGATCACGGTGGTTGCCCCCACCGAACACCTCAAGCACCAGTGGGCCGCGTCGGCGGCCCGTGCGGGCATCGCGCTCGACTCGAACTTCAGCAACTCCGCGGGCCAGACCAGCTCCGACTTCGACGGTGTGGTGCTGACCTACGCACAGGTCGCCGCCCATCCCACCCGCCATCGGGTCCGGACGGAGAACCGCCGGACACTGGTGATCCTCGACGAGATCCACCACGGCGGTGACGCGAAAAGCTGGGGTGATGCGATCCGCGAGGCCTTCTCCGATGCCACCCGGCGGCTGTCGCTGACCGGAACCCCATTCCGGTCCGACGACAGCCGGATCCCGTTCATCACCTACGAGCCGGAGCCCGGCGGCGGTGCCCGATCGGTCGCCGACTACACCTACGGCTATGCCGAAGCACTCGCCGACGGCGTGGTGCGCCCGGTGGTGTTCCTCGCCTATTCGGGTGAGGCGAGCTGGCGCAACAGTGCGGGCGAGGAGTTCACCGCCCGGCTCGGCGAGCCGTTGTCGGCCGAACACACCGCCCGTGCCTGGCGCACGGCGCTCGACCCACACGGTGACTGGATCCCGGCCGTCCTGCAGGCGGCCCACACCCGCCTGCGACAGCTGCGCAGCACCGGGATGCCGGATGCGGGCGGCCTGGTGATCGCGACCGATCAGACCGTGGCACGCGACTACGCCGAACTGCTGCAGGCGATCACCGGCAAGATGCCCACGCTGGTGCTCTCGGACGACCCGAAATCGTCCGGCCGGATCGCCGAGTTCAGCGAATCCAAGGACGAGTGGATGGTCGCCGTCCGAATGGTGTCCGAAGGCGTCGACGTTCCGCGACTGGCGGTGGGCGTCTATGCGACGAGTGCGTCGACGCCGCTGTATTTCGCCCAGGCCATCGGCCGTTTTGTGCGCTCGCGGCGACCGGGGGAGAACGCGAGTGTGTTCCTGCCGTCGGTTCCGGTCCTGCTGCAGTTGGCCAGTCAGCTCGAGGCGCAGCGCGATCACGTGCTGGGCAAGCCGCATCGGGAATCCGACGGCCTCGAAGATGCACTGCTCAACGAGGCCAACAAGCAAAAAGACGAAGCCGGTGAGGACGAGAAGGGATTTGAGTCCCTCCACGCCGACGCCGAACTAGATCAGGTCATCTTCGACGGGTCGTCCTTCGGTACCGCAACGTTTTCCGGAAGCGATGAGGAAGCCGACTATCTCGGTCTGCCAGGCCTTCTCGACGCCGATCAGGTCCGGGACCTGCTTCGCAAACGTCAGTCCGATCAGGTCGAGAACCGCAGCGGCGACACGGCTCCGGCGCCGCCGGTCGACCGGGCCCCGTCGGTGGGTAAGCAACTGACCGCCATGCGCCGCGAGCTGAACAGCCTGGTCGCCATGCATCACCATCGCACCGGAAGGCCGCATGGCCAGGTGCACAACGAACTTCGCGAACGCCTCGGCGGTCCGCCCACCGCGATGGCCACAGCCGAGCAACTGCAGGAGCGCATCGATGCCCTGCGTAAGTGGCGGTGATCCCGCGATCAAGCCCCGGATACAACTCTGCCGCGGTTCACGTGACGTGAACCGCGGCAGAGTTGTTGATTGAAGAAATCTAGACGAGCTCGTCCTCGGACGCGGTCACAGTGGCACCCAGGTCTACAAGTCGTGCTTCGTGGGCGTTGAAGTGGTGACGGCAGAACAGGAGCTCTCCACCGGTGGGGAGCGTGGCGCGCACTCGTGCTGCGGCGCCGCAACGATCACAGCGGTCAGCAGTGGTCAATGGCATGGCGATCGGGGGCGTGGTGATGGTGTCTGACATTTTTCCTCCGTCCCGGGCCTGCGTGGCGCGGTCCCTTCGCGAGCTAACACACCGGGGTGGTGTATCCAGCTCTCACTCTTTCAGACGATTTGCGAATCGTCTTTGTTCCCGAGGCCCGCCGGGTGTGTCGTCACTCACCCGTAACAGCTGACCTGCGATCTGCAACATTTGTAACAGGGACGGTGTGACGCATCTCGCACAACCCCCACACCTACAGTGTGTCAATGCCGCCCGCCGCCGAATCTGCCACGCGATCCGGCGGACTCGTCTCGCTGGTGCCCGCACTGTTTGTGATCGGGGCGATCTGTCAGTACGTCGGTGCCTCGATCGCCGTGCCGATGTTCGACGAACTCAACCCCGCTGCGGTGGCGTGGTTGCGGACGTTGGGCGCCGGAGGTGTGTTGCTCGCGATCTGGTGGCCGCTGGCCGGGTGGCGCTGGCCGCGAACCGGCGTGTCGTTCGGACGCAGACGCCTGCTGATCGCCTCGGCATTCGGCTTGGTCACCCTGGGCATGAACGTTGCGTTCTATCTGGCGATCGACCACATCGATCTCGGTGTGGCAGTGGCCATCGAGTTCCTCGGGCCGATCGTGGTCGCGGCGGCGGGCTCGCGGCGGATGGCGGACGGGATGGCCGTGCTCGCCGTCCTGGTCGGGGTTGTACTGCTCAGTGGTGCCAGCTTGTCGGGGTCACCGATCGGCGTGGTGTTCGCCCTGCTCGCCGCCGCGATGTGGGCCGGCTACATCCTGATCGGCAAAGTGGTGTCCGGCAACGGCACATCGACGTTGCCCTGGCGGGACGGGATCGACGACCTGGCGATCGGTTTGTCGATGGCCGGGGCGATCTGCGCGCCCCTGGTGATCGGCGTGACCACCACCATCGACCCGGGAGCGCTGTGGGACTGGCGGATCCTGGCGCTCGGCGTCGCGGTTGGTGTGCTGTCCAGTGCCATCCCGTATCTGCTCGACCAGATCGTGTTGGTGCGCCTGACCCGAGCGCGATTCGCTCTGCTGCTGGCGTTGCTTCCGGTGACGGCAGCAGTCGTCGGAGCGGTGATGCTCTCCCAGATACCCTCTGCCGCAGAGTTGTGTGGCATGGCCTTGGTGGTCGCCGCCATCGTTTTCACAGCCCGCGACGGCGTCGCCCCGGACATCCGCAACGATATTGCCCCTGGCGCATCTACCGGCTGATACGGCAGGCTGATGGGGTGAGCACCGGAACACACCTGGTCCATCTCTGTTCGATCTCCGACTGGCTCGAGGCCCGGACAACGGGATCGATCGAGCCCACGTCGCTGGCCGACCAGGGCTTTGTGCACCTGTCCGAACGCAATCAGGTTCACATTCCGGCCAATCTGCTCTATCTGGATCAATCAGATCTGGTGTTGCTGACCATCGACCCGTTGCGGGTCGGGGCCGAAATCGTCTGGGAGGACGGCGATCCGCCGGATCCGTCGGGAATGCAGTTCCCGCATCTGTACGGTTCCCTGCCGACCGGCGCGGTGACCGCGGTCGAGCGGTACGACGTAGACGAGTCCGGCCGGTACCCGCAGTTGCACTGACCTAGAAGTCGCAGCATTCACAACAAGAGCAACATTCGCAACCGTCGCAATCGACGTTCTGGCATCCGGACTGATGATGTTTGCCGTTGCAGGGATTGGTGTGGTCCGCGCAGCAGGCGTATCCGGTGCAGTAGACACCGATCCACGGCAGTATCCGCTTGTGGATCGGGGGCAACGGCTGACGTTGCGACGGGGACCCGGGTGAGGTGAACACCGCCTCCGGCCGGCGACCGAAGACCTCGGTGATCGCGTGGTTGAGCCCGCCGACCAGCAACTTGGTCACCAACCGGTCATCACGCAGACGCAGCGTACCGAGCCCGGTCCTGATCGCGGCCAGCAGTCGCAGACAGTCGTCCCAGGCTGCCTCGATACTCGTTCCGGTGGCCGACAGTGGGTTGAAATCGCCGGTCTTGCTGTCTTTTTCGAGATCGGCAACGGCGTCGAGGAGATGGGCACAGCGACCGAAGTCGGCACCGATCCGCGTCAAAACCTCCCGATTCTCCGGTACCCCGGCGAGTTCGGCGGTCGCGGCGAAGACCGCGGCGGCCGCCCGGGCCGAACCACCGGTGATCTCGTCGAGGGTGCTCGCCCGCATCTCCACCTCGGCCTGATGGGACAGGTCGTCGAGCAGTTCCGGGCACCCGATGGCGGACGAGACCGTGGCGTCGGCAAGCGCTTTGTGCCGCAGCCGTGGTCCGGCCATGCGCGCGCTGCGGGTGCGGAGCCTCGACGGGGCCGCAAGTCCGGACACCTGCTCGGCGAGGACATCGGTGGTCTTGGCGGAGGCCAACGTCAATGAGGTGGTGGCACCGAGCCGCACACTCAGTTCGCCGGGGGCGATGACCTGGGCCGTACGCATCCCACGCAGCGCGCAAGGTCCGGCGGTGACCGTGCCGGACGCAGAGTCGCGTTGCGCATCAACAAGTATCGAGACCACCACGGCATCGGTGTTGGTCGTCAATCGGGACAGCTGACCGTGACCCGATCGCAGGGTCAGACAGACGCCGCACATGTGGGCACGCCACAGATCTGCCAATTCGGAATCGAGGTGCGTCATGCAGGGACGAAGTATGCCGAACATGCAGTCATCGAAACACGACACGGACATATGGTCTTGTTGGAAAGCGGGAAGTACTACGTTTGATCGATCAGAATACAAATCCAGGTGGAATCAATCGATTTTCCGGCAGATGATCGCCGCAACATCGCAGCCGAAAGGGATACATGCCTTCCGAGTTCACGGTCGAGTCGAGTCGCGGCACAACGATTTCGGGTGTTCGGTGGGATCCCACCGATGAACCGGTGGCGGCGGTTCTCCTGATC
Source organism: Nocardia sp. 348MFTsu5.1 (assembly GCF_000383535.1). Classification (NCBI taxonomy): domain Bacteria; kingdom Bacillati; phylum Actinomycetota; class Actinomycetes; order Mycobacteriales; family Nocardiaceae; genus Nocardia; species Nocardia sp. 348MFTsu5.1. The sequence goes on from NZ_KB911514.1 coordinate 297,576, forward strand.
CACGGCATGGGCGAACACATCCGGCGATATTCCGAGACCGCCGAGGCGCTTGCCGATGACGGTTACGTGGTGTTCGGCTACGACCATCGTGGACACGGCCGATCCAGACTGGCAGACCGCGAGCTCGGTGACCTCGGCCCGGACGGCTGGCGGCAACTGGTCGCGGACATCGGACGGGTGGTGGCGATGGTTCACACGCAGCAGCCCGATCTGCCCCTGGTACTGATCGCCCACAGTATGGGTTCGTTTGCGACACAGCAATACCTGCTCGACGACAGCAACCAGGTGGATGCGGTGGTCCTGAGCGGGACTGCGGCCCTGGACGGCCTCGAACCCGCACTCGATCTCGACGCAGAACTCGACCTGGCGATGTTCAACGCCCCATTTGCCCCCGCCAGAACGGATTTCGACTGGCTCTCACGCGACAACTCCGTCGTCGACGAGTACATCGCCGACCCCCTGTGCGGGTTCGGGATCGACGTCGACTCGGCCAAGGCAATGTTCATCGGTGCCCGCCGGATCGCAGAACGATCGGCGGTCGCCGCGATCAGGCCGCACCTGCCGATCCTCATCGCGGTGGGCGACAAGGATCCGGTGAACGGCGGGGGAGCGCTGGTGGATCTGCTTGTGGCGCATTACCGTAACGGCGGTCTCGAGGACGTCAGCGTTCGGGTCTTCCCCGGCGCCCGCCACGAGATCCTCAACGAAACCAACCGGACGCTGGTGCGCGGCGAGATCCTCGATTGGCTTGCCGAGGTCGTCGAACAGGTCGAATGACAAGAGAGCGCAAATGACTGATGGCCGGTCCCTAAGGGGGCCGGCCATCAGTCATTGCTACGAGCGTGACTAGTCGAGGTAGTCGCGCAGGACCTGCGAGCGCGACGGGTGCCGCAGCTTCGACATGGTCTTCGATTCGATCTGACGGATCCGCTCGCGGGTCACGCCGTAGACCTGGCCGATCTCGTCGAGGGTCCGCGGCTGTCCATCGGTGAGTCCGAAGCGGAGCCGGACAACGCCGGCCTCACGTTCGGACAACGTCTCGAGGACCGACTGCAGCTGATCCTGGAGGAGCGTGAACGAGACCGCGTCGACGGCGACGACCGCTTCGGAGTCCTCGATGAAGTCACCGAGCTGGCTGTCGCCTTCGTCGCCGATGGTCTGATCCAGCGAGATGGGCTCACGCGCGTACTGCTGGATCTCCAGCACCTTCTCCGGCGTGATGTCCATTTCCTTCGCGAGCTCTTCCGGAGTGGGCTCACGGCCCAGATCCTGGAGCAGCTCACGCTGGATACGACCGAGCTTGTTGATGACCTCGACCATGTGCACCGGGATACGGATGGTGCGCGCCTGGTCGGCCATCGCGCGGGTGATCGCCTGACGGATCCACCACGTGGCGTAGGTCGAGAACTTGTAGCCCTTGGTGTAGTCGAACTTCTCGACCGCACGGATCAGACCGAGGTTGCCTTCCTGGATGAGGTCGAGGAAGGCCATGCCGCGGCCGGTGTAACGCTTGGCCAACGAGACCACCAGTCGAAGGTTCGCCTCGAGGAGGTGGTTCTTGGCGCGGCCACCGTCACGGGAGACCCACGACAGATCGCGACGCTGTGCAACGGTGAGCTTCTCGCCGGCCGCTGCGAGCCTGCGCATCCGCTCGGTGGCGAAGAGTCCGGCCTCGATGCGCTTGGCGAGCTCGACCTCTTCTTCGGCGTTGAGCAGTGCGACCTTGCCGATCTGCTTCAGGTACGCACGGACCGAGTCGGCCGAAGCTGTGAGCTCGGCATCCTTACGGGCCTGGCGAAGCGCCTCCGACTCGTCCTCGTCCCATACGAAGTCGCCGGATGCCTTGTCGGCTTCGGACGGTTCGTCGTCGGCCTTCTTGGTCTTGGCGGCAGCCTTGCCGGGAGCGGTGACCGCGACAGTGGTGGTGTCGTCGTCGTCATCATCGTCGACGGTGACGTCTTCGAGTTCATCCTCGTTGACGTCGATGTCGTCGATCGAGGCTTCGTTCTCGATACCGTCGGTCTCGATGCCGTCGGCGTCCTTGGGAGCCCGCTTCGCGGCGGCCTTCTTCGCAGGTGCTTTCTTGGCGGCCTTTTTGGCCGGGGCCTTTTTGGCGGCTGCTTTCTTTGCGGGCGCCTTGCGTGCCCGCGGCGCGGTCACCGACTCCGATTCCGACTGCTCGGCATCTGGTTCAGTTTGGCGGGTCTTCGTGGCTGCCACGTACTACCTTTCGGGCTATCTACATGACGCCGTGCCGCGGGGATGTGCGTCGCGACGGCGGTGTCAGGCCGAGACGGAACTCGGCGAAGCTGGGGCTTGGGGGAACCGGCTCGAAGCCAGCCTGTGTGCCATTGTAACGGCACTCACGGCCGCAACCCCGCCGCCACCGCCATTGCGGCCCCGACAATCCCGGCCGAGTTCTGCAAAGTCGCCGGTACAACCGGTGTTCGGTTCGTCAGATGCGGGATCCACTTGTGCGCTTTGCGGCTGACTCCACCGCCCGCGATGAACACCTCGGGCCAGAACAGCGCTTCGTAGGCGATCAGCACCCGGGACACGTCCTCGGCCCATTTCGGGAACGACAGGTCGTTGTCATCCCTGACCTTGGAGGACGCCTGGTGCTCGGCCTCCATCTCGCCGACCTGCATGTGACCGAGTTCGGTGTTGGGGATGAGCACGCCGTTGAACAGGATCGCCGAACCGATACCGGTGCCGAATGTCAGCAGCATGACAACACCCTTGTAGTCCTTGCCGGCGCCATACCGATCCTCGGCCATACCGGCGGCGTCGGCGTCGTTGAGGACCGACAGCTGGCGGTCACCGAGTTCGGCACCGAGCAGTTCGTAGATGTCCGTACCGATCCAGGCCTTGTCTATGTTGGCCGCGGTCCGCGCGATGCCGGCGGTGACGACGACGGGGAGTGCCACCCCGACCGGACCGGACCATTCGAAGTGTTCGACGACCTCACGGATTCCGGCGGCAACGGCCTGCGGTGTGGCCGGTTGAGGGGTCAGGACCTTGAAACGCTCACCGATGAGCTGACCGGTGTCGAGGTCGACGAGGCCGCCTTTGATCCCCGAACCGCCGACATCGACCCCGACGGCCTGGTTGGGGCCGAGTGAGGATGTGGGATCGCCGCCTGCGGATTCAGTGGACACGGATGTGGCTCCTTCGCTCGACTGGTGCGGGATGGTGCGCCTCGGCCCGCCGTTGTTCAGGCTAGTCAGCGCGGGCGGGTTCTGCGCGCTGTCGCGGAAGAACATTTCGCTTGTACCGGTATCGAGCCGGTCCGGCGGCGGAGGGCGGAGGTGTGCTCACATGTATGTGTGCCACAACTCGATACAGATACCCGTTTCGATCCCGATGAGTTGACCGCTGTTGCCGTCGCGGTGGCGCAGGAGGCTGCCCGCCACGTCCGAACCAGGCGACCGGAGGTGTTCGGGGTCGGTGTCTCGAATGACTCTGTGCCGCAAGCAGTCTCGACAAAGAGTACCGATACCGATCCGGTGACGATCGTCGACACCGAATCGGAAAAGCTGATCCGGGGGTTGCTGGCGACACGGCGTCCCGGTGATTCGGTACTCGGCGAGGAAGAAGGCGGATCGGTCGCGGTCCCGAGCGGGGTGCGCTGGGTGGTTGATCCGATCGACGGGACCGTGAACTTTCTCTATGGGATCCCGGCGTATTCGGTGTCGATCGGCGCGCAGGTCGACGGCACGACGGTCGCCGGTGCGGTGGTCGATGTCGCGCGGGGTGTGACGTATTGGGCGACCCGCGGCGGCGGTGCGTTCTCCGACGACGGTTCGGGGCCGGTCCGGTTGCGCTGCAACGCCGTCGACGAGGTGGCGTTGGCGTTGGTGGCCACCGGATTCGGCTACGCCGCGTCGCGACGTGAAGTCCAGGGCGCCCTGATCGCCCGCCTGTTGCCCCGGATCCGGGATCTCCGCCGGGTGGGGTCGGCGGCCCTGGATCTGTGCATGGTGGCCAGCGGGGCCGTCGACGCACACTACGAGCACGGACTCAGTCCGTGGGACTGGGCCGCCGGTTCGTTGATCGCCGAGGAGGCGGGCGCGATCGTCCAGATACCTTCCCCGACATCACGCGGTGGCGACGGCGACGTGACGCTGGCGATGGCGCCGGGTATCGCCGACGACCTGCGGGCGCTGCTTGCCGGAATCGGTGCGCTGGCGCCGATCCCGGTTCAGCAGGATGCTTCGTGAACCGCTGAGACCACGGCCGGGTCTGCACCGGTGTTGGGGTCCTGTGGGTTGGCGCTGCGGAGGGTGTCGAGGACTGCCAGGGCATCCTGGCTCTGACTGCTGTCGCTGAAGTACTCGCCGATCGCGAGGTCGACAACGCTGTCGGCGCGTCCGTCGTTGATCAGCTGGGTGCAGGGTGCAGCGATCCACAGCGCGGCGGCAGCGGCCTTGCCGGCGTCGCCGAAGCGGATCTGCCCGAAGCATTCCAGGTTCTGATCGGGATAGAGCGGATCATCGCCGTAGGCGGCCTGGGGGGTTCCCTGAAATCCCAGGGACGTCATGTCGTCGAGCACTGTTTGTGCCTTGCCCTGCTCGTCGGTCGCATTGAGGACCCTGATCTGGAAGCCGGCCAGTGCCGCCGGCGAGATCCGGAGCATTTCTTCGCGATCAGCGGGTGTGCCGACCACCGGGGCCGGCGAATCGGGTGTCGCGGACGGTGCCGGGGGCTGTGGGCAGTCCACCGGCTTGGCCTCGGTGGTGTTCGATGACAGGGCCCCGACCCAGACGATCGCCGTGATCAGTGCCAGCACCACGGCAAGGATGATCGCGGGCAGGTAGCGCCGCCGACGGAACGGACGACCGTGGTCGTCGGTGGGATAGCCATAGGTGATCTGCGAAACCATGGGCTGTCGATGCCTTCCGCCGGGAGTGTGGTCGAGCGTGTCAACTCTAAACTGTCGTGCAATTTGTGCTCGGCAGCGACGACGGGAATGTTTTGCGCTCCCAAGTGTTGTTGACTCTGAGCAACGGCTGGGCTAGGATTCGGCCGTCTCAGATTGGATAACTCGAAACTCGGGCCTCTGATCAACTGTGGCGAAAATCACAAAATACTTGTCTGGACGAGCAACGAATCCCTTCACGGGCGTCGTTGTTCCAAGGGCGCTGTCGCGGACATTGCAGACGAATGACGTGCGCGGCTTGTTGGGACTCGCGGGACCTGCTGACATCGGGTATCGCGGGTCGCAGGTGCTTCTACCTAAGGCGGAAATATGGCAACTGATTACGATGCGCCCCGGCGCACTGAATCCGACGAGGTCTCCGAGGACTCACTCGAGGAACTGAAGGCACGTCGCAGTGAAGCGCAGGCGGCCTCGGTCGATGTGGACGAAGGCGATACCGCGGAGTCCTTTGAACTCCCGGGCGCTGATCTGTCCGGCGAGGAACTGTCGGTTCGGGTGATCCCGAAGCAGGCTGACGAGTTCACCTGCACCAGCTGCTTCCTCGTTTACCACCGCAGCCGACTGGCAACGGAGAACGGAAACTCGCGCATCTGCGTCGATTGCGCGTAGTAACCGATAGACACACACAGACAAACAACACCGCGCCGATGGTGTCGCCGGGCCCCCGCCTGGGACACCATCGGCGCGGTGTTGTTCCGTCTGGTGGTCGTGGACCTCGCGGTCAGCGTCAGTCGGTGGACTCCGCGGCCGCGTCGGCCATCCCGAGGGCGGCGATCAACTCGGCGGGGTGCCGGGTACTGACCAGCCAGTAGGGGGTCGGGTCGTCGGGATCGTCCAGGACGAGCAGAACCATGGTCTTGATCCAGAACTTGTGGGCGAGGAATGCCGCCGGATCGAGCTGGCGACCCATGGCCGCGCTCTTTGCACTGGCCGGGATGCTCGCGGCGCGATCGATCAAAGTTATCGGGAGATGGGCCTTGCCCGCCCACAATTCGCCGTCGGCGACCCAGACGCGCGTCCGGCCCATCGACCAGAGGAGCCATGCGGCCAGCGGCGCGAGCACCGCATAGACGATCGGGCTGAACTCGCTGCCGTGCATGGCGAGTTGGATCTCGTAGCCGAGTAGGCCGATGACAATCGCGGCGACCGGCCACCACCACAGCGGTACGTGCAGGCGTTCGTCGTGAACAATCCGTGCACCGTCTCCGTGGGTCTGGGAGGGGTCTCCGGCCGTGTCGGGTGATGGGAATGGAGGCACGGCGCCAGCGTAGTCTTCCCGTGTGGCAAACGATCCTGGCAGCACCCCTGCCGACGCACCGTTCCCCGCTGTCCAACCGGTGGGACAGGTCGCCGTCAGGCGACTCGATCCGGGCATCGCATTGCCTCGGCGGGCTCACCCCGGTGATGCCGGCGTGGACCTGTCGAGCACGATCGACATCGAACTGGCGCCCGGACACCGGGCGCTGGTGCCGACGGGGATCTCAATTGCACTTCCCGTCGGAACGGTGGGTCTGATCCATCCGCGGTCGGGACTCGCCGCGCGCGCGGGTCTGTCGATCGTCAACACCCCGGGAACCGTCGACGCGGGATACCGCGGCGAGATCAAGGTGTCCCTCATCAACTTGGACCCACACGAACCGATTGCCATTGCGCGAGGTGACCGCATCGCACAGTTGCTGGTTCAGCGGGTCGAGCTCGTCGACTTCGTGGAAGTGGACGAACTGGACGAAACAAGCCGTGGCGCAGGTGGTCACGGTTCGAGTGGCGGTCACGCGAGGTTGGACGCACACGCGTCGGAAAGCAGCTGAAAATGGCACGCGAAAAGCGAATTCGGGGCAGCCGCCGGGGACGCCCCACCGAGGAGCAGACCCCCGACACGAATGTCGGACCCAAGCAGATCGGCAGTGGTCAGGGTCCGTACGACATCGATGATCTGGCGAAGGATGCCACGTTCGACAACTCACATCTCGATCTCGGATCGGTCCTGGTGCCGGTGGTCGAGGGCGGACAGGTCACCGTCGAGATGTCGGTGGATCATCAGCCGCAGTCGGTGTTCCTGGTGACGCCTCACGGGCGGATCACGGTCGCAGCGTTCGCCGCACCCAAATCGAGTGGTCAGTGGCGCGACGTGGTGACCGAACTCACCGAATCCCTGAAGACCGAGGGAGCCACGACAGCCATCGAAACCGGCTTCTGGGGCCGCGAGGTCGTGGCGACGGTCCCCGGTGGGGTGCATCGCTTCATCGGCGTCGATGGCCCGCGGTGGATGATCCGCGCTGTGGCCAGTTCGCCGACCGAGGGCGCCGAGAACCTGTCCAAGGTGGCGCGTGCCGTCGTCAGCGAAACTGTGGTTCGCCGTGGCGACGACCCGCATCCGCCTCGTACTCCCTTGCCGATCGTGTTGCCGCCGGTTCTCGCCGAGCAGGTCGCGGCCGCGCAACAGGAGATGGTGAACTCCGGAAAGATGGACGCGAATGCAGCGCCCACCGCGCCGGCCGCCAACGCGCAGGCGCAATCGGCCCAGGCGACGGTCCGGGTTCAGGGTCAGCCGCAGCCGGCCGCGCCTGAGCCTGCGGAGGAAGAAGTCGACACCCCGGCACCGGGGAGCGGTTCACGCGGCTCCGCGATGCAGCAGTTGGGCAACCGCCCGAAACGGTAGGGATCGGATGGCGGGCGTCAGCGGGTGAGCCGGCGCCAGCCGTCGAGGCATCGTCGGCCCAGCACTGACGGGTCGGCGCCCAGATCGTCGAGCGTGATCGTTTGCAGCAGTGCGTTCGGCGCCGCGTCATGCCATGTTTGTGCCACCTCGAACGGGTGCACCGGGTCATCGATCGTCGCGGTGATCGACAGTGGTACCGACAGTTCGGCGATGTCGCCTGCGGTCGGGGCGTGATAGCCCGCCGCCTCGGTGAGCATCGCATCCAAGACCGGTGCGGTGGCCCGCCATGATCGGGCGAGTTCGGTGGCCAGCCATGGCGGTGTACCCGCGGTCATCTGTTCGATGGTCGCTTCCAGGCCGGTTCGGGCGAGCTGGTCGAGCGTCAACCGCGCGCTGTGCGCGGCTGGTGCGGTGGCCGGATCACCGAGCCACGGCGGCAACGCTGCCAGCACACCGGAGCAACGGGTGGGATTGTCGAGCGCCCATCGCAGGGCCACACACGCCCCGATCGACACGCCGGCCGCCAGTACCTGGTGCCCGTCGGCCGCAGTGTCGTCGAGTGCCTGCAGATAAGTGCTGATCAAGCCGTTTTCCGTGGGATCCACTGCAATCACCGGGATCGTCTCGTCGGCAAAAGCCCGACCGGCGAAGTACCCGTCCGAACCTGTTCCGGGCAGTGCCACGATCACCAGATCGCGGTTTGCGGGAGGGGATTTCGACACGGGGGTGCGCGGCATGTGATGATCTTGCCGCGGCGAGTGGTACTCACCGGTAGCGGGGTCTACCCTGGCGAGAGCAACAGCCCACGGTCGTCATCGGATTCACCGATACGGCGGCTCAACTGATTTGGCTCGATTGACTTGGCGAAAGGGTGCGTAGCGCCATGACTGCAGGCGGATATCTCAAACGCCTCACGCGCAGACTCACGGAAGACCTCGAGCAACTCGACGCCGAGACCATCTCCGAACAGTCTCGGCAAACCGGCGCCCAGCGCGCCTGTGATTGTTCGGCTGGTGACGAGGTCACCATGCAGGGCGAACTGCGATCGGTGCAGACCTGCGCGAAGACGATGAAATCGGGTGTCACCGCAGAATTCTTCGATGGCACCGACGTGGTCACGCTCAAGTTCATCGGACGCAATCGGATCCCCGGGATCGAACCCGGTCGCACGGTGATCGTCCGAGGCCGGATAGGTGAGCACGACGGCCGCAAGGTCATGTTCAACCCCTACTACGAGTTGCTCGGTGAGAGCTGAGCACGACGGGCATCGACCAGGAACGGCGCAGGGCGACGACCCGAAGGCCCTGACCGTTCTCGAACAGATGGGTGGGGTCTCCGGACTCATCTATTCGTCGGTGCCCATTGTGGTATTCGTGCCGGCGAATTCGCTGTGGAATCTGACGGTGGCGATCTACGCGGCTCTCGGTGTGGCCGTTGTGATCTTCTTGCTCCGGCTGATCCGGCGTGAGCCCATTCAGCCCGCGATCTCCGGTGTCATCGGAGTGGCGGTGTGTGCGTTCATCGCCCACCGAACCGGCGACGCGAAGGGATTCTTCCTCGTCGGAATCTGGACCACCCTGGTCTACGCGGGGGTGTTCGCCGCATCGATCCTGGTCCGATGGCCGCTGGTCGGGGTGATCTGGAACGGCGTGAACGGGAACGGGACGCACTGGCGTCAGCATCGCCGCACACTGCTGGCCTACGACATCGCCACAGCCGTGTGGGCGGCCCTGTTCGGTGTCCGCTATCTGGTGCAGTCGTTCCTCTACGACAACGACCAGACCGGTGGTCTGGCCGCGGCGCGAATCGGGATGGGCTGGCCCTTGACGGCCGCAGCCGCGCTCGCCACGGTGCTGCTGGTCCGCTGGGCGCAGAAGACCGAACACGAAGAAGAGGCGGCAGAAGAGTCCGATGCCATGGCCGCCGCGTCAGAAGGACCTGACGCAGACGGTCCCGGCGGGACTACAGAGCAGGCGCCGCCGGCTCGATGATCGCGGCCTGAAGTTCGGCTTCGGCTTCGGCCGGCACGATGAACACCAGTTCGTCGCCGCCTTCGACGGTGTCGTCGGGCTGCGGCACGATGACGCGGCCCCCGCGCAGGATCGTGACGAGTGCGGCGTCCCGCGGCAGCTTGAGTTTCCGGATCGGCTTGCCCGCCAGCGGCGTGTTGTCGGGCAGGGTCATCTCCACCAGGTTGGCCTGACCGCGCCGGAAGGTCATCAGCCGCACGAGATCGCCGACCGACACCGCTTCTTCGACCAGTGAGGCGAGCATTCGTGGGGTGGAGACCGCGACGTCGACACCCCAGTCCTCGTCGAACAGCCACTCGTTGCGCGGATCGTTCACCCGGGCGACGACACGTTGCACCGCGAATTCGGTTTTGGCCAGCAGACTCACCACCAGGTTCGCCTTGTCGTCGCCCGTTGCGGCGATGACCACGTCGAACTTGTGCAGTTCGACCTTTTCGAGATTGTCGAGTTCGCAGGCGTCGCCGCCGACCCACCGGGCGCCGACCACCGCCTCTTCGTCGATGTGGTCGGGGTTGCGTTCGAGCAGCATCACCTCATGCGAGCTGGCGAGCAGTTCGCGGGCGATCGACCGTCCGACGGCACCGGCACCGGCTATCGCGACCTTCATACTGTCTTCCTTCCGGTCTGCGAGCTCACGTCAATCCGCTTCCGGGGCAACATCGGAAGCTACCGCGCGCACCTTGTCGAGATTTTCGAGCAAGGCGGCAACGAAGACCTGATCATCTTGTTGCAGTACTGATTTGGGCCCGGGAAGCAGCGGTTTGCCGAGTCGGTTGACGAAGCTGATCCGGGATCCGGTCTGTTCCTGGAAAAACGTTACCGAGTTGCCGACCCATGACTCGTGGATGCTGAGCTGGACGATTCCGACCTGGCCGGAAGGCTCGGTCCAGGCGACGACGCCGGCATCGGAGCCGCCGAGTGCCGACAAGAACCGATCCGTGGTCCACGGCACGGTGGCGACGGTCGGGATGCCGAGGCGCTCGTAGACGGCCGCGCGTTTGGCGTCGTAGATCCGGGCGACGACTTTGGGCACGTTGAAGGTCTCTCGCGCGACGCGCGCGGCGATGATGTTGGAGTTGTCTCCCGACGACACCGCTGCGAAGGCGTCAGCACCGGCTATACCGGCTCGCCGCAGCACGTCCTGGTCGAATCCGACGCCCTTGACCGTGGTGCCGGTGAAGCCTTCGGCCAGACGCCGAAATGCGGTTTCATCTCGGTCGATGATCGCCACCTCGTGCCCGGCGGACTGCAACTGGCCGGCAAGGGAAGCCCCGACTCGACCGCATCCCATCACCACAACGCGCATGCCAACTCCTTGCTGGACTCACCCGAGCAGATGCTCACCGGAACGGTACCCCGACCGCCGTGGCCTTACGCCATCGCAGGCCCTATTGTTGCCTGGTGTCCAACGTGTCAAAGGCCTCAACGGCGACAAAGCGGCTTTTGCTCGGGCGTCCATTCCGCAGCGACAAACTCGGTCACACGCTGTTGCCCAAGCGGATCGCGCTACCCGTGTTCGCCTCGGACGCGATGTCGTCGGTTGCCTATGCGCCGCAAGAGATCTTCCTGGTGCTGTCGGTCGCCGGGCTGTCGGCCTATACATACACGCCGTGGATCGGGCTCGCCGTGGCGGTCGTGATGGCCGTCGTGGTCGCGAGTTACCGGCAGAATGTGCACGCCTATCCGTCCGGAGGCGGTGACTACGAGGTCGCCACCACCAACCTCGGGCCCACCGCGGGCCTGACCGTCGGCAGTGCCCTGCTGGTCGATTACGTACTCACCGTTGCAGTATCGATTGCCTCGGCTGCCGAGAACGTCGGATCTGCGGTGCCGATCGTCCACCAACACAAGGTGTGGTTCTGTGTGATCGCCGTCATCATATTGACGGCGATCAACCTGCGTGGTCTCCGGGAATCGGGCACGGCCTTCGCGATTCCGACCTATGCATTCATCTTCGGCATCATTGCGATGCTGATCTGGGGATTCATCCGCATCTTCATCTTCGGTGACGATCTCCAGTCGGAGACGGCGGGCTATGAGATCAAGGCCGAGGACAGCCACCTCGTCGGGCTGGCCTTCGTATTCCTTGTCGCACGCGCTTTTTCGTCCGGCTGTGCCGCACTGACCGGCGTCGAGGCCATCTCCAACGGTGTGCCCGCTTTCCAGAAGCCGAAGTCACGAAACGCGGCCACGACACTGCTGCTGCTGGGCTCGATCTCGATCGCCATGCTGATGGGGATCATCCTGCTGGCCAATGAAATCGGTGTGAAGTACGTGTCCGATCCGGCCAAGGATCTGATCGGCGCCCCCGCGGGCTACGAGCAGAAAACGCTTGTCGCCCAATTGGCCCACGCGGTGTTCGGCGGATTCAGTCTGGGCTTTTACTTCGTGACGGTGGTCACCGCGCTGATCTTGGTGCTGGCCGCCAACACTGCATTCAACGGGTTCCCGGTCCTCGGATCGGTGCTCGCCCAGGACAGGTACTTGCCCCGGCAGCTGCACACTCGCGGTGATCGACTGGCGTTCTCCAACGGCATCGTGTTCCTGGCCGTGGCCGCCCTCGCCTTCATCGTTGCCTTCGGAGCCGAGGTCACCACACTGATCCAGCTCTACATCGTCGGTGTCTTCGTGTCGTTCACCCTCAGCCAGATCGGCATGGTGCGGCACTGGACCCGGCACCTCAAGTCCGAAAAGGATCCCCGCGCCCGGACCCGGATGGTCCGTTCGCGGTTCATCAACGCCATCGGGCTGGCGATGACCGGATCGGTCCTGGTCATCGTGCTCATCACCAAGTTCCTTGCCGGAGCCTGGATTGCGATCCTGGCGATGCTGGCGATCTTCGGGCTCATGAAGCTCATCCACCGGCACTATGCGTCGGTGCAGGCCGAGCTGGACAATTCCGACTATGAGGCCGTGCTGCCGAGCCGCACCCACTCGATCGTGCTTGTCTCGACGCTGCATCTGCCGACCCGTCGGGCCCTGGCCTTCGCCCGCGCCACCCGTCCCGACACCCTCGAGGCCATCACGGTGAACGTGGACGACCGGGACACCCGAAAGCTCGTGGTGCAGTGGGACGACAGTGATATCACCGTTCCGCTCAAGGTGATCGCCTCGCCCTACCGTGAGGTGACCCGTCCGGTCATCGAATACGTCCGCCGCCTGCGGCGTGAATCACCCCGCGATGTGGTGACCGTGTTCATCCCCGAATACGTGGTCGGTCACTGGTGGGAACAGATCTTGCACAACCAGTCGGCGCTGCGACTCAAGGGCCGTCTGCTGTTCGAACCCGGTGTGATGGTGACCTCTGTGCCCTGGCAGCTCAGTTCCTCCGATCGGCGCAAACGCGACCGCACGTACGTCGCACCGGGCGACACCCGTCGCGGCGTCGGCTCGATGCCCACCAGCTCGACCCCTCCAGAGAAAACAGGTTCGTAGTGACCGGCTCAGCACCCACTCAAGACTCAGAGGGAGCCGGAAACGGTTGGCTGGGAAACGAATTCGAGATCACCGTGGACCGTTTCGGTCACGGCGGTATCGGGGTCGGTCGTCACGACGGCCGGGTCGTGTTCATCCGCCACGCGCTGCCGGGCGAGACGCTGCGGGTGGTGGTGACCGAGGACCGGGGTAAGGGCTTCTGCCGCGCCGAGATCCGCGAGATCCTGCAGGCCTCACCGCACCGCATCGACGCGGTCTGCCCGGTGGGTGCCCCGGTGTTCGCCGGCGGTGCCGGAGCCGGGTGCTGCGATCTCTCACACACCACCGGCGCTCACGCCCGCGAGCTGAAATCGCAGGTGCTCACCGAACTGCTCGGCAGGATGGGCGGCATCGAGTGGGACGGCGAGGTGGTCTCACTCGACCCCGACGCCACGGCTGCTCCCGAGACCGGCTGGCGCGTCCGTGAACGCCTCTTCGTCGATGCCCGGGGGCGTCCCGGAGTTCGGGGATACCAATCACATTCGGTGCTCCCACGCCTGGACTGTGCGCAGCCGGTTGCGGGGATGGTCGACGGCCTCGACGAGTTCGGCGATCTCGAACCGGGCTCCGAACTGATGCTCACCGTCGGCGACGACGGCCGTCGGCACATCGTCCACATCGCCGCCGCGGCAGAACCGCATCGGGGTGGGCGCGGCAAGCGACCCCATTCCGGCCGGCGCCGGACGCAGCAACAGCGGGCCCAGCGTTCGACGCCGCGCCGTGAGGTGTTGCTCGCGGGCGAACAGACAGTCCGTCGCACGGTCGGTGGACGCACGTGGGAAGTGCCCGTGACCGGCTTCTGGCAGGCCCATCGCTTCGCGGCATCGGGCTACAGCGACACCGTGCGGACGCTGCTGCGGTCCGCGGACCTGCCGCGCTCGATGGTGGCGTGGGATCTGTACGGCGGGGCCGGTGTGCTCGCCGGGGCCGTGCTGGACGAGAACGACGAGTCGTGGGGTACCGCCCGCGTACACATCGTCGAGGCAGACCGCGGCGCGACGGCCGCTGCCGACCTCACCTTCGCCGACGACCACCGCGTCCACGTCCATCACGCGAGCGTGATGGCAGCAGTTGCCGATCTGCCGTCGCCCGACGTCGTGATCGTCGACCCGCCGCGATCGGGTGCCGGCCGGGAAGTCGTCGAACGGATCACGGCGGCCGAGCCGTCGGCCGTCATCGCGGTCGGCTGCGACCCGGCAACCTTCGCCCGTGATCTCGCGGATTACCGGCGTGGGGGATACGAGGTCGACACCCTGCTCGGCTTCGACGCGTTCCCCTTGACCCACCACCTCGAAGCGGTGGCGTTGTTGCGCCCCGGAACACCGGCGGCGTCGTAACCAAACCCTGCCGTCGCACCAATCCCTACTGCTGGCGGTCTCGAAGAATCCGTAGACTGGTAAGTCACGTGTCGCCGCAGCCCGGTGACACGGGTCGGCGGAGCGTGTGATCCCGCTGTGAGTGGCCATCGAAAGGATGTTGGATGAGCGTGCTGGATTCGGTCAATTCGCCTGCAGACCTGCGCGAACTGTCCGTTGCGCAGGCGCATGATCTGGCCGCGGAGATCCGTGGGTTCCTGATTGCGAAGGTCTCGGCCACCGGTGGCCATCTCGGACCCAACCTCGGTGTCGTCGAGACCACCCTGGCGATCCACCGGGTCTTCGACTCACCCCACGACGCTGTGCTCTTCGACACCGGCCATCAGTGCTACGTCCACAAGATCGTCACCGGCCGCAAAGACGGCTTCGACACCCTGCGGCAGCGCGGCGGACTGACCGGCTACCAGGAACGTGCCGAGAGCGAGCACGACTGGATCGAGTCGTCACACGCGTCGGCAGCGCTGTCCTATGCCGACGGCCTGGCCAAGGCCTTCGAATTGAGCAAGCAGGACCGCCACGTCGTGGCCGTGGTCGGCGACGGGGCACTCACCGGCGGCATGTGCTGGGAGGCCCTCAACAACATCGCCGCGGGCGATCGTCCCGTGGTCATCGTCGTCAACGACAACGGCCGGTCCTATGCGCCGACCATCGGCGGCTTCGCCCGGCACCTGACCGGGCTGCGATTGCAGCCGGGCTACGAGCGGGTGCTCGACGAGAGTCGTCGCGCGGTACTGAAACTTCCGCTGCTCGGCCAGATCGCCTATGCCGCGCTGCACGGTCTGAAGACCGGCATCAAAGACGCACTGTCACCGCAGGCGATGTTCACCGACCTCGGTATCAAGTACGTCGGCCCGGTCGACGGACACGACCAGGAAGCGCTGGAAAATGCGCTCCGCCGGGCGAAGTCGTTCGGTGGTTCGGTCATCGTGCACACCGTCACCCGCAAGGGCAACGGCTATCACCACGCCGAGAACAACATCGCCGACCGGATGCACGCGACCGGCATCATCGATCCCGAGACCGGCAAGTCGACCAGCGTGTCGGCGCCGGACTGGACCTCGGTCTTCTCGGCCGCACTGGTGGAGGCGGGCAGCAACCGCGAGGACATCGTCGCGATCACCGCGGCCATGCCGGGTCCCACCGGACTGTCCGCGTTCGGGGACCGATTCCCGGACCGGATGTTCGATGTCGGTATCGCCGAACAGCATGCGCTGACCTCGGCCGCCGGTCTTGCGCTCGGTGGCCTGCACCCCGTGGTCGCCATCTACTCGACCTTCCTCAACCGGGCTTTCGACCAGTTGCTCATGGATGTCGCACTGCTGAAGCAGCCGGTGACGCTGGTTCTCGACCGGGCCGGTGTGACCGGCCCCGATGGTCCGAGCCACAACGGCATGTGGGATCTGTCGCTGATGGCGATCGTGCCCGGCATGCGGGTGGCCGCGCCGCGCGATTCGGTGCGGTTGCGTGAAGAACTCGCCGAGGCGCTGGAGATCAACGACGGACCCACCGCGCTACGGTTCCCGAAAGGCGCAGTCCCGGAAGATATCCGGGCTGTGGAACGACTGGCCGACGGCACCGATGTGCTGGGCCGCCCCGCCCGCGGTGAGACCTGCGATGTGCTGATCGTCGCGGTCGGGCCCTTTGCGTCGTTGGCGTTGGACACCGCTGCCCGGCTGGCACAGCAGGGAATCGGCACCACCGTGGTGGACCCGCGCTGGGTGCTCCCGGTCCCCGCGTCGATTGCCGAACTGGCACAGACACACCGACTGGTTGTGACGATCGAAGACGGCGGAGTGCACGGCGGTATCGGCTCGTCGGTGTCGGAAAAGCTTCGAGCCGAAGGTATTTCGACACCGGTGCGCGATGTGGGCATCGAGCAGCGCTTCCTGGCACATGCGTCCCGGGGTCAGTTGCTCGACGAGCTCGGCTTGACCGCACAAGACGTCGCACGTGCCATCACCGCCATGGTCTCGAGCATGCAGGCGCCGTTGTCGAGCGCCGACGAAGAAGACTTCAACGACGTCAGCTAGCGCGAACCTATTCGGGCGGGATCTGACTGAGCGCCTCGGCGATCACCGGCGACGTCAGCTCGACCTGCCACGGACGTGCACCACCGGCGGTCAATCGCTCCGCCACCGCGTCGGTCGACGGGGAATCCAGTCCCTCCCAACACAGTTGGCGTACCAACTCGGGGAGCAACAGGTTCTCCACCGGCACGGTCACCTGCTCCGACAGCGCGGTCAATCCGGCGCGGACGGCCGTGTAGCGGGCCGCGGCCTCGGGCTCTTTGCCTTCCCACCGGTTGACCGGCGGGAGGCCCGTGGTCGGTGGACGCCGCGAGGGGAGCTCGCTGTCGGGGAGATTGCGTGCGGTGTCGAGGGCCGCCATCCACCGGCCGGCCTGCCGGCGCTGGCGGGGCCCACCGAAGACCGGCAGTTTGTACAACTCGTCCAGCGTTTTCGGGTCCGCGACCGCGGCCGCGACGATCGCCGAGTCCGGAAGGATCCGCCCGGGCGCGACATCGCGTTTGCGGGCCAGTTCCTCTCGCGTGTTCCAGAGTTGCTGCACCGCGGCCAGTGTCCGCGGCGACTTGATCGTGTGGATCTTCGAGACCCGCCGCCAGCGATCCTGTCGGGGTGCGGGTTCGGGACGAGCCAGGATGGCCGCGAATTCCTGTGCGGCCCAGGTGTCTTTACCGGCCTCGACCAGCGTTGCCTGCACCGCGTCGCGTAGCTCGATCAGGACTTCGACATCGAGTGCCGCGTAGTTCAGCCATTCGGCGGGCAGTGGGCGGCTGGACCAATCCGCGGCGCCATGACCTTTGACCAGACCGAGGCCGAGGAAGTGCTCGACCATGGCGGCCAGGTTCACCTTGGGGATGCCCGCGAGTCGTCCGGCGAGTTCGGTGTCGTAGAGCGCCGCACACCGGAAGTTCAGCTCCTTCAGGCACGGCAGATCCTGATCGGCGGCATGCAGGATCCACTCGGGCCCGTCGAGGACGTCGGTCACCGGGCCGAGTGCCTCGGGATGGTCGATCGGATCGATCAGCATGGAACCACTACCGGTCCGCCGGATCTGGATCAGATAGGCGCGGCCCGAGTAGCGAAAGCCCGACGCGCGCTCGGTGTCGAGTGCGATCGGTCCGGTCCCCTCGGAGAGCCGGCGCGCGGCGTCGGCGAACTCCTGCGGCGTTGTCAGGACCGGTGGTACACCGTCGGCCGGTGATGTCAGCGGAATCGCCGGGGGTCGCTCGGGTTCGGCCGCCGGGTCGGGTGACGGCGGCTCGGGGGTTTCGGGATCGGTCACGCTTCGGCGAACCCGAGCCGTGTCACACCGGTCGGCGGGAGGCCCGCGGCGTGTGACAGCACATTGCAGAATGCTTCGACGTGGCCGCTGAGGGTGTCGTTGGTGGCCGTCCACGATGCGCGCAACTCGAGTTGATGCGCCCGCGGCGGTCCGGCGATGTCGCCGTAGCGCACCGATGTCGTCGAGGTGACGGTGCCACCCAGTGCAGTCACTGCCACGGTGTCGGACTTCTCGAGCGATTCGGTCAGCCAGCTCCAGGCGACCTCCGGCAGCAGGGGATCGCTGGCCAGTACGGCTTCGACCTCGGCCTGGATGAATGCCACCAGACGCATCGTGCCGTTCCAGGCCTCATGGCCGTCGGGGTCGTAGAGCAGGATCAATCGGCCGAATGCGGTCCCGTCGGAATCTGTTGCGATGTCGCCGTCGTCGGGCTGGGTCACTTCTGCACCGACGGCGTAGCTGTAGGGCGCAAGTCGCTGTGGTGGCCGTATGCTGCCGAGTTCGATCTCCGACCGGACCTTGGCCGCATGCATCGATTCGATTGCGCTGCGGAAGACCGCAGGCTCGGTCGAGGCTCCGGATGTGGTCACTGCTCGACCGTAGGGCCGATCAGGTCGGACGCAGCGGAGGCGCGCCGAGCATCACATGGCAGCATGTGGAGGTGATGTCTGAACATGATGCTCGCACAGTCTCTCCGCTGGTAGCAGCTGCCCGTGGGCAGGTCCCGGATCACCGTCCCGTGTGGTTCATGCGCCAAGCCGGTCGCTCGCTACCCGAATACCGTGAGATCCGCGCCGGACGCGGGATGCTCGAGGCCTGCTTCGATCCGGAGCTCGTCTGCGAGATCACGATGCAACCGGTCCGCCGTCATGGCGTCGACGGGGCGATCCTGTTCTCCGACATCGTGGTTCCGCTCAAGGCCGCCGGCGTCGACCTCGACATCGTGGCCGGTGTCGGTCCGGTGATCGCCAATCCGGTGCGGACCCACGCCGATGTGCAGGCGTTGCCGATGCTCACGCCGGAGGCGGTGGGTGCGGTGTCGACCGCGGTCAAACTCCTCAAGGCCGAGCTCGGTGACACCGCTCTGATCGGTTTCGCCGGAGCGCCGTTCACCCTGGCGTCGTACCTGGTCGAGGGTGGACCGAGCCGCAATTACGAGAACACCAAGGCGCTGATGTATTCGGCACCCGAGGTCTGGCACGAACTGGTGGGCAAGCTCGCCGACATCACGATCGCCTTCCTGAAGGTGCAGCTCGAGGCCGGTGTCGACGCGATTCAGCTGTTCGACTCCTGGGCCGGAGCACTGTCGGTCACCGACTACCGCACGTTTGCCCGTCCGCATTCGGCTCGGGTGTTCGCCGAACTGGCGTCATACGACGTGCCGCGTATCCACTTCGGTGTCGGAACCGGTGAGTTGCTGCACGACATGGGCACGGCCGGCGCCGACGTGGTCGGCGTCGACTGGCGGATCCCGCTCGACGAGGCCGCCCGCCGGGTCGGCCCGGGCAAAGCACTGCAGGGCAACCTCGATCCGGCGTTGCTGTTCGCGCCCTGGGAGGTGGTGGCGACCCATGTCCGTCGTATCGCCGCCGAAGCCGACGCCGCGGTGGCGGCCGGGGCCATCGGCCACATCTTCAACCTCGGCCACGGTGTGCTGCCGACGACTGATCCGACGATGCTGACGCGGGTGGTGGAGCTGGTGCATTCGCTGTGAATGCACTGCGGCTGGCGGTGATCGGTGGCGGTATCTCGGGACTGAGTGCCGCGTATCGCCTGCGGGCATTGCTCGGTCAGACCGCTGTCATCGACCTCTATGAGGCCACCGACCGCCTCGGCGGCACCCTCAAGGGCGTCGACCTGGCGGGCACGCAGCTCGATGTCGGCGCCGAGGCGTTCCTGGTTCGTCGCCCCGAGGTCCCCGCGTTGCTGACCGAGCTCGGCATCGCATCGCGCATGGTGCACCCGGGCACATTGGGTCCCCGGATCCTCGCCCGCGGGGCTCTGGAACCGATGGCCCGGCCCACACTCATGGGCATTCCCGCGGATCCGGCCGTGGTCGCGCATCTCGCCGAACCCGCCGATCTGGCGTTGATGACCGATGAACCCCGGCGGCCACTCGAATGGATCCCCGGTCAGGACGTGTCCATCGGCGGTCTGGTCGCCGAGCGATTCGGCCGTTCGGTCGTCGACCGCAGTGTCGATCCGATGCTCTCCGGCGTCTACTCGGCGCGCGCCGACGACCTGGGCCTGCGGGCGGTACTACCCGCGCTGGCCGCGCGGCTCGACGTCGGGTCTTCCAGTCTCACCGCTGCGGTGGCCGACCTGATCGGAGCCGCGTCGGGTGACGGGCCGATCTTCGGTGCGATGGCCGGGGGATATCAGGAACTCGTCGACACGCTCGTCGAACGGTCCGCCGCCACGACGCACACCGGGACGATCGTCACCGACATCCGTCGCGGTGACGAGGGGTGGCTGGTCGACGGCACCGCCTACGACGGCGTGGTCTGTGCGCTCACCGCACCCGCTGCCGCCCGCGTGCTGGACTCCGAACCCGGCGTCGCCCGGCCGCTGTCCGGCGTCGACATCTCCGGATCTGCGGTCGTGGCAATGGCATTCGGCCCGGACGTGGTACTTCCGGAGTTGTCCGGGGTGCTCGTCGCCAGTGACGAGACCGTGGTGCGGGCCAAGGCCTTCACGTTCAGCAGTCAGAAGTGGCCGCACCTGGCCGGCAACGGTGCGCTCGTCCGCGCGTCATTTGGCCGGTTCGGTGCGCCGGTCTCCGACATCGACGACGATCAGCTGATCGACTGGGCAACCAGCGACCTGTCCACCGTCATCGGGATCTGGGGTGGTCGCGGCGGCCTCACACCGGTCGACGCGGTGGTGCAGCGGTGGCCTGCGGGCCTGCCGCGGTATGGCACCGGGCACGCCGACCTGGTCGCCGAGCTGGATTCCGGACGCCCGCGGGGACTCGCGCTGGCCGGCGCGACGTACAACGGGGTGGGCGTTCCGGCCTGTGTCGGCCGGGCCGAGCGTGCTGCCCGCCAGCTCGTCGCCGACCTGACCGACTGACCTCCGGCATCGGCCCCCTGGGCTGCAGCGACGCCGCCGGTGGGTGGCAGTATGAGATCCATGACCCGTCTGGATTACGCCGAAATCAATGCCACTGTCCGCTATCTGATGTTCTCGGTCTTTTCGGTTCGTCCCGGGGAACTGGGCGACGACCGCACCGAGGCGATCGCAGACGCCACGAAGTTCTTCGATTCGCTGACCGAGCGCGGCGTGGTCGTGCGCGGTCTCTATGACGTCGCCGGCCTGCGGGCTGATGCCGACTTCATGATCTGGTGGCATTCGGAAGAGGTGGAGCAGATCCAGTCGGCCTACGCCGACTTCCGTCGCACCACCATCCTGGGCAAGGCCAGCACCGCGGTGTGGAGCAATGTGGCATTGCACCGTCCGGCCGAGTTCAACAAGAGTCACGTCCCGGCGTTCCTCGCCGGCGAGGAGCCGGGCAAGTACATCTGCGTATACCCGTTTGTGCGGTCGTATGAGTGGTACCTGCTGCCCGACGCCGAGCGCCGCAAGATGCTCGCCGATCACGGCAAGGAAGCCCGCGGCTACAAGGATGTACGCGCCAACACGGTGTCGTCGTTCGCCCTCGGCGACTACGAGTGGCTGCTGGCGTTCGAGGCACCCGAATTGCACCGGATCGTCGACCTGATGCGTGATCTGCGGGCCACCGAGGCGCGCATGCATGTGCGCGAGGAGACCCCGTTCTACACCGGACCGCGGGTCGAGGTCGACAAGCTCATCGCCTCCCTGCCCTGATCGGACGGCACACCCAAACGAGCCGGATATACGAAGACGAGCCACATATTCGCGGCTCGTCTTCGTATATCCGGCTCGTTTGATGCGAGTGCGTCAGCCGGGCAGTTCTGCCTTGACTGGTTGATCTCTCTTCCGGATGTCGAGGTACCGGAAGAGCAGTGAACAGAACACGGCGATCATCAGCAACGACCAGCCCCAGGTGACCTTGCCGTATTCGACGGCACGGCCGAACGCTTCCCATCGGACCGAGTAGTACACGTCGAAGGTGAAGCAGCCGTAGATGCCCAGCCAGGCCGGCCAGTTCCGGATGGTCGAACCGCTCAGGAACACGGTCATCACCAGCGGGAACAGCAGCATCGAGTAGTACCCCTGACCGAGGGAACCGACCAGCCACGACGTGCACAGCAGGACGCCGGATGACGTTGCCAGCCACAGCAGTTCATCGGTCTTGCGGTAGTAGCGGTACAGGAACCACAGACTGAAGGCCGCCATCGCCACGAAGGCGATCCGCATCAGCACGACCAGCCAGGTCTGCAATCCGAAGTAGGCGCCATTGCCGACGATCGAACTGTTGTAGTAGTCACGGGCTTCGAACAGGTACGGCGCCGTGCGGGTGAAGAAGTCCATCGGATCCGCCGACAACGGCCACGCCATGGCGGTCAGCAGGATCGGCATGCCGATCGCACCGACGAACACCTTCCACTGACGATTCAGCAGGGGCAGCAGAAGCAGCACGGCCAGAACCGGTTTCACCGCGATGGTGATTCCCAGCGGGATGCCGGCCCACAGATCCTTGCGCTTGAGTGCCCACGTCATGAACAGCAATTCTCCGAGCAGCACAAAGGAATTGAAGTTCACGAAGATGAGTGTGTGGGCGACGCTCTCGGACAGGAAGAACACGAACAGCACGACCGGCATCACCGGTGAACGCCACGAATACCCGAACATCCGGGTGATCAGGAGGGCGCAGACCACCAGCACGACCACCGAGACGAAGATGAACAACCATCGGGCGCTCTCCGGGTCGAGGTATCCCAGCGGTGCCATCAGCATGGTGCCGGACGGGGGATACAGGTAGTGCGGATCGACCGTGTTGTAGTTCTCGGTGTAGACGGGCTCGTTGCGCAGGAATGCCAGCGCGGCCCGGTACACCGGCGAGAAGTCGTCGGTCCGGTCGCCGTTGACACCCAGGATCAACGACCGCTGGATGATCATCAGGATGGACGCCGGCCAGAGCACCATCGTGAGGATGCGACCCATGTCGACCTGCGGGAACAGAAGCCGATCACGGATCGCCGCAGGGCTGGTCGTCACGTGGTCCTCGGCGCGGGTGTCATAAGTCGGCACTGCCGAACCGTACTACGACGACTGTGGGTGGCGGTGGCCGACACAGCGCTCAAGCCGGACATGCGCCTGTCGTCGGGGGCTCTCCGGAGAGGCTGTACGCAATTGCCGCCTTGCCTGCGCAGTCGGAATGGGAGAGCACCGAGTATCCGAGTCCTTCCCAGGTCAGCATCGAGAACTCCGCGCCGGCGCCCACCAGGGCGCCGTTGACGCCGTCGGTTGCGACGGGTCCGTTGATCGGGTCACCGCCACCTCGCAGCACCAGAACGGGTACCGGTAGCTCTCCGAGAGTGGGGGTGGCGTCTCCGGACGGGAAACCACTGCACCGCAGGAGGCCGAGCGCCGCATTGCTCCCGGTCAGCGGGTACTGCTGACTCCACTGGGTGACCAGGTCAGCGACCTGGTTCTGCCCGACCGGTTCGGTGGTGTCGTTGCAGCGGGACAGCAGCTGGCCATCGCTGCCGCGCAGGAGCCGGGCCTGCTCGATCGCCGCCCGCAACGGGCCGAGGGTGCCGTCGTCGGCTTTGCTCAGCATGTCCGCGGTGGTCCGGATGACGTCCGGCCGGTCACCGGATGTCAGCGCGATGGTGGTCGTCAGCGCGAGGAGGATGTCGGTGTCGGAGAGCCCGCCGACGTCGCCGGCCCGGGCGCGCTCGAGCAATCCGGCGATGGTGGCCGCGGGATCGGCGCCGAGTGAGCAACTCAGCGCCCGGCACTGGTCGGAGAAGGTGCGCAGGGCGGCATTGGTTCCGTCCGCGATCTGCTGCGCGGAGGTTTGCGCGTTGGCGCCGTAGGGCGCGGGTGTGTCGAGGATCAGGCGGGCGACATGGTCCGTGTAGAGACCCGCGTAGGCCAGGGCCACGGCGGCACCGTTGCCGACTCCGATGATCCCGAGGTGCTCGACGCCCCACAGAACCCGTAGTTCCTCGAGGTCGGCGGCGGCGTTGTTGGTGGTGAACTGCACCTGGTGGGGGCTCAGCGTCTCGGTGCAGCCGTCGGATGCCGAGGCGCCCGCCGCGACGATGCGGCGTTCGCGTTCGGCATTGTCGTTTGCCGCCTGACCGAAACCGTTCGACAGCAAAGTGTTGCGTTCGAGGGTGGTCATGCAGTCGAGCGGCGTCGACTCGCCGGTACCTCGCCGGTCGATGGAGACCACCGGATTGCCGGCCAGCAGAGCCGCGCCGCCACCGGAGGCCAGCGAGACCAGGGTTCGGGCCGAGGCGAGGTCGGTGCCCGACGTCAGGACCAGCGGCGGCGCGCCGGCCGGTGTTGCCGACGATCGTGCCCGAACTGCCGACACCGTGATTGTTTCGACGGCCTGCACACCCGGCGTGACCGAGTTCGCGTACTCGGCGCAATCGAGCGTGATCCCGGCGGGCAGCGCGGCGACACCGAAGCGGGCGACGGTCTCGTCGGTGCAGTCGGACCACTCGAGGTCGGTGGCCGGTACTTCCAGCGGTGGCGGGGCGGCGGCGGTGGACGGTGGCTGCCCGCCGGCACCGTCCTGCTTGATCACCAGATCGGGGCCCGGGTCCGGGCCGGCGGTACAACCGGCGAGGGTGCCGATCGTCACCGCCATGGCAAGCGCGCACAGGTGGAACCGGCAGCGGATCACGGTGGGACGGCGCATGATGGCGAGGGTACTGGCGCGCGGAGTCATCGCTGATCGCGCACCCAGCGCACGTACAGGTAGTCCTCGTCGTCGGCGAGGATGTGTGCCCGTCGCATCCGCCGTGCGGTCGAGGCGCCCGCGGTCAGGTGCTTGGCATCCCCGGCTGTGAGCATTGGTGCGACCGTGACGCACAGTTCGTCGAGCAGGTCGTGTTCGAGCAGTGTCCCGAGCAGCGATGGCCCGCCTTCGCAGAGCACACGCGATCGGCCGCTGCCGGCCAGGTGGACGCCGACCATCGCCAGATCAACGCTGTCGGTACCGCAGTCGACCAGCGTGGCACCGGCGTCGAGCAGGCGGGCCCGCGCCTCGGCCGGAGAATTTCGGCAGGTGAGGATCTCTGTGCCGGCGTCGGTGATGAGCGGGTTGCCGGCGGGGATGTTGAGCGAACTGCTCACCAATGCCAGCGACGCGGTCGGAGATTGACCCAGTGCGGCGCGATGGCCGGCGAGGTCGGAGTTGGGCCGCACCGGCCCATAACCCTCGGCGATCGCGGTTCGCGCCCCCACCAGCACCACGTCGGCCAACCCGCGCAGAACCATGAACACCCGGTGGTCGCCGTCGCCGCCCAGCCCTCCGGACAGGCCGTCGACGGTCGCCGCACCGTCGATCGAACCGACCATGTTCGCACGCAACACCACACCGCCGGCAGGGGCCGGGGGATAGGCGTACAGGTCCGCGAGAGCACCGTTGTCGAGGTCTGTCGTCGAGGCCCGGCCTGTGAGCTGGGTCGCTTTCGTCAATGGGTGCACGAAACCATTCTTATCCGCTGGCTAGGCTCTCGACATGCAAGCACGTCTGAGCGACCGTACGCCGCAGGTGGCATCCGAGGCCCTCATCGGTGAGATGGTCCCGCCGTCGATGTTCGACGAGGTCAGTTTCGACTCCTACATCCCCGACCCGAACGAGCCCAGCCAGGCTCAGGCGGTCGCCGCTGCCCGCAACTTCGTGGAGCGCGCCAAGAAGGTCAAGGGTGGCAAGAAAGGCTTGTTCGGCCGCAAATCCGCGCCGCAGGCCGGTCTCGGCCTCTACCTCGACGGCGGATTCGGTGTCGGCAAGACCCACCTGTTGGCGTCGATCTATCACTCGATGCCCGAACCCAAGGCGTTCGCGACCTTCGTCGAGGTGACGCACGTGGTCGGTGCGCTGGGATTTGTCAGCGCCCTCGAACGGTTGTCGGAGCATTCGGTTCTCTGTATCGACGAGTTCGAGCTCGACGATCCCGGCGACACGATGCTCGTCTCGCGGCTGTTGACCGAGCTGTCCGCCAAGGGCGTCTCGATCGTCGCCACCTCGAACACTCTGCCGGGTCAGCTCGGTGAGGGCCGCTTCGCCGCCCAGGACTTCCTCCGCGAGATCAAGAAGCTGTCGGCGGTCTTCGAGGCCGTCCGCGTCGACGGCCCCGACTACCGGCATCGCGACCTGCCGCCGGCGCCCGATCCGAACACCCTTGCCGAACTCGAGACGCTGGCGGCCAACACCCCGAACGCCACCCTCGACGACTTCGACGAGCTGTGTGCCCATCTGGCCAAGCTGCATCCGTCGAAGTACAAGGCACTGGTCGAAGGTGTCAGCCTCGCCTGTGTCTCCGGTGTCCATCCGGCCGCCGATCAAACGGTGGCGCTGCGGATCGTCGTGCTTGCCGACCGTCTGTACGACGCGGGCACGCCGCTGATGGTCTCGGGCTCGAAGCTCGATGAGATCTTCACCGAGGAGATGCTCCACGGCGGTTACCGCAAGAAGTATCTCCGGGCGACCTCACGTCTGCTGGCACTGTCGCGGTTCGCCGAAACCAGATAGCTGTCAGCGAGTCGATCCGGGCTGGATCGCCGCGGCCGTAGGCTGGTCGGATGGCTGATCCCGACGCGCCACACCTGCATCCCACTGATCTGGAAGAGTGGAGCCGGTGGCTCGCGGCCAACCACGACACCTCAACTGGGGTGTGGCTTGTGTTCTGGCGCAAGGACTCCGGCAAAACGCCCCTCGACTACGACGGTGCCGTCCGAGAGGCACTCTGCTGGGGGTGGATCGATGGCCACACACGAGCCATCGACGACGACCGTCGTGGAATGTGGTTCACCCGCAGGGGACGCAACAGCATGTGGGCGGCATCGAACAAGGCGCGGGTCGCCGATCTCATCGAGGAGGGCCGGATGCGGCCGCCGGGCCAGACCGTGATCGACGATGCCAAGGCCAGGGGCCTGTGGAACCTTCTCGACGACGCCGAGGCGCTCATCGAGTCGGCGGAACTGGCGACCGCGCTCGATGCCGATCCGGCGGCGCGCCGCAACTGGGACGGGTTCCCGCCCAGCGTGCGGAAGTTCGGGCTGACGCAGATCGCAATGGCCAAACAACCCGAGACCAAGACGAAGCGCATCACCTCGATCGTCGAGAAGGCGGCCCGA
The DNA here is from genome assembly GCF_000383535.1 of Nocardia sp. 348MFTsu5.1. NCBI lineage: Bacteria > Bacillati > Actinomycetota > Actinomycetes > Mycobacteriales > Nocardiaceae > Nocardia > Nocardia sp. 348MFTsu5.1. Next base: position 324,606 of record NZ_KB911514.1, read on the forward strand.
GGTGAACGGCCCTGACGCTCAGGTCGTATCGTCTCTGGTCGTGTCGTCTCTGGGTGTCCGCGCGTAGATGAAGTCGTTGCACACCGAGTCGTTGACCTGAAACGTCTTGTGGCCCACTACCTCAAAGCCCATCTTCTGGTAGAACCGCTGGGCGCGTGGGTTCTTCTGGTTGACGCCGAGCCAGACCAGTTCGCTACCCACCCCTGCGGCATGGCCCAGTGCCGCGGACATGAGCCCGGTCGAGGCGTGCCGGCCGTGAAAGCCGGGCAGCACATACATTTTCGACACCATCGTGAGCGGGCGCGTGGTGATCGCGGCGAGCACATCGGGATCGGTGGGTTCTTCGTCGATCACCAGCGCGTAGCCGGCGATCGACGACGTCGCCGGGTCGACCGCCTTGAACACGTGATGTGTGGGATTCGCGATGAAGGCCCGGAAATGGTCGGCGGTGAGGTTGTCGGCCACGAAGTGCTCGATGTCGGCGATGGTGAGTTCCGGCGGGCAGGCGAGAGGGAAGGTCACGGCCGCCACGGCCGCGAGCTCCTCGGCATCTGATGCAAGTGCGGTCAGGATCGCTGCCGCATCGGTCTCGGGCATACCTTCAGTTCATCACGCCGCGTCCCGGAGTCGACGGTTCCGGTGACGCCGATCTCCTCGAGCTCGTGGACGAGTGCGCCGGACGCGGCATCGCGGTTGATGATCGCGCCGAGTTCGGTGGCCGCCGCGGCGTAGGTGGGATCGTCGAGGAGGCGCGCTGTGGCGGCGACGATCTTCTGTGGTGTTGCGTTGCGGGACAGCGTGATTCCGGCCCCTCGGGTGCTGACGCGGACGGCGTTGTCGGCCTGGTCCCGTCCGTGGGGCAGGCTCAGGATCGGTATTCCTGCGGCCAGCGCCCGGACAACCGTTCCGTGGCCGGCGTGGGTGATCACGGCGTGAGCGTGCGGCAGAACCTGCGAATGTGGTGCGGCCGCGACCACGGTGACGTTGTCGGGTGCATCGAGCGCCGCGGGATCGATCGCGGGTCCGGTGGTCACATAGCCACGAACCGGCATCTGCGCGAGCGCGTCGATGACCCGCTGTAGACAGGCCACCTGATCCTGAAATGTCGATGACAGGGCCACCAGGACCAGGGGATCCTCGCCGGGGGGAGGCGTCCAGGCGGTGCCGGTGGCCCACGCCGGATCGTCGAGGACGGCCCCGACATAACGGACGTGATTCGGAAGCCTGGCAGGGAAATCGAACTCGGCCGAGGTGAGGACTAGATGCTTGCGGGCCGACCTCAGTTGATCGAAGAGTTCCCGTACCGGAGCCAGGCCATACGACGCGCGCAAGGCGTTCAGCGCCGGAACACCCTTGTTCCACTGACGCTGCGTCAGTGAGCGGACAGCGCGATCGCGCACCCGGGCCAGCGGATTGCGCGCCGGCTTCAGGCCCAGGCCGATCGGCGGCATCCCGTCGGCGGGCAGTAGATACATGTTGGGGAAGAACACGTCGAACGGAACCTCGCGGGCCTGCGCCGCGACCATCGCTCCGATCGCAAAGAACGAGCAGACCGCCAGGTCTGGTTTCACCGTGTCGATGGCGGCGGTCATGTCCTTCGCATAGCCCGGCGCCGGGCCGACCAGTTGCCGATCGAGGAGCCGGGCGAACAGCGCCAGGGGATTGGAGCATTCCCAGTCCCGGTACGGATCGTCCTCGGGGCGCCGGGAGGCGCGGTTGGGTGCGGTGGTCCACGGCACAAAGGCGGCACCGGTCGCCCGGACGTCCAATTCCATCGAGTCCTCGCCGAGAATCGTGACGTGATGGCCACGTTCGAGGAGCCGTCGGGCCGCACCGAGTTCCGGCGGCACGGTGCCGCCGCCGTCGACCAGCGCAAAAAGATACGTGCGAGCATTCATGTCCGGGGTCCTTTCAGTACACCGACCACCAGGTCGGTCATGGTCTTCTCGGTTTCGGCACGGCTGAGCCGAAGATCTCGCCGGAGCAGCTTCCAGACGTAGACGTCGGTGGCCGCGTGCAGCGCATGCACCATCTGTTCGCGATCCGATCTTTCGGTGGGCAGCTCATCGCCGAACATCGCCGCCAACCATTCCTGGTGAAAGGCACGTGCCTTGTCCATCTCGGCTGCCAGCTCGGGAAAGCGATCTGCGGACATCGCCCAGCGGACGTTGGCATCGCCCATCACCTCGTACTCGCCGACCAGCGCGCAGATGGTGCCGCTGACGTCTCCGGGCTGCGCGGCGTAACGGGCAGCGGTGGTCTGCTCGGCCATCAGCTCGGCGACACCGAGAACCACACCGGTCTTGGATTCGAAGTGGTTGAGCACGGTCTGGTGTGAGACGCCGGACGCCTTGGCGATCGAGACGAGCGTCACATCCTCGAAAGCCTTTTCCAGGAAGAGGTCCTTCGCGGCGGCGATGATCCGGGCTCGCGTGGCGACCTTTGTCTCGGCGCGGCCGGATTGGATGTAGGTGCGGGTCGTTTTCATTTGACTATCACTCAAACACTGGTTTGAGCGGCAGTCAAGTGAATTCAGCCGATGAATGCACAAAAAGACCGAGCCGCATCGGCGGCTCGGTGTGGGGAAGTGTTTTGGGAAGGTGTTCGGGGGTCTCCCGTCAGACCAGGACCGGCGAACCGATGCTGATCCGCCGTGCTGCGTCGTGCAGGGCCTGCTCGCGCTGTGACAGATCGCTGATTTGGCGCGTGATCGGGAGAAGCGCGATCAGCACGTCGCTGCCGCTCAGCGGGTAGTGGTTACTGCTGACCCAGTCGAGCGTGTAGCGGAGGGCGTCGCGATCGCGAGTGTCGTTCATGGTGCTTCCTGATGCTGGTGGATCGACCCGGACACAGAAAAAACCCAGCCTGGGCCGGGTTGTTCCTGTCGAACTATGGTGCGCGATACAGGGATTGAACCTGTGACCTCTTCCGTGTCAGGGAAGCGCTCTCCCGCTGAGCTAATCGCGCTAGATCTTGTTGAGTTGTAAGCCTTGAACTTCGTGGAGGCGGCGACGGGAATCGAACCCGTGTGCACGGCTTTGCAGGCCGTTGCCTCACCACTCGGCCACACCGCCACAGTGAAAACTATCTCCGAGCGGATGACGGGATTCGAACCCGCGACCCTCACCTTGGCAAGGTGATGCGCTACCAGCTGCGCTACATCCGCATTTCGCCACCAGTCTCGGAATCTCCCGCTCGGGGCGATCCGCTCTGGCAACGATGTGAACATTATCGGACGTGCCCGCAAAGTCACAAATCGTCTGGTCAGGGCGATATTTGCGGTGTAGAGCCGTCAGAAGTCCACGTTTCGCGTGGTGCCGATGGGGGAGTTGGGGTTGAGTGGGCCGATTTGGGTCACGCCGGGGTGATCGTGTTAATGTCGTCCGGTCGCGACCGAAGGATTCCGGTCAAGACAATCTGGTCCCGTGGCTCAGTGGAAGAGCGTCCCGTTCACACCGGGAAGGTCGCTGGTTCGATCCCAGCCGGGACCACAATCAATCCCTGGAACCGAGCCCGCACACGCGGGCTCGGTTTTATTTGTGGTGGTAGCAACCCTGCCAGCCGAGATTCTCCAGCACGGACACCTCGCAGTAGATCGCCCGCGGGTAGTACGCACCCATCGTCGCTGCCGGATCGGTGTCCGCATCCTGGGAGGCCTGCACCGAGTACGGGTAGAAGGCCGGTGACGGCAGCATGTTCCGCAGGATGACCACCTTGTTCGGCACCGCGGTGTCGCCCCAGGGGATGACGGTCACCGCCGGGTCGGCGGTCGCGGCCAAGTCGGACGGCGCGGCGATGACATAGGTGTAGTAACCGTCGGCGTCGAGGCCGGTCCGGTAGTCGGCAGCGCAGGCGACCACTGGAAAAGGCGCCACTTTGTCGTTCTGGCACATCGACCAATACCGCAGCGCCGCACCGGGTTCACCGGGCGCGACGCCTGCGCGCGTGTTCGGGAACGACGGTGCTTTTCCGCGGATCACGGCAACCCGGCCCGGGCGGTAGGTCAGCCCCGCGGTCAAGTACTTGGTGTCGCCGTTCGGGAAGAGACCGGCCGTTGTGGTCGGGTTGACGAAGGTTGCCTCCGGCGTTCCGGGCGGAACTGCGTCTGCGGCAGCACCCTCGAACACCCGATTCAAGATCCCGGCCCCCGGCCGGGAGTCGTTCCTCGAGCCGTCGGGGACGGCGCACGGGCTCAGCGGGATCGTCGCGCCACCGAGATGCATCGTCACGGTGGGGAGTGCCACGCTCCCGTTGGGTGAGCCCGGATCGTCGGGGACATAGATGCGGATGATGATGAAGCCCACGGGAACTCGCTGCCCACCGGCCGGCGGCAGGCCGCGGATCTCGTTGCGTGAGTGATCGGCCTCCCGATTGACCACCGTCGCCTGCCAGCTCCGGCCGGGCGACGACGGCCCGCCGGCGACGTAGGGGTTCGAACTCCCGGGATCCGGTCTGATCTGGTCATCTCGCAATGTGTCGACGGTGTCGAGGTTGGTGCCGTAGGTGTTCAGGGAGAAGTATCTGGCCTCGGGATACTGCCCGGTCAGGGTCAGGGAATCGCCGGCTCCGAGGACGTACGGCATCACCCAGTACGTGGCGTTGACGTCTGGGAACGCCACATTGCGCACGGAGGAATCGGTCATGAACTGCCATGCGCACACCGGACCGGGCGCGGTGCCCGGTGGTGTCGGCGCGGCATCTGCGGTGGCGGATCCCATCATCGCGACGACCAGGACGGCCAGGACCCGTAGTGCGGTTCGGATCAGCATGTTCACCTGAATATTGTCGCCGGGACACCGCGTGGCCGGGGGTGGGTTCGTTCAACTGACGAGCTGGAGCGACCGGCTCATCCGTGACGAATCGCCCACTCGATGAGGGGTGTACCCGCTCTCCACTCGGTGCGCACGCGATCGACGAGTTCTGGTGTGTGGATGAAGTCGGCAAACCCGAAGTCGCGGGTCGCGGTGAGGGTTTTGTGCCGCAGCAACGCGATCCGTGGATGGTTGACGTCCCACCCGCGGGGCGCGGTCTTGAGTGCACTGCCGCCGATCTCCCATCCGTCCGCCTGCAGTGTGTCGATGATTTCCTCCAGTTCGGGGCCGTGGAGGTCGTGGTCGATCGCGGCGCGCAGATTCGCCAGTCGTTCGGGCGAGGCGTCGTAGTAGCCGACGGCGACCTTCACGCCGGGCGCGCTGATCTGCACGTAGTAGCCGGTCGCCGGTCCGACGGCGACAAACAAGCCCTGATGTGTCTTGTACGGGGTCTTGTCCTTGGCGAATCGAACATCCCGGTGGGGGCGGAACACCTTGGGCTGACCGAATTCGTCGCTCAGGGCTTCGGCGAGCTGGTTCATCGGGCCTGCGACGGCCTGCTGGTACTGCTCTTTGTGCGCATCCCAGAACGTTCTGGAGTTGTCCTGCTCCAAGTCGTCGTAGAAGTCCAGCGCGGCCTCGGGGAATCCCTGAAAGCTCATCACCAGATGTTACGGGGGTCGCGTGGTCGGTTTCACTTGCCTCCACAGGCCCTGAGAGGCTACTAATTGAATTCTGGCGAGAATCGCGTTCTCGCTGAAAGAGATTTATGTATTCGCAGGGTGCGACCGAGGTAAGGACGTGCACGCCCATGTTGTTGGAGCTGACTGACGATCAAGAGTTCTTCCGGGACACCACGGACCGGTTCCTCTCGGCCAAGGTGCCGGTTGCCGAACTCCGTCGTCTTCGGGATGACCCGACCGGGTATCCGTCGGACTACTGGCGTCAGGGCGCCGAGCTCGGCTGGACCAGCTTGCTGGTCGACGAAGCACATGGCGGTGGATCCATCAGCGGGTCCGGCCTCGCCGATCTCACACTGGTGGCATTCGAGTTCGGTCGGCACGCCGCGCCCGGACCGTTGCTACCCACCAACGTTGTCGCCTCGCTGCTGAACACCTACGGTTCCGCCGAGCACGACGCGGTGCTCGAAGAACTCTTGGCGGGCACCGCGACCGCGGCCTGGGCGCTGGCCCGGCCGAACCCCAAGTCACTGCTGGCCGTGCCGGCCGTCGAGATCACCATCGACGGTGACGAGGTGGTCGTCCACGGGACCAAGCGACCCGTCGAAGCCGCCGCGTCCGCGGACTATCTGCTGGTGGTCGGCCGTACCGGAGAAGGTCTGTCGCAGGTGCTCGTCCCGCGCAGCACCGCCGGAGTGACGGTCAAGCCCCTGCAGTCGGTCGACCTCACCCGTCGCTACGCCGCCGTCGACTTCGACAACGTTCGGCTGCCGCTCTCGGCGCTGGTCGGTGAACCGGGCCAGGCTCGCGCCGATGTCACCCGCGGATGCGAACTCGCGATCGTGATCAGCCTTGCCGAGTCGGTGGGCGCCATGCAATCGGCGTTCGACATGACCCTCGAGTGGGCGTTCGACCGCTACTCCTTCGGGCGCGCGCTGGCCTCCTACCAGGAGATCAAGCATCGTTTCGCCGACATGAAGATGTGGCTCGAAGCCAGCCATGCCGCCGCCGACGCCGCCGCTGCGGCGGTCGCTGCGCAAACGCCGAACTCCGCCGAAGTCGTCAGTGCCGCAAAGGCTTACATCGGTCACTACGGCGAAGAGCTCATGCAGGACTGCGTGCAGATCCACGGTGGAATCGGTGTCACGTTCGAACACGACCTGCACCTGTACAGCCGGCGCGCGAGCGCCAATCGATCCACCTTTGGAACACCTGCCGATCACCGGCAACGCCTTGCCGATATCGCCCTGCGCCAGGAGGCCACGGTATGACCGCCCCGAAGTCCAGTACCGACAACGACATCGAATCCGTCGAGGCCTTCGGCGCCCGCGCCCGCGCCTGGGTCCAGGACAACCTGAAACGGTCCGACCCCAAGGCGCACATCGGTGTGATGCGTATCGAGGGCAGTGACGAGGAGGAAGTCGCGCTCGTCGCTCGCGAGCGCGAGGTCCAGCGGATGTTCTACGACGCCGGATTCGCCGGTATCTGCATCCCGCGCGAGTACGGCGGCCAGGGCCTGACCCGGGCGCACCTCAAAGCGTTCGACGATGCGCTCGGCGGTTACGAATATCCTGCCCGACTGCAGTCGCCGACTTTTGCCCCCTGCGTGGGAGTGCTGCTCGACTATGGCACCGAAGAGCAGAAGAAGCAGCACATTCCCGCCATCTTGAAGGGCGAGGAGATCTGGATGCAGTTCCTCTCCGAGCCCAGCGGTGGTTCCGACGTGGCCGGCGCTCTCACCACCGCGGTGAGGGACGGCGACGAGTGGGTGCTCAACGGATCGAAGATCTGGACCACCGGCGCCTGGTGGTCGGACTGGGCGTTGTGCCTGGCCCGCACCAACTGGGATGTGCCGAAGCATCGCGGCCTCACGGTGTTCATGCTGCCGCTGCGCCAGCCCGGCATCGAGGTGCATCGCATCGAACTCCTCAACGGTTCACGGGAGTTCTGCCAGGAATACATGACCGACGTGCGGGTTCCGGACAGCGATCGGGTCGGTGAGATCGACAACGGCTGGAAGGTCGGCACCGGCTGGATGTTCCATGAACGGATGGCCCATCACTCGCCGTATACGACGATGCCGGCGGGTTCGGCCCGCGGTGGTTCACGTGTGCCCGAACTGATCGAGGTGCTCGGCGATTCCGGTCGGACCGACGATCCGATCGGCCGTGACCTGATCGGTGAGGCCCGGATGTTCGACATCGTGAAAGACGCACTTCAGCAGCGTGTTTCGCAGGGCATCGCCAAGAGGACCATCTCCGACCAGGCGGCCAGCCTCGCGCGATTGATGGCCGGGGTCGCCGCCGTCCGCTGGACGTCGATCGGCTACGAGCTCACCGAAGCCAACGGCGCCGCCTGGGACAGCGACGACGGTGCGGTGGCCGACCGCGCCGTGGACAACTTGATGCGTCAGGTCTCCACGATCGCCGGCGGAACCACCGAGATGGCGCGCAACGCGATCAGTGAACGTCTGCTGGGGATGCCGCGTGAGCACACCCACGACGTGAACCTGGCGTTCCGGGATGTTCCGAGAGGCCGATCCGGAAGCTGAGACCGCGGTTGCCGGATTCCGTAAGGTTGTCACCAGCGATCCCGAAGTGGAGGCAATGTGGATCAAGGTGAAGCCGAACGTGGCGGAATCCTGCACGCGATTTCGAACAAGCGCAACGAGATTCGGCACCGGCGCACACTCAACCTGACCTACCGCATCATTGTCGGCGTCGTCGGGACCCTGGTGCTGGCCGTGGGGATCCTGGCGATTCCATATCCGGGGCCGGGCTGGCTGATCGTGTTCGCCGGCCTGGGCATCCTGGCAACAGAGTTCGCGTGGGCGCACCGGTTGCTGACGTTCGCCAAGGGCAAGTACGACGCGTGGATGGTCTGGGTCAAGGAGCAGCACTGGTCGGTCCAGGCACTACTGGCGCTGGCGACCTTTGCGATCGTCCTCGGCACCATGTGGTTGCTCGGTGCCCTGGAGTTGGCCGCCGGCTGGGTCGGTATCGAGTGGGCGTGGTTGCAGAGCCCGATTCTGTGACACATCTTCCGCCTCCCGGCACCGGAGGTGGGTCCGCCGGGTGGTCGGCATTACGATCATGGATTGACATGGAACCCGGTTCGAATCGGCCGGGTGGGGTTTGATTCGACAAGGAGTGTCCAGGTGCCAGAAATTCCCGTTGCCGGTCCATCAGCCACGATCACAGTGGCGGCCGGGACCACTGCGGGTGCGGCACTGCGCGACAGTGGACACCCCAACAAGGGTCCCGACGCCATTGTCGTCGTGCGTGATGCCGACGGCACCCTGCGTGACCTGTCCTGGGCTCCCGAGGCCGACGCCGTGGTCGAACCCGTTGCCGCCAACACCGAAGACGGCCGCAGTGTCATCCGGCATTCGGCGGCCCACGTGCTGGCCCAGGCCGTGCAGGACCTGAACCCGAAGGCCAAGCTGGGCATCGGCCCACCGATCGAGAACGGCTTCTACTACGACTTCGACGTCGAGGAGCCCTTCACGCCCGAGAACCTGACGGCGCTCGAGAAGAAGATGAAGCAGATCATCAAGTCCGGTCAGCGCTTCTCGCGTCGGGTGTACGACTCGCTGGACCAGGCCAAGGAAGAGCTCGCCGACGAGCCGTACAAGCTCGAACTGGTCGACGACAAGGGTTCGGCCGACGACCCCGAGATCATGGAGGTCGGCGGGGGAGAACTCACCGCCTACGACAACCTCAACCCGCGGACCGGCGAAAAGATCTGGGGCGATCTGTGCCGCGGCCCGCATGTGCCGACCACCAAATACATCACCGCCTTCAAACTGACCCGCAGCTCGGCCGCCTACTGGCGCGGCAGCCAGGACAACGCCGACCTGCAGCGTGTCTACGGCACCGCCTGGGAGTCCGCCGAGGCGCAGGACGCCTATCTCGAACTGCTCGCCGAGGCCGAGAAGCGCGACCACCGCCGGCTGGGTGCCGAACTCGATCTCTTCAGCTTCCCCGACGCGCTCGGTTCCGGCCTGCCGGTGTTCCACCCCAAGGGCGGCATCATCCGCAAGGAACTCGAGGATTACTCCCGGCAGCGTCACACCGATGAGGGCTACGAGTTCGTCAACACGCCGCACATCACCAAGAGCCACCTCTACGAGATCTCCGGCCACCTCGACTGGTACCGCGACGGGATGTACCCGGCGATGCACCTCGACGCCGAGCTCGACGAGAACGGTGAGGTGCGCAAACCCGGCCAGGATTACTACCTGAAGCCGATGAACTGCCCGATGCACAACCTGATCTTCAACGCGCGGGGTCGCTCCTACCGGGAACTGCCGTTGCGGCTGTTCGAGTTCGGTTCGGTGTACCGCTACGAGAAGTCGGGTGTCGTCCACGGCCTGACCCGTGTGCGCGGCATGACGCAGGACGACGCCCACATCTACTGCACCAAAGAGCAGATGCGCGGCGAGCTGACCTCCACGCTGAACTTCGTACTCGGTCTGCTCAAGGACTACGGCCTCGACGACTTCTACCTCGAACTCTCGACCCGCAACCCCGACAAGTTCGTCGGTTCGGATGAGATCTGGGACGAGGCGACAGCCACCCTCGCCGAGGTCGGCGAAGCCTCCGGACTGCGTCTGGTGCCCGACCCGGGCGGCGCCGCCTTCTACGGCCCGAAGATCTCCGTCCAGGTCAAGGACGCGCTCGGCCGCAACTGGCAGATGTCGACGATTCAGCTCGACTTCAACCTGCCCGAGCGGTTCGAGATGGAGTACACCGGATCCGACGGTTCCAAGCACCGCCCGGTGATGATCCACCGTGCACTGTTCGGATCCATCGAACGGTTCTTCGGGGTGCTGACCGAGCACTACGCGGGTGCCTTCCCGGCCTGGCTGTCGCCCGTGCAGGTCGTCGGGATCCCGGTGGCCGACGCCTTCGTTCCGCATCTGGAAGATGTTGTGGGACAGCTCAAGTCGAATGGTATCAGGGCCGAGGTCGATGACTCCGACGACCGGATGCAGAAGAAGATCCGCAACCACACCACGGGCAAGGTCCCGTTCATGCTGCTGGCCGGCGAGCGCGACGTCGAGGCGGATGCGGTGAGTTTCCGCTTCCGCGACGGCACCCAGGTCAACGGCATACCGGTGGCCGATGCGGTCCGCACCATCACCGAGTGGGTCCGTGCCCGTCGCAACGAGTCACCGACCGCAGCTCTGATCGACGATTCAGGGCGCAGCGAGGCGCCCGCGTGATCCGCGACGAAGGGCCGGGGCAACCCGATCGCCTGCAGCGGCTGTGGAGCCCACACCGCATGTCCTACATCACCGCGGCACCGCGCGCCGCGTCCGGCAGCGGTGACGACTCCGAATCCTCGGCGAAGTCGGTGCATCCGTTCATCGACATCCCCCGGATGTCGGACGAGGCCGGTCTCATGGTCGCCCGCGGCGATACGGTGTACGCGGTCCTGAACCTTTATCCGTACAACCCCGGACACGCGATGATCGTGCCGTACCGGCAGGTCGCCGACCTCGAGGATCTCACCGAGGCCGAGAGCCGCGAGCTGATGGTCTTCACCCAGAAGATGATTCGCGCCATCAAGTCGGTCTCCAATCCCGATGCGTTCAACGTCGGCCTCAATCTCGGGACCGCCGCAGGCGGTTCGCTCGCCGAACACCTGCATCAGCACGTGGTGCCCCGGTGGGGTGGCGACGCCAACTTCATCACCGTGATCGGTGAGACCAAGGTGATGCCGCAGCTGCTCCGCGACACCAGGGCGCTGCTGGCGGAAGCCTGGCTGAAGCTGCAGGATTGACGGCCGGAATCCGATGAAGAACTTTCAGATGGAGAGCGTGCAGAGTTTATGTTGAGTGTGCTGGGACGCGCGTCGGTGTCGAAGGTCACCCTTCCGCTGGGCCGGGCGCTGATCAAGACCGGCCTGACGCCCGATGCCATGACGATGTTCGGTACCGCCGCGACCATCGCGGCCGCGGTCACGCTGATGCCGATGGGTTACCTGTTCGTCGGCACGTTGGTGATCTGGTTCTTCGTGATGTTCGACATGCTCGACGGCGCGATGGCACGGGCCCGGGGCGGCGGCACGAAGTTCGGTGCCGTGCTCGACTCGACCTGCGACCGTCTCGCGGACGGCGCTATCTTCGCCGGCCTGGGCTGGTGGTGCCTCGTGGAGGAACCGAGCAAACCGCTGTTCATCGCGACGATGATCTGCCTGGTCACCTCGCAGGTGATCTCGTATGCCAAAGCGCGCGCCGAGGCCATTGGCCTCAACGGCGACGGTGGCCTCATCGAGCGTCCCGACCGTCTGGTCATCGTCCTGGTCGGTACCGGGCTGACCGGCCTCGGACTGCCGTGGGCCATTCACATCGCGATGTGGGCACTGGCCGTCGGCAGCGTGATCACCGTCTTCCAGCGGATGTGGTCGGTGTACAAGTCGCCCGGTGCCACCGATCTGATTCCGATCCCGGCCCCGGCTCCGAAAACCGGCGGGCCGACGGAGTGAGCGGTGCCGTCGAACGGCTGGCCGATGTCGGCTACGCCGCCGGCTGGTCGCTGGTCCGGCATCTGCCCGAAGGCCTCGCCCGCGGGATCTTCGATGGCGTCGGCACCGTGGCGGGTAGCCGCGGCGGCGGTCCTGACCAGCTCCGGAAGAATCTGGCCCGGGTCCTGCGCTGCGATCCCGCCGAGGTGCCCGACGACTTGATGCGTGAGGCGATGCGTTCGTATGCCCGCTACTGGCGGGAGGCGTTTCGCCTGCCGTCGATGGACATGGCCACCGCGGCGTCGCGCGTATGCATGCCCGATGCCGACCAGGACCGTTTCCGGACGGCCCTCGACAAGGGCAAGGGACTGATCTTCGCGTTGCCCCATTCCGGCAACTGGGATGCGGCGGGCGTGTGGCTCGTCCAGAACGTGGGGGAGTTCTCGACTGTTGCCGAACGCCTGAAGCCGGACACGTTGTTCGAGCGTTTCGTCCGCTACCGGGAGAGCCTGGGCTTCGAGATCTTCCCGCTCAGCGGTGGCCAGACGCCGCCCTACCAACAGCTGACGGCGCGCCTTCGGTCCGGAGGTGTGGTGTGCTTGCTGGGTGAGCGCGATCTCGCCAAACACGGTGTCCCGGTGACGTTCTTCGGAGAACAGACCCGGATGCCCGCCGGGCCGGCCAAACTGGCCATCGAGACCGGTGCCGCGCTGATCCCGGTGCATCACTGGTTCACCGGCCCCGAGACTTCTCAGATCTCGTGCGGCGAGCCTCTCGACACCTCCGGCGGCATCGAGGCGACCACACAGGCACTGGCAGATGTGTTCGAGACCAACATCGCCGCGCACCCATCGGACTGGCACATGCTTCAGCCGCTGTGGGAGGCAGACTGGTCGCAGAGCCGACGTCGCCTCATCGAGGAGGGTGGAAGCCAATGAAGATCGGCATGATCTGCCCGTATTCGTTCGATATCCCCGGCGGTGTGCAGGCCCACGTGATGGAACTCGCGCAGGTGTTCATCAACCGTGGCCACACCGTCAGCGTGCTCGCTCCGGCGGGCAAGGGGACCGAACTGCCCGACTACGTCGTCTCGGTCGGTGAGGCGCTGGCGATCCCGTACAACGGCTCTGTCGCCCGCCTGAACTTCAGCCCCCATGCCTACGGGCGCCTGCGGCGCTGGTTGCGGGAAGAGGAGTTCGACGTCCTGCACGTCCACGAACCCAATTCGCCCAGTATCTCGATGCTCTCCCTCATGGTCGCGCAGGGTCCGATCGTCACCACATTCCACGCGGCGACCACAAAGTCGTTGTGGCTCAGCCTTTTCCAGGGAATTCTGCGGCCCTATCACGAGCGTATCGCCGGCAAGATCGCCGTGTCCGAACTCGCTCGCCGATGGCAGATGGAATCGCTCGGCTCCGATGCGGTGGAGATCCCGAACGGGGTTCACGTCCGGTCTTTCTCCGACGCCGAACCATTCGAGGGCTACCCGCGCCGGGGTAAGACGGTCCTGTTCCTCGGCCGGTACGACGAACCCCGAAAGGGGATGGATGTCCTGATCGGTGCCCTTCCCGCGGTGGTCGCCCGGTACCCCGACGTCCAGGTCCTGGTGGTCGGCGGCGGTCACGAACGCACCCTGCGCGGCAAGGCCGGGAAACTCGCGAAGCATCTGGTGTTCCTCGGTCAGGTCGACGACGAGACCAAGGCGCGCGCACTGCGGTCGGCGGATGTGTACTGCGCACCCAACCTGGGCGGCGAGAGTTTCGGCATCGTCCTGGTCGAGGCGATGGCCGCCGGTGCGGCCGTCGTCGCGAGCAAACTCGACGCGTTCCGCCGGGTCCTGGACGACGGGCGTTCGGGAGTCCTGGTCGAAATCGGCGATTCGGAAGAGCTTGCCTTCGGGATCATCGCGGCGCTCGGTGACGATGCCAGTCGCTGCGCCATGGTCGAGCGGGCCGAGCAGCGTGCTGCGCGATACGACTGGTCGCAGGTGGCCGATCAGATCCTGCGGGTCTACGACGCGGTCACAGTGGCGGCGGGCAAGGTGGTAGTCGAAGAATGACCATTTCAGCACTGACAGTCCTGATCCTGGGGATCGTCGCAGTGGTGGTGCTCGCCGGTCTCGGCTGGGCCTACAAGACTGCCAACCGGCTCGATCGCCTGCACGTGCGGGTCGACCTCTCCTGGCAGAGCCTCGACGCGGCATTGGCTCGTCGGGCCGTCGTGGCACGGTCGATCGGTGCCGGTCTGGGCGGCGACGGCAAGACCCTGATCGCGGCGGCCGACCGGGCCGAAGGTGCACCGCCGGCCGAGCGCGAGGATGCCGAGAACGTGGTGTCGGCAGCATTGGCGCAGGTCGACAGCGGTTCGCTGCGCTCGCAACTGGTCACCGAACTCGCCGACGCCGAGACCCGGGTGATGATCGCCCGTCGATTCCACAACGATGCCGTCCGCGATACCCTCGCCCTGCGCAATCGCCGCCCGGTGCGATGGCTTCACCTCGGTGGTACCGCACCGGTCCCGATGTACTTCGAGATCGTGGAGCGCGCAGCGGTCTGATCGACAGACCGAAAGTCCACCTGGACCCGACGAAGCCTAGACTGGAAGTCCAGGATTATTTGTGACTGTGTAGCTACTAGCAATGTAGGAGTATTTGACGTGAGCAGTGCCCCAGACCTTGGTTCCGCGGTGAGCCCGGAAGCTTCCGGCACCGGCACCGCGCGGGTGAAGCGCGGGATGGCCGAGATGCTCAAAGGCGGCGTGATCATGGATGTGGTCAATGCTGAGCAGGCCAAGATCGCCGAGGATGCCGGTGCTGTCGCAGTCATGGCACTCGAGCGCGTGCCCGCCGACATCCGCGCCCAGGGTGGCGTCTCCCGGATGAGCGACCCGGACATGATCGACGAGATCATCGCGGCCGTGTCCATCCCGGTGATGGCCAAGGCCCGCATCGGACACTTCGTCGAGGCACAGATCCTGCAGAGCCTCGGTGTCGACTACATCGACGAGTCCGAGGTGCTCACCCCGGCCGACTACGCCAACCACATCGACAAGTGGCAGTTCACCGTCCCGTTCGTCTGTGGTGCCACCAATCTGGGTGAGGCGCTTCGCCGTATCACCGAGGGGGCCGGGATGATCCGGTCCAAGGGTGAGGCCGGAACCGGCGATGTCTCGAACGCCACCACCCACATGCGCAAGCTCCGCGATCAGATCCGTTGGCTGACTTCGCTGCCCAAGGACGAACTGTTCGTGGCGGCCAAGGAGTTGCAGGCACCGTACGACCTCGTTGTCGAGATCGCCGAGGCCGGCAAGTTGCCGGTCACCCTGTTCACCGCCGGCGGTATCGCCACCCCGGCCGACGCCGCGATGATGATGCAGCTCGGTGCCGAGGGTGTGTTCGTCGGTTCGGGCATCTTCAAGTCCGGCAACCCGGTCCAGCGTGCGGCGGCCATCGTGCAGGCCACCACCTTCTTCGACGATCCCGACGTGCTGGCCAAGGTCTCGCGCGGACTGGGTGAGGCGATGGTCGGCATCAACGTCGACGACATCCCGGAGCCGCACCGCCTCGCCGAGCGCGGCTGGTAGCCACTGCATCAGTTCGATCGAGTACCGGACCAGGTGCCACCGGTCCGCCACACGGCGGCCCGGTGGCACCTGTTTCTGCCGACACGCGTACCAATTCACTGCGTGACGCGGGTCGATTGTGGATGATCAGACCAGCACGTTTCTGGGCCGCGCAGACGAGCTTTGACGTGGCAGATTGATACTTGTTGGCGCACTTGACCAAAAGACCTGAAGGCGGAGCTCGATGAGCATGGAGACAACCGGGGCGGTTCGGAATGAAACCCGCAGCGGTACAGGTGAGTTCGGTCAGGTCTCGATCGCCTGGGCACTCGTCAGTGATGTCGGCCTCTTGCGTGAGACCAATGAGGATGCGGCGCTGGTCGCGCCCGGGATGATCCTCGTCGCCGACGGTATGGGTGGTCACGACTGTGGCGAGCTCGCCAGTGAGGCCGCGCTGATGGCTTTGTCGGCGACCGCGATCAGTGGAATCAACCGAACCCGTGATTCCGTGGTCGAATTGCTCAACGAAGCGCAGCAGCAGATCGAACGCATCGACACCGAGTCCTCACGACATGCGGGCACAACCATCACCGGTGCACTGCTGGCCGACAACGACGGCGTGCCGCACTGGCTGGTGCTGAACATCGGCGATTCGCGCACTTATCGGTTTGCCGCGGGCCGCCTCGAACAGGTCACCGTGGACCATTCGCAGGTGCAGGAGCTCGTCGATGCCGGCTATCTGACCGCCGAGCAGGCCCGGGTCGACCCCCGGCGCAACGTGATCACGCGGGCGCTGGGCGCCGGCATGGAACAAGAAGCCGACTTTTTCACCTTCCCGGTGGCCGTCGGCGACCGCATCCTGGTGTGTTCGGATGGTTTGACCGGGGAACTCGCCGACATCGTGATCGCCCAGATCCTCGCCGAATACGCCGATCCGACGCAAGCTGCCACGACGCTGGTCGCGGCCGCGTTGGAAGCGGGCGGCCGCGACAACGTGACCGTCGCGATCGCCGATGTCACGGCGGTTCCGGAACTTGTCGAACCCCCCGTTCGGTGAGCGTGCCGATGGTTGCGCCGCAGCAGTCGTTCGTCGACTACTGCGGTGAGCGATACCCGCTCGACCCGGAGAAGCCCTTTCACATCGGTCGTGACGCCGATCTGGATGTCGACGACAACCCGTATCTGCACCGCAAGTTCCTGATGATCCATTTCGAAAAGGATCTGTGGTGGCTGTCCAACGTCGGGTCCCACCTGTCGGCGGGTGTGGTGGCCGGCGACGCCGGGTTTCAGGCGACGCTGGCACCCGGCGCGAGCATTCCGTTGATATCCGGTGTGACCGCGGTGGTCTTCTCCGCGGGACCCACCACTTATGAACTCGACATCCATTCGAGCACAGCACCTTTGGTCGCCCTCGATCCGCCGGGCGAACCGACGGCCGGCGGGGAGGCCACCATCGGTGTGGTGTCGCTGACCGAGAGTCAGAAGCTACTCATCGTGGTGCTGGCCGAAGAGGTGCTGCGACGCAGCGGCACCGGTGCGAGTTCCATTCCGTCGTCCGCGCAGGCCGCGGCCAGGCTGGGCTGGTCGATCACGAAGTTCAATCGCAAACTCGACAACGTCTGCGACAAGTTCGATCAGATCGGTGTCACCGGAATGCGGGGCGGATCAGGTCGTCTCGCCAGCAACCGTCGGGTCAAACTCGTCGAATACGCCGTCGCCTCGCGCGTGGTGACCCGCGCCGATCTTCCGATGATCGACGCCGAGGCCCGTCTGAATGGTGCTGCGAGCAACTGAAAGTCCGCAAGTGTGCCCGATGGGGCACGATATTTGTGTGCTCCCGTGAAAAAGTGGTCTTACCTGCGCAGATGGGGTGGGTAGTTCTCCCCATCGACACCGGTTCGCGGCGGTTTTAGTGTTGTGACATTCCACAGCACGCCGCAGCGCAGCGAGTTGGCCCAACACTTAGTAGGAGACCGTGATGACCGTACTGCACAACACCTTTCACGCGCCGACCCGTTCCCGCGGCGGCTATCGCCAGGCTCCTCCGGCGAGGATGACCCGTGAAGAGGCGTTGGCCCGGCTGGCTCAGCGCACGATGCCACTTCCCGGCCGGCCGGTAGGGGTCTGCACCACACCCGGCGCTCCGACGTCACCCCGGCCGTCGGTCTCGGCCCCGGTTGATTCGGTTGTGACGCGGTCATACCCGAAGCCGAAGCTGTCGCAGCGCGAGGTCGAGGTCCTGCGGGCCTGGCTGAACCTCGACTCGAAATCCGCTGTGGCCGAGTCACTCTTCATCTCGCTGGGCACCGTCAACACGCACCTCGCGCGAATCCGCGTGAAGTACAACGAGGTCGGGCGCGGAGCCTCCACCAAGGCGGCACTGGTCGCGCGCGCCATCCAGGACGGGATCGTCTCCATCGACGACCTGTAGAACACCACGACCGGGTGTTGGGATCGGCCCCTGACGACACGTGGGCAATAATCGTCGTCAGAAAGGGGTCAACCTCATGGCGATGATCGAAGAGATCCTCCAACTCGAGCAGATCGAGAAGGACATCTACCGGGGCAAGGTGTACCCGAGCTTTCTCGAACGCACCTTTGGCGGGCAGGTCGCCGGGCAGGCGCTGGTATCGGCCACGAGGAGCGTGGACGACGATTTCCGCGTCCACTCCCTTCACGGCTACTTCTTGCGGGGCGGCAATCCGACGGAACCGACCGTGTATCTCGTCGATCGGATCCGCGACGGACGGTCGTTCTGCACCCGCCGGGTGACCGCCGTGCAGGACGGGCTTCCGATCTTCACGATGTCGGCGTCCTTCCACGTCGACGACCAAGGGTACGAGCATCAGGACACGATGCCGAAGGTCAAGCAACCCGATGAGCTCGTCGACCTGCTGACCGAAGAGGACCCCGAACTCAAGGCGCCATATCGGGAATGGCAGAACTTCGATGTCCGGATCGTGCCGCAGGACGAGATGATCGGCAGCAAGGTCCTCGCCGCCCAGCAGCAGGTGTGGTTCAAGTACCGCACCCGGTTGCCCGATGACCAGGTATTCCACGTCTGCACGCTCGCGTACATGAGCGACATGACGCTGCTCGGTTCGGCCAAGGTCCCGCATCCCGACGAGGATGCACAATTCGCCTCCCTCGATCATGCGATGTGGTTCCTGCGTCCGTTCCGCGCCGACGAGTGGCTGCTGTACGACCAGACCTCGCCGTCGGCCGGTGGCGGTCGGTCGCTGACCCAAGGCCGGATCTACGACCAGAATGGCGTGATGGTGGCCGCCGTGACCCAGGAGGGTCTGACCCGCACCGGACGTCCGGTTCCGAAAGATCAGCACGCGAAGCGGCCGAGTTGAGCAGGGCGCCACGGATCGGCATCCTCGCACTACAAGGTGATGTTCGTGAACATCACCATGCGCTGACCAAGGCCGGGGCCGAGGCCTGCTCGATCCGCCGTCCGAGTGAACTCGACGAGATCGACGGGATCGTCATCCCGGGCGGCGAGTCGACGACGATGAGCAAGCTGCTGGTGATCCTCGATCTCCTCGACCCGCTGCGCAAGGCACTTGCCGAAGGCCTGCCGGCCTACGGGTCCTGCGCCGGGATGATCATGCTGGCCAGCAACATCCTCGACACCCGGCCCGATGCCCAGCATCTAGATGCACTCGATATAACGGTGCGCCGCAACGCATTCGGACGCCAGGTGGCCTCATTCGAGACCGACCTCGAACTCGAGGGCGTCGCCGGTGGCCCGATGCGGGCGGTCTTCATCCGCGCACCGTGGGTGGAGTCGACTGGGCCGGACGTGCAGGTGCTCGGAACGGTGCCCGACGGTCCGGCCGCCGGCCGGGTGGTGGCGGTGCGTGAGGGCAACGTCCTCGCGACGTCCTTCCATCCCGAGGTGACGGGCGATCTACGGGTCCACGAATACTTTGCCGAGATGGTCAGATCTGCCCGGTAGCACTGCGAGTAGGATCGATCCGCACCTTCATGCCAGATGACCAGAGTTGTACGAAAGGGGCTTGCGCCAATGAGCGGCCACTCCAAATGGGCGACCACCAAGCACAAGAAGGCGGTGGTCGATGCCAAGCGCGGCAAGATGTTTGCCAAGCTCGTCAAGAACATCGAGGTTGCCGCACGCACCGGTGGCGGCGACCCGGTTGGTAACCCCACGTTGTACGACGCCATTCAGAAGGCAAAGAAGTCGTCGGTGCCCAACGACAACATCGAACGCGCCCGGAAACGTGGCGGCGGCGAAGAGGCCGGCGGTGCCGACTGGCAGAACATCACCTACGAGGGCTATGGCCCGAACGGTGTCGCGATCCTGATCGAGTGCCTCACCGACAACCGCAACCGCGCGGCCACCGAGGTGCGCACCGCGATGAGCCGCAACGGCGGCAACATGGCCGATCCGGGTTCGGTGTCGTACCTGTTCCACCGCAAGGGTGTCGTGACCCTCGAAAAGGCCGGCCAGACCGAGGACGACATCCTGATGGCAGTCCTCGACGCCGGCGCCGAAGACGTCACCGATCTCGGTGACACCTTCGAGATCCTCAGTGAGCCAACGGATCTCGTGGCCGTTCGGACCGCCCTGCAGGAGGCCGGCATCGACTACGAGTCCGCGGACGCGAGTTTCCGCGCATCTGTCGAGGTCGCGGTCGACGCAGACGGAGCGCGCAAGGTGTTCCGCCTGATCGACGCCCTCGAGGACTCCGACGACGTGCAAGAGGTCTACTCCAACGTCGACATCAGCGACGAAGTGCTCGCGGAACTCGAACAAGACGACTGACACGCGTGTTGTTGCCTCGGCACGCTCGACGCGACCGCTAGGATATCGAACAGTTGTTCGTTTCCTGGTGGTCGTTTGTCGAAGGTGGGGATTCATGCGCGTGATGGGTGTTGACCCGGGGCTGACCCGATGCGGGATCGCCCTGGTCGAATCCGGTTCCGGCCGCGCCGTGACGGCTCTTGACGTCGATGTGGTGCGTACACCGGCTGACATGCCGCTCGAGAAGCGTCTGCTCGCGATCCATCTCGCCGCCGAACACTGGCTCGATATCCACGAGCCGGATGTGGTGGCGATCGAGCGTGTTTTCGCGCAGCAGCAGGTGAGTACCGCCATGGGCACGGCGCAGGCCGGAGGCGTGATCGCGCTGGCCGCGGCCAAGCGCGGGGTCCCGGTGCGCTTTCACACCCCGAGTGAGGTGAAGGCCGCGGTCACCGGTAGCGGTCGCGCCGACAAGGCGCAGGTGACAGCCATGGTGACCCGCATCCTCGGGATGCAGCAGGCACCCAAACCGGCTGATGCGGCCGATGCCCTGGCACTGGCGATCTGTCACTGCTGGCGCGGGCCCATCGCCGACCGGATGGAAGCAGCTCAGGCGCAGGCATTGGCGCAACAGAAGGCATATCGCGAACGGGTTGCCCAGGCAAAGAAGGTCGCCGTGGCGAAGAAGGCGGCAGCGCGATGATCGCATCGGTTCGTGGTCCGGTGGTCGACGTGGCACTCGACCACGTGGTCATCGATTGTGGCGGTGTCGGATACCAGGTCCTGGTGACGCCGAGTACCGCCGGCTCGGTACGGCGGGGCGTCGAGTCCACCCTGCTGACGACGATGATCGTCCGCGAGGACTCGATGACGTTGTACGGCTTCACCGAACCCGATGCGCGCTCGCTGTTCACGTTGTTGCAGACGGTGACCGGGGTCGGTCCGCGGTTGGCGATGGCCACCCTCGCGGTTCTCGAACCCGACGCGTTGCGCCAGGCCCTGGCCGGTGGCGACACCAAGGCGTTGATGACCGTCCCGGGCATCGGCAAGCGTGTCGCCGAGCGTCTGGTTGTCGAGCTGCGGGACAAGGTCGATCGTCCGCATACCGAATCCGGTGGTGCGGCCGGGGTGTCGGGCTTCACGATTCGAGATCAGGTCACCGAGGCCCTCGTCGGGCTCGGGTTCGCCGAGGCCCAGGCGGAAAAGGCCGTCATCGCGGTCCTCGCAGAGAATCCCGATGCAGATTCGGCAACGGTGTTGCGGGCCGGCCTGGCGTCACTGGGGAAGACCAAATGAGTTGGGCAAGACCAAATCATGGATGAGACCACATGATCGACCCAGACGACGACAGCGTCGGGGACGACTTCGGTTCCGGATCAGGTGACACCGACAGCCGTACCGTGAACGCCGCCCGGATCAAGGGCGACGCCGACCTCGACAACAGCCTGCGGCCACGGAGCCTGGGCGACTTCATCGGACAGCCGCGAGTCTGTGAACAGCTCGAGCTCGTGTTGCAGGCGGCCCGCGGGCGTGGCGGGACACCCGACCACATCCTGCTGTCGGGTCCGCCCGGACTCGGCAAGACATCGCTGGCGATGATCATCGCCTCGGAAATGGGTTCCCCACTGCGGATCACGTCGGGTCCGGCACTCGAGCGTGCCGGCGATCTCGCCGCGATGCTCTCCAATCTCGTCGAGGGCGATGTCCTGTTCATCGACGAGATCCACCGGATCGCCCGGCCCGCCGAGGAGATGCTCTACCTCGCGATGGAGGACTTCCGCGTCGACGTGGTCGTCGGCAAAGGCCCGGGTGCCACGTCGATCCCGCTCGACGTCGCACCGTTCACGCTGGTCGGCGCCACCACTCGTTCCGGTGCCCTCACCGGTCCGCTCCGAGACCGATTCGGATTCACCGCGCACATGGAGTTCTACGACACCGGCGAACTCGAACGGGTGCTGCATCGCGCGGCGAGAATTCTCGGGATCACCCTGGAGGCCGATGCCGGCGCCGAGATCGCGTCGCGGTCGCGGGGCACCCCACGTATCGCCAACCGGTTGTTGCGGCGCGTCCGTGACTACGCCGAGGTGCGGGCCGACGGTGTGGTCGACTTGGCCGTGGCGCGAGCCGCGCTGACGGTCTACGACGTGGACGAACTCGGCTTCGACCGTCTGGACCGCGCTGTCCTGGCTGCCCTGATCCGGGGTTTCGGTGGGGGACCGGTGGGTGTCTCGACCCTTGCGGTGGCCGTGGGCGAGGAGCCCGCCACCGTCGAAGAGGTGTGCGAACCATTCCTCGTACGCGCGGGGATGATCGCCCGGACCCCTCGCGGCCGTGTCGCGACGGCCGCGGCGTGGCACCACCTGGGGCTGACACCACCGGCCGGAGCGCTCAACGCAGCCTTCGGTGTGCGGGCCCGGGATGACGGCCCGGGCGTGGTTTCGCTCTTCGATTCGCCGGACGCCGGCGACATCTGAGGCGTCCTCATCCGATGCCGAATCGGACTGATCCGGCGGTGGTGGCACACTGGTCAGTGATTGCGAGCATTTCTCGCGACCACGGATTACAAAGCAAGGACTGAACACACCTCATGGAATTGCTATTCCCCCTACTGCTGGTCTTCCTGGTCGGCATGATGTTCCTGTCCATCCGCCGCCAGAAGAAGGCGTCGGCGGAAGCCAAGACCATGCAGGAGTCCCTGCAGGTCGGTGTCCGCGTCCAGACCACGTCGGGCGTGTACGGCACGGTGACCGGACTGGCCGAGGGCACCGTCGACATCGAGATCGCCGACGGCTTCGTCTCTCGCTGGAATCGTCTTGCCATCCGCGAGGTCGTCCACTCCGAAGATCTCGCCGACAGCTACCCGGGTGTCGGTCTGATCGGTGACGATGTCGAGATCGAATACAACGGCATCCACGATGACGACGACGACCTCGGCGGCAGCTCCGACGGCGATGACACCAGCATCAGCCTGGAGAAGCCGCACGAAGACCAAGACAAAGCGTAAGTACGCAGCCCGTACCGGGGCGCCTTCCAGGGAGGTGTCGCGACACTACTGTGATCGCGACACGTACCGTGGCAGGCGCCCCTGCGGTCTGCATGGGGTTTCTAGAACAACCGAGGAGACGTAGGCAGCGTGGCATCGTCGTCGAACCGTGAGGCACCGCCTATACGGTCTTTGATCGTCTTTTTCTTATTGATGATCGTCGTGTATGGCCTGGTGTTCTTCACCGGCAGTCAAGATCCGACACCCAAGCTGGGTATCGACCTGCAGGGTGGTACCCGGGTCACGCTGACCGCTCGTACCCCCGATGGCAGTTCACCGAGTCGAGATCAGCTCGACAAGGCCAAGCAGATCATCGAAAACCGTGTCAACGGACTCGGCGTCTCCGGCTCCGAAGTGGTCATCACCGGTGACAATCTGGTGATCACGGTGCCCGGTGACGACGGTCAGCAGGCGCGGACCCTCGGACAGACGGCGCTGCTGTATGTCCGTCCGGTCGCCAGTGTGCAGGCCGCCACCCCGCAACCGAACGCTGCGCCGCCACCCGAGAACCAGACGTCCGAAGAGGCGATCGCGGAGGCGAAGAAGTTGCGGCAGGCTCCCGCCGACGCCGACACCGCCCCTCTCATCGCCTACATGCCGCAGATGAACTGTGACCCGGCGGTCCCGGATCCGTTGCAGGGCAACGACGATCCCGCCCAATACCTGGTGACCTGTTCCGAAGACGGTACGCAGGTCTACCTGCTCGAGCCGCAGATCCTCAAGGGCAGTGACATCGATTCGGCGGAGGCCGGGACCACGCAGGGCACCGGTGCCTGGATCGTGCGACTGGACTACAAGGGCGGTGCCAGCGAACGATGGGCCAGCTACACGGCCCAGAACATCGGCAAGCAGACGGCCTTCACGCTCGACTCCAAGGTTGTCAGCGCACCCCAGATCAACGGCGCCATCAGCGGCACCACCGAGGTCAGCGGCAACTTCAGCCAGAGTGAGGCGAAAGACCTCGCGAACGTCCTCAAGTACGGTTCGCTGCCGTTGTCCTTCGAGGCGTCGGACGCTCAAACGGTCTCGGCCACCCTCGGCTGGTCGTCGCTGAAGGCCGGTCTGATCGCCGGACTCGTCGGTCTGATCCTCGTCTTCATCTATGCGCTGCTGTACTACCGGATGCTCGGAATCCTGACGATCCTCTCGCTGGTGCTGTCCGGGATCATGGTCTACGGCATCATGGTGCTGCTCGGTCGCTACATCGACTTCTCGCTGGACCTGGCAGGTATCGCCGGTCTGATCATCGGTATCGGTATGACCGCCGACTCGTTTGTCGTCTATTTCGAACGAATAAAGGACGAGATGCGCGAAGGCCGGAGCTTCCGCTCCGCGGTTCCGCGGGGCTGGGCACGCGCGAAACGGACCATCTGGTCCGGTAACATGGTCAGCTTGATTTCGGCGGGCGTGCTGTACTTCCTGGCGATCGGTGAGGTTCGCGGCTTCGCGTTCACACTGGGACTCACCACCATCCTCGACGTCGTCGTGGTCTTCTTGGTGACCTACCCGCTGGTGGTCTACGCATCACGGTCGAAGTTCCTCTCCAAACCCAACATCAATGGACTGGGCGCCGTCACCGAAGTGGCGCGCGAGCGCCGTCAGGCTGCTGCCGCGGATCGTCCGACTTCGACCTCAGGAGGTGTGCGCAATGGCTGAAGCCGATCGCCTGGCGCCCACGAGTGACGCGGACTTTGTCTCGGCCACCAACCGCTCGGTGCTGTCTCGCCTGTACACCGGTACCGGTGCGTTCCAAATCGTCGGCAAACGCCGTATGTGGTACGCGATCACGCTGGCGATGATGGTCATCTCGCTGGCCAGTATCGGGATCAGAGGTTTCACCCTCGGCATCGATTTCGAGGGCGGGACAGAGATCTCGTTCCCGATGTCGGATGGTGTCACCGTCTCGGAGGTCGAGGACGCCTACGCCGGCGTGATGGGCAGCGACCCGGAATCGGTGCAGACCGCGGGTTCCGGATCCAGTAAGACGGTGCAGATCCGTACCGAGACCCTCGGGGCCCGGGACGTGGTGAAGGTGAACTCGGCGCTGGCCGAGGAGTTCGGCCTGGCACCCAACGACGTGAGCTCCTCCGAGGTGAGTTCCACCTGGGGAGGTGAGATCACCAAGAAGGCGATCATTGCGCTCATCGTCTTCCTGATAGTCGTCACGGGGTACATCGCGATCCGGTTCGACAAGGAGATGGCGCTGGCCGCGATGGCTGCGCTTATCTTCGACATCGTCACCACCGCCGGTATCTATTCACTGGTGGGATTCGAGGTGACACCGGCCACCGTCATCGGGTTCCTCGCGATTCTGGGTTTCTCGCTCTACGACACGGTGGTCGTCTTCGACAAGGTCGAGGAAAACGTGCGAGGGGTCACGCAGACGACGCGACGCACCTACGCCGAGCAGGCGAACCTCGCGGTGAACCAGACGCTGATGCGATCCATCAACACCACCATCATCTCGGTGTTGCCCGTGCTCTCGCTGATGCTGATCGCGGTCTTGCTGCTGGGTGTCGGCACCTTGAAGGATCTGGGCCTGGTCCAGATGGTCGGTGTCATCACCGGTACCTACTCGTCGATATTCTTCGCCACACCGCTGCTGGTGACGCTGAAGGAGCGTCGTAAAGACATCAGTGCGCACACCCGCAAGGTTTTGACGCGCCGGGCCGAACGCGAACAGCGTGCGGTCGCCACCAGCAAGGCGCAGACCAATGGGTCGGCGGCCACCACAACGCTGACCAAGACGGCACCGACGACCAAGCGGGCCGCGCGCCCCGGAAGTACTCCGGAGCCAGGGGCGCGTCCTTCGGGCAAGCGCAGGCGCAAGCAATAGCCTCACGTCGATGAGAAGCCATGGGTTCCTGGCGATGGCGATCGCGGGGGCATGCGTCCTGGGGTCGGTCACGGCCTGCTCGGACCCGCCGGTGAACACCGTCAACTACGTCATCGATGGCGCGGTCACGACATACAACCCGGGATCGTTGGGCGGGTCCACCGAGGGTTCGCTGATGGCGTTGTCGCGGGTACTCCCGGGCTTCAGTTACCTGGGACCCGACGGCGGCGTTCTCGCGGACACCGACATCGGTACCGCGGTGGTGACCGACAGCGACACCGGGCGGCTGGTTGTCCGGTATCAGGTCAATCCGCTGGCCGTGTACAGCGACGGAGTGCCTTTGACCTGTGACGCGTTGATGCTGGCGTGGGCGGCGCACAGTGGCGCCGTCGGCGGGTTCGACGTGGACACCACTGCCGGATATCGCGACATCGAGAGTGTCGATTGCCAGGCCGGAGCCCGGACGGCGTCGGTCACGTTCAAAAGCGGTCGCGCATACAAGGATTGGAAGGCGCTCTTCGGCGCCGGCACCTTACTGCCACCCCAGGTGATCACCGCGAAGATGGGCATTTCGTCAGTCGTCGACGTCATCACCGGATCCGACCCGAGTGCCAAGGCCGAACTGGCCCGGGTGTGGAACGGGGCGTGGAAGCTGCTGCCCGGGGAGGTCGGGCCCGACCCATATCCGGCGCTGGGACCGCTGCGGGTCCAGGAGTACACCCACGATGACGGGCTGGTCCTGACCGCCAACACTCGCTGGTGGGGTGATCCACCGGCCACGGATCGAATCACTGTGTGGCCGAGGCAGACCGAGATGACCGAGGAGATCGCCGGGGGAGACGCCGGGTCCGTCGATGTCCTCGACATCGCGACCGGTGCCTACGGCGTCGATCCTGCGCCCCGCGTCCAGGCGAACGCCGAATCGCTTCCTCCCGTGGCGCAGGTGGTGACGATGTCGTCGCTGGGTGTCGAACGTCTGGTCTTTTCGCGTGGAGGCGTGTTCGCCGATGCCGCCGTGAGGCGGGCATTTGCCGCCTGCATTCCCCGCGACAGTCTGGCGCGCGAATTCGGTCGGGGAGCCCAGGTTGCCAACTATCACATCCTCGGCCCGGACGACCTGTTGTCAGATTCGGTGAATGCCCAGTTCGGTGGAGAGTATGTGCGGGCCGATCCCGAACGGGCCGGCCGAGAACTGGCCGCCGCCCGTGCCGGGAGACCGGAGCTGGTCGTGCGCATCGGCTATGTCGGGCCGGACAGCCGGCGGGCGCAGATGGTGTCGGCGATCGCCGCGAGCTGTGGTCGTGCCGGTGTGACCGTCACCGACAACGCGGGCCCGCAGATCGGTCCGGCCAGTCTCGGGCGTGACGTCGATATCCTGATCACCGCCTCCGGCAACGGATTTGCGGCCACCGGTGCTGCCGATCCGACCCGCGACAGCTACGCATTCGTGCGCGGTGAGCCGATCAACGTCGGCGGCTACGACAACGAGCGGGTGTCGGCGTTGATCGAACAGCTCGCGGTGACCGTGCCGCCGGCGCAGCGGCTCCCGTTGCTGCGCGAGATCGAATCGCTGCTGTGGCGCGACATGCCGGTGTTGCCGCTGTTTGTGGAGGCGCGGACGAGACTGGTGGGGGACAATATGAACAATGTGGTGGTGGGGATGTCCAGAACGGGCGCGGGATGGAATATCGACCGGTGGCTGTTGACCAACAGCTGAACGAACGACATTGAGGACACACCAGATGAACAGTCAGAGCGCGATCGGCCACGACGCCCTTGCGGTGATCGAGCGACTGACCCGCAAGGTGGCCGACTTCCCTTCTCCGGGAATCCAATTCAAGGACCTCTCGCCCGTCCTGGCTGATCCCGAGGGACTGCGTGCGGTGATTGCGGGGCTGGCGTCCGGGGGCGTCGGCGGGGTGGACCTCGTTGCGGGAATCGATGCCCGCGGATTCTTGTTGGGATCTGGTGTCGCTCTGCAGCTCGGCACCGGCGTGCTGGCCATGCGTAAGGCCGGCAAGCTGCCACCGCCCGTGCTGACCGAGACGTACACGCTCGAATACGGCACGGCCAGCCTGGAGATCCCGGCGGACGGGCTGGATCTGACCGGACGCCGTGTCCTGGTCATCGACGACGTCCTGGCCACCGGTGGAACGGTGATCGCAGCGGTGAAACTGCTGAAGCAGGCCGGTGCGATCCCGGTCTCGATCGCGGTGGTGATGGAACTCGAAGGACTGGGCGGGCGCGAGGCGGTCAGCGCGGCCTGCGGCAACGTCGGCATCTCGGCGCTGGCGCCGGGCTGAGACGACTAGTCTTGGCGACAACGGAGGTGACAGATGGCTGATGAGGCTTCCAAGACTGCATCGGTGACCACCGGTGACAAAGAGTCGGAACCGAAAACCGGTGGCGCCGCGGTATCGACGTCGGCGTCGCGGCGTGTGCGCGCCCGCCTCGCCCGTCGCATGACAGCGACCAAGAGTTCCATCCGGCCCGTTCTCGAGCCCCTGGTCGCCCTGCACCGCGATATCTACCCCAAGGCCGACGTCGCTGTGCTGCAACGGGCATACGACACCGCAGAGGCACGCCACAGCGGTCAGTTCCGCAAGTCCGGCGACCCGTACATCACCCATCCGCTGGCCGTGGCGACCATTCTCGCCGACCTCGGGATGGACACCACGACCCTGGTCGCGGCATTGCTGCACGACACCGTCGAGGACACCGGCTATTCGCTGGAACAGCTCTCCGAAGACTTCGGGCAGGAAGTGGCCCACCTTGTCGATGGCGTCACGAAACTCGACAAGGTCGCCTTGGGTAATGCCGCGGAGGCCGAGACCATCCGCAAGATGATCATCGCGATGGCCCGCGACCCGCGGGTGCTCGTGATCAAGGTGGCCGACCGGCTGCACAACATGCGGACCATGCGTTTCCTCCCACCCGAGAAGCAGGCCCGCAAAGCGAGGGAGACGCTCGAGGTCATCGCCCCGCTCGCCCACCGCCTCGGTATGGCAACGGTCAAGTGGGAGCTCGAGGACCTGGCTTTTGCGATCCTGCATCCCAAGCGATACGAGGAGATCGTCCGGTTGGTCGCCGACCGGGCACCGTCGCGCGACACCTATCTGGCGCGCGTGCGCGCCGACATCATCAAGTCACTCGAGGCATCGCGCATCA
This sequence comes from Nocardia sp. 348MFTsu5.1, assembly GCF_000383535.1. Lineage (NCBI taxonomy): Bacteria > Bacillati > Actinomycetota > Actinomycetes > Mycobacteriales > Nocardiaceae > Nocardia > Nocardia sp. 348MFTsu5.1. The sequence goes on from NZ_KB911514.1 coordinate 353,947, forward strand.
CCGCGACGGTGGAGGGCCGGCCCAAGCACTACTGGTCGATCTACCAGAAGATGATCGTCAAGGGCCGCGAGTTCGACGACATCCACGACCTGGTCGGCATGCGCATCCTGTGCGACGATCTCCGCGACTGCTATGCGGCTGTGGGCGTGGTCCATTCGCTCTGGCAGCCGATGGCGGGCCGGTTCAAGGATTACATCGCCCAGCCCCGGTTCGGGGTGTATCAGTCGCTGCACACCACGGTGATCGGTCCCGAGGGCAAGCCGCTGGAAGTGCAGATCCGGACCCGCGACATGCATCGCACCGCCGAGTTCGGCATCGCGGCGCACTGGCGGTACAAGGAGACCCGGGGAAAGAACGGCACCAAGGCGGGATCGGAGTCCGCAGAGGTCGACGACATGGCGTGGATGCGTCAGTTGCTCGATTGGCAGAGGGAGGCAGCCGATCCCGGAGAGTTCCTCGAATCGCTGCGTTACGACCTGGCGGTCAAGGAGATCTTCGTCTTCACCCCGAAGGGTGATGTGATCACCCTTCCGATGGGGTCGACGCCGGTCGACTTCGCGTACGCGGTGCACACCGAGGTGGGTCACCGCTGCATCGGAGCGCGGGTCAACGGGCGACTTGTCGCGCTGGAGCGCAAGCTCGAAAACGGCGAAGTGGTCGAGGTATTCACCTCGAAGGCTGCGACAGCGGGTCCGTCGCGGGACTGGCAGGGTTTTGTCGTCAGCCCGCGGGCGACGGCCAAGATCCGGCAGTGGTTCGCGAAGGAACGTCGCGAAGAGGCACTCGAGTCCGGCAAGGACGCGATCATCAAAGAGGTTCGCCGCGGCGGACTTCCGATCCAGCGCCTCCTCAACAGCGACTCGATGAGTGCGATCGCCAGCGAGCTGCGTTTCGCCGATGTCTCGGCGTTGTACGCCGCGGTCGGCGAAGGCCATGTGTCGGCGCGACACGTGGTCAGCCGGTTGGTTGCCCAGCTCGGTGGTATCGAGGCCGCGCAAGAGGAACTCGCCGAACGGTCCACACCGTCGACGATGCCGTCGCCGGTCCGACAGACCGGTGATGCCGGCGTGGTGGTTCCGGGTGCCGAAGGTGTGCTCGCGAAACTGGCCAAGTGCTGCACCCCGGTCCCGGGCGACGAGATCATGGGGTTCGTCACCCGCGGCGGCGGCGTCAGTGTGCACCGCACCGACTGCACCAACGCCGGGTCACTGCGCGAGCAGGCCGAGCGGATCATCGACGTCAAGTGGGCGCCCTCACCGTCGTCGGTGTTCCTGGTCGCCATTCAGGTTGAGGCGCTGGACCGTTCACGTTTGCTGTCTGACGTGACGCGGGTCCTCGCCGACGAACGGGTCAACATCTTGTCGGCGTCGGTGACCACCAGTCGTGACCGGGTGGCCATCAGCAAGTTCACGTTCGAGATGGGTGATCCCAAGCACCTCGGGCACGTACTGAACGTCGTGCGCAATGTCGAAGGTGTTTACGACGTCTACCGGGTGACCTCGGCCGCCTGATCCAACTGCTCGAAATCAAACTGCGCGGAATCAATCGGACGACAGACTCGGCCGCCCGGGATCGGGGCGGCCGAGTCTGTCGGTCTCAGTTGGTGATGGTCGCGGTGGAGATATCGACCGGCAGTACGGGTTTGCCGTCGGCGGAGGGGGCACCGTCGGTTCCGGGTTGGACGCCGGCGGCCAGGACCTTGTCGAGGACCGCGAGTCCGGCGGGGTCGACCGTACCGATGACCGAGTAGCTCGGTGCCAGCGTGCTGTCCTGGATCACCATGAAGAACTGGCTGGCGCCGGTGTTCTCCTTGCCGCTGTTGGCGACGGCGATGGTGCCACGCGGGTAGACGACGGACTGGCCGGTGGTGTCGCCGGCTGCTGGTGCGAGGTTCGTGGGCGCCTCATCGGGACTCTGCCATCCGGGTCCGCCGGCACCGGTCGCAGTCGGATCGCCGCACTGCAGCACCTTGATGCCCTCGGTGGTGAGGCGGTGGCAGGTGGTGTTGTTGTAGAACCCGGCCTTGATCAGCGTCTCGAAGGCGCCGACGTTGCACGGCGCACCCTCACGTTCGAGCGTCATGGGCAGATCACCCTGGCTGGTGGCGAACACCGCGTCGAGCGTTCCGCTCTTGAGCTGCTTGTCACCGGGCATCGGGGTGGTGCGCTTGTTGGCCATTCCGGCGGTGAGCTCTTCCTTGTACTTGAGGTACTCGGCGTGCTGCTCTTCCGGGACTTCTTCGATCGCCGGCAACGACGCCAGCGGGTCTGCGTCGTTCGGGGTGTACGCGCAGGCGGTCCAGCGCGCCTTCTCGTTGTCGTCGGACACCTTTTTGACGGCGAACGCGGTCACACTCGCGGCAACAAGGACGACCACGGCCACCGAACTGCCGATGATGATCAGCTTGCGCCTGCGTGCCTCCTGCTGCTGCCGCTCCAACCGCTTCTCCAGCTTGCGTTTTGCCGCTTGCCGTCGTTGCTCGTTGTTGCTCGCCACTGCCGAGAACCTCCGTCGAAGTCTTACGATTGCCCGCGCCCCGGTGTGGGACACCGATGCGAGTCTGCCAGCACTTGCTGAGAGCACGTTATACGGGCGATGCCCGGGCGCGCCGAACAAGGCGCGGACCTGAACACACGGCCGTGGCGAACAAGGTTTGGCCGTGCTGGGATGATGGTGGGAAACGCCCTTACGACCCAGGAGAACAGACCATGCTGATCACGGGTTTCCCCGCCGGTATGTTCGGCACCAACTGTTATGTGGTGGCGAGCGGACCCGGCAACGATGCGATCATCATCGACCCAGGTCAGGATGCGGCACCGGCGGTCAGAGAGATACTTTCCGAGCATCAGCTGAACCCGGTGGCCGTCCTGCTGACCCACGGCCACCTCGACCACACCTGGAATGCCGCGGAACTCTGTGACGAATTCGCCATCCCGGCCTACATCCATCCCGACGACCGGCCGATGCTGGCCGATCCGGGCCGTGGAATCGGGCGGGCGATGTCGTCGATCATCGGTGACACGGAGTTCCGGGAGCCCGAAAAAGTCATCGAACTGATCGACCGCGAACCGGTCGACGTCGCGGGTCTGACGTTCACCGTCGACCACGCGCCCGGTCACACCCTGGGTTCAGTGCTTTTCGGTATCGACGTCGACACCCCCGAGGGCACTGTGCCGGTGTGCTTCTCAGGTGATGTGCTGTTCGCCGGTTCGATCGGGCGCACCGATCTGCCCAATGGCAGCCATCAGCAACTCCTCGACTCGATCGCCGACCGGCTGCTGCCCCTGCCCGACAACACAGTGGTCTTGTCGGGCCACGGCGAGCAGACCAGCATCGGTCGCGAACGCGCCACCAACCCATTCCTTGCCGACCTGACCGCGTCAGGTGCGGCCGATCTACCCAAGAAGGGACGTCACGGGCTGTGAATGCCGGATTCCAGGCTCCACGAGGTGTACCGGACTATGTGCCACCGCAGTCTGCGCAGTTCGTTGCGGTCCGCGACACCCTGACGCGGGCTGCGCGGCTCGCCGGGTACTCGCACATCGAGCTCCCGATCTTCGAGGACACAGCACTGTTCGCCCGTGGTGTCGGTGAATCCACCGACGTCGTCTCCAAGGAGATGTACACGTTCGCCGACCGCGGCGATCGCTCGGTCACGCTACGGCCTGAGGGCACCGCCGGCGTCATGCGGGCAGTGATCCAGCACGGCCTCGATCGTGGGCAACTGCCGGTCAAATTGTCGTACAACGGACCGTTCTTCCGGTATGAGAAGCCGCAGACCGGTCGTTACCGGCAGCTGCAGCAGGTCGGTGTCGAGGCGATCGGCATCGACGATCCGGCACTCGACGCCGAGGTCATCGCGATCGCCGATGAGGGTTTCCGTCGTCTCGGCCTCACCGGGTTCCGTCTCGAGATCACCTCGCTCGGCGACGACACGTGTCGACCCCAGTACCGGGAAGCCTTGCAGCAGTTCCTCTTCGGGCTCGACCTCGATGAAGAAACCCGTCGTCGGGCGGAGATCAACCCGCTGCGCGTCCTCGACGACAAGCGCCCGCACATTCGCGAGGCGACCGCATCGGCGCCGCTGATGATCGACTATCTGTCGGACTCGGCACGCGAACACTACGACGCGGTGATCGGGCACCTCGATCGTCTCGGTGTTCCGTACGAGAAGAACCCGCGACTGGTACGCGGCCTCGACTACTACACCAAGACCACGTTCGAGTTCGTGCACGACGGTCTCGGCGCGCAGTCCGGCATCGGTGGCGGTGGTCGCTACGACGGGCTCATGAAGCAGCTCGGTGGCAAGCAGGAGTTGTCCGGCATCGGGTACGGCCTCGGCGTCGACCGCACCGTGCTCGCGCTGGAGGCCGAAGGCATTGCCGCCGTCAGCGATGCGCGCTGCGAGGTGTTCGGGGTCCCGATGGGTGAGGCAGCCAAAGATGAGCTGGTCGCGATCACCGGCCGTCTCCGGGCGGCCGGCATCCGCGCTGACATCGCCTACGGCGGACGGGGCCTGAAGGGTGCGATGAAGGCCGCCGATCGCTCGGGTGCGCGGTTTGCGCTGGTGCTCGGTGAGAACGAACTCACCGACGGTCAGGTCGAACTCAAGGACCTGTCCAACGGAGAGCAGCAGCGCGTTGCGCTCGATGAGGTTGTGACACACATCAATTCGGCGCTGGCCCAGGGATAGTGGCCGTGGGGGCGAGGCGCCGGTGGGCGGCGATCCTGATGGGTGTGGTGATGGCGACTGGTACGGCCGCCTGCACCCTCACCGTCGACGGTGATCCGGCGCCGGCCCCGCACACCGGCCGGACCTGGGGAAGTCAGGCCCACACACCGGAGTTCCCGACAGCCGAGAACCCACCCGGCTAGCTGCGCCCCACCCCCAAACGAGCCACTTATACGAAGACGAGCCACAAATATGCGGCTCGTCTTCGTATTTCCGGCTCGTTTGCGGGGGTGCGTGTTTGCGGGGTAGGTCAGGTCAGTTCTGCCTGCAGGACATCGAGACTGACACCGCCGAGCGCGAGTGCCTTGCGGTGGAAATCCTTCAGCGAACGGGTGGGATCGCGGCGGAGGTAGTCGTCGCGCGCCTTCTCCCAGACCCGTTGTCCCAGTGCGTACGACGGAGCCTGCCCGGGCCATCCGAGGTACCGGTCGAGTTCGAACCGCAGGACGGTCTTGTCCATCGCCACCGCGGAGGTCAGGAACTGCCAGGCCTTGTCGGCATCCCAGGTACCGCCGCCCACCGAGGCGGGTGCGGTCAGACCGCAGTGGACGCCGATGTCGACGACGACGCGGGCGGCGCGCAGACGCTGTGAGTCGAGCATCCCCATCCGGTCGCCCGGATCGTCGAGCCAGCCCAGCTCGCCCATCAGCCGCTCGGCGTAGAGGGCCCAGCCCTCGCCGTGGCCGGAGGTGAACGAGGCCAGTTTGCGCCACCGGTTCAGTTCGGGGCTCACCATCGCCGATCCAAGCTGCAGGTGGTGGCCGGGGACACCTTCGTGGAAGACCGTCGTGGTCTCCTGCCAGGTGTGGAAGACCTGCTGCTGCGGCGGCACGGACCACCACATGCGGCCCGGACGACTCAGGTCTTCGCTGGGCATCGTGTAGTAGATGACCCCGGTCGCCGCCGGTGCCAGGCGGCACTCCAGCGCCGTGAGTTCTGCCGGGATCTCGAAGTGCAGCCGGCCGACCTCTTCGGTCGCGCGGTCGGACAGGTCCTGCATCCAGGCGACAAAAGCGTCGCGGTCGGTCATCTGGTAGCGGGGATCGTTGTTGAGCGCTTCGAGGGCGCCGGCCACACCGGCGCCGGGGGCGATTTGCTGGGCCAACGTTTCCTGTTCGGCCACAATTGATTCGAGAAGGTCCAGACCCCAGGCGTAGGCATCGTCGACGTCGATGTCGGCGCCCACGAACTCGGCCGAATGGAGTCGGTAGCGATCGCGGCCGACGGCATCGGCGTCGACGGTGCGGGGGAGTACCTCATCGCGCAGTACCGCCGCGAGGTCGGTCATCGCCGCACCCACCTGCCCGCGCAGGTCGTCGAGCAAACCTGATTTGTCGGTGCTCTCGATGGCGGTGGCGTTGCTGAAGATCGACCCGGTTGCGGTGTCCGCCTGTGCCGCACACAGATTCACCTGCCGGCTGACCAGTGGGGGACCGGTCTGCAAACGATGGCGGATCCCGGTGATGATCGACCGGGCACAGGACGGGATCTGCGACAGCCGGGCCAGGAACAGGTCCTGATCCCCGGGCGTGGTGGTCGGCATCAGATCGAAGACGTCGCGGACGCCTTGCAGCGGAGACTCGATGACGTTCACCTCGCCGACCCGCAGCCCCGCGTCGTCGACGGCCAGCGCGCGACGCAACTGATCGGACATCGTCGCGACGGTCACTCGGTCGACGTCGTCGCTGATCGTCGCTGCCGCCAGCGAGGTCAGAGCGGCGCGCCGGGCGGACACCCTCTCGGCCTCACCGTCGGGGGTGAAGTCGGGCAGACGATCGTCGTACCCGGTCACCCCGAGGTGCGTGGCCTCGATCGGATTGAGAGCGCAGGACTGCTCGAGATGTTCTTCGGCGATCCGGTCGATCGCACTGGACCGGATCACAGGCTTGCGGCTTCGAACGTGTTGCAGGAGTTCGGATCACCGGTGGTGTAGCCGACGTTGAACCAGTGGACCCGCTGATCGGACGACCCGTGTGTCCAGCCTTCGGGATTGGAGGCAGCGCCACCGATGGCGTCGTCGCCGATCGCCTTCGCCGTCTTGATCACATCGTTGATCTGCTGCTGCGTCAGCGGTTCGAGCATCGCGTCGGGACCCTTGTCCGCGTGGGACGCCCAGACGCCGGCCAGGCAGTCGGCCTGCAGTTCGATCCGCACCGAACCCGAGGTCGGTCCGGCGGAGCCCATTCGCTGGCCCTGCTGCAACGCGCCGGTCAGATATTCGACGTGGTGGCCGTACTCGTGGGCGACCACGTATTCCTGGGCGAGTGGCCCGTCGCCGCCACCGAGCCGGCCACTCAGCACATCGAAGAACGCGGGATCGAAGTACGCGGTCTGGTCTCCGGGGCAGTAGAACGGGCCCACGTCGGAGGTGGCCGGTCCGCAGGCGGTGTCGACGCTGCCCTCGAAGATGATCGTCTTGGGTGGTTCGTAGCCGGGCATGATGTCCGACCACACTGCGTCGAGGCTGTTGGTGGTGGCCACGATCCGGCACACCGTGTCGGTGTTGGCCTGCTCGATGGTGCAGCTGCTGATGTGTTCGTCGATCGCCGATTGGTCCTGCGACGACGATGTGGAACTCGATCCGTCGCTGCCCAGGCCGAGGTCGTTGGGGTCCAATCCGAACAGGGCTGCCACGATGACGATGATCAGGCCTGCTCCACCGCCGATGGCGAGTTTGCCGCGCCCGCCGCCTCCGCCTGAAACGTTGCCGGTGTTCAACGGCCCGCCGCCTCGAAAAGTCATGCGGCCAGCATTGCATGAGCAGTGCCGTTCTTGGCCGAACGAGACAGCCGTAGGATGTTGCACGATACAAAATCGTCAGCTTCGAGAGGACCATTGTGCTGCGCACCCAATTTGCCGGATCACTGCGAGCCGCGAACGCCGGGCAAACCGTGACGTTGACCGGCTGGGTGGCGCGCCGACGCGACCACGGCGGCGTGATCTTCATCGATCTGCGGGACAGCACCGGCCTCGCGCAGGTCGTTTTCCGGGACGAGGCCGTCGCCACGCCTGCGCACCGTCTGCGTGCCGAGTACTGCGTCAAGGTCACCGGTGTCGTCGAGCAGCGTCCGGCCGGCAGCGAGAACCCCAACCTGGAATCCGGCGAGATCGAGATCAACGCCACCGAACTGGTTGTTCTCAACGAATCGGCGCCGCTGCCGTTCCAGCTCGACGAGAACCCCGGCGAGGAAGCTCGCCTGAAGTACCGCTACCTCGATCTTCGTCGTGAAGGTCCCGGTGCGGCACTGCGTTTGCGGTCGAAGGTCAACCAGGCTGCGCGCAATGTGTTGCTGGAGCAGGACTTTGTCGAGATCGAAACTCCGACGCTGACCCGCTCGACGCCCGAGGGAGCCCGCGACTTCCTGGTTCCCGCACGTCTGCAGCCGGGCACGTTCTACGCACTGCCGCAGAGCCCGCAGCTGTTCAAGCAGCTGCTGATGGTGGCCGGTATGGAGCGCTACTTCCAGATCGCCCGCTGCTACCGCGACGAGGACTTCCGCGCCGACCGGCAGCCCGAGTTCACCCAGCTCGACATCGAGATGAGCTTCGTCGAGCAGGACGACATCATCGCGCTTGGTGAGGAGATCCTGGTCGCACTGTGGAAGCTGATCGGCTACGACGTGCAGACCCCGATCCCGCGGATCACCTACGCGGATGCAATGCGTCGTTTCGGTAGCGACAAGCCCGATCTGCGCTTCGACATCGAACTCGTCGAGTGCGCCGACTACTTCAAGGACACTCCGTTCCGGGTGTTCCAGGCGCCATACGTCGGTGCGGTCGTGATGCCCGGTGGCGCAAGCCAGCCGCGCCGTCAGCTCGACGCCTGGCAGGAATGGGCCAAGCAGCGCGGCGCCAAGGGACTTGCCTACGTGCTGGTGCAGGAAGACGGCTCGCTGGGTGGTCCGGTGGCCAAGAACCTGTCCGAGGCCGAACGTGACGGTCTGGTCGCCCACGTCGGCGCCAACCCCGGTGACTGCGTCTTCTTCGCGGCCGGCCCGGCCAAGGCTCAGCGTGCGTTGCTCGGTGCGGCCCGCGGCGAGATCGCCTCGAAGCTCGGCCTGATCAAGGACGGCGACTGGGCGTTCACCTGGGTGGTCGACGCACCGCTGTTCGAACCCACCGGCGACGCCACCGCAAGCGGCGACGTGGCCGTGGGTTCGGGTGCGTGGACCGCTGTGCACCACGCCTTCACCTCGCCCAAGCCGGAATCGGTCGACGTGCTCGAGTCCGATCCGGGTTCGGCTTTGGCCTACGCCTACGACATCGTCTGCAACGGCAACGAGATCGGTGGCGGCTCGATTCGTATCCACAAACGCGACATCCAGGAACTGGTCTTCAAGATCATGGGGATTTCGCACGACGAAGCCCAGGAGAAGTTCGGATTCCTGCTCGACGCGTTCGCCTTCGGCGCACCGCCGCACGGCGGAATCGCCTTCGGCTGGGACCGCATCACGGCTCTGCTGGCCGGACAGCCATCGATCCGCGACGTGATCGCCTTCCCGAAGTCCGGTGGCGGCATCGATCCACTGACCGACGCTCCGGCGGCCATCACCCCGGACCAGCGCAAGGAGTCGGGCATCGACGCCAAGCCGGCTGCACCGAAGCAGCAGCAGGCACCGGCCGACGCCTGACAGCTACACCTTCGAGCCAACGACAGAACCACCCGTTCCAGGCAAACCCACCAGTTGCACCCTCCCTGCCACCCTGGTTGTAAGACACCAGGAGTGGTAAGGGTGGTGGGGATGGAGTGTGCAATGGATTTGTTGAATACCCCGATCGATGTGCCGATAGGGAGGTCAGCGAAGGGTTATCGTTCGTTCCCGGTCGCGTTCCGGATTGAGTTCCTGCAACGCTGGGACCTAGCGGTGCAGCGCGGCGCCAAGACCCGGTTGATGCGTGAATACAGCCTGACCCGGGCGACCGTGCGAGAGTGGTTACAGGCCCGCGAGTCCGGTGCGTTCAGCGACT